>JAKAKL010000122.1 GCA_021824565.1 Bacteroidota bacterium | reverse complement strand
CGGGAATAATGAACCTTCTGATTTCCACGATGTTACAAAAGGGAATAATACTTGGTCGGAAAGTCTAAATAAATTTTCTGCCGTATCAGGATATGATCTATGCACCGGATGGGGAACTCCTAATGGTCAACGTTTGATTAATGATATTTGTTTATATAATACAGATGCATGCGCTGATTCAAATAAGTCTCTCAGCGCTAAAGCTACTTCAAACAATACACAGCGTAAACTTATTATTGACACTTCAAACAAATATCATGAAATTTTTGACAGCGACGGAGAGATATATTATCGTAATTCAACTAACGGCGGATCTAACTGGTCATCGCCTCAAAGATTAAGCGATGGAACATGCAAAAATATTTCTTCTACTCTTACTTCAACCGGAACAAATATTATTGCTGTCTGGCAGGATACAATCGGCTCGTCTCATAATCTTGTTTACTCAAGGAGTACTAATGGCGGAAGTACGTGGAGTAATCCATCAAATATCGTTACAGGATTATCTGTATCACCCAACCCTGTTCTATCTAATGCATTCTCAAAAATATATCTTGCTTTCTCTAATAGTAATGGAATTTATTATTGCACTTCGACCAACAATGGCGCAAGCTGGTCTTCGTCTTCATTATTGCCCGGCACTTCGAGCACCTCGAAAAATCCTGCTTTGACAACTAACTCTGCAGGATGGCTCTTCTTAAGCTATGATGACGGCTCTAATGTTTATACAGATTATAATTCCGGCTCAAGCTGGCAAACCTGGTCGTCTCCTTTGCCGGACGATAGCAGAGAAGCTAGTAATACTCTGTGTTCAATAAGCGGAGATGCAAATAATCTTACTCATTATGTTTGGCAAGCCTGGGATCATATATATAATCTTGGTGTAATTTGTTACCGGGGAGTAAACTATCAAGGAATGAACTGGACTCCAATAACTGAGTTTGCTTATTATTATACTCCATATACTCCAACTGTAATGGGTCACCTTGACGCTAGAGGTGGTGCAACTGTTCTTTTCCCGGATAACAACGGTAATATTCATCAAGTTGAAAATAACGGTTCAAGCTGGAATGCAGGCTGGGGTGTTCCTGCTCAGGTTGTAGCAACAAATGGAAATTATCCGAACATAATTGAGAAGGCGGACTCTCTGCAAGCGGCATATTTATGGACTGGCACAGCAGGCTCTCCTTATGCCGTTCATTATGATTTTAGAGGCAGCGGAGCAATGGGAAAAAATTTAGCTTCGGCTAACAATAATCTGCTTTATCACCGCTGCGTTGATATTTATGACAAAAGTAAGAACGCTTATATTGATATTGAGCTGAGTAAGTTTAATATAACTACACAATCCGGGCAGAATGAAACCGCAGATTATGTTGAGCCTGCTAATTCAACTCTACCTAATACTCTGCATTCTTCAGGAATGCTTGCTATGCTGCGAGGTAATTCATTAAATATTAATAACGACGCAGATACTCTGAATTTGCAATTATCATATCATTCACAAAATCAAAATACTTTCAAAATAAATGACACATCTCCAATTGTATTTAATATTGTAGCTTCTTTAAACGGAAATGATATTGTACTTGGGAAATATAATGTTCCAGATAACACAGTGAACAGTATTGTTGGTATGATACAACTTCCAATCCCAACTTCTATACTGGGAAAGAATGTCAACTTGAAATTAGCAGCAGAAAATTTAGCAGACTCTTCTTCTGTTGGAGACAGGTGGGATTACAATCTTGTAAATCTTTTTATAGAGGACAGTCTAAATAATAAGATATTAGCTAAATCAAATTCTCTTCAATTATATGCTTCTTCTTCGAATAGAATTCCAGATCATTTTAGCTTAAGTCAGAATTACCCAAATCCATTCAATCCAACGACAATAATAAGCTATGACCTTCCAACCGCAGATCATGTTGTATTGAAGGTATATGATTTACTTGGTAAGGAAGTAGCAACGTTATATAATGGAAATCAAAATGCAGGCACATATAATGTTTTATTCGATGCAAGTAAACTTGCAAGCGGCGTTTACTTTTATCAACTAAAGGCTGGAGATTATACCTCAATTAAGAAGATGGTTCTTCTAAAATAAATTTACTTAAACTTGATCTTGATCTCGAACTATTGCAGAAATAAAAAAACCTCCGGCGTTTTATAACCGGAGGTTTCATCGTAATCGAAAGAATACAGAAAAGAAAATTGAATTAATTTATTTTGTTTTCTAAGCTTGAGTGTTCTGCTGCGCCGGAGCAGTTGCTGTCTGCGCTGCCGGAACGCTCTTGCTGCCGCTTACGTTCTTTATTACTCGCGCTGACAGGTATTCGTTATACATTACCGGGTTGACATCCCTAAAATGCTCCATCATTCCGTCTATATCTTCCTTTAATATTTCCTCCGCTAGATCGAATGCTTCGTCAAGACTTATATGCGCCGCAGACTGCTGCTCGCCGCTTGCGTGATGTTCTTTCTCAGCTTCATAATATCCATCTATCGCCGCTTTTACAAGGGCAACCTTCGCACTGTCCATGTTAAACCCGCTCAGCTTGTCTTTGTTGGCATCAAGCAGCTTGTAAATGGTGTCTGTCTTAGTGTCGAACTCAACCTTGTTAAGCTTTAATAAACTTGAGCGAGTTACTCCGCGTGTTATTGCCGCTATATCCGCAATATGGTTCTTCCTTGCATAGGAATGAAGCGAACGCGCTGCCGGAACAATTGCAGCTACCATTATATGCTTTGCATCGAGTTTTGCCTGGAATTTGCCTGACCTGGCGTTCTTGGTGGTTTCGTTCTTTTCTTTTATTAGAACGATTGTCGTGTGAAGTTCATTGCACGAATTGATTAGTTCCGGTATCGACGATATATCTGCCTCGTATCTCTGCATGAATTCGTCTACCGTCTCAAACATCTTTAGTTTGTCCTCTAGATATGGTATCATTTTAGCCTCCGTATTTTTTATTATACAAAAGCGGGTCTACAATACTTACACAATTCCCCGCGTGTAATTAATTTCATATCAATATTTATAGAACAAAAATCAACTCCTTTAACTATAGAAAAAGAAGCACTGTTAACCTAACTCCATTTTTATCAAATGTCAAGGAAAATATTATTTTTATATTATTTTTTATTTACTTGTCAAATAACAATAATTTCTATTTAACAATAATTGACATTTATATTTTTTATCACTTAAGTTCAATAATCTTAAAATTATAATTGTTCCTACGGGTTATGTTTTCTATTTTACAAATAACGGAAGGCTCAAATTTCAATTTATAACGCTTACTGACACTTTTGGCTGCTATTATTTCTCTTTCCTTTTACTTCGCATTATATTTCAGTTACGCCGCACAATATTTCAATTACATCCCGCGATTTTTGCTTTGCTTCGCATCACTTTCGACTTGCTTCCCATCACTTCCGGTTTGCTTCGCATCATTTTCGAGTTGCTTCGCATCATTTTTCACTTGCTTCGCATCATTTTCGACTTGCTTCCCATCACTTTTGAGTTGCTTCGCATCACTTTTCACTTGCTTCCCATCACTTTCGGTTTGCTTCGCATCACTTTCGAGTTGCTTCGCGCGACTTTTGACTTGCTTCCCTAAACATGCGTGTTCCTTCCCGCAATTTATATTTTACTTCCCCGCACTTTCCATTCCCTTCCCGGCACTTCCGCTTTGCTTATCCAAAACTCTCACTTAATACACATACATTTTCCCTTTTGACCTATTAACCTTTTTACCTTTTAACCCATTCTCTACCTCTTTACCTCTGCCTCTACCTCTACCTTTTCCTCTACCTCCTTTTTCAATTCTCTGCCGGCAGAAAAGAATACGTGTCGGCATAATAAAGCATTTGCGCGGTAAAGCTTTCTGGAAATTCTATATTTACATTAATAATTTTTTCGTCATCGTAAACCGGCTTAAGCACCGGGTTAATAAATCCGCGGTACGGCGCAATGTCCAGCCTTGAGTAACGCTCTCTCACTTCTTTATGAATATCCGCATCTACCTTAACACCGAAAGTTTCTATAAGATACTTCGCCGCTTCATAGTCACCTTCGGACGTTATGCGCTGAATTTCTTTAAGCAGCTCGCCGAAAAGCTTCCGCAGCTTTTCAAAATCATTTATTACAAAATAAGTTTTTCCTTCTTTTATCTTCTTCTCGATTATTCCGGTTTTCCCATTCTCTAATTTTTCATCCCTTCCTTTTTCAAAAACCCATTTTGCGATAAGCTGCCGGTTGCGCATGTGCGACTCTTCTATATTATCTCCCGGCTCGATCCGGTTCAACTGGAGCATTAAGCCGTTGCGTATAAATTTTTCTACGCCCGCTTTAGCAGCGTCGTTATTTGGAAGAAGATTTAGATCAAGAATTTTTCTATCGCTTATGTAATACAGCGACACGAGGTCCGCGCGCGTTTCCTCTATTGCGGAAGCATAATTTTTCAGCGTCTGTTTCGGGGATGCAACTCCTTCTTTAATTTGTCCCGAGCCGTGTCCGATGACTTCGTGCAGGTCTGTAAGTATATTATCCGCAAGCGGCGCGTATTTTACTGCGCGGTCTATTTCATCTTCATCAAAGCAGAATTCTTTTATAAGTTCTTCCGAAGCCGCTTTATTGTAAGCGTAAACAATGTTGCCGAGATTAACAGATTTGGAGCCGTACTCTTTTCTTATCCAGTTTGCGTTAGGCAGATTAATCCCGATCGGCGTAGACGGCGATGCGTCACCGGCTTCGGCAACTACCGTTATTACCTTCGCAGAAATTCCGACGCAGTTTTTTTTCTTGAACTGATCGTCTATCGGTGAGTTGTCCTCAAACCACTGCGCGTTATCGCCGATTGCTTTTATTCTTTTCGTCGCCTCAAGATCTTTTATCGAAACAATTCCCTCAAATGCGCCGCGGTAGCCTAAGGGATCGCCGTAGACTTCTATGAAACCGTTAACCGTATCCACGCGCGACTCCGTGTCTTTCAGCCACTCTATGCTGTATTCGTCGAATAATTTTAAATCGCCGGTTTCGTAATACTTAATTAATATTTCCAGCGCACTTTTTTGAACATCATTCTCAGCCGCATCGGCAGCTTTCTTCAGCCAGTATATAATTTTTTCAATCGCCGAGGAATACATTCCGCCCGCTTTCCATACTTTCTCTTTTATCCCATCATTTTCTTTTACAAGCTTTGAATTCAGTCCGTGCGAAATAGAATTTTCATTTTTGATTTTATCATCAGACGAATAAAATTCTTCCACTTCCTTCTGCGTAAGGTTTTCATAATAATTGTTCGACGATGTTTTAATTACGTCGGCGTTAGGATCAAGATTAACGCGCTGCGAATCAACCGCAGGATCGAATATAAAAGGAATGATTTTTTTTATAAACTCATCCGGCGTTTCGTTAGCCGCAAGCGGGAAAGCATTTTTATTTGATCGTTCAACAAGCTCGTTAAAATATTGTACGGAAATTTCAGGCAGAAACTTCTTTGTAGAATAATGATGATGAATACCGTTGGAGAACCAGACGCGCTTTACGTAAACCAGGAATTTATTAAACTCATCTGCGGTTCTGTCGCCGGAAGAAGTTTTTACAATAACATCAAGCGTGCGCTTGATCTTTAGATTGTGCTTGTAATTTTGATCGTATATAATTTCCCTTCCGCACAGAGCAGCCTGGCTTAAATAGTAAACCAATTCTTTTTCTTTCAAGGTCAGTTCTTCAAATCCGGGAACGTTGTATCTAAGTATTTCTATATCCGCAAACTTTTCCGAGCGGTAGTTAAAATTCTCTTCGTTGGTAATCATAAATCTTTTTTTAATTCTTTAAAGGATATTTCTTTCCTTAAGGTCGGCGAGAAGCTTTTCATATCCTAAGAATTGAACCGCATCCCAGCCGCACTTTTTAGCGCCTTCGGCATATTCCAGAACATCGTCGATAAATATATGCTCGTTCGCAGGCATCTTAGTATAATCTTCAACAGCGCGGTAAATCTTTTCTTCCGGCTTTACCGCTCCTGCTTCATAAGACAAAATTAGTTTATCGAAGCTTTTAAGAAAGTCGTATTTCTTCCAGCCGTATTCTCTGTGGATCGAATTAGTGTTTGAAAGAAGAACGAGCTTATATTTTTCTTTGATGCGAGGAAGAAGCGAGGCGACATTTTCGTTCACAGTAAATATCTCTGAAAAATATTTGCAGAAAGTTTCGCCGTCTATCTTATGCTCAAGAACGTCAAGCATCTTCTCTATAAATTTTTCATCGGTAATTTCCCCGCGCTCATAGCTGCGGTGAATTTCATAATTGCTTTTGTAGAACGCTGCAAACTTGTCGCCAAGCCCTTCTTTTATTTCATTGAACCGCTTCATCATTCTGCTGTAATCAAACGGTATAAGCACATTGCCCAGATCGAATACAACAACGGAATATTTTTTCTGCATGTTTCTCTTCTAAATTATTTCGGCTCGAAAATGCTGTCCTTCAAGCCTGTGTTTACTTTAATTGAAGTTACCACAAAGTCCAGGTGCTGCGGTCCTAAAGTTTGTTTAAGCGAGAAAGGATATCTTACACCGTCAACATCCCGGTAATCGTCAAAGTAAGTATCCTGCGTGAATGTTCCTTGCGGCACGGTTATATTTTTTGATTCTTTAACCTTCAGCCATGTCTGCGGATCATAATACTGAATCCACTTTGTTCCCGAAGGCAGAATCATATCGACTTTGTATGCATTCTTGCCATTTACTTTCTCAACGTCTTCAAGCTTCAGCTTAATATGAAAAGCCTTCAGATTAGAAAGCAAGTCAAGCGTAGATTCATATTTAAGTTTTTCAAGCTCATTACCTTTAACTTCCATTGACTTACCCGCCATCTTAATAACGCCGGTTTTGCCGTTGTAATAAATATCCTGCTTCATCGCGCCGGCGGTAACTTCCTGCATCATTTTATCCGGCGCTTTCTGATAAATTGTCATCAGCACGCTCACGCCCTGAACATTACCGTCCATTATCGTTGTTCTATCTTTCACTTTATCAAGATTCTTTTTCCCGCCGACTGCATCAATATAGTTCTCAATTATTTTATCCGCAGTAAGCCCAGCCGGAATGCTCGCTTTATTTGTATCAATAACATTTCCATTCGAGTCATAATATTTTACCGGTCCGAAGTGCGCCAAACTTTTTGCAACCTCATCGGCATTGCCAACTACAAGCACGTAGGCGTTGTCGGGAAGAATATATTTATCGGCTTCCGCTTTTATTTCTTCCGGCGTTACTGCGGCAATATTCTTCAGATAATTCTGGTAATAATCTTCCGGCAGATTATACTTGGCAATGTTAACAGCGAACGAAGCTATCGTCTGCGGTCGCTCAAGAGAAATAGCAAAATTACCTGAAATAAAATTTTTTGCATGCTGCAATTCTTTTTCGGAAACAGGCTCTTTTCTTATTCTGTTCATCTCATATAAAATTTGAGCAACGGAGCTGTCGGTTACTTCATTACGTACATTCGCAGAAGCGTCAAACTGTCCGACGTATTCATCAGGCGAAAGATCCGAATAAGCGCCGTATGTGTAGCCGTGATTCTCTCTCAGGTTCTCGAAAAGCCTGAAAGCATCTCCGCCCAAAATAGTATTCATAACGTTCGCTTTGATTATGTCCTTGCTTCCTGTTGTAAGCTGAACCGGATAAGTAACATTAATAACCGACTGAACAGAATTAGGTCTATCAACAATTGCAACTTCTCTGTGTGCGGGCGGCACAGGAGTTTTATATGTTGCCTTCGGAACATTTCCTTTTTGCCAATCGCCGAAATATTTTTCCACCAGTGTTTTTGCTTCTCCTTTTGAAATATCGCCGACGACTGCAAGGTAAGAATCATTCGGACGGAAATAAGTTGAATAATATTCTTCACACTTTGTAAGAGAAATGCTGTCGATGGTTTTGTCAGTCATAACTTCGCCGTAAGGATAATTTTTCCCGTAGCGGAGCACATCCCCGACAACAGAGGAAATTGCGTCCGGATCATCTTTAGAAGCCTCTATATCAGACTTCATTCTTAGCTTAATTTTATCAAGCTCGGATTGATTGAACACTGCGTTCTTAATTACATCTGACATAATGCTGAGGAGCGTTGTATCATGCTGTTTCAAAGCCATGCCGAATACGCCGTTTGATGAAGTGGAAAACTCAGCGCCGATAAAATCAATTTGATCATTGATCTGATCTTTAGTCCGTGTCTTTGTAGCTGTGCCCAAGAGTCTGCCAGCGGCGGAAATATATCCGGTCTCATCACCTTGGAGTATCGGCGGTCTGTTCACTATTAAATAAAAAGCTACGCGTGGAAGCTTGTTGTTTTCAATTATAAAAACTTTCAACCCGTTGCTAAGCTCGAATGTTTCGTACTTGCCGAGCTGAATTAATGGCGCGGGTCCGGGCTGAGGCGGCTTTGATCTGTCGATTTGTGCGAAAGCCAAAAAAGAAAATAGAACAATAAAACTTAAGGCTAAAATTCTTCTTAACATTTACTTACCCTCCTTCTGCTGAAGCGACTTTGGCAGATAAATAAGTACAACTCTATTTTCCTTCGTCAAATATTGATCGGCAACTCTTTTAATATCTTCTTTGGTAACGTCAAGATACCGCTGAAGATTTGTATTTATTAAATCGGTGCTGCCGTAGATGACGTGGTATTCAGCAAGGTTTTCAGCGACGCCGGCGTCAGTTGCTACCGAGCTTACCGCTCTTGATTCAATTAAGTTCTTCAGTTTTTGGAGCTCTTCATCCGAAATTAAATTATTCTTTATTTTTTCGATTTGTTCATCGATTGAATTTTGAAGATCGTTTGCGCTAACGCCTTTGTTCGCAATGCCGAGGCTTATAAACAATCCGGGGGCTTCGAGACCAAAAGAGAATGCTTCAACGTCAACTGCTTTCTGTTCGCTGTCCACAACCGCTTTGTAAAGTCGAGAGCTTTTCCCAACAGCAAGCAGCGTTGTAAGCATATCGAGCGGATAAAAATCCTTCGTCCCTACTGCAGGGATATGATAAGCTTCAATAACAGCCGGAAGCTGAATATTATCATAAACAGTATCAATAATTTCCGAAGTCTGCGGAGGTTCAACGACATTTGGACGATAAATATCTTTGGTCCCTTTGGGAATTGATCCGAAATATTCTTTAATCAACTCTTTCGTTTTATTAATATCAATGTCGCCGGCAATTGACAGCGTGGCATTCTGCGGGACGTAATAAGTATGATAAAAATCTATGAATTCGGGCAGCGTTGCCTTGTCAATATACTGCACGGATCCAATAGGAACCCATTTATACGGATAAACTTTATACGCGTCTTTAAAAATATTTTCGAACACGCTTCCATACGGCTGGTTGTCGTAGCGCTGTCTTCTTTCTTCTTTAACAACTTTTCGTTGAGTCTCAACTGATATGCTGTCGATTTTTAGATGCAGCATCCTTTCAGATTCCATCCACAAGCCGAGTGCAAGCTGGTTTGAAGGTAGGATCTCATAATATAGAGTTCTGTCCTGTGTTGTATTTGCATTCAATTGCCCGCCCGCATTTTGTATCATCTTATAGTAATCGCCGCGGGGAATATATTTCGTACCGGAAAACATCAGATGCTCGAAGAAGTGCGCAAAGCCGGTTCTATCGGGTTTTTCGTTTTTTGAACCTACATGATACAGAACATTGATCGCAACAATCGGCGTAGATTTATCCTGATGAAGTATAACATGAAGTCCGTTATCCAGATCGTACTCCGTGAAATTAATTTTAACCTGACTGTAGCCGGGCAAAATTATAAAGAGGGACAATAAAATTATTCCCGCAAATTTTCTTTTCATTATCAAATCCTTGAGTTAATTAGAGACCAGAAAATAGTCCTGCAAAATTAAAAGATTAAGAGTTTCAATAAAAGGAATTAAGAGATAATAATTTTCAATGGATTACTTTTCGCTCATCATCATTCATATTTCCCATTCTTCAAAAATTTATTCATGCAATAGATATTATTACTAAGTTAGTAATATCAATTTTCTGCATTGAGGGAAAAATGAAGTTCTTCCGTATTTTATTATTTGTTTTATTAACATCGTGCGCAGTTCCGGCGCAGCAATATTTCCTAAGAGGAAAAATTGTCGACGCATCATCTCACAACGCTCTTGCTTACGCAAACGTAAGAGTTATAAATTATTCAATTGGAACCGCAGCAAACAAAAACGGCGAGTATGAATTAAGATTAAATAAAGGAAAGTATAGCTTAGTTGCTTCGTATATCGGATATAATTCCGATACGGTTTCTATTAATCTTAATCAAAATTTTCGCGGGATAAATTTCAACCTTGTCCAGTCAGATATAAATTTACCTCCAATCGTAGTTCTGCCCGGCGAAAATCCCGCAGTAAAAATTATTCGCAAGGCTATTGCACGAAAGGAAGAACGGGACAAGAGTCTTTTAAGTTACGAGTTTGAAGCATACACAAAAGGGACAGTGAGAACGCAAAAAGATTTCAGAGCCAGCGGTCATAGCGTTGGTTTAGATGTAGGCGGCGACTCATCCGCCCTTAAAATTACCGGTATAATTGAAAATGAAAGTGAAGGTTATTATCAAAAGCCAGGCAGCTACAAAGAAATAATTACAGCACGAAAGCAGTCGGCAAACATTCCTTCTTTCGTAAACACGGTTTCTGGCGGAAGGCTGGTTCAGGATTTTTATAGAGATGATATTAATTTCTTAGGGAAAGATTTGCCCGGACCTCTCGCTTCTAAAGCATTAAACTATTATGACTATCATCTTGAAAATACTTTTGCAAAAGACAAACAGAAAGTTTATCAAATATATATGGAGCCGCTGAATGAAAGCGACCCGGGCTTTAAAGGAAATATTTATATTACCGACGGCACTTTCGATCTCTTAAAAGTTGAACTGGGAATTAACCGCGCTGCAAATACCGCCGGACTCTTTGACAGCATTTTTGTCTTTCAGCAGTTTTCCAACTTCGGCGATTCTGTCTTTATGCCGGCTGACTTCAGACTATTTCTAACTGCAAATTACTTAGGGCTTGTGAGGTTTGGTTTCGAGCTGAATACTATTCTTTATAATTATAAAATAAACCAGCCCATTCCAAAAAATATTTTCGGTAAAGCAATAATTTCCGTTCTGCCGGATGCGGATAAAAAAGATTCTACCTACTGGGAGAACGTTCAGACTATTCCAAACACACGCGAAGAGAAAGCTGCCTATGAAAGAATCGACAGCTTGAGCAGCGTTCCGCAAAGCTTTTGGGATAAGTTTTCTCCTCTATCTGCAAAATTTGATCTTACCGATAATCTTTCCATAAGCGCTCCACTCGGGATGTATCATTTCAACCGCGTGGAAGGGCATACAATTGACTTCGGTATGTTCCTTAGAAATGCATTGGACATGAGAATGAATTCATCGGCGCAGTTTTCTTACGGCTTTTCAGATAAGAAATTAAAATCAAATTTAAATCTCTCATATCTTTTCGGAGATTACCGCACTTATAAATTTTCTATAAATGCGTATGATAAATTAAATGTTCTATTCGGAAACTCAGACAACTATAATGATTTAACATCCACTGTGCTTGCGCTGGTTTCCAAATATGAATTCCGTAATTATTATTATACAAAAGGGTTCGAGGTAAAAGTATCTGGCGATGTCTTTCCTGTACTTAGTTTAAGCGCCGGATTTATAAATCATACTGACAACAACGCTTTTAAGAATACCGATTTTTCCTTCTTTGCAAAGAATAAAACATTTATAGACAACCCGCCGATATATGAAACTAAAATTAATGCTATTACGGCAGGCTTCACTTTAGACTTTAGAGATTATATAGAAGACGGATATTTCAGAAGGAAAATTTCGCTTGGACGGTCTTATGCCGTTTTGCAGGGCAATGTAACTTTGTCTAATACTGCTTTGCAAAGCAGCATTAATTACTCTTTATACGAACTGAAAAGCTACGGCTCAATTAATACTTTTGGATCAACAGCGCTTTATTTCCGGGCTTATGGAATGTATACGGATGGAAAGCTTCCATACCAGCTTTTATATTCTCTGCCTGGCAACATTAATTTAACAGCACAGGATTATTCTTTTAGAACTTTAAATGTTAATGAAATTCTTGGCAATAAAATTGCGACGTTGAATCTTCAAGAATATATAGGAGACGAGTTATTCAGGTTTCTCGGGATTCCCGGTTTGAAAGATTGGGATATTCAACTTGAAGCCTTTGTTAACGCAGCATACGCCGGCATCAGCAGCAGTTCCAGCTCGATTTTAGTCCAGCCGGTACAAACATTACCGCATTTGTTTTATGAAGCAGGTTTCGGGATTGGTCATCCTCTTATTCCAATTGAGTTAGAATTTGCGTGGAGATTAAATTACAGAGGTGAAAATAATTTTAGAATCGGCATAAATACATTTATACTTTAAAATAGAAAAGCGCTCACCAGAGCGCTTTGAGAAATGCAAGTAACCTAATATTTTTTTAGCCTTTCGGTTTAGCTTCGCTTACCACAATGTTGCGTCCTTTTAATTCCGCTCCATTAAGTGCTTCAATAGCCTTGCTTGCCTCGGTTTCGTTTTCCATTTCAACAAATCCAAAGCCTCTCGATCTACCGGTCTGACGATCAGTAATCACTTTAGCAGAAACGACGGTACCATGAACTTCGAATGTAGACTTCAAAGCATCGTCATTAACTGCCCACGGGAGTGATCCCACAAAAAGTTTAGTACTCACTAACTTACCTCTAAAAAATATGAATAAAACAGTGCAGTTTTTTAAACCGCCGAGAAAAATAATATTATTATTTAAGAAAACAAAATATTTTTTTAAGGGTTAGCGGTTTCCGCCACATCCGTAAAAGCCACTAAAATAAGGGTAAACGGCTTTTATTTTAAAAGTATATTTATTACCTCAGATAAATTTTCGGCGGGAATTATCCGGATCGTCCCGTTATTTTTTATACCTTTCATGTTGTTTTTGGGCAGAATGACTTTTTTGAATCCTAATTTTTCGGCTTCTTGAATTCTTTTTTCTATATTACCAACACTGCGAATTTCTCCGCCTAACCCGACTTCGCCGATTACCACCGTATTGTTATCCACAATTTTATCGAGCAGGCTCGAAGCTATTGAACAGCAAATCGAAAGATCAATTGCGGGCTCATTTATTTTTGCCCCGCCAGCAAGATTCAAAAAAACATTTGCAGCCGAAAGTCGCAAGCCGGCTCTTTTTTCAAGTACGGCAAGTAAAATTGAAAGACGGCGGTAATCAAAGCCCGTGGCTACTCGCTGCGGATTCCCGTAATTTGAAGGCGTAACTAAAGCCTGCACTTCAAGCAGTATCGGGCGCGTGCCTTCTATTGTTGCTGTTACTGCTGATCCAGCTGATTCTTTTTCTCTTTCACTCAAAAATAGTTCGCTTGGATTTTTTACTTCCGTCAAACCATCCTCGTGCATTTCGAAAACACCAATTTCATTTGTGCTGCCGAATCTATTTTTCTGCGCTCTTAATATTCTAAATGAATGATTTGACTCTCCTTCAAATTGTATTACTGTATCGACAATGTGTTCCAGAATTTTAGGACCGGCTATCATTCCTTCCTTTGTAACATGACCGATTATTATTACGCTAAATAAATTCCTCTTAGCTTCTTCCATCAAAAGTGCTGTACTCTCACGGATTTGAGTAATTGTCCCGGGAGAGTTTTCCAGCTCGCTCCTGTACATCGTTTGAATTGAATCAATAACCACAACAGCCGGAGATAAATTATTTATGCCGCTGATAATAACTGACATATCCGTTTCAGCAAGAACATAAAAATTTTCCGATTTTATTTTTAAACGGTTAGCACGAATCTTTATTTGTTTGGCGGATTCCTCTCCGGTAACATATAAAACTTTTTCTTTTATGTTTGATGCTGCTTGCATTGCGAGAGTTGATTTGCCTATTCCCGGGTCGCCGCCTAGCAGAATAACGGAACCCGGCATAAGACCGCCACCAAGGACTCTATCGAATTCCTCGATCCTGGTTTTTATTCTTTCTTCTTCATTTGCAGAAATTTGATCTATACTATTGATTGCAACATTCCCCTTGTAAGTTATTTTTTTCTGCTTATCCGCTTCAACTATTTCCTCTGTAAAAGAATTCCAGCTATCGCATTCCGGGCATTTACCAAGCCAGCGCAATGATTCATAGCCGCAATTTGAACAGACATATTTAATTTTTGTTTTACTCAACCTATTCCCTCGATTTTAATTTATAAAAATAGACTAAGCGCATTGAACTTAAAATTTCTTTGTATAGAAATTAAAGAAATTTTTTTACAGTTTCTTCAACCGAAGATAAAGCAGAAGGAATTTTTTCAACTTCTTTCCCGCCGGCAGTCGCAAGATGAGGACGTCCGCCGCCGCCGCCGCCTACAAGCTTCGCAAGCTCACCAACAATTTTGCCCGCGCTTAGCTTTTTCTCTTTAATCAAATCATCTGATACAACACAAACAATTCCTGCTTTGCCTTCGACTCCGGAAATTAAAACTCCAACGCCCGATTTAATTTTATTTCTAATCTCGTCTCCGAACGATTTTAATTCTTCCATATTGTCGGCGTCTATTTTTGCTTTGAAAATTTTAACGCCGTCCACTTCAAACGATTTTGAAAGAACCGAATCAATTTGACCAAGCTTATCATGAAGTTTCAATTCTGAAATTTCTTTTTCAAGTTTCTTTTTTGTTTCAAGCAGCTCTGAAATTTTCTCTTCGTGCAGTTTAAGATGTTCAATCTGCGAATGAATATATTTTTCCACTCCGGCGCCTGTAACAGCTTCAATTCTTCTAACGCCGCTTGAGATTGAAGACTCGCTAATAATTTTGAACAATCCTATCTGCGAAGAATTTTTAACGTGGGTTCCGCCGCAGAATTCCATGCTGAAGTCGCCGAACTGAACTACGTTTACAAAATCGCCGTACTTATCTCCGAAGAACATAAGCGCACCCATTTTTTTTGCTTCTTCAAATGGAACATTGCGGTGATGCTGCAGAGGAATATTTCTTCTTAGCTGTTCGTTGACAAGAACTTCAATATCTTTAATTTCGCTTTCACTTAACTTTGCGAAATGCGAGAAGTCAAAGCGAAGCCTATCCGGACCCACGTACGAGCCTGCCTGCTGAACATGCGTTCCTAAAATTTTTCTTAGAGCAGCGTCAAGAAAGTGTGTGGCTGAATGATTGCGCATAATATCCCAGCGGCGAGATTCATCAACGTTTGCAATTATCTTCGTTCCAGGAATAAGCTGACTGTCGGTTTCATTTTCAATCACGTGAATAATTTTGTTTTCTACTTTCGCCACGTCAATTACTTTAAATGAATTTGATCCGCTCAGGATATTTCCCAAATCATCAATCTGACCGCCAGCTTCGACATAAAAAGGAGTTTTATCTAAAACAATCAAATCTTTTCCGGCTTCTTCTTTTTTTCTTCCGACAATTATCGAACTAGATGTCAAATCATCGTAGCCGATAAAAACAGATTTTTCGTTATTAATCAAATCGAATGAATCAAGATTATTCAACGAAACATTTACAGAGGCAAATTTTTCTTTTGAAGCTTCACGCGTGCGCTGTTTTTGTTCTTCCATTAACTTATTGAAGCCGGCTTCATCAAGAGAGAATCCTTTTTCTTTCGCCATAACGTTTGTTAGGTCAACGGGAAAACCGAAAGTATCATACAGCTTAAAAATTTCTTCGCCCGGAATTATTTTTTTATTAGAAGCCGAAAGTTTTTTTATCACCTCTTCAAACAATTCGATTCCATGATCGAGCGTTGCGTTAAAGCTTTCTTCTTCGGAATGAATTACCTTTTCAACGTAGCTTTGTTTTTCTTTTAACTCCGGAAATACATTTCCCATAGTTGAAGTAACAATGTCAACTAATTTGTAGAGGAAAGGTTTGTTCAAATTTAATTTTCTTCCGTAACGCGCGGCACGGCGCAGGATTCTTCGCAAAACATAACCTCGTCCTTCGTTGCTTGGAACTGCTCCATCACTAATTGCGAAGGTAAGAGTACGGATATGATCCGCAATTACGCGCATGGGAATCTTGTCTTCTTCTTTTTCGTATTTAATGTCCGACAATTTTGAAACGGCGTTTATCAGCGGCATAAAAACGTCCGTGTCGTAGTTGGAATTTTTCTTTTGCATTACTGCACAAACTCTTTCGAATCCCATGCCGGTATCAACATGCTTTGCGGGAAGTTCGTGCAGCGCACCGGTTTCATCGCGGTTATATTGAATGAAAACAAGATTCCAAATTTCTATGCATTCCGGTACGCCGGCGTTAACAAACTTTGGATTATCAAAATCATCGCTTAAATTAATATGAACTTCAGAGCATGGACCGCATGGACCGGTTTCGCCCATTTCCCAGAAATTATCTTTCTCATCAAATCTTAAAATATGATTTGGGTTTATATCTGTTTTTGATTTCCACAATTCATATGCTTCGTCATCCTCTCTAAAAACTGTTGCCCACAATCTTTCCTTAGGAAGTTTCCATACATCCGTTAATAGTTCCCACGCCCACTCAATTGCTTCGGGTTTATAATAATCACCGAAAGACCAATTGCCGAGCATTTCAAAAAATGTGTGATGATAAGTGTCGTGTCCCACTTCTTCGAGATCGTTATGCTTACCGCTAACACGAATACATTTTTGAGTATCAGCTGCGCGTTTATAATCGCGAGTACCGGTTCCTAAAAAAACATCTTTAAATTGATTCATACCGGCGTTGGTGAAAAGAAGCGTAGGATCATCAAAAGGAACTACTGGCGCGCTGTGAACAATCTTATGCTGCTTGCTTTGGAAGAAATCTAAAAATTGCTGTCGGATCTCGTTAGAAGTCATATTAGTCTTGTCTCATAAATTTTTGAGGAGTAAAGATAAGAAAATCAACGGACAGCTTAAACAGAAAACATTTTAAGATAAATAAAATAAACCAATAGATTCAATATTGTTAATGGGATTCCGACTTTAGCAAAGTCAGTGAATGTCAGTGTATCGCCGGTTCTTCTTTCTGCATTTTGAATTATTATAACGTTGCTCGCCGCGCCGAGTATAAAAAGATTTCCGGCAATTGTACTGCCCGCTGCAAGAGCCATCATTCCGCTTTCTGCCACATTTAGTTTTAGTAAAATAGGAAGATACAACGCAACAAGCGGAACGTTGGAAATAAACTGACTTAAAATTACGCTTATAGCAAAAATCATAGTAGGCGAAGTTAGATTAAATTTTTCCGAATAGATTTCTTTCTGGAAAATGCCGGTGTTCCATACACTCTGCATTAAAATGAACATTGACATAAAAAAGATCAATGTTTTCCAGTCTACCTTCTTGAGCAAAGAAATTCTTTTTTCACTGAAGAGCAGAACTGGCAAAGATGCTGCAAGAGCGATATACGTAAGTCTAAAATCAAAATTTAAATTAAAGCCAACAACAATTATTTTAACGAAAATTAAGGTTATTATTATCGTCAAAGAAATCTTAGATAATAGGGAAAGTCTATTATTAATATCTTTCACTTTTTTGCTAAAGTCAACATTACAGGCAAAGTCTTTATTAAAGAATATCTTTAATACCACAAACGTAGCAAAAAGATTGATCAACGTTGGAATAAAAAGGTATTGAAAAAATTCATTGAAAGAATTTTTTACGCCGCCGTTAACTGCTATAATTAAATTTTGAGGGTTTCCAATTGGACTTGCAACGCTGCCAATGGTAACACCAAACGCCAGCGCAAGCAAAAGGACTTTAGTATTAATTTTATTCTGTTTCGCAATCAAAAGCACAATCGGGGTTCCAATAATAGCTACGGTATCGTTCATCAGAAAAGTAGAAGCGATTCCCATAGAGAATAAAATCGTCAGAACGAGTATATTAACCGAAGTTGACTTTTTAAAAATCAAAAATGTTAAATGTTCAAGAAAGCCGCTTTCCTCAAGCGCCTGACCGACTACAAACATTCCAAAAAGAAAAAATATAACGTCAAAGTTTATTGAGTTAAATGCGGATGTAAAAGAGATTTGTCCTGCAATCAAAACAGCAATCGCTCCGCCCAGCATTATTTGCCAGATTTGTAATTTAATATTCCCGATTTGGCGGACAGCAATAAGAAGAAAAACAATAGTGAGAACTATAATGGGAATCATTATTATTTTTCAATCGTAGAAATTTACGGAGTGTTCTTTCAGCGTCCCATTTTCATAGACAAATTTTGCGCTGAAGAAATTTTTTTTATTCAGCCATTCTAAAAAAATTGCGTCGCCATCCCATAAATTAAGATCGGTTACCCTTTGACTCTGAATCCATTCGAGTTTCCCTTCGTTTGAATCTATTAATTCGCCGGAAAATTTTTCGGCGGTAAAAACAAAAACATACCAATCATCAATACCGTCGAATAAAGGAAACGTAATAAAGCCATGCAGTTTGGGCGATGAAATCGTTAAGCCGGATTCTTCCTTTACCTCTCTAATAACACAGTCCTCCGGGGTTTCTCCGTTTTCTAATTTGCCACCGAGCCCGTTCCATTTCCCTTCGTGTACATCATTTTTTTTCTTTACTCGGTGAAGCATTAATGTACATTTTTTTTCTTTATCAATCACATAACAAAGAGTAGCAAGTTTCATTATTAATTTTCTTTAATGATTTACAAATGTATTGACACTATCTGGAAGTCGATTTAAGTTTTACATGAAAAAGAAAAATGACTTTGAAAAAAGAAAGAAATATTTTTCTACAGTATTTTTTAAAATTATTAACTTGAAAAAATTAATTATATTTCGGCAGGAAATATAATTTTTATTAAGGAGATTTTTTGTAATGAATGGCATAATAGATTCTTCGGAGGAATTTTTATTCAATCGGAAAGAAGAACTCTTAAACGATCTTTCCTCTCAGCCGCCACAAGCATGTGAAGAAAACGATTTCAAAATTAATCTGGCAAAAAAGAAAAGCGAGCCTGATGAAGATGATTTGAATGACGACGATGACGATGAATTTGATGACGATTTCGATGATGACGATGATGACGAGTTTGAAGATGAAGAAGATGAGTTTGATGAGTTTGACGAAGATGAATTAGATAAGGAACCTTCCGAAGAAGAAGAAGATTTTTATGAAGAAGATTTTGACTTCGATGAAGATGAGGAAGATGATCTCGATGAAGACGATAATTTTTAATGAGCCTCAGCTTACTTTAAAATCCAAATAACAATTTTTCAATAAATAATTTTTAACATAGTCGGTTACACCGTTCTCCAAAGTTGAGATCGAATTTGTGTAACCGGCTTTTTTTATTTTATCCAAATTTGCTTCGGTAAAATACTGGTATTTGGCTGCGAGATGCGAAGGTAGATCAATATAATCAATATTTACAGGTTTATTTATCGCTTTAAAAATCGCCGTAACAAGATCGTTCCATGTTCTTGCCTTCCCTGAACCGATATTAAAAAGCCCGTTAACATTTTTTTTCTCGAGAAAAAACAAAGTCATATCAACAACATCTTTAACATAAACAAAATCCCTCATCTGCTCGCCGTCTTTGTAATTAGGGTTTTGCGACTTGAATAATTTAACCTTTCCGGCTGCAAGAATTTGTTCATAGGCTTTATGAACCACGCTTCGCATGTCGGCTTTATGATATTCATTCGGACCATAAACATTAAAATATTTTATTCCTACAATCTTGCTCATCAAATTTTCTTTGAGAGCGTAATTGTCAAAAAGATTTTTTGAGTAGCCATACATATTTAACGGTCGCAAATTATGTACAATATTTTCATCATCATTAAAGCCAAGTGAGCCGTCGCCGTATGTAGCCGCCGAGGAAGCGTATATAAACCTAATATTATTCATCACTGAAAATTGTGCGAGTCTTTTTGTATACTCATAATTATTTTTTATTAGATGATCTGCGTCTTTTTCAGTAGTGGAAGAATTCGCACCCATATGAATTACAGCTGTTATTCCCGAGCTGCTGAATTCACCGAGGCGATCAATGAATTCATCTTTATTAATAAAATCGTAATAATTAATGCCAACGAGATTTTTCCATTTTTCATCTTTGCCAAGCTCATCAACAATAAGAATGTTACTCTCTCCAAGCAGATTCAGCTTCCACACTAAAGCGCTGCCTATAAAACCTGCACCGCCGGTAACGACGATCATATAAATACTCCGGTTAACAAAGGATAATTTTTATTACTTCCAATTTAATTATATTTGTATTCGCTTACAAAAGAACGAACCTTGCTGCATGCAGGCTGTGATGCGTAAAAATTATGCTCAAAAAATTGAATTTAAATTAACTTTATGAATAATGTATTTGAACAATTAAAAGATATACTAAGAAAAAGAATTCTTGTCCTCGACGGCGCTATGGGAACAATGATTCAGCGGTACAAATTAAAAGAAGAAGACTTTAGGGGAAACCGGCTTAAAGATCATCCTTCGGATCTTAAAGGCGACAACGATTTACTTTCTCTTACTCAGCCTGAGATAATAATGAATATTCACCGCGAATATCTAAATGCTGGAGCTGACATTATTGAGACGAATACTTTCAACTCAACTTCTATCGCACAGGCGGATTATAAATTAGAAAACTTAGTTTATGAACTTAATTTTGCAGCAGCAAAACTCGCGCGTGAAGCTGCCGATGAGTTTACTAAAAAAGATAGTAGCAAGCCGAGATTCGTTGCGGGAGCTTTGGGCCCGACGAATAAAACTGCGTCGCTCTCGCCAAATGTGAATGATCCCGGTTACCGCGCCATCAGCTTTGATCAACTTGTTGATGCTTACAAAGAACAAGTACGCGGATTGATTGACGGCGGTGCGGACATCTTATTAATTGAAACTGTCTTCGATACTCTTAATTGCAAAGCGGCAATTTATGCTATCCAGGATTACTCTGAAAAAGTTAATACTCAAATTCCGGTTATGATTTCCGGAACTATTGTAGACCAAAGCGGTAGAACTCTTTCCGGTCAAACCACCGAAGCTTTCTGGATTTCAATTGCCCATACTAAAAATTTATTGAGCGTAGGATTGAATTGTTCGCTCGGCGCAAAGCAAATGCGACCATTTATAGAAGAACTTTCAAAAATCGCATCATGCTTTGTCAGTATTTATCCAAACGCAGGACTTCCAAACGAAATGGGCGAGTATGATGAGTCCGCTCAAACTATGTCTTCGGTTTTAAGAGAATTTGCGCAGAATAATTTTTTTAATATTGTAGGAGGATGCTGCGGTACAACGCCCGACCATATAAAAGCAATTTCAAAAATAGCAAATGAATTTAAGCCGCGAGAAATTCAGTCTGCCGAAGCTTATTTAAGGCTTAGCGGATTGGAACCGCTTGTTATTCGTCCGGAAACAAATTTTGTCAACATTGGCGAAAGAACAAATATTACTGGTTCAAAGAAATTTGAAAAATTAATTCTGTCAGGCGATTATGAAAGTGCGCTTGCAGTTGCAAGAGATCAGGTAGAAGGCGGCGCACAAATTTTAGACGTCAACATGGATGAAGGTCTTTTGGATTCAGAAGACGCAATGAAAAAATTTATAAACCTCCTTCAATCTGAACCTGATATTGCAAAGCTTCCTATAATGATTGATTCTTCAAAGTGGTCGGTTATAGAAAGCGGACTGAAATGTCTTCAGGGGAAAAGCATAGTAAATTCCATCAGCCTAAAAGAAGGCGAACAAGTTTTTAAGGAACGCGCTAACAAAATTTTAAAATACGGCGCCGCCGTTATTGTAATGGCATTCGATGAAAAAGGACAGGGCGATTCGCTTGAAAAAAGAATTAGAATATGCGAGCGTGCTTATAAAATATTGACAGAAGAAGTTGGCTTTGCGCCTCAAGATATTATTTTTGATCCTAATATTTTAACAATAGGCACCGGCATTGAAGAGCATAATAATTACGCGGTTGATTACATAGAGGCAACCCGCTGGATAAAACAAAATCTTCCTTTTGCGAAAGTCAGCGGCGGAGTTAGCAATATTTCTTTTTCATTCCGCGGCAACAATGTTGTCCGCGAAGCAATGCATTCGGCTTTTCTTTATCATGCAATTAAAGCCGGAATGGATATGGGAATAGTTAATGCCGGTCAGCTTGAAGTGTATGAAGAAATTCCAAAAGATCTTTTAACATTAATTGAAGATGTTATCTTCAATAAAAGAGCAGATGCAACAGAAAGACTAGTTGAGTTTGCGGAATCAGTAAAGCAAAAAGACAAAACCGCCGTTAAAGAAGATGAATGGCGGAAAGCAAGTGTCCGTGACAGATTAAAGCACGCACTGATAAAAGGAATTGTGGATTATATTGAAGCAGACACCGAAGAAGCACGTAAGGAATTTAAAAAGCCTCTCGACGTTATAGAAGGTCCTTTGATGGAAGGAATGAACATAGTCGGAGATTTGTTCGGTTCCGGAAAAATGTTTCTGCCGCAAGTTGTAAAAAGTGCGCGCGTAATGAAAAAGGCAGTTGCATATTTGATCCCATTTATTGAAGAGGAAAAAATAGCTTCAAACGATACGCGAGAAGCTGGTAAAGTTTTAATGGCGACGGTTAAAGGCGATGTTCATGATATCGGGAAAAATATTGTCGGTGTTGTGCTTGGCTGCAATAATTATTCTGTTATTGATCTGGGCGTAATGGTAAGCGCCGAAAGAATTCTTCAGGCGGCAGTTGACGAGAAGGTTAATGTTATAGGACTGAGCGGGCTGATAACTCCTTCGCTGGATGAAATGGTTCACATTGCAAAAGAGATGGAACGCCGCGGAATAAGATTGCCATTGCTTATTGGCGGCGCAACTACATCGCGGATACACACTGCCGTTAAGATTGCTCCTAACTACAGCGGTACAACTGTTCACGTGCTTGACGCTTCGAGAAGCGTCCCGGTAGTTAGCAACCTGATTAACCCAGACGATAAAATAAAAACTCAGTTTGAAAAGGACATTCAAAATGAGTATAAAAAACTTCGCGAAGATCATCTTAAGAAGCAAGAAGCGAAAAAATATATAAGCCTTGAAGAAGCAAGAAAAAATAAATTAAAGATTGATTGGAGCAAAGAAGAAATTATCAAACCTGTAATGACAGGCGTAAGAGTTTTGAAAAACTATCCGTTGGAAACATTGCGTAGTTATATTGATTGGACTCCGTTTTTCCTTACATGGGAGTTGAAGGGAAAATATCCCGCGATTCTTGATAACGATAAGTACGGAGTTGAAGCTAAAAAATTGTTCGATGATGCAAATAAGCTTCTCGACAAAATAGTACGTGAAAATTTATTTACAGCAAACGGAGTGTTTGGAATATTCCCGGCAAATTCCGTTTGTGATGATATCGAAGTTTATTCAGACGAAACGAGAAAAGGAGTAAAAAAAATTCTTTACAGTCTTCGGTCGCAGGCAGAAAAATCGGATTCCATTCCTAATATTGCACTTGCAGATTTTATTGCTCCAAAAGATTCAGACAAAGAAGATTACATAGGCGCATTCGCCGTAACAGCAGGTATCGGGGTTGATACCGTTGTTCGCCGTTTTGAATCAGAGCATGATGATTACTATGCAATACTGGTAAAAGCCCTAGCCGACCGATTCGCTGAAGCATTTGCAGAGCATTTGCATGAGCGTGTAAGAAAAGAATTTTGGGGCTATTCAAAGAATGAAAATTATTCAAACGAAGATTTGATTAAAGAAAATTACCGCGGTATTCGACCAGCGCCGGGCTATCCTGCTCAGCCCGATCATACGGAGAAGCGAACAATTTTTGATTTGCTGGATGCCGAAAGAAATACTTCTATTCAACTAACCGAAAGTCTTGCGATGTATCCGGCGGCTTCAGTAAGCGGTTTATTCTTCGCTCATCCAAAAGCAAAATATTTTAATGTGGGAAAAATCGGCAAAGACCAGGTACTCGATTATCATAAGCGCAAAGGTATGAGCTTGCAAGAAATAGAAAAATGGCTTTCGCCAATTCTAAATTACGATCAGAGCGCATAAAAAATTTTCCCCTTTTTCTTAAATCAACAAAGGATTAAGCAGATATGGATTTTATTTCTAAATTTAAAATTGACTGGTTAAAGATTTTTTGTTTGACATTAGTTTTGTTTTTTCCCGCTGAAGTTTCTTATGCTCAAAAAATAATTCTTCCCGGCAAACACAATTCATACACACTGCTTCATAACGGCTGGAAGCTTACTCCGGCAGGCAGGCAAGTGGATATTGGTCAGCTTCCATTGAATATGGTTGTAACGGCTGACGGTAAATATGCAATTACCTCCAACAGCGGAATGAGAGAAAATTCTTTGTCGGTTGTCGACATAAAAAATGGAAAAGAAATACAGCGCGTAGTTTTAGGCAACGTTTGGTACGGACTGGCTTTCGATCAAGATGATTCAAAACTTTTTGTATCCGGCGGCAATAATAATGTTGTATACATTTTTAATTTTAATTCCGGCAAGCTTACTTTGCAGGATTCGGTAATCTTCGGACCAATATTTCCTAGGGGCAACTTTTCGATCACCGGAATAGATTTTGTAAAATCAAAAAATTATTTGTTAGCAGTATCTAAAAATTCAGAATCTTTTTATGCCTGCGATTTGAATTCAAAAAAAATAATTGACTCAGTAAAACTCAAGGGTGAATGTTATGATGTAAAATCGAACCATGCCGGCACTTATGCTTATATCTCTGTTTGGGGAAAAGCAGAGGTTGCTGAAATTGATTTGAATAATTTTAAAATCACGAAAGAAATAAAAGTGGGTGATCATCCATGCCAGATGGTTATAACAAAAAACGATTCGCGGCTTTTTGTGGCAGATGCCAATAATAACACAACATCAGTTATTGATTTAAAATTAGGCAGGGTTACTGAAAAATTAAATTCATCATTGACCTCTAAAGCGCCCTTTGGCAGCACTCCGGATGCACTTTGCTTTAATAAAAACGAGTCTGTCTTGATGGTAGCAAACGCAAACAATAATTATCTTGCCCTATTCAACATCAGTAAACTAAATGAATCAAAAAGTCTCGGATTTATACCGGTCGGCTGGTATCCAACGGCGGTAAAATTTATTCCGCGAGAAAATGAAATATTAGTTGCAAATGGCAAAGGCAACGGCTCGCTTCCGAACCCCGAAGGACCGAGACCTAACGTAGAAGATTGGAACGCCAAGCAATATATCGGATTTTTATTTAACGGTACAATTTCCGAAATAAAATTTCCTTCCGAAAAAAAATTAGATGATTACAGCAAGGAAGTTTATCAGAATACTCCGTACATTTCTAAAAAGGACAACTGGTCTGGTGTACAAGATATAATTCCCGAAAAATATTCTTCGAAGCCAAGCAAAAAAATAAAGCATGTTTTTTATATCATCAAGGAAAATAGAACTTACGACCAGGTATTTGGAGATTTGCCTCAGGGAAACGGCGACAGCTCGCTTTGTTTTTTCCCGAGGAAGATTACGCCGAATCAACATAAGCTGTCAGAAGAGTTCTCACTTTATGATAATTTTTATGATGACGCAGAAGTTAGCGCAAGCGGACATAATTGGTCTACCGCTGCTTATGCAACTGATTATGTTGAAAAACTATGGCCGGTTAATTACAGTGGACGCGGACAGCAATATGATTTTGAAGGCGGTTCGCCTATTGCTGCTCCTTCCTCAGGGTATATTTGGAACGATGCAATTAAGCACCACGTATCATTTAGAAATTACGGCGAGTTTACAGAAAGAATAAAAGGACCGGGTATAATTTATCAAGCGCGTGACAAAGATTTAGAAAAATATACTTGTCAAACCTATCCAGGCTGGGGATTATCTATCAGTGATGTTTACAGATATAAGGAATGGAAAAAAGAATTTGACCGATTTGTAAAAAATGATTCACTGCCTGCATTTACATTAATGCGGCTTCCTAATGATCATACGGAAGGCACCAGGAAAGGAGCTTTAACTCCGCAGGCATACGTAGCACAGAATGATTATGCTCTTGGTTTAATCGTTGATGCAATTTCAAAAAGCAAATACTGGAAGAGTTCAATAATTTTTGTGCTTGAGGATGATGCGCAAAACGGATCAGACCACGTTGACGCTCATCGTTCTACTTTGCTTGTAATTGGTCCATACGTAAAAAGACATTTTGTGGATCATACAATGTATTCTACTTCAAGCGTGCTGAAAACCATAGAATTAATTTTAGGCATGTCGCCAATGACTCAATACGATCTTTCTGCGACTCCGATTTTATTTTCAATTTCAAATAATCCTGATTACAAAAACTATAACGTTATTTCTCCATTAATCGATATCAATGAAAAGAATACTGCGGATGCTTACGGTTCAAAAGAATGCAGCCATTTCAATTTTGCAGTTGAAGACGCTGTTCCGGAAGATGAATTCAATGAAATTTTGTGGAAGGCAATCAAAGGAACGAACATGCCTGCGCCAATTCATAGTGCTTTTGTAAGAGTTATAAAAAAAGATAATGATTAAAAATTTTTCAGCCCCGCATCTTATCGAGGATGCTATTTAGCTGTTTGACCTCATCTTCATTTAAGCTAGAAAAAGTTTTCATTATTTTGTCTTCCTCTTGATCTATTTTATCAAGCAGGTCAAGACCTTTTTGAGTAATTATAACATCCACGTTGCGGCGGTTGTGCGGGCATAGTTTTCTATCTGCAAATCCCTTTATCCTTAGCTTCTCAACTATTCGCGATGCATCAGACATTTTATCGAGCATTCGCTCTTTAATTAATTTTATAGTGGCTGGAACAGGATATTGACCTCGCAGAATTCTTAAGATATTAAATTGCTGCAGCGAAATGCCGTATGGTTTTAGAAAATCAACATGCGAATCTATAAGCCAGTTATATGAGAATATCAGGTTTACAACAGCTTTATGATATTCGCTCTTAAAAAATTTCTGCGATATTTCTTCTTCGAGCCTCATAAAATTTTCTTTAAGATATAATTGTAGTTTTAAATCATTCTAACAGGTTGATTCATAGGTACTTCGATTATAACTAATTCAGATTTTGTTAATGAAGAAACTTCAAAATTATCTGCTTCATAAATACCGATTGCATCTCTATTATTCAGTTGATCGCCGCCAAAATTAATTCTTCCGCTTATTACAAACAAATAAGCACCATTGTTTTTGTAAGAAAAATTATAATTAAGTTTTTGTCCTGCATCAAGCTTTCCGATAGAAATGACTGCGTCTTGATGAATGTACAAGACGTTATCCGATTTATTTCCAGATACAGTTTTTATCATTCCATTTTGATTCTCATCCAAAGAAAAATACTTTTGATCGTATCTTGGTCTAATATTTCTTTCCTTCGGAATTATCCAGAGCTGCAGCAGATTTGTTAACTCCGTCTGCGAGTGATTGAATTCGGAGTGAAGAATTCCTGTTCCTGCAGACATCACTTGAATTTCTCCGGGCATAATAACCGAGCCGGAACCGGAACTATCCTTATGCTCAAGTTCACCTTTTAACATTATGGTTATGATTTCCATGTTGTTATGAGGATGAGTTCCAAATCCCTGTCCCGGCTCAATGATATCGTCATTCAAAACGCGAAGCATTCCAAATCCCATTTTATTTGGGTCATAATATTCCGCAAAGCTAAAGCTAAATTTGCTGTGCAGCCAGCCGTGTTCCGCGGTTCCTCTTTCTTCAGCTTTTTGAATGATTTTTTTCATATTATCAGCTTTCATTTTGTTTTTGTTACTTCAACGTCGAAGATAAGATTAATATTTTTTCCTACAATAGCGCCGCCTGTTTCCATAAGCGCGTTCCATTGCAAATTATAATCAAAGCGATTCAATGATCCCAGGACTTTAAATCCTGCCCTGCTCATTCCCCACGGATCTACAATTTGACCGTTGTAGGTAACATCTAGTTCAATAGGCTTGGTAATATCCTTAATTGTAAGGCTACCGGCAAGCTTATATTTTTCGTCGTTAATTTTTTTAATGGAATTACTCTTAAAAACTATTTGAGGAAATTTTTCAACATCAAAGAAGTCCGCACTTCTTAAGTGATTGTCTCTATCTGTAATTCCCGTGTCTATACTTTTCGCATCAATTGTAACATCAATATCTGCTTGCGAGAAATCCTCGTTGGCATTTTTAATTTCAAGATTGAACTTGCTAAAATGTCCTGCCACTTCAGAAATTACGAGATGACGTACTGAAAATTGAAATTTGGTATGGGCTAAATCCGCCGCCCATGAGCTTTTTAATGCAACTGCCTCTGCTGTCTTTTCCATAATGTTTACTCCTAAAAATTTTAATAAAAAATTTACTGATGTAAACATATGGTGTAACAATAGATGTTGCAACATCTATTTTGATCTCTACTAATATTTGTGTCTCTTCTCACCTTCCTATTTGAAAAACATCATTTTTGTTAAGTTTAATAAGGGAAACTTACCTTGGAAAATTCAGCCGGGTTAATTTATTCCATCATTTTCAGTTTTTCTCTCTCAAATTTTTTTAAGCTGCTAACAACTAAATTGTAAGAGTCATCAATCCATTCAAGGATAAGCTTCCCTCGAATCGAGTTGTCAATGAGAATTGTATTCCAATGCATCTTGTTCATGTGGTAGCCGGGAGTTACTGCATCATATCTTTCTCTGAGTTCCACTGCTTTTTCGGGATTGCATTTTACATTTATACTGACAGGTGTAGTAATGCTTGCTATTAAAAAAATTTTGCTCATAACTTTATAGACAGGAGACACATCATCAAATGGAAGGCTTTCTGTTACGCCCTTTTTCTTTAGGCAATATTCTCGAATAGTTTCTAAATCCATATCAAACTCTTGACCACAAACTTAGGCTTGAACTTTTTAAAAATATTTAAGTTTAAGTATGTTAAATTATTTTCTATTCTTATCAATCCACTTTGCAGCGTCTTTAGCAAAATAAGTAAGAAACATATCAGCTCCGGCACGTTTTATTGCAATTAAGCTTTCGATCATGACACGTTCTTCGTCAATCCAGCCATTCTGACCGGCAGCTTTTATCATCGCATATTCTCCGCTGACCTGGTATGCGCACGTTGGCATTCCAAATTTATCTTTAACCTGACGGATAATATCAAGATATGGTCCGGCAGGTTTCACCATTACAATGTCTGCGCCTTCTTCGATATCTGTTTCAACTTCTCTTAAAGCTTCATTAGCGTTTGCAACATCCATTTGATGAGAGCGGCGGTCGCCGAATGTTGGAGTAGATTCCGCAGCTTCTCTAAATGGTCCGTAATATCCGGATGCAAACTTAGCAGCGTAGCTTAAGATAGGAATTTTGCTGAAGCCTTTATAATCAAGCGCTTTTCTGATAGCGGCAATTCTTCCATCCATCATATCTGAGGGAGCAATAATATCTGCGCCCGCTTCTGCATGAGAGACTGCTTCTTTAGCAAGTACTGAAACGGATTCATCATTTAAAATTTCTTCACCATTTAAAATTCCGCAATGACCGTGTGAAGTGTATTCGCATAAGCAAACATCAGTAATAACTAAAAGATTTTTTGCTTCAGACTTTATTGCTCTTATTGCCTGCTGAACAATTCCATTTGCAGAATAAGCTTCAGAGCCATGTTCATCTTTGTGCTCGGGAATTCCAAATAAAATTACCGCCGGTATTCCAAGCGCTTCAACTTCCTTACATTCCTCCACCAAATAATCTATTGAAAACTGAAAAACACCGGGCATAGATTTCACCGGATTTTTTATTTTCTTTCCAGGCACAACGAAAAGCGGATATATAAAATCATTTTTTGAAAGCTCTGTCTCTCTTACCATATCTCTAACAAGCGGGTTATACCGCAATCTTCTCAATCTTTTGGTTGGGTATGTAGCCATTTTATTTTTTTCCTTTCATCTAAGTTTTCCAGATTTGTATTATAAAAAAATCAGCGGCAAAGATTTTTAATTTTATTTACTAAAGTTTTAGAATTTTTTATGCAGTCTCCAACAGAGATTCCGCCCCTATAATTGCCGCCCAAAATTATTCCGGAAAATTTTTCTTCAAACTTATCAAAATAATTCTCATGTTCAATATAACCTATGTTATACTGTGGAATAGCTTTCTGCCAGAATTTGTGCGCTTCGAAACTGGGCTTTGAATTTATTTTCATTAGTTGTTGAAATTCATCTATTACTTTTTTAATTAAAACTTCTTTATCGGTATTTTCAATTTCAGGATTTCTTGAGCCGCCCACAAATAAAGTGAAGGCAGCTTCATCTCCGGTCGCACGGTTTGGAAAAATTACTGAGCTCCATATTGCGCCGAGAAAAGATTTTTTCTCTTTAGATGGAATGAGAAATCCAAATCCGTCAAGAGGCTGACGAATATCAGATTTTTTATAGCCCAAAAATAAAGCAAGTACCGGCGGGTAATAAATTTTGGACAAATGCTTTGATAATTCCTCGTCAAAATTTTTAAATAAATTTGAAGCAGCGTATGCCGGGATAGTGGAAAGAATTATATCGCAATCAATTCTTTGTTCTATACCATCTTTATAAAAGACGACCGAATAACACTCTCCATTTTTATATATCGATTTAACTTCTGCCGAAGTAATTATTTTCCCTCCTAGATTATTTGCTATGGCTTTCGGGAGTGCTTGCATTCCATCTTTAAACGAAAACATTTGCGCATCTTGTTTCGACTTTTCCGCGCGTTGTTTTCTTTTCTTGATGCTCTTGATTGTCCCAACTATTAAGCCGCCATATTCTTCTTCAAGAGCATACAATTTTGGGAAAGCAGATTTAACGCTGAGCTCTTCAGGATTGCCCGCATATACACCGGCAACAAACGGATTGATAGCGTAATCTAAAAATTCTTTCCCCAATCTTCTTGTTACAAACTCGGCTATGCTTTCATAATAACCATCGTTTGATTTGCCCATCAGCGGTTCCGCAAACAGGCGGAGTTTTGCTTTGGCTGAAAAAAGTTTAGTTTTAATAAATGCCGGAGGGTTCATCGGTAGAGGATGAAGCTTGTTGCCTCGAAGTATATATCTTTTATTGCCTTCTTTGCTTGCGTACATAAGTTGGTCTTGCAATCCAAGATCTTCAACTAAAATTCGTATTAACGGTGTAGTCTCAAGCCCGCTGTTCGGACCACGATCAAATAAGAAACCGCTTTCCCAAGCGCTTTCCATCGAGCCGCCAACTTCGCTCTTCTTCTCCAAAACAGTTATATCATAATTTTCCTTGTGAAGAAAGTAAGCAGCCGCTAAACCTGAAATCCCCGCACCAAGTATAACAATCTTTTTTTTCAATATAGAATATAAAATTTATAATGTAGAATTTTTCTTTGAACTAATTATTATCTTCATCAACAACTTTGATAATTCCTCGCAATCTTTTCAAACTGTTCTTGAATATCTTGCTGTGTCCTCTTTGCGCTCGATATATCCATCAAAGTTCATTGCAATATTTCTAATCAATAATTTTCCCATAGGAGTTATCGAAATTTTCTCGCCGCTGATATTAAGCAAATCATCAGCTTCCATTTCTTTTAGATTATTCAATCCCCATGAAAAATATTCTTTAAAGTTAATGTTGTATTTTTTTTCTATAGAAGAAAATTCTAATTCAAAATTACACATTAATTTCATAACAACATCCCGGCGCAGAACGTCATCGTCGCTAAGTTTGTAACCCTTCGTTATAGGCAAAATTTCGTTATCGATAGAATTAAAATACTCTTTCTCGGTTTTAAAATTTTGTGCATACACATTTTGAAGCTGGCTGATAGCTGTTATTCCCATTGCATAAAGATCGCTGCCGGCGTGAGTGCTGTATCCTTGAAAATTCCTATAAAGTTTTTTTTCTCTAAGTGCGACTGCCAATTCATCGTCGGGCTTTGCAAAATGATCCATGCCGATAAATATATAACCCGCTGAAGTTAGTTTTTCAATCGTCATCTTTAAGATTTCAAGCTTTACCTCGGGCAAAGGCAAATCCTCAGGGTGAATTAAGGCCATATGTTTTTTCAGCCAGGGAACATGTGCATAATTAAAAACTGCAATTCTATCCGGAGAAATATCTATCACTTTGTCAACAGTATTCGAGAAAGATTCAATCGTTTGAAACGGAAGTCCGTACATCAAATCTAAATTGATGCTGTTGAATCCAAGCTCTCTTACCCAATTTACAGTTTGTCGTGTTATATCTTCCGGCTGAATTCTGTTGACAGCCTTTTGGACATTATCATCAAAGTCCTGGACCCCCATACTGATGCGGTTGAAACCATTCTGTCTTAAAGCTTCAAGATGCGCTTTGGTTAAGTCGCGCGGATCGATTTCGCAGCCGTTCTCGGAATCTTCTTTTATTGCAAAAGAAGATTTTATATACGAAGCGACTTCGTTAATTTCTTCAGGTTTCAAATGTGTTGGTGTACCGCCGCCCCAATGAAGCTGTGAAACCTTTCGGTCCGGCAGAATGTACGTCCGCACCATGTCGATTTCTTTCTTCAAATATTTAATATATTCTTTTACCCGGTCACGGTTACGCGTGATTATCATATTGCATCCGCAGAAATAGCAAAGCGTATCACAGAACGGCAGGTGAAAATAAAGTGAAAGATCAGGAAGATTGCTTCCATAGTTAGTTTTTATTACTTCGTCGAGATAATTTTCATACGTGAATTTCTCGCTAAAGTGAGGAGCCGTTGGATAGCTTGTGTAGCGTGGTCCGGGCTTGTCATACTTTTTGTATTTTTTTAAATCTATTTCAAACATATCTATCTCCATAACTCTCTTATTTTTACCATCAGCCTGCAGCGTTTGCTAAGTGATATTTTTTACTTTCTTCTTTAACGATATTAACAAGGCTCTTTGCATTTTCGGGATCTACATCCGGAAGAATTCCATGACCCAAATTAAAAACATGACCGCTTCCTTCGCCGTAGGATTGAAGAATCTTTTTCACTTCGTTTCTAATTTTATCCTCATTTGCATAAAGCACTGTCGGGTCTAAATTTCCTTGAAGCGCAACTCTGCCGCCAATTTTTTTTCTTATATCGCCAAGGTCCATCGTCCAGTCAAGTCCGATTACATCTGCACCGGCAGAGGCTATTTCTTCAAGCTTAAAATGAACGCCTTTCGAAAAGACAATTACAGGTTCCTCTTTCCGTTTTACTTTTGAAATCACTTTCGAAATGTAGCGGAGAGAAAATTCCTCAAAATTATTCTGCGAAAGAATCCCGCCCCAAGTATCGAATATCTGGATGGCGTTTGCGCCGGCTTCAATTTTTGCAGAAAGATAATCCGCCACGGCATCGGAAAGTAAATCTAAAACTTGGTGTGCCATGAAAGGATTATTAAAAATTAATTTCTTCACTTCAGAAAAATTCTTCGAACCCTTACCTTCAACCATGTAAGTGAAAAGCGTCCACGGAGAGCCTGCAAAACCAATCAGTGGAACTCTTCCATCTAATTCTCTTTTAGTCAACGCAACGGCATCAAGAACATATTTCAAATCTGTTTCGGGTTCAATTTTTTTTAACGACTTAACGTCATCACTATTCCTTAACGGATGATGAAATACAGGTCCTCTGCTTTCAAGCATGTCAAACTTCATTCCCATTGCCTCGGGAATAACAAGAATATCAGAAAAAATTATTGCGGCATCAACACCAATAATATCCACCGGCTGTATCGTCACAGCAGCCGCAAGCTCGGGTGTTTTGCACATCGTTATAAAGTCTGCCTTCTCTCTTATTTTTCTATATTCAGGCAAATAGCGCCCGGCTTGACGCATTATCCAGACAGGCGTTCGCTCAACTGGGAGCTTTTTACAAGCACGAAGGAACAAATCATTTTTTAACAAACTCAAATTATCTCCTAGTTTTCATTTATAATATTCCACGATGGCTTTTGCGAGGCCGTCGATCGTATATTCATCAGGCATTACGTTCACACGCAGCCCCTTATTTTCAATTGCGGTTTTAGTTGACGGACCGATTGCAGCAATATCAAACTTTTCAAAATAATTAACCGGTTCAGAAATTTTCAATATCTGTAAAAAATTTTCAAAAGTTGAAGGGCTTGTAAAGATGAACAAGTCAGGTCTGCTTTGATTTAGTTTTTCCAGGTTCGCCGTAATTTTTTCATTCGAAGGAATTGAAACGTTATAAGCAGGTGCCGACTTAATTATCGCGCCAAGCTTTTCAAGTTCTTCAGGCAGTTCCTCGCGACCGATTGCAGAACGAGGTATAAAAATTACTTTGCTTTCAAGGTCAAAATTTGAAAGCTCTGTTATTACTCCATCAGCACTAAATTTTTGCGGAATGATATCAACATGGATATTATTCTTTTCACAAACCGCCGCTGTTTTATTTCCGACCGCTACAATTTTCATCCGGCTGAAATCGAGTTTTACGTTCAGCTCATTGCACCGCATTATAAACATCTGCACGGCATGAGCCGACGTAAAAATTATAAAATCAATTTTAGCTTTTCCCATTACTGCTGAATCAAATTGGTTCCAGCTTTCCGGCGGCACAATATCAAGAGTAGGAAAAATTATCACGTTTGCGCCGAGATGTTTAAACGTTTCGGCAGACTCTTTCGACTGCTCAACTGCTCGAGTTATAACGAGAGTTTTATTTCTTAAAGGAAGCGAGCTAACAGTGTTTGTGTTATAAAAAAGTCCATGCAAAATAAAATCAAAAACCCTTTCTCTTTCTTTCTGTATTTCTTGTTCGGTAAAATTATTTTCTATTCCCCGGTACACTGTGCCGTAGACGCTGCCTAAAATAAGGTCAACAGCAAATTTCGTTTCAATGTTTCTAAAAAGATTTTCTTTTTTGCCTGCTTCGATAATTCCAGCCAAAAGATTTTTCAATTCCACTTCAAGCGCTACGAGCTCCGAGCAAAGTTCATTTTCTGCTTTAAGAGATTCTTTTTGGTACATCAGGAAAAAATCCTGATATTTCATCATAAACATATAAAGATGAATCACGAACGAATGCAAGGAATCTATACTGCTTGTCTCGTCTTTAATTTTTTCCTTCAGTGAAGTAGTAAGCTTTTCCATACGCAGCCGCATTATGGAAAAATATAATTCTTCTTTCGAATTAAAGTAAGTGTAAACCGTTCCTTTTGCGATGTCGGACATTTTTGCAACGTCTTCCATCATAACTTCGTGATAGCTTTTCCGTGAAAATAGATTTGCTGCGGAATCAATTATCTTTTTCCGCTTGATATTTTTTTTACTTTCTCTTTTTTTCTCAACGATCATTTTTGTCTGACACTAAAATAAATTTCATCAAGAATCTCTTTAGCACCGGCTTTTAATAAGTCTTTCGCCAAAGATTTCCCAAGTTTTTCCGATTCGCTTTTCTTGCCGCGAACATTTTTTCTAAAAGTTATAGTGCCGTCGAGCGAGCCAACCATAGCATCAAGATAAATTCCATTTGATTTTGTTTCAGCAAATGCACCGATTGGAACCTGGCAGCCGCCTTCAAGAGTTCTGAGAAGCGAGCGCTCAGCAAGCACCGCTAAATAAGTTGATTCATCATGTATTGACTGCACAATTTCATCTGCAAATTTATTTTCACTGCGGATTTCAATCCCAAGCGCCCCTTGACCAACTGCCGGCAAAATTTCTTCCGTGCTTATAATTGAAGAAATATGCTTGCTGAGTTTTAGTCGCTCCACGCCGGCTCGGGCAAGTATTATCGCATCCCAATCAGATTTCAAAAATTTTTCTATTCTTGTGGGAACGTTCCCCCGAAGTTCTGCTATTTTTATATCCGGGCGAAGATGCATTAATTGTGATTTTCTTCTTAGCGATCCGGTTCCAACCACTGCTTTTTCTTTCAGCGACCGCAGAGTAATTCCTTTTTTTCCCGCTATCAAAACATCTTCAACCGGATGACGTTTTGAAACAGCAGCAAGTTTTAATCCTTCGGGAAGCAGTGTTTGCAGATCTTTCAGACTGTGAACCGCAAGATCAATTGTTCCGTTTAACAGCGCAGCTTCAAGCTCTTTGGTGAATAAACTTTTATCTCCGATTTTTGAAAGCGCAACATCAAGAATCTTATCTCCCGTGGTTTTTATTATTCTAATCTCAACGGAAACGTTTTTATTCTTTTTTTCTAATTCGTTCTTTACAAACTTAGCCTGCCATAATGCAAGCTCGCTTCCGCGCGAGCCAATTACGATTTTACTTTTCAACTTCATCTTCCTTTTCGTTTTTATTATTCATCCCAAACAGTTCACGGAGAATGCTGATCTTTTGCGCCGCTTCGTCAGAGCTTGCTACGTTCTCACTAAATTTTTTCAGCTCTACAGTCGGTGTATGAAGAATCTTATTTATAATTTTTTTAGTAATTATCTCAACTTTCTCCTGGTCTTCCTTTGAAAATCTATTTTTATTTTTCTCAAACTCTTCAATGCGTATTGCCTCGAAATGATCACGCAAACTTTTTATTGTCGGAGCTACTTCAAGGGAATTAAGCCAGCTTAAAAACGATTCAAGCTCTTCTTCAATAATTTTTTCTACCTTAGGAATTTCTTCCTTCCGCTTCGCCAGATTTTGCTGGACAATTATGTTGAGCGAATCGATATCGTTATAGAAAACATAATCTATATTTTTAGAAGCAGGATCAATGTCACGCGGGATTGCAATATCCATGAGCACTAATGAGTTGTAATTTCTTTTTTTCATTGCCGTAGCAACGTCGTCTTTTGTTAAGATTAAATCGTTAGAGCTTGTTGCGCTTAAAACAATATCAAACTCATGAAGCGACTCCTTAAAATTTGCGAACGGCAAAATTTTGGCTGAAAGATTTTCTGCAAGTTTTTCCGCACGCTCATAAGTACGATTAGTTATTGTCAGATTGCCAATTCCTCTTTCTCTTAAATGCTTAGCAGCAATTTCTCCGGTTTCTCCCGCGCCGATAACTAAAGCTGATTTTTTATTTAGATGAGAGAATATTTTTTCAATTAGCTGGACTGCAGCGTAGCTTACTGTAACAGCGCCTTCGCTTATTGCCGTTTCAGTAATAGCGCGTCTTCCGGCTTTTACAGCAGAATCAAAAATCCTTTTCATAAGAAAACCTGAAAAGTTTAATTCTTCAGCAGTCTGAAACGAATCCTTAACCTGTTTGAAAATCTGGTTATCGCCAATAAGGAGAGAGTCAATGCCCGCAGCCACACTGAATAAATGTTTTATCGCATTGGCAGAAGAAAAATATTGGAAATGCTCAGCCTTTAATCCGCCGACAAGTTTTTGATTAAGTAATGCAGTTTGAATTTCCTCGTGGTTAATACTTTGATTTGCAGGGATTCCGTAAATTTCCGTACGATTGCACGTGGTTACGACAAGTCCTTCGCTAAGAAGAGTATCTTTAATTTTTTGAGTAAGATTTTTTATCTCTTCGTTGCTTAGGTATACTGCTTCTCTAATTTCTACAGGCGCAGTTCTATGATTAATTGAAATTGCTATTATATTCATTGCATCTTAATAGAAAGAATGAAAGCTTAATGCTAAAAAGTTTGACATTATTGTAGAGAGAATTGCAATTACAAAACCAAGTATTGAAAATAACACAACCTTTTTCCCCTGCCATTTGCCTGAAACTTTTGTGATAATTCCCAATCCATATAAAAACCATACTAAGAATGTCCCAATTAGCTTTGGATCTACATACGAAAATTTAGGGAATGCCTTTGGCAGCCAGATTATTCCGATGAAAATTGCAATTGTTAAAAGTATAAATCCGATAATTGCAGAAATAAAACTCAGTCTTTCTAAAACGTCGAGGCTTGGAAGGCGGTCAAAGATCAAACCGAATTTATTAAGTTTTATTTGCTTGTAAAGTATTAAATATAAAAATCCATAAACACACGACATTGCAAACGCCGAGTATCCTACAAGCGCACTGAAAACATGAATTCCCAGCAGATGATTTCTCAATACTTCTTTAACTTGAAAAACATCTGTGATAAAAACCGAAGATACAAGCTGGAAAAATATTGATATAATAATTATGAATGGACCGGTGCCGCGAATATCGGTAAGCAGTTCAAGGATGTAATATGAAAAAGCAACTGCAAAAGCCAATACGGTGAATATTTCAAACACGTTTGTTATCGGCGGATGATCAAAGTAAACTGTTCTAAAAATTAAATAGCAAAAATGGATTAACAGTGTAAGAAATAAAAATAATCTTTTGGAGTTAAAAAATTTCTTCCCGCTCTTCATAAAATCGTAGAAGTAAAATCCAAAGGTTACAATGTAAAAGATTGGAAGAAAAAAATTTAATGTATCTATAACGGCTTTCATGAGAAACCTTTAATAACTGTGTGCTAAACCTAATAAAAAATTTTTGTTAAATCAATATCAAAATGACCAACCGGTCGGTCATTTAATGCCGGATTTTTCTTTTAATAAATAATTTGCTTAATTAGTTTTTTCTCCTCCGGCACATAATTGCTTAGTTTTATGCTATTAATAATTTTCTCTTTAGCTTTACATACCTTTATTTTTGTTGAAGTATGTATTTCGGCAAGTAAATCTCCTTTGTTAACATAATCTCCAATTTTTGCTTTAAAAATTATCCCCGCCTTAGGATCAATATTGTCTTCTTTGGTTTGTCTTCCTGCACCAAGTTCCAATGCCGCCATGCCAATTTCAAAATTATTAATTGATTCAACATATCCTTCGCTTTCCGAATAAATATCTTCAACGATTTTTGACTTCGGATATTTTTCGGGCTTATTGATATAACTAATGTCGCCGCCTTGAAGCTTTACAATTTCTAAAAACTTTTCAAATGCTTTCCCATTATCGATCATGGTTTGTGAAATTTCAATTCCCTCGGACAAGGACTCTGCCTTCCCGCCTAAATATATCATCGCTCCTGATAATGCTTTACTAAGGTCAAGTAAATCTCCTTCTTCATCACCTTTAAGAATGTTAATTGACTCAAGCACTTCAAGCCAATTGCCGATATTGTTTCCAAGCGGCTGATTCATGTCGGTTATAAAAGCTATAACTTTTTTATTAAAAGATTTTGCAGTTGTAATTAATGAATTCGCAAGCTTGAGAGCTTCTTTCTCCTCTTTCATAAATGCTCCGCTGCCGGTTTTAACATCTAAAACAATTCCATCAATTCCCTCCGCCAATTTCTTGCTCATAATGCTTGCAGTAATAAGAGAGATCGATTCTACTGTTCCTGTTACATCACGCAAAGAATAAATCAATTTATCCGCAGGCGCAATATCTTTTGTTTGCCCGATTAAAACTGCGCCGCATTTTTTTAAAATAGATTTATATTCTACGAGCGATAAATCTGTTTTAAATCCTGGAATTGATTCAAGCTTGTCTAATGTGCCGCCGGTATGCCCAAGTCCTCTTCCTGAAATCATCGGTACATAAATGCCAGCCGCTGCTGCAATCGGCGCAAGGATTAATGAAGTTTTATCTCCTACGCCGCCCGTTGAGTGTTTATCAACTTTACTTCCTTTAAATAAATTTAAATTTATTACCTTACCGCTGTAGAGCATTGCATCGGTGAGAAAAGATGTTTCTTCATCATTCATTCCGTTCAGAAATATTGCCATTAATAATGAAGAAAATTGGTAATCCGGAATTTTATTTTTTGTGTAGGATGAAATTAAGAACCTTACTTCATCTTTTGAGAGAGATTTTCCATCCCGTTTCTTCCTTATAAGTTCAACTACATTCATTAAAGATTTTCCTTTTTTCCTTTTAGAAATGCCAAGCAAACTTAAAACGAAAACAAAATAAAATAAAGGATATTTGAAAAGAGGTTTTAAAAATTCTTTAAAAGAAATTATTATGCAAAAATATTTCGTCATAGTAAGAATACAGTAGAGTTTATTTGTATACCCTTTTTTAATTGACTATTTTTGCATTTCAAAAATTCTTTTTAGGAGATCAGTTAGCAAAAATGCAATTTCAAACAAGAACAAATACTTGCGGCGAATTAAGAGAAAAAAATATCGGAGAGAATGTTGTACTGAACGGCTGGGTCGATACAAGACGCGATCTTGGCGGTTTAATCTTTATAGATTTGCGCGATCGTTACGGTATTACTCAAATTGTCTTTGAACCAGGATTTAACGCTGAAGCTCATTCAGCAGCAGCAAATCTGAGAAACGAATTCGTTATTTCAATTGAAGGAAAAGTTAGAAAGCGGCCTGAAGGTACAGAAAATCCTGCAATTGCTACCGGCAATGTAGATGTCATGGTAAATAAATTGGTAATCTTAAATGAAGCTAAGACACCTCCTTTTCCAATTAAAGATGAAGTTGATACAAGCGAAGATATTAGGCTAAAATATCGCTATCTCGATTTGCGCCGCCCTGCAATTCAAAAAAATATTTTGATGCGTCATAAGATGTATCAATTAGTCCGCCAGTATTTTGATAAAAATAATTTTGTTGAAGTTGAAACTCCCGTGCTAATGAAAAGTACTCCTGAAGGGGCACGCGATTATCTCGTGCCAAGCCGCCTTCATAAAGGGAAATTCTACGCGCTGCCTCAATCGCCGCAGCAATATAAACAATTGCTCATGGTTTCAGGTCTTGATAGATATTTTCAAATCGTTAAATGTTTTCGCGATGAAGATCTCCGCGCCGACCGTCAACCAGAGTTCACTCAAATTGATGTCGAAATGTCTTTCATAGACCAGAAAGATATTTTTGAAATTGTTGAAGGCTTAATGAAAATTCTCTTTAAAGAAATTTGGAACAAAGATTTGCCGCTGATCCCAAAGCTTACTTTCGATGAAGCCATGGAAAAATACGGCAGCGACAAACCAGATCTTCGATTTGATCTTGAAATGACAACACTCAACCACGTCTTCGAAAAAACCGAATTCAAAGTTTTTAAAGACAGCATAAACAACTACGGCATTATTTCGGGCTTGCTTGCGCCGGGCTGCGGAGAGTATACAAGAAACCAGCTTGATGTTTTAACCGACTTTGTTAAAAAACTCGGCGCCGGCGGACTTATCTGGATGCGTGTAAAAGAATTGGCTGCGGGCGTTGAACTTGAAGCGCCTATTGCAAAATTTTTATCCGATGAGGAAAAGAAAAATATTATCACCAGCTTAAAAGCTAAGCCAGGAGATTTACTTTTTATACTTACCGGAGCAAAATTAAAAACACTCTCCTTGATGGGTCAGCTTAGATTAGAAATGGCTCGGCGACTTGAACTAATAAAGCCTGATGCTGAACCAAAACTTTTATGGGTTACGGATTTCCCTCTATTTGAATGGGACGAACAAACAAAGCGATTCTATGCAATGCATCATCCATTTACATCGCCGCGGTTGGAAGATGTTCAATATATGCAAGCCGATCCTGCAAGAGTGAAAGCCCGCGCATATGATCTTGTCCTAAACGGAAGCGAGATTGCGGGAGGAAGCATTAGAATTCACGATGCCGTACTTCAAGCAAAAATGTTTAAAGCGCTCGGAATATCCGACGATGAAGCAGAATATAAATTCGGATTCTTGATGAACGCTTTTAAATTCGGTGCGCCTCCGCATGGAGGAATCGCGTTTGGTTTTGATAGAATGGCTATGATTTTTGCCGGCGAAAATTCAATCCGGGAAGTAATTGCGTTTCCTAAAACTGCAAGCGCCATTTCCCTAATGGACGACGCTCCTTCTACCGTTGATGAAAATCAGCTTAAAGAATTACATATAAAAATTAGATAGTTCCTTAAAAATTTTTATAATTGCAAAATTCCTTTCCTATATTTTGCATACCCAAACAATAAATGGAAATTTATTGTTCGTACCAGGAAATAATTTCAAAACCGCCTGTCGCAGGATAATTTGGTGGAGCAACAGCCATAAAACGATTGTCGTACCGGTAATCCTTATAAAAGCCCGTCATCCCGTACCATCCGCCAAAAGTACCAACAGGTAATCTTGTATATTGTGTGACTCCGCCAAGCAAATGAATATAGGCGGGATTCCCTCCGCTCCCGGTAACCCATGTATCATAATCTTGCGCTCCAAAGCCACCATTCTGAGCAAAGATTGCTGCATCAATATTAATTCCGTCCTGGTTGGCAGTATTGTGTGTAATGTATACATTGTTTTGAGCGACAATACCCAATAGATCAGTTGAACTAGGATTTGTAAGTGGATCTGTTTTGTAAGTAATATCTCCGTCAAGATAAATTGTGCCTTTCCCGCTTGAGCCGCTAGAACTAGCACCTACAGTAACTTGTCCCTGAACTGTACCCTGAAGTCTTAAGACAGCGTTATCGGCAAAGATAGTTCCATTCGGTGCAAAACTTGATGTTAGCACACTTGTCTGCGTTCCATTGTATGTATACTTATATCTAACACTGTCGTTAGCAAATGTTAAATACACTGTATCATGTCCCGTAAAAGTGTGCCCGTTGCTATTAGCACTTGTCTCCAAAGTAGAAGTGCTTGTAGGCGGAATTGTTAAGCTAACACCTTGCTGGTATCCGCCGTTAAAAATTGGTTTATCTCTTCGATTGTACTTACTGATTCCTTTTAAAGTAGTAACTTTTCCATTAAACACAGGACTGCCTGAAACGTATAAATAATCCTGTGTATGTAAGGGTCCCCAAACTGTATCTCCTGTAACAAAGTATATTCCGTTTTCATAAACTGAGTAATAGCCAAACTTTGAAAACTGGCTCGGCTGAAGTGTTACCTTAACAACGTAATCTGAATCGTTGTAGGTTGCAGTTGATGTTATTTGTCTTATGTTCCTAACTGGATCAAGTGTCTGAACGTTGACATTTATTGTGCCTCCATCAAAACTTAAATTGTTGTAGCCTGACGTCCATGTAGAATCAAGAAAGATGGCATTAGCAGCCATGTTTGCTCCGCTTACTGCAATGTTATGTGCTTTAGTTACATTATAATATCCTATAAAATTACCTGTTGTTATTGCAGACACTTGTCCTAATTTAAAACTCATCAAAGTAAAAATTATTCCAAAACCTACTACAACATATAATATTGCTTTGCCGCCCATGTCTTAAACCTCCTATCTGTCTCTTAAATTTCTTGTTGCTAATCTAATTTGTCTCCAGTATGAAGTAACATATTGGGTAGTTGAATCATATTGTCCTTTATAACCTTCAAGGTTTTGCACCTGCAGAGTAATCTGTATTTCATGAATCGCACCTGGAGCAGAAACCGGCGTGCTGAGCTGGTTTCCAAAATCATCAAAATATGTCAAATAAAATTGTGTTATGCCTAAGCTACCGCTTCTAGTGAAAGAGATATCCGAATCATTTACGGATGTAACTGACCTGTATAATAATCTATCATTCGGGTTTGGTGTATTTGATTGTTCGCTTGTCGGTCCCAAATAATAATAAACAGTATCCATTACACCGTGATCTCGAGTATCCGCGAGAAATCTTATACTTGATGTGTCCGCATATAATATTGCTTTTGTTGGATCAAGTTGTGCTGCTTTTAGGTAATCTCCCATAAAACCAATCTTCCTAAAATCATTCTCAAGCACATAAACTACCTGGGCGAGATTCTCCTGAGTAATTAAATCAGAATTGCTATTGTATGTATTCTGCACTGCAGAAGCATTAGTGCGCGCTAAAATTAGCAACAGGATACCACCTGTAATAACCGAACCGACAATATCTAATATCGTTGCATAACCCATACTTTACCTAAAATACCAATAACTAAAAATTGTCGATAAACGAACTGTGTCCTGCATAGATGGACTGGAAACAGTAACCGTAATTTTTTTATTCCACGTTGCAGATGTCGATGGGCTGTCGGGTGAAGCAGCATTTACATATACTACTTTGCACGAAACATTAAATACTGCTGATGGCATTGACGAATCGGTTCTTGTATAACCGTTATAGTCATCAACATCATCGTAGTTTGGATATACTTCGCCGCTTTCAGGACCTAATTTGTTGGGAGCAGTCAATTGACTCAAACTGGTTACACTAACTGAGTCTGTATTTGCATCGAACGCTTTGCTGTTTATTTCTTCCATCATTGAGGTAGCTATGGATGTAGCAAGCAGCCCAAATTTAGAATCATACAATGCCTTGCCGGTATTTAAAGCCATGCTGTTGATCCTTAAAACCAAAATTGAAAGCAGCATCATCGCCGCGATTGTAATTAAACCTTGACCTGTATTCATTATATAATATTAGTGTGTCTGTACTAAATTATTGGTAAACCTAACTAAAACAAAGCACATAATTTATACCAAGTAATTTATAATATTTTGAGTTCAAAAATAGCCTCATTTTGATTATAAATCTTTTTTCGTATCGATATGTTACAAAGGCTGGAAAAAATTATCTGTCGTTTGATCTGACAATTAGTAATTATTACCTGTTCCGACCGGCTTCAAAAGTGCCTTTAAAAAGGAAATAAAAATTTGAAAATTATTCATCGTATTAAACACATATTGATTTTATTATTAAATTTCACATCGAATTTTTTGAATGAAAATAGGATATGAAGAATGAAAACATTAAAAAGCGATGCTCTATATAACGAAGCTATAAAATATATACCGTGCGGAGTAAATTCACCGGTAAGAGCTTTTAAATCTGTTGGAGGAATTCCATTATTTATTAACAGAGGTGACGGCTCAAAAATATATGATGTCGATGGAAATGAATTTATAGAATATATAGGAAGCTGGGGGCCTCATTTATTTGGGCATAATCCTTCTTTTATAAAAGAAGCTTTAATTCAGGTAATTGAAAACGGAACAAGCTTCGGCGCTCCTACTGAACTTGAAATAAAAATGGCAAAGTTAATTTCTGAACTTGTTCCGTCCGTAGAAATGGTAAGGATGGTAAACAGCGGCACAGAGGCAACGATGAGCGCGGTACGGGCAGCGCGCGGCTATACCGGCAAAGAAAAATTTATAAAGTTTGAAGGGTGCTATCACGGTCATGCGGATTATTTTCTTATAAAGGCAGGTTCGGGCGCATTAACTTTAGGAATTCCGACAAGCCCTGGCGTTACAAAAGGAAATGCCGCCGATACTTTGCTTGCCGATTACAACGACATTGATTCAGTAAAAAGTTTAATCAGTAAAAACAAAAATGAAATTGCCGCTGTTATTATAGAGCCGGTCGCAGGCAATATGGGCGTGGTTAAAGCAGCAGATGCATTCATAAAAGAGCTGCGTCAAATTTGCGACGAAGAAAAAATAGTCCTGATATTCGATGAAGTAATGACCGGTTTTAGAGTGGCAAAAGGCGGCGCTCAAGAAATTTTAGGAATTACGCCCGATCTGACAACATTTGGAAAAATAATTGGGGGAGGCTTGCCGGTAGGTGCATTCGGCGGCAAAAAAGAAATTATGGAAATGATAGCACCCAGCGGACCGATTTATCAAGCGGGAACTTTAAGCGGAAACCCGCTGGCAATGGCTGCAGGATATGCTGCGCTTAATCATATTAAAAATCATCCAGAGGTTTATAATCTTCTTGAAGAAAAATCATTATACCTTGAAAAAGGAATAAAAGAAAATTTCAAATCGCTGAAGAAAAACTATGCGCTTAACCGGGTTGGTTCAATGTCGACATTATTTTTTACAGAAGGCAAAGTCAATAGTTTTAAAGATGCGGTTAAATCCGATACAAAACTCTATGGAAAATATTTTCATGAAATGCTGATTCGCGGAATATACCTTGCACCGGCTCAGTTTGAAGCTGCTTTCGTTTCAACCGCTCACAGTAAAGATGATCTTGATAAAACTATCAAAGCAAACTTTGAGGCATTATCTATTTTAGACAAAAAATAAAAAGTATTTCCTCGATATTCTTAAGAAGCTGTTTTATGAAACAGCTTCTTCTTATTTCTTTAATCTTCTTTTAATATATAAATACGATAAACATTTTACTCAAATTTTGAAGCCCCAAAACCGGTTGTTTGATGCCGCTAACAAAGCGAAAAAATTGTGCACTTCTGGCTTTCTAATTACCCCAGAATTCCCAAAATTATTTTTGTATGTAAAATTATAGGAGTAAGTTATGAAAAACTCGATGCTCGCATGTTTTTGTTTTGTTCTTATGGGATTAACTGTTACTGCCAGCGCACAGACAGACTTAAGGTTCGGGGCTACTGTCGGTCTGAATTTCTCTACCCTAAACGGGAAAGACGCTTCTGCACTTGGCAGTAATTTAAGCTCTAAAAATGGGTTGTACATAGGCGGATTTGTAAATTATCCGCTGAATGAAATGTTTGCTATACAGCCGGAATTAGCTTTTACAATGAAAGGAGCTACAAGATCCGGCGGCGGCGTAAATGAAACTTGGACATATAACTATATTGAAATACCTGTCCTTGTAAAATATTATATCCCGATTTCAGGCTCTGAAAATATTCTGCCGGACATTTATGCCGGACCTTCCTTTGCGTTTAATATTGCTGCAAGCAATGACGTCACTCAAGGCAACCAAACTCTGACAACCGATATAAAAGACCAAACTAAAGGATTCGATTTGGGGCTTGCGTTTGGCGGTGGAGTTGGATTTAAAATTGCCAGTTCTTTGCTTGATTTCTCCCTCCGCTATACTCTCGGATTAAATACTATCGACAATTCCGGCAACAACTTAACTATTACTAACGGCGTCTTTGCCTTAGTTGCCGGATATACTTTTTAAATTATTCTAATCATTATAACTATATGCGCTTAAACTTGGGCCTGAATAAAGCTCAAGTTTAAGCGATTAAAAAATAACTTTAAATGGAGTGCCCGGCGTCTTATTTTCTTTCTTACTATCACAATAGCCGTTGTTATTATTTCAAGTTTTATTAATATTGTTTTGCAGTTATCAACTATTATAAGGGTCTCTGGCTTCATATGAAAAAATTAAACTCAAAAAGTTTTTATAAAATATTCTCTGTCTTCGTTATGATAATAATAAGCCTGGGAATGACGCAAAAAAAAAGCGGCGGCGTAGTCATCAAACACGGCAATGTTTATTATCTATCAAATACGTTGATAGTTAAGTTCAAAGGTCAGCCTTTAGGAATGCTTAAGCGTCCTGATTACACTTCGGAATTAAATAATGCTTTCAAAAAATATAAGTTCTATTCCACTCAATCAGTCTTTGGAGAAAAAAGTAATGGAACCAATATAGGATTGAATCGAATCTATTCAATAAAATATGATGATAACACCGATCCGGTAACAGTTGCGGCAAAAGTTGAAAGTATGAATGACGTTGAATGGGCAGAGCCGAGATTTTTACGCAAGCCAGCTTATATTCCGGTAAGTGTTAATTCAACTCCGGATGATTCCTTGTTCTCGCAGCAGTATAATTTGGCATTGATTGATGCAGTCGATGCATGGAATATCTCAACCGGCAGTCCTAATATTATTATTGGTATTGTTGATACCGGCGTGGATTGGTCTCATCCTGATTTATACGGAAATATATGGCACAATCCTAACTGGCAGACAGATACAAATTTTCCCGGAGATTCTATCGGCTGGGACTTCGGCGGCGCTGGAGACGGATTTGGAAATGCAACACCTGATAACAATCCTATCGAAGACTACTCTTCGGATCCAGCCCATTTTTATCATGGAACTTTTGTAGCTGGCGTCGCTTCTGCTGTTACGAATAACAAAATTGGTGTTGCAGGCATTGGATACAACTGCAAACTTATGCCTGTGAAAGTAGCCGAAGGAGATATTACTTCTAATGGCGAACCATTAATTGTTTTCGGATTTGACGGCATTAAATACGCTGTTGATCATGGCGCGAAAGTTATCAACTGCAGCTGGGGCGGAGGCGGATATTCAAATGCTGAACAGGAAGTAATTGACTACGCAATTTCAAAAGGAGTTTTAATTGTTGCGGCAGCCGGTAACGATGGAAACAATGAATACTTTTATCCGGCTTCTTACAAAGGAGTTGTTTCTGTTGCAGCTACAAATCAAACTGATCAAAAATCTTCCTATTCAAATTATGGGACTAACATTGCTGTTGCAGCTCCTGGCGATGCGATTACCTCGACCTGGCAGCCTAATACATATTATGATGTAGGTTACGGTACTTCATTCGCTTCGCCGCTTGTTGCGGGACTTGCCGGGCTTGCCTTTTCGAGATTCCCAAATTATTCTCCGCTTCAAATAGCGCAGCAGATTAGAGTAAACGCAGATAACATTGATGCGCAAAATCCCGCTTACATCCATCAGCTTGGAGGCGGAAGAATTAATGCGTACAAAACTTTAGCCGATACAAATTCTCAAGCTGTCCGCGCCGATAATATCAGCTTTTATGATAACGCTGCGGGCGACAACAACAATGGAATCTTTGAACCCGGTGAAACTATAAACATTGGAGTAATGTTTAGAAATTATCTTAAACCGGTCGATAATATTAACGTATCGCTGCAAAGCAATTGTCCTTATGCATCTGTTGTTAATGGGAGCTATACAATTACGCATTTAGGCACGCTTGATTCAACAGATAATTATTCCGCAATGTTTTCTATAAAACTCTCAAACACATTGCCAATGGACGGAATGCTGCAATTTATTCTTAACTTCAGCGGAGGAACGTATAATGACTTCCAGCTTTTCGATATGCAGGTTAATCCGTCTTACCTAACGCAGTCTGCCGGTAATCTCGCATTAACTATCACGAGCAAAGGCGCGCTGGTCTTTAATGATTATCCAAACAATATCCAGGGGAACGGTATTACATACAATGGCGGAGCTAATCTGGCTTTTGAAGGTGCGCTTATGCTCGGAACTTCCGCAACGAATATTTCTGATGAAGCAAGAGACAATAACCAGGGACAAAATCAGGATACTGCTTTCGTTCCTCTTCAGCCATTTTCTATTCTTACTGCTTCTGGCTACCAGGAAGGCACAACTGTTTTTAACGACGACGGCGCAGGCTCAACTAAATTAGGAGTTACCGTAAGGCTTCGCTCTTACAGCTTTGTAAATACGCCGGACAATAATTATATAATCCTTCGATACAGCATTGTAAATAATAACTCCAATGCAATCTCAAATTTATATACCGGGTTATTTTTCGACTGGGATTTAGTGAACGGCGACAGCGATTACACTTATTACGATTATACCGGAAACCTTGGCTACGCTTACCACGCAAACAACAGCCAGCCTAAAATGATGGCTACTGCTTTGATCTCATCAAACAATTACGGCTATTGGGGAATTTTAAATCCCGGCGGCGACAACGGTTTCTCGATTTATGACGGCTTTTCATTCGCGGAAAAATGGCAGGCGCTGTCAAGCGGAATTGGAAAAGCCAATGCCGGACCGGGCGATATTTCCGAAGTAACTTCCGGAGGTCCGTTTAATATTCCTGCTTATGATACAATTGATGTTGCCTTCGCGGTGGCAGGAGGATACAGCCTCAATGATTTGCGGACTGCCGTCGGCGAAGCCCGCACAAAATATCAGGACATAATTACCGCCGTAAACGATAAACCCGCAGTTCCATATGTTTATGAGCTTTCACAGAATTATCCTAATCCGTTTAATCCCGAAACAACAATAAAGTTTCAGCTTGCAAAAAGCGGATATGTTTCTTTAAAAGTTTACGATGTGCTGGGAAATCAGGTTGCCGATCTTGTCAATGAAAACAAAGAAGCGGGAAAGTATTCGGTTCGATTTTATCCCGGCGCAAGTAAGTTCTCAAGCGGGATTTATTTTTACAGACTTATCGCGCCCGGTTTTGATGAAACAAAAAAAATGATTTATTTGAAGTAGCAATATTTTCAAAACTTGAACTTACGCTTGAACTTGATCTTGTACCTGAACTATTTTAGAGTTCAAGCTCAAGTGTAAGTTTAAGAATTGTAAAAATGAATTCAACACGGAGGATAGTGCATGACTTCCAGAAGAAAATTTATTTTGAACACCATTACGCTGACTTCGGCGGCGGCATTAACAAAGGCTGCTTTGCCGTCTGAAAAAATTTCGAGTAAGATTGAAAAGCTAAGCAGAAGAAAAAATAAAATTACAAAGCCTATAGTAATATCTACTTGGAACTTTGGAATACCCGCAAACGAAGCAGCGTGGAAAATTTTAAGCTCAAACGGAAGATGTCTTGATGCCGTAGAAAAAGGCGTTAATGTAATTGAAGCTGATCCTAAAATTAATACAGTAGGCTACGGCGGCTTGCCGGATAGGGACGGCTATGTTACGCTCGATTCTTGCATTATGGATGAATTCGGAAATGCAGGCTCGGTTGCGTTTCTTCAGGATATAGTTCATGCGTCATCGGTTGCGAGGAAGATTATGGAAAAGACTCCGCATGTTATGATTGTTGGCAGCGGCGCTCTGGAATTCGCGCTTGCAAATGGATTTAAGAAAGTAAATCTTCTTACGAATGAATCAAAAGAACAATGGGAAAAATGGCTTAAGCAAAATAATTATACTCCAATGAAAATCGACGAACACAATCATGATACAATTGGAATGCTCGCGCTCGATTCGTCTGGGAATATTGCCGGAGTATGCACGACCAGCGGAATAGCTTTTAAAATGCACGGGCGTGTTGCGGATTCTGCTATAATTGGAGCGGGACTTTTTTCCGATAATAACGTCGGCGCAGCGGCAGCAACCGGGCTGGGCGAATCTGTTATAAAGATAGCCGGCAGTCATACAGTAGTCGAGCAAATGAGGCTCGGGAAATCTCCAAAGGAAGCTTGCGTTGCGGCGGTTGAGAGGATTGCAGAAATGCAAAAAAATTATAAAGATTTTCAAGTCGGATTCATCGCGTTGAATAAAGACGGTGAGGTTGGCGCTTATGCTATCCAAAAAGGATTTCAATATGCAGTTTATGCAGACGGAGAAAATAAATTAACTGATTCAGATTATTTAATAAAAGGATAAATTAAAAATAATGACAATGCAGGAAACAAACCTTGAAGAACTAAAATATCCGATCGGCAAGTTTAAATTTGAAGGAGAGCTGACGGAGGAATTGAAAAATAAATACATCAAAGATTATGAAGAGGCGCCGTCGCTGCTAAGAAACGCAGTTGAAGACCTCAATGAAGAGCAGTTAAACACTCAATACAGACCTGACGGCTGGACAGTCAAGCAGGTAGTTCACCATCTGCCCGACAGTCATATGAATTCTTTCATAAGGTTTAAGCTCACCTTAACTGAAAAACAGCCGATCATTAAATCCTACGATGAAAAACTTTGGGCTAAACTGCCCGATACAATTAATACACCGGTCTCCGTATCGCTTGATTTATTTGAGGCGCTGCAGAAAAGATTTGCGGCTTTATTAAGAGCCGTGCCGCTCGATGATTTCAAGAAAACGTTCATTCATCCGGAGCTTGGTCTAGTTGCGCTTGAAAGAAATATCGGCGTATACGCATGGCATGGGAAACATCATGTCGCTCAGATAATTTCTTTGCGAAATAGAATGAATTGGTAAACTAACAAGAATTTTATTTATGAATAAAAAAACCGGAGTACTATTAATAAACCTTGGCACACCTGACAGCCCTTCTACCGCTGACGTAAGAAAGTATCTTTTCGAGTTTTTAAATGATCCCCGTGTAATAGATATTCCCTGGCTGCTTAGAAAGATTCTTGTCAATTTAATTATAGTTCCATTCCGCGCGCCAAAGTCGGCAAAGATTTACAAGCTGCTGTGGACCGCGAAAGGATCGCCGATTATTATTTACGGCAACAGCGTAAAGGAAAAATTGCAGAGCTTGCTTGGAGATAATTTTGAAGTTGAGCTTGCTATGCGCTACCAAAATCCAGGTATGATTGACGTGCTTGAGCGGATGAGAAAAAAATCTTACGATAAAATAATTATTATACCCTTATTTCCTCAATACGCTTCTGCCAGCACGGGAAGCGCAGTTGATAAAGCAATGAAGATCATCAGCAGGTGGTGGGTTATACCGGAGATTAAAATTATCAGTCAATTTTATGACGATGATGGTTTCATTAATACAATTGCAGAGCGGGCAAAAAAATATAATCTAAATGAATACGATCATTTTATCTTCAGTTATCACGGACTGCCGGTAAGACAGGTTGATAAGGTTTATACCGACGGCAAACCATGTTCAGATCATAACTGTGAGAATGAAATTAATGACGACAATAAATACTGCTACAAGGCTGCCTGCTATGCAACTACAAGGCTGCTCGTCGAGAAGCTAAATATTCCAAAAGGAAAATATACCGTCTGTTTTCAATCGAGGCTGGATAAGAAATGGCTTGAGCCTTTTGCAGACAAAGTAATAATCAAGAAGGCTAATGAAGGCGTGAAAAAAATTTTAGTATTTAGTCCTGCGTTCGTAGCTGATTGTCTTGAAACTATTGTCGAGATCGGCATAGACTATAACAAATTATTCCTCGAACACGGCGGGGAGAAACTACAGTTAGTTGAAAGTTTGAACGATCATCCTTTGTGGATTGAAACACTGAAGAAAATTGTGCTGAAACATTCTAATTAATTTTGCAAAATGAAAGGAGAGTATTATGAAGAAAAAAGATAGAAACATGCTCGGTCTCGGAGTTGTTTTCGGAGTTATCCTGGGGCTTGCAACCAGACATCTGGCGCTGGGAATTGCCATCGGCATTGCCGCCGCATTTCTTTTCTCAAACATTCAAAAGATGAAATAACTTACTTATCCATTTGTCTTATTTTTCAAGTTCAAAGAAATATTTGATATATGTGCAGTCTCAAAAATTAGGATGTTTAAAATATCTTTGTCACTATCTTTACGTTCAAAGCCAGGATAATTTATTATCTTTTTCTTCTTCATCTGAACCGCCTACTACATCCAAGAATATTTCTTCCAACGACTGGTACGTTTCGCGGCTGATCTCATCCTTTATTTTTTTTCGGATGTCTTCCGTTCTGCTCTGGTAAACTATCTTACCTTTGTTTATTATTGCCACTTCATCGCAGATATCTTCAAGCTCTATTAATGCATGAGAAGTAATTAATATCGTTTTCCCGTTATTTCTCATCCGGATTAAAATATCTCTCATCTTTTTGCGAAAAATAGGATCTACATTTTCAAACGGCTCATCAAGAAATAAAATATCCGGAGCATGAATTATTGCCGAAGCAAATGCAAGTTTCTTTCTCATCCCTTGCGAATAGGTTTCTATCAAGCGGTCTCTCGCTGAAGTTAATTCGAAAAAATACAGCAGCTCATTTATCCGGTTGGTTAAAATTTTTTGTTCCAGCCCGTAAATCTTTCCGACAAAAGTAAGATGCTCTTCCCCCGTAAGCCCGTCAAATAAAGCAAGTCTTTCAGGTATAACTCCGATTCTCCTTTTTATTTCAACAGGGTTTTCTTTTAAATCATATCCAAGAATTTTAACGCTTCCTTCAGAAGGCGGAACTATTCCCGTTAAAATATTTATCGTGGTTGATTTGCCTGCGCCGTTCGGTCCTACAAATCCGAAAATTGATTTATCATGAATTGATAAATTTATTTTATCTAACGCCTGCACCCCGGCAAAATTTTTTGAAAGCTCTTTTATTTCAATCATATCTTTATTAAAGTTTTATAAATAGTTTCTTTTTCCTCATTAAGCAGCGAAGAGCTGTATGCTAGCATAAAAAAGTAAAGCGCAGCGCAAAGGGATAATATCAAAAGTGAAGACGCATAAAAAATTATTCCCGCCCCGCTTTTATAAATAACAAATATCAGTAAGCACGGCAGTATTAAATATAAGAGCAGCCCTATGAAGCCGGCTAAGGAGAACTTTCCAGGCTGCGTCTGCGAGAAAGTATCTTCTTTCAAGTCGACAGGATAAGGATTCCTTACTGCTATAATGTTTGAGAACATAATCATGATTAAGACTAAAATAAAATTTATTATCAACACCGGCATAAAATATTTGAACGAGTATAAAAGGCTGACTGTCAGGCTCATCAATAAAATCAAAATAGATTTGACAAAAATAAAGCTGATGTTCTTGGAAAGAATTGCATAACGCATCTCGGCAGGCGAGAACAAATAAAAGCCGAATCCTATTTTCTCAAAGCCCCAGTAGTTGCTAAGATAAAAATCCCAGAGCATTACAGGCCCGATTATTATAAAACCCATAGCAACTAAAAAATGATCATAAATTCTTGAGTGAGTAAAGTGGAAGTAAAATACAACGCATATAATTATGATCTCAACAAACACAGCAGTTAAAACACGGTTGCTCCTGCTTATGTATCTCATATCTTTCATTAGATACATTCTTATATTATCCGGGAATATAGAAATCGGAAATGTTATTCTTTTTTTCTTCTCTTTAAAAGCCTGATTTTCATGAATCAATCTTTGTGATACTAAATTATTATGCAGCATCCTCACGGCAATTATTGCGGCAAACAGACCCACCGAGCAAACAAGGTTTATCATAATACTATTATAAATCCAATGAACATCCTTAAAAAGTACATAAGAGAAAATTGAATTAATATTCCATGCGATAGGATTATTCCTAAGAAAGTATTTCAATGGAATATTTTTTAAGATAAAGAAGTAAGCAAGAATTGCCGTTGCAATTATCGCCCCAATTATTTTATATGTGAGCAGCGAGGTTAATACTTTTACAAAGCTTCTTATCAGTTCTGTTGTAAGATGAATCAAATAAATTAAGCTGACCGACATTATTAATAATGATAAGCTATGTAAAATTGAAAATGAAAAGCCGCCTGTTCCCGCCGTTAAAGAAATCAGCACCTCAAATAAAAGAACCAGCCTTAAATCAATGAAGCCGATAATTAAATCAAAGGTAAAAATAGCCGCAGTATTTATAGGAAAGATTTTAAGTACGTGATAATTTAGCTGCTTCATAAACTTTAGCGGAGCAAGAGCATTAGCCATAATAAAAAATACGCTCATCATTAAGAAAAGCTTTACTGCATAATTTACGGAAACCCCCATTTTAAATTCATGATGATAATACGAATATATAATCCCGTAGCCTAAAGAATATCCGAAGGCGATAAAAAATATTGAAAGGATAATTAGAACAATTGCGCCCGCGAAAGTACTTTTTGAGAAAAATTTTTCTTTGAGATCATTAGCTGCAATCCGCCAGTATAAGTAAAATAATGGAAACAATTTAATTCCCGCTTACAAAATATTTTAAAGATAAAAAGGAGGTATGCAAACATGCAGGACACTCCCTAATTAAATTTATTTCACCGCTTTCGACACCGGCAAGCCGGATAGAAGCAATAATAGCAATATCATCTCCCATTCTCAAATCCAAGTTATTAGTATAATCAGTATAAATAATTTTAAATTAAATTTAATTATGTACAACCTTTTTGTCAAGAAAATTGAATCTCATTTCGCATTATAAATTTGATTGAATATTTAAAAGATAACTCCGCTTGTTTTAACCTTTTAAAAATAATTTTATATTTGTGTATAGTTGTATAAGGTTATTCAACACATTTCAAAATTTAATATGGAAAAATTTTATAGCATAAGCGAAGCAGCCAAGATTATCGGCGTAAATAAGGAAACATTGAGACGCTGGGATAAAAGCGGAAAGTTCAATTCCTCAAGACATCCGATAAATAAATACAGAGTGTATTCTTCAACTAAAGTAAACCAGCTTGTCAAAGAACTTCAGCTTGAATTTTACACTGAACAAAAGATAAAAAAGCTTCCGGTGCCGTTTTATAAAAACGAGTCGGGATCGCTTTATAACATAGATGCGATTCATTTTCTTAAGAACATTGAAAATGAATCTGTTGACCTTATCTTTGCCGATCCTCCGTATAATATTAAAAAAGCTGAATGGGATTCTTTTCAATCTCAAAAACAATATGTAGACTGGAGCATCCTTTGGATTCAAGAGGCGCAAAGAGTTTTAAAACCCCACGGCTCCCTATTTGTCTGCGGGTTCTCTGAGATTCTTGCCGACATAAAGTGGGCTGCAAGCTACTTATTCACCGGCTGCAAATGGCTAGTATGGTATTACAGGAATAAAGCCAATCTTGGCAATGATTGGGGAAGATCGCATGAAAGTATACTGCATTTTAGAAAGAGTAAAAATTTTATTTTTAATATTGACGAAGCAAGAATACCTTATAATGCTCATACTTTAAAGTATCCAACCAGACCTCAGGCGGAAAGTTCTCAATACAACAATGGAAATGGTAAAGCCTACATCTGGGAACCAAATCCCCTTGGAGCAAAGCCCAAAGATGTTCTCGAAATACCTACTCTATCAAACGGCTCATGGGAAAAGACAGAGCATCAAACGCAAAAGCCTATTGAGCTGGTTAAAAAAATTATTCTTGCATCTTCTATACCCGGGCATCTCGTGGCTGATCCCTTTGGAGGCTCAGGAACAACATACGCTGTTGCAGAAGCTTTTAATAGAAAATGGATTGGAACGGAAAACAATCCTAAGTACTGCCAGATTATTAAGGACAGAATGTCAAATAAAGAATTGATTTCAAGAATAGCTTCCGGCAAAGATGAAATTGAATCTATACAAAGAAGAAAAAAATTACGAGCCTAACATTTCCCAAACATCTTTCAATAAGAATTTTGAAAACGGAAAGATGTATTGGTTGAATGGCTTTTGTAATGCCTTTGCAGGTAAATCGAGATAATAATAACCTTCTAACTGAGCTAAAAAGCGCGTGTAAACCATAAATAAATTTGATACAAAAGTATAACTTATTTTAATCTCATCTGTGTCTTCTTTTCTTTGAATATCATTCTGTGAAATGCCTACGACACGGACAGGATGACCGACGAATTTTTCCATTAGCACTTTATCAATAAATATTTTGGGCATGCGGTCTTTAGTTGTAGTCTTTAGCGATATAACTATTTCATTAGGATTTATGCTCGTTGAATCTGATCTTACACTTTTATACGGTGAAATTATTACGTCGGTTTCACAACAATAGTATTTATTTCCTTCATCGGTATCATAAGGAATGCTCAACACTACTTTCTTCATTGGAATTTCCAAAGTGTTCAGCAACGTCCTTATCAATTCTTCAAATCTGTTTCCAACATGCTTCCTTGCGCTGTTAGCCTGTACCATTAAATCAAAGCCAATCCCCATTGATTGCTGCATTGTGTATATAACGCTGTCTACTAAAAGATATTCTCCCTGTTTAAAATTTCTTTCTTCATTTTTCAAACGGTTTAATATTTTTTCGAAGGTAATATAGCTGTCGATAAATCTATTCCCGCTTCGGATAAACAAATCATTTCTAAAAGGACGTACAGACTTTCTTATGCCTGCAATATTTGAAGAACATATTTGATAACCGCCGAATTTCGTTTCTTCATTGATAACATCAGGTAAATAGTTTAGTACTCGAACAGTTATATCTCTGAACTGATGAATATCGCCTTTTGCTTTCTGTAAATCTTCTGTTAGAGAACTCATTTATACGCTATTAAGTAATCGATAATTTTTTCTACGGCTAACTTAATCATTTATATTTTCTTTTCCACAAAAAAAAAATGCGGCATCAGCTTTAAGCCGCGCCGCATTATGTTTTGTCGGGCTGTCTTTGCAAGCGCAATTTATCCTTATGGACTTATTGCACCTTGCTGGCTGCCTGGCTCCACGGTCCCTGACCAACGCTGTTTACCGATCTTACTCGATAAAATATTCTAACGCCTTTGGGAACATCGTCGTCGACGAATGATGTCTTCGTTGTAGTTTTAAACAGCTTCATCTCGGGAACTACATCTGTCCTGGATGCATCTGTTCCGCTTCCCTTCTGCCATTCGTATATATCTGCATTGGCATCGAACTGCGTGGAAACAACAAAGCCCACTCCGTCGCTGTCGTCTTCAATAATCGGGATTAGAACCTGCGTAGGTGCGGGTTTCTTTGATATTGCCTTACGCAGCTTTATTCCGTATTCATTCAGCTTATCAGTATTTCCGTTTTCCAGACCTACGGCTAAAGATTCGATCCTGTCTGCATAAGCTTCGGCATCGCCGCTAAGCGCATGCGCTTCGCTCTGCTTCACCGAAAGACTTGTCTTCAGATCGTCTATTTCTCTTTCTTTCGATGCTAACGCGTCTATCTTTAGCTGAACCATATCCGGCTTATCCGTTTGGTTTTCCCACACTGCGGCATTCTTTTCCATCCCGCTTTTCAATGACTTTAAGCGATTGGACGAATCCGATAAGTACTTTATCATTGCTTTTTCCTCCTTTCCGGCTGCTTGTGATTAATTCAGAATTTGTGCGATTTTTTGCCAATTTCGCATTCTGTGAATTTAATATCTCATTTTCAATTTCTTTTAAGACGATTTATGAATTACGAAATACGTTTTGTGTTTCTTTAAATGCTGTTTATGTTTCTTTTATCGCGTTTCGTATTTCTTTATATGCTGTTAGAGTTTCTTATATTGCTTTTCGTGTTTCTTTAAATACGGTTTATGTTTCTTACATCGCGATTTGTGTTTCTTTGAATATAGTTCATGTTTCTTATGCCGTGTTTCGTGTTTCTTTAAATGCCTTCAAAGTTACTTACACAGCGATTCGTGTTTCTTTAACAGCGTTTGAAGTTTCTTATAATGCAGACGGAGTTTCTCAGAATGCCTTGTAAGTTTTCCTCCTTACATTAGAAGTTTCCAGGAATGAATATTTTGTTTCTTTATCTGCGCTTTTCAATTTAAAATCCGGTTAAGCATTTTTTAAAAAACGCATTAAAGATTTTTCAAATGCGATTTACATTTTACAAAACGCATTTAACGATAGCCGGAAACCAATTAGAAACTTATAAATTCCTGCTTCATTAGCCGTAGATAACCTAAGGAATTATATTATTCAATTCTATAGGTAATTCCCTTATTTTTCTAAAAAAATTTTTTTAGAAAATATCCTGGGGCAGCAAGGCAATTACTATAGCAATTAAGTTTGCAATGTGTATTATGGAGTATATAATCAGTGAGCTTGTGTTTTTGAGAGAGAGTTTCCTGATTAAATTAGATTTGTGAGCCTCCACCGTTTTCACATCGATAAACAGCTCCTCGGCGATCTCCTTATTCTTCAGCCCTTTGCTTATACAGTTGAGTATTTCTTTTTCTCTCGGCGTAAACCGGGGTGCAGCGATGTTCTTTTCTGTTCTCCTCATGCGAAGAATCCTCCTTAGTTAGATAATTCTATAAATGATGTATCTAATACTTTTTATAAAACTTTCGTAATCTTGATTTTAATTTAATCAAAAAGAAAGAAACTATTGTCACGGCTGAAAAAAAATTGATCCAATGCGGCGGTGATTAAATTTTATAAAACAATTTTTCAGATGAATAAAAAAATAATTTCAAACCCACCCTCTTAATTTACACGCCTCTGCTACGCGCGCTACGCCGACGACCATAGCGGCTAATCTCGGATGTATTTTCTTTTCTTTTATCGCTTCGTGAACGCGGCTGTATGCTGTGGTAAGCTTTTGATCAAGCCGCTGGTTCACAGTTGATTCATCCCAGAAGAAAGAATACTTATCCTGAACCATTTCAAAATACGAAACAGTTACTCCGCCCGCACTGGCAAGTATATCAGGGATTACGTAAATGCCTTTTTGATTTAAGATAATATCGGCTTCGGGTGTAGTAGGACCGTTTGCAAGCTCGCAGATAATTTTCGCCTTTATCCTTGACGCATTGTCTTTTGATATCGCATTCTCAAGCGCGGCGGGATAAAGTATATCAACGTCAAGCTCCAATAAATCCTCGTGTGCGATTTGTTTTGACTTTGGAAATCCGAGCACGGTGCCTGTCTTCAGTTTATGCGTAACAAGCTCGTTGGAGTCAAAGCCTTCGGGATTATAAATAGCTCCGCGCGAATCGCTGACCGCAATTAATTTTCCTCCACCCAATATTTCATGATGCAGAAGCGCGGCGCGCTGACCTGCATTACCAAATCCCTGCACAGCGAATTTACTAAGCGGATCGACGCCGAGATTCTTGCAGGCTTCTCGGACAGTTATAACTCCTCCGCGGGCGGTTGCGTCGCGTCTTCCCAAAGTGCCGCCGACTTGCGTAGGCTTATCGGTCAAAACTCCCGGCTGATGATTGTTTACAATGGTCTCGTATTCATCCATCATCCACGCCATCGTCTGAGGGTTGGTATAAACATCCGGCGCGGGAATATCTTTGTCAACCCCGATGAACGGCGCCGCCGCTCTAATATATTCTCTCGATAAATTCTCCAGCTCTCTTTGAGATAAAGTTTTCGGATCGCATCTTATGCCGCCTTTGCCGCCGCCTAAAGGCAAATCTACAACAGCAGTTTTCCAGGTCATCCAGCAGGCTAACGCCCGGATAGTATCAATTGTCTCATCGGGATGAAATCTAATTCCTCCCTTAGCCGGACCTCTTGCAAAGTTGTACTGGATTCTGTATCCTCTGAAAATTTTTGTCTTGCCGTTATCCATTTTCACGTGAAGAGAAAATGTAAATTCCCTTTGAGGCTCGCTCAAAAGCTGAAGGGTTGCTTCGTCAAGGTTTAATATTTTTGCCGCTTCGCTTATCTGCCTTTTCGCAGTTGTAAATGAATTATAAGATTCCATTATTAATTTCCTCCGGTTTTATTTTTGTCTTTTGGCTTCGGTATGTCCGGTTTCTTTTCATAAACGTCGATGATTATTCTGTACCAGCAGTTCTTGCATGTCAAAGCCCTGTCAACGCTGAGAAGTACTTGCTGCCAGGGACTAAGCTTGTGCCCGCAGTGCGGGCATGCCTCCGGTACGCTCGTCTTCTTTTCTAAATTGTCGTTTGATTCATTCATATCCTTTCCCGGTCATTTAATTTTTTGTAAAAGTTAAAAATCAGGTTTTAAAATAACCCCTTTGTTCTGATGCCCGTTCATCTTAATTATAATAGGCTTTTCAAATCGAAGATGCTTTGTAAAAATTTTTTCTTCGACCGGCTCCTGTTTGAAAAGCCAATCCCAGTTTAAATATCCTTTGCCGTTATGAGGATTGACTGTAAAATATCCTACCATGAATGAAGTTATGTTCTGGAAAAAGTGCGAGCCTTGCGAAGGAGTAACGCTCATCTCTTTAAAGCTTGTTTCTACGATTGCCTTTGCTCCCGCAATTTGTTCCCAGTTAACCGGTATGCCGAGCCACGGGTCTAATGTTCCCCATCTTCCGACTCCGATTAATAAGTACGGCTTTTTCTCTGAAATTAATTTCGAGTTGAAGTAGCTTACTTCAAGCGCTACCTCGCGGCTTTTTGATCTATCGAAATTATGATAATCAACAAAGACAACGTCAAAGATATCGTTCAATACTCCGTTGCCGAGCGTTTGATCGCTCTGGCAAATTATTTCATCCAGCTCAAAGTCCTCTATATTCAGTTCATCCAATTCGCGGTGAATTACGAGCGGTCGCATCTGCAGAAGTCCGAATTCATTCGGCTTATTTTTATTTGAAGAAATATTAACAGCGAATTCTATTTCAACTGGAGTTCCCATTCCCCATGTCCCCATATCAAGAAGCAGGTCGAGTATCTCGGGCAGCCGGAAAACTTTATTCTTTAGTATCGGGCTGAATGTAACTACGCGCATTCCGCTCCGCGCTAATCCGTCGGCAATTGAATCGTTATCTTTTATATAAGTTGAGCCGGCATAAATTAGTGTGCCGTCTTTCTCGGCGGTATCAAGCGGATAAAGCTTCAGCATCATATCATGCGTTGTGTAGCCGAAATCTTCGCTTGCATCAAGCTGAAGAGCAAAGAACTCCCGCTGGCTGCTGTCAAGCGTTTCCAGAACGGAATAAAATTGAATTAAGTCTGTTGGATACTTAGGACAGAATCTAACGGTATTGCCGCCGTCAACAACCGTCTTGCCAAGCCCCAGCGCAACAGAAGCTATCCCGTCAAAAGATTTCTGCGGCGGAAGCGGATAGAAATTATAAGATTTTGCTACGCCTGAAATGTCCGGGTAAAACCTGTTCTCATGTTTGTTGCCGATCATCTTCTGAATTATTACCGCCATCTTTTCTTCTTCAAGCCTGTATGAAGTTATTTTTATATAATCCTTGGTTCCCTGATAAAAGGTGGACGCGTAAACTCTCTTGATAGTATTTAAAAGATTGTTCAGCCGGATCAAAGGATTTACCTGGTTGTTTGGAAGCATGTAAGTTTCATAAACTCCGGCGAAAGGATGGTACTGCGAATCTTCAAGCAGGCTTGACGAGCGCACTGCAAGCGGCGAATGAATTATATCTAAAAATCCTGCAAGCTCTCCTAAAATTTCTTCCGGGAATTTTTCGGCTTCTAAAAATCTTTTTGTAATTTCTTTATCATCTGTACAGTTTAGAGCAAAATCTCTTAGGTTGTTCTCGTCAATAAATTGGTCGAAGACATCCGTACCGAGAACAACCGCAGGCGGAACATAAATTTGTACATTGCCGAATCTATCCCTGACGTTGTAATCATTTATCAAAGTATTAACAAAGCCCAATCCGCGCGCCTTTCCTCCAAGCGAGCCGCCGCCGATTCTTGCAAAGCTGCTTTCGGGATCAAAAGTTTCTTTTGAAAAATCGGTGATTAAACCGCGCTGCCTTAGATTGCGGTACGCGTTTAGCGAGTCTATCAAATCTTTGCGGAGATCTTGAACGGACGCGTAGTCGGAAACTTTTCTCGGTCTTAATTGATGCGCGAGCCAGAATTCTGTGCGTGCTTTCAGCCAGTTTGAAAAATGATTCTTCTCTCCATGAAATAAAATGCTTTCTTCGGGAACAATCTTTAACTGCTCTTCGAGTGATTTTAAATCCGCGGCTCGACCGACTTCCATTCCGCCCGAAGTTCTAAAGATAAAATCTCCGAAGCTGAAATAATTATTCATAAACTGGCGAAGCTCGTTCAGCAGCATCGGAGAATCTTTTAGCACGAAAGTCGCGCCTGCCTGCTCGGCTTCGTTTTTATTCTCGATCATATTTGAAAGAAGAAGGATTGGAATGTCTGATTGCTCATGCTTAATGTTCTTTGCGAAAATAATTCCCGCCTTCGGGTCCTGCTCGCCGCCGCGCGGAAAATCAATATCCGAAATTACGCCGAGCATATATTCGCTGTATTTCTGATAATATTCCCACGCATCTTCATAATTTGTGCAGAGAAGAATTTTAGGTCGCGCGCGCATCCTGAGATATTTATGAGTAAGATTTATCCCTTCGGAAATTAATCCCTGCGACTGCTTCAGCATCTCGGTATAAACCATCGGGAGGATTGAAGAATAGTATCTAACGTTGTCTTCAATAACTATTATTGTCTGCACTCCGACAATTCTTGTATCATGATCAACGTTAAGGCGGTCTTCAAGAGATTTTATAATTGCAATTATAATTCTAAAGTCGCCCTGCCAGACAAAAATATTATCAAAGACTGAAATATTTTTGTTAAGCAGCAGTTGGTTAAGCTCCTTATTGTCGTGCGCAAGAAGAACGACGGGAATATTTAAGCCGGATTCTTTTACCAGCTTTGCAAAATTAATCGGGTGCATATCTTCAATGTGGAGAGTAGTAATTATAAGATCGAAGCGTCGCTCTTCTTTTGCAAGAGCGATTGCATCCATGCCGCTTGAAACGCGCGTTAGTTCCGGCGAGTGGCTTAGGTTTAATCCTTGGTATTCATTCCTGATCAATTCATAAAGTCTTCCGTCTTCCTCGAATAAATAAAGATCATACAAACTGGAGACGAGAAGAATATCCCGTATTCTAAGCCGCATTAAATTTTGAAAGCCCTGGAAGCGGTTGCCGTAGCCGTGTTCAATCCACAGGGCGTCAAAGTTATCTTTAACATGCTCAAAATTACTTTTCATAACAGAACATAGTTAAAATGAATTTATCCGTCCCGATAAAAAACCGGGACGGATTTTATTTGAATTAAAGCATCAAGATAATGAAATTAAACAACGCCTTGATCGATCATGGCATCTGCAACTTTCAAGAATCCGCCGATGTTTGCGCCGTTAACATAATTACCGGGCGTTCCGAATCTATCAGCCATTTGAACGCATGTAGAATGAATGTCTTTCATTATCATCCGCAGTCTATTATCTACTTCTTCGCGCGACCACGGAAGGCGCATGCTGTTCTGCGTCATTTCCAGACCGGAGACTGCTACTCCGCCTGCATTTGCCGCTTTGCCAGGACCATAAAGAATTTTCGCATCGAGGAATATTTTTACTCCTTCTATTGTCGTTGGCATATTGGCACCTTCGCTTACAACCGTTACGCCGTTTCTAAGAAGATTCTGTGCATCTTTTCCGTTAATTTCATTTTGAGTTGCACTTGGGAATGCGCAGTCGGCTTTATGGTTCCAGAGAGGATTATAATCAAGCTTTGAATCAAAAGGAGTGTAAACAGCATATTTATATTTATCCGTATATTCTTTGATTCTCCCGCGGCGAACATTTTTAATATCCATAATGAAAGCAAGCTTCTCCTGATTGATTCCTTCTTCATCATAGATATAGCCGTTGGAATCCGAGAGCGTAACAACCCTGCCGCCGAGCTGATTAATTTTTTCAACTGTATATTGAGCAACATTTCCGCTGCCGGAAACGAGACAAATTTTTCTATCAAGTGTTTTTCCCTTTGAAGCCAGCATCTCTGCGGCAAAATAAACCGAGCCGTAGCCGGTAGCTTCGGGACGAATTAAAGAGCCGCCCCAATTCAATCCTTTGCCGGTTAATACGCCGGTAAATTCATTTCTAAGTTTTTTATATTGACCAAACAGGTACCCTATTTCTCTGCCGCCGACACCGATGTCTCCAGCAGGCACATCGGTATTTGGACCAATGTGGCGGAACAACTCGCTCATGAATGCCTGGCAGAAACGCATTATCTTCAAATCGCTTTTGCCTTTCGGATCGAAATCGGAACCGCCTTTGCCGCCGCCCATCGGCAGTGTAGTGAGACTGTTTTTGAACACTTGTTCGAACGCTAAGAATTTTAGAATTCCCAGGTTCACGGAAGGGTGAAAGCGCAAGCCGCCTTTATACGGTCCTATTGCACTGTTCATTTCAATACGGTAACCGCGGTTGATGTTTACTTCGCCTTGATCATCAACCCAGGAAACGCGGAAAGTAATTACTCTTTCCGGCTCTATTATTCTTTCCAGAACTTTTGCAGCACGGTACTCGGGATGTCTGTCAAGAACAATCGCGATAGACTCAGCTACTTCTTCCACCGCCTGGTGGAATTCCGGTTGAGCTGGATTTTTCGCCTTCACATCTGCTATGAGATCTTTCACGTAGTTGGACATTATGGTCCTCCTTTTTTGTTATGTTGTTTAATACACCTATTCTTTTGGAACGGCGCTTAAAAACTCTCATATTATTTTTCCAGGCTTTAAAATAACTCCTTTGTTCTTGTGTCCGTTAATTTTTACTGTAATTGAATCTTCAAACCGAATGTGTCTGGTATAAATTAATTCTTCTTTGGGCTTTTGCGCAAGCAGCCACTCCCAATCTATAAATCCTAAATTGTTGAAAGAGTTCACCGTAAAGTAGCCGACTTTAAATGAAGTCAGATTCTGGAAGAAATGCGAGCCTTGCGAAGGAGAAACATTAAGATCCTTAAATCCTGATTCAACAATTACCGATGCGCCTGAAATTTGATCCCATGTAACTGGAATTCCAAGCCAGTGATCAAGGCTTCCCCATCTTCCAACGCCTATTAAAACATACGGTCTCTTTTGCTCAACAAGTTTAGAATTAAAATAGCTCACTTCAAACGCGGTGTCTCTTGTTTTTGATCTATCAAACTTTTGTATGTCGACAAAAATTATATCGTGAATATCCGTTGTTGCGCCGTTGCCGAGAACCTGCTGGCTTTGACAGATTAAATCTTCAGTACTTGATGAATCAACGTCGAGTTCTTCAAGCTCATGGCTGATTACCAGAGGTCTCATCTGAAGCATTGCAAATTCTTTGGGACTATTCTCAGGAACATCCATGTTTACAGCAAACTCAATCTCAACAGGCACGCCCATTCCCCATGAGCCGAGATCGAGAAGCATATCTAAAATATCTGCAAGAGGAAAAATTTTATGCTTCAGCATCGGCGCAAATGTAACGACTCTTTTGCCCGGGCGGGAAATGCCGTCGTACACTGCATCGTTCTCAACAGAATATGTTGATCCAACGTGAAACAAAGTTTGATCTTCTTCTGCCTGCTTTAGATCATAGCGCTTGATGTAATAATCGGGAGTTCCGGTCAATTTATTCTGCGAAGCATTATTTAGTTCAAGAGCGAAAAATTCCTGCTGCGCATTGCGAATAGTTTCTTTCGTTGAAAAAAATTGTATCATGTGTCTGGGATACCGCGGGCAGAACCTTACTGCATTTCCACCATCAACAACCTGTTTGCCTAAGCCGAGAGCAACCATTGCAATCCCATCAGTAGATTTTTGCGGCGGTACGGGATAAAAATTATACGACTTGGCAACGCCGGAAAAATTCGGATAGAATTTTTCCCGCCTCGGCGCTCCAACAAGGCGCTGCACGATAACCGCCATTTTTTCTTCCTCAAGGCGGTATGTCGTAGCCTTCATATAATCCTGAGCCTTCTTATAAAACGTAGAAGCATAAACTCCTTTAATACTCTGAAGAAGCTGTTCGAGACGGACTTTGGGATCAGGATCATTATTCGGTATCATATAAGTTTGATAGACTCCGGCGAAAGGCTGGAACTGCGAATCTTCGAGAAGGCTTGACGAACGCACTGCAAGCGGCTCGTGAATAACACTGAGAAAATCAATAAGCTTTTTTACAATATCAAGCGGAAAGATTTTTGCATCAAGAAAGCGGCGGGTAATTTCTTCATCGGACAAACCGCCAAGCACAAAAATATCAAGCCGGTTATCTTCGAGAAAATGATCGAAGACGTCGGTAGCTATAACAATAGCAGAAGGAACTGAAATTTCTATTCCTTCAAATTTATTTTTAACTCTATCATTATTGATTAAAGTATTGATAAAGCCAAGCCCGCGCGCCTTTCCCCCAAGCGAACCGCCGCCGATTCTTGCAAAGCTGTTTTTATCGTCGAACGATTCTTTGTTGAAATCGGCAATGATTCCTTTTAATCTGATCTCCTGGTATTGATGGATAGATGTGATCAGTTCGTTTCTTAATTCAGACGCATTTTTAAAATCAGAGACTGTTCTTGGTCTCAGCTTATGCGCCAGCCAAAATTCTGTTCTTGCTTTAAGCCATTTTGAATAATCATTTCTTTCGGCGTGGTAAAAGATGCTTTCGTCGGGAACAGTTTTTAAATTTTCTTCAAGCGATTTTAAGTTATGAGCGCGCCCGACTTCTTTGCCGTCCGCGGTTTGAAAAATAAAATCGCCGAATCCCAAATTGTTCATGATAAAATTGCGAAGCTCATGCAGAAGCTTTGGAGAGCCTTTGAGCAAGAAGTCGGCGCCTGCTTCTTTAGCTTTCCCGGCAAACTCGGCGTTGCTAGATTGAAGCAGTATCGGAATATCTTTATGATTAGCTTTAACATTTTTTGTAAATTTAATGCCTGCTTCGGGGTCGCGTACACCGAAGTGCCGGAAGTTGCTGTCGGTAATAATTCCAAGGATGTGTTCTTCATACCGCGTGTAATATTCCCAGGCTTCTTCATAAGTCGTGCAAAGAAGAATTTTGGGACGTGCGCGCATTCTTAAAAACTTATGGGTAAGATTAACTCCCTCTGAAAGCAGCCGCTGCGACTGATCGAAAATCTCGGTGTAAATTAAAGGCAGGTAAGCCGAATAGAATTTTACGTTGTCTTCAACTAAAATGATTACCTGAACTCCGACAACAGAAGTATCGTTATCAACATTAATTCTATCCTCTGCGTATTTAATTATGCCGATAAGCAGCCTGTAATCGCCTTGCCAGATAAAGATTCTATCGAAGATTGAAGTATCGTAGTTTGCGGTAAGCTCTTTGCGCTCGCGGTTATCGTACGCAAGAAGAATAATCGGGGTTCTGATGCCTGCATCGTGCATCATCTGAGCAAATTTAATTACGTGCATATCTTCGATGTGAAGAGTAGTGATGATCAAATCGTAGCGGTTGTCATCCAGGGCGAGTTCAAGCGCTTCGGCGCCGGTAGTAACGTGAGTTATTTCGGGCGCCTGGCTTAAATTAAGAAGCTGGTAATCCTGACGGATTAATTCGTACAATCTTCCGTCCTCTTCAAAAAGATAATAATCATAGAGACTGGAAACGAGCAGAATCTCGCGGATTTTATACCGCATTAATTTTTGAAATTCTTTAATGCGAGTGCTAAAAATATCTTCAATATCTATGATATTAAATTTATCCATCGCTGATATAACCGTTTTATCAGTCACTAAATTTCTTTCCACAAAGTGAACAGAATCGTTTTTATTTTACCTTCAAAAAATATCTGAAGGATTTATTTCATATTATCCGGAATAAAAAATTTTCTAAACGAGACCCTGATCGAGCATTGCATCGGCAACTTTTAAGAAGCCTGCGATGTTTGCACCGTTAACATAATTTCCAGGCGTTCCAAATCTTTCAGCGGTAGAAATACAAGTATCGTGAATCTGGCGCATAATCTGGTTCAAGCGATGATCTACTTCATCTTTAGGCCAGGGGAGGCGCATGCTGTTCTGCGACATTTCCAATCCCGACACTGCAACTCCGCCTGCATTAGCGGCTTTGCCAGGCGCAAAGAGAATTCCTGCATCTTTAAATATTTTGTAAGCGTCAAGAGTAGTAGGCATATTTGCCGCCTCGCAGACACAAACGCAGCCGTTCTTCAAAAGCATTTTTGCATCTTCAACAAAAATTTCATTTTGAGTTGCGCAGGGCATTGCGACATCAACTTTAATTTCCCACGGTCTTTTACCCGGGAAAAATTCAGCTTTGAATTTATCGGCGTAATCCTGGACTCGGTCATTGGCGCTGGCGCGCATCTGGAGCATGTATTCAACCTTTTCGCCTTTGATGCCGAACTTATCATAAACAAATCCGTCGGGACCTGAAAGTGTAAGAACTCTTCCTCCGAGCTGATTAATTTTTTGAACTACGCCCCAGGCAACATTTCCAAATCCGGAAACTGCAAATGTTTTTCCTTCTATGTCCATTCCTTTAGTCTTCAGCATTTCGTGCGCGAAATAAACTGCGCCGAAACCTGTTGCTTCGGGGCGAATAAGAGAGCCACCCCAGTTTAATCCTTTGCCGGTAAGAACTCCGGTAAATTCATTTTTCAATCTTTTGTATTGCCCGAACAGGAAGCCAATTTCTCTTGTTCCCACGCCGATGTCGCCGGCAGGAACATCTGTGTTTGGTCCAATATGACGGAACAACTCTGTCATAAAACTTTGGCAGAAGCGCATAACTTCGTGATCGCTTTTTCCTTTCGGATCAAAGTCTGATCCGCCTTTGCCGCCGCCCATAGGAAGCGTCGTTAAACTATTTTTTAAAACTTGTTCAAATGCTAAGAACTTTAAAATTCCAAGATTAACCGAAGGGTGGAATCGCAGCCCGCCTTTGTAAGGACCAATAGCGCTGTTCATATCAATCCTAAAACCGCGGTTGATGTGGATTTCACCTTGATCGTCCATCCAGGGAACGCGGAATGTAATAACACGCTCCGGTTCAACCATTCGTTCCAATATTTTTGCGGAACGATATTCGGGATGACGGTCGAGAACCACTTCAAGCGATTCTACGATTTCCTGAACCGCTTGATGGAATTCAGGCTCATTAGGATTTTTTGTTTTCACTTCGGAAATTAATTTAGCAACGTACTCTGACATAAATAACTCACTATTTTTTTGAATAGGTTAAAAATAAATTGTTGATTAAGATTTTTGCTTCGCCGTCATTAATTTGAAATTGCGGATGTAATTTCGATAAAATAAAATTTTGTCTTACTTTAGTTTTTTTAACGAGACTCTGCTGGGGTTTTGGGTAAGAGAATAAGCAATATTCATGGCAAGCGGTAAAATAATCTACCGGCATAAAGCTGAATCCCCTTAACAAACCGTTTTGTCTTATAAACGGAAGAATAATCATAAATTTTTCTTTATCTCTTCCGAGAGAATTTTTCTATTCCTAAATTAGTAATAAATTATCTAAAAAACTCTAATTTTTTTGTCGAGGTTATTATGCAAAATGAAATATTAAAAGAAAAGATTGAACAGGCAGTTCAAATTCTAAAAGAAAAAAATATTGACATGTGGCTTACTTTCGTACGTGAAAGCGGCAATATTAAAGATCCTGCCTTAGATATGATTGCCGGAACAGGCTGCACATGGCAATCGGCTTTAATGATTTCTAAAGACGGTGAAACAACCGCAATCGTCGGAACTCTTGAAGTAGAAAATTTTCAAACAAAAGGATTGTACAAAAATGTTGCCGGATATGTCAAATCCGTGAAAGAGCCTCTGCTCGATTATTTAAATAGAAAAAATCCAAGCACTATCGCCGTCAACTTTTCTAAAAATTCCAATCTTGCCGACGGCTTAACACACGGAATGTATTTAATACTAATGGATATTTTAGAAGGTACATCTTTCGCCAAAAGATTAATTTCTTCCGAAGAAATTATTTCCGCATTAAGAGGAAGAAAATCGAAAGCAGAATTAACAATAATGACAGAGGCTGTAAATAAGACCCTGGAAATATTCGATATGATGACGAAATTTATAAAACCTGGAAAAAGCGAAATTGAAATTGCGAATTTTATTAAAGATGCCGCCGCGAAAAATAATTTTGGATTAGCCTGGGAAGAAGATCATTGCCCCGCAGTGTTTACCGGACCGGAAGCTGTGAGCGCTCATGCTGGTCCTACAGAAAGAAAAGTTGAGAAAGGTCATTTTGTTAACGTGGACTTCGGAATAAAGTATAAAGGATATTGTTCTGACCTGCAAAGGACATGGTACATTCTAAAGGACGGCGAGAAAACTGCGCCGCAAGAAGTTGAAAAAGGTTTTGTTGTAATCAGAGATGCTATTCAAAAAGTCGCGGACAATTTGAAGCCGGGAGTTAAAGGCTGCGAGATGGATGACATCGCAAGGAATTATATTATCTCGCAGGGCTACGATGAATTCCCGCACGGGCTTGGGCATCAGGTAGGCAGAGAAGCTCACGACGGCGGAGGCGGTCTGCTGCCGCGCTGGGAAAAGTATGGGCAGACGCCTTTCATACCGGTAGAAGAAAATCAAATCTACACCATCGAGCCGCGGCTTTACGTTAAAGGCTACGGCACTGCAACAATTGAAGAAGAAGTATTTGTTACGAAGAACGGCTGCGAATTTATTTCCAATCCGCAGAAAGAATTAATTCTGATTTGATCTTTTTGATTTTGAGATAATATCCTGAATGTATCGGGATGTTATCTCCTTAATTTTTTTTCTCTTTGTTTGAATGCTGAAACCCCTACTAAGCCTGTCGGCTTATAATACTTTTAATTCGTCTGCTTTGGAAAATTATGATGCTAAGGAATAGTTATTGAAATTGGCTATAAATAATTCTTGATTTTGTTTCTTTGAAATAGAAACAATCTCTTCAAGCTTTGATGCAATATCATCTGAAATCCATTCCTCTCCGCATTGCATACAAACTTTTGCCGGTACATCTCTAACTACAACTACGCCAGTGTTATAATCAACTGTAAAACTTGTTGTTGATTTAATTTTCTTACCACCACAAATTGGACAGATTTCTCTTTTCATTTCTTTTTTCTCATTAGCTTTTATCTATTGAAAGTAAAAATGATTTGACTGCAGCCGCAAAGCGCTCAGGCTGGTCTATGTGAAGCGCATGACCGGCTTCCCGGATTTGTTCTATCTGAAGTTTCGGATTAATAAGCCGCAGTTCTTCAGCCGCGGAAGATGAAACCACGCCTTTATCGCCAAATATTAATAAGCAAGGAACATCTATTGTACTTACTAACTTTTTATAATCGGGATTAGGCGGCGTTAGTACATCAAAAGCAGCCATGCTTGTTTGAAGACGGGCATTCGCAAATAGTTCTATTGTTTCCTGTGACCGGTTTGGGTGCCTTGTCCGCGCTTCCGCTATTACCTGATCCAATGACATACTAAGAATTTTCCGGTGCTGATCGGCAACGTCACTATCGCGAACTTCGCGTTGAACTTTTGGACTTAAAAACGTTGGATCAGCCAAAACCAAACCCCGAAGTATATCCAGTTTACGACTTGCCGCAACGGCAGCAGTCATTCCTCCCATAGAATGTCCAAGAAGAATCGGCGGTGAAAGTCTTAAAGCTTTTATAAGACCGGCAACATCGTTCGCATGATCTTCGTAACCGTAGCCATATTCAGGCGCACTCGACTTACCATGCCCTCTTGCATCCGGCATAATTACGTCATAATCATTTTCCAGAACGCGCGCCAGGCTTGTCCAGCACAAACCATTAGTCATTAATCCATGCAGCAAAATTATTGGCGGCTTATCCCCACCGATTCTTGTATAATGTATGTTAATTCCATTTGCTTCGCAGATTGCTGAAGTCCAATCTTTCATTTATTATTTCCTTTGCACATAAGATTCATATTTTAGACTGCAATACTACCGCATAGAAATAATCCCGGTTTGCATTGAGCACATGATTTATAATTTGTTTTAAAGCTTGTCTACCGAAAGCTAAATTAAAGCTGATAGGCATTTTACCTTATTCCCTGCACAATGTTAGATATTCTGAAGTGTTGATAATCCTTTTTCAAAAATAATTTTACAACATACGCTTCTTCCAGTCCTTAGGATTCCTTCGTGCATGGAATATTGCCAATATCACTATTTTTTCTTTATCAATTATATAATGGACACCAAAAGGAAATCTTCTAACTAATGCTCTTCTTGTATTCTTATAAATTGGTGTATACGCATCAGGTATTCGTAAAATAGATTCAATTGCGGGTTCCACATTTAATAGAAAGTCTGCTCCTAATCCTTTTACCTTTTCCTCATACCATTTTACTGCGTCTAATAATTCTGATTCCGCTTCAGGTCTAATTATTAATTCATATTTCATAGTTTGGATTTTATATTCTTTCTAACTTCTTCCCATGACTTTCCCTCTTTTGGATTTTTATAATATGCATCCAGGCGAGAATCCAATTCCCTCTTTTGCTCGTCTGATAATAGAAGATCTTCTCCGGATGAAATAATACTATCCCAAATATCTTCAACTAATAAAATGCGTTCTGCAACGCTTAATTTTTTTATCTCTTGTATCGAGTTATAGCTATCCGGTTTATTCATAGTTAATACCTATTTCTTATTAAAATAAATATAACTCTGCCGTATCTATTATTCAATCTTTTGTTAAATGCCTTAAGTGCTACTACCAAGGAAATGTAAAAACTTATCACCGTCTTAGTTCTCATTTAATTTTTATTTCTCGCTTATATAATTTTTGCTGCCAGCATCGAACAGTCGAATTATTCTCACCTTATTTTCTATCATTTTTACTTACTAATATTGAAACAATACTAAATAAGAATGTCAGCACTATTTATTTTTTCTTCTAACTAACTTTTCTCCTATCCAACTTAACCAATTCCCAAACTAAAATCATAAATCTTTTTCCTTCGTGTCTTAGTGACTTTGTGGAATTTCCCTTTCGCCGCCAAGACACTAAGGCACAAAGTTAATAAAGCATACTAATAAAAAAAGGCGCACCGTTTATGATGCGCCTCGCTGGTTGTTGTATGTAGATGGTTCGTTGTAAACTGCGACCTTCGAAGTTGCAAAAATAGAATGACAATTTTTCTATATTAATATTCTATATCTGTAACCCCGTAGATGCTTCGTTGTAAACTGCGACCTTCGAGGTTGCAAAAATAGAATGACAATTTTTCTATATTAATATTCTATATCTGTAACCTCGAAGGTCACTGTTCCACAAACAACAAACCACTAACTATTTACTGCACACGGCTGACAGCTTCGCTCCACGGTCCCTCGCCTGTCGCGTTTATCGGACGAACTTTATAAAAGTATCTTACGCCTTTTAATACGTCGTCGTCTACAAAAGATGTTTTGGTTGTTGTTTTGTAAAGCTTCATTTCCGGTGTAACGTCTGTCTTTGTAGGATCGGTTCCGTTGCCTTTATACCATTCGTACTGATCAGCAACAGAATCAGTATTACATGAAACAATAAAACCGATGCCGTCTATATCATCCTCCAGCGAAGGGTGAAGTATTGAAGCAGGTACGGGTTTTTTTACCTTCTCTTTGCGTAAAGTTATGCCGTAATGGATAAGTTTATCCGGATCGCTCTTTTCATATGCGATGGCGGAGTTTTCAAGATCGTCGGCAAATTTTGTCATGCTGGTCTGAATGTTTCTCGCATTTGTCTGCGCAGTAAGTAAAGCGTCTTTTGCATCGCTTACAACTTTACCGGCAGTAGTAAGATTAGTTATCATACGCTGAACTACATCCGCTGTTTCTCCTTCCTTTGTCCATAGCTCAGGACTTTGAAGCATACCGTTTAGAATATTTGTTAAACGGTTTATTATATTCAAAAGATATTGAGTCATTTTGTTACCCTTAACCTTTCTCTTTTATGTTGTTTATTTATTTGTTGTGTTCAGAGATGTTATTCTTAGGAAAAATGCCGTCTCTAAACGAAAAAACTGCGAAATTCGTAAATTTATTGTCAAAATGTCGACATAAATACTATTTACGTGCACATTTCAGATATTTATGCCGGTATTTATTCTTTTTACTCTCACATTTCAGATATTTATATCAACGTTTATTCTTTTTATGAAAGCATCTTAAGTATTTATGTAAGCATTTATTCTTTTTATGTTCATCTTTCAACTATCCGCATTAACATAAATTCTTTTTATGCACCCATCCCAGATATTTATGCCATCATTCATTCTTTTTATGAGAACAGTTTAACTATTCATGCTGTCATTTATTCTATTAATTTTTTCGCTTCAGATATCTATATAAACATAAATTCTTTATTTCCATCTGATCCAGATATTTAAAAGAACATCTATTCTTTTCTTGCAGACATAAAATCTATCTATTTAAATACTTCAGATATTTCTGCCGGCATTTATTCTTTCCGGTTGATGATAAATTCTTGCGGCAGGATTAATAAAAGTATTTAAGCGCCGATTTCTTCTTCTAATATTCTGTCTTCAATTTTTTATAAGAACAATTATCCATGATAAGGATAAAACTTTTTTATTTCTTCTGACTTTTTTAAGTTATTCTTCGGATATAACTTTGACTTGTACAATAATATTGAAATGCTTTTTTTCATCATAGCTTTTTACTAAACTATTTTGTGAACTAAAAATGTCACATCGTTAAACGGAAAAGGAAAGAGAAAAAATAAATTTTAAGGCGGAGCTTTTTATGGGTACTTATAAAAAGGTGTTAAAAGAATTTCGTACGGATAATAACCTGGCGCAGAAACAAATGGCGGATAAGCTGGGCATCAGCCGCGAGTATTATTCAAGGCTCGAAGCAGGCAAGGTTGTTCCATCCAGAAAATTATTTTTCAAAATATGCAGCCTCACCGGCAAGCAGTTGTTCCTCCCCGATGAAAGCAAATCAGCACGCGAATTGGAAATGTGTTTCATCTGCGCAAACCTAAATGAACAGGACAGGCGCGCATTTAAATTGAAAATGATGAAGGTTATAAAAAGCATGAACAAGATTCAGCCGTTGATCGTAGGCTTGCTGTTCCAGTTGTGTTTTAATTTTGATTTCAGCAATAATATTTTTATTAACATAAGCTGATCTTATTCCGATAGACGGCAAACAATATGATGTCCGTTTCGTCATTACCGACTGATACTTGCCTTCTCTCTGCAGCTCTCATAAGCGTCAACTTAAGGATTTGCAGATTTACAATATTGAGAATAAAATTATAAAAAATTCTAACGAATACCCATGAATTTGTTAATCCTCTACGAGGATTTAGCAATAAAGATTGAACTCTTTCCTACAACAATTTGACCTCTACGAGGTTAAAAAACATCGTAGATGTTTTAATTATTGTAGAAACAAATAAATCCAAAAGATAGGATATCCTCGTAGAGGATAAATAAATATTTTTATCACGTTAAGGTCAAATGATTATAGAAGTTAGAAGATTCGTAAGAAAAATTAAGTTGACGCCTATGTGTGCAGCTCTGTGTCAGTCTTTCTCATTACACAGAGGTACACTGAGTACTCACAAAGTTCCACAGAGACTCTTTGCGAGAACTTTTTAGCTGACCGTGTAAGAAAAAAAAATGTGAAGAAGCGTCCTTGATAGTACAAAAGAGAAATTGTATTTGCGGCTGAGATCATTTAAAACTTGCAATTGTTAAAATAGGATTCGCGGAGAAGCGCCTGATATTCGTCGAGCGGAATTTCTTTTGCGCCGAACATTTTTAAATGCTCGGTAAGGAATTGAACATCGAGCAAAGAATATTTTTTTTCGTTAAGATGCTCAATCAATTTTATTAAAGCGAACTTTGAAGCCTGCGGCAGCCGTGAAAACATAGACTCGCCGAAGAACGCGCCGCGGAATGTTATTCCGTATAATCCTCCGACTAATTTATTTTCGTTCCAGGTTTCAACAGTATGAACATGACCAAGCTTTTCAAGCCGCATATACGCATCTATGATCTCACCGGAAATCCACGTCTCTTTTCTATCCGCACAAGAATTAACGACGGACCTGAAATCGGTATCAAACCTGACTTCATAATTTAACGAAGGAATTATTTTTCTAAGCGAGCGCGGGAAATTATAACTTTGGAGCGGGATAATTGTCCTGACTTTCGGGAAGTACCAATCAACAACGCCGTTTTCATCCGCCATAGGAAATGCTCCGCGGGCGTACATTGACAGCATTTCTTCCGGGTCTCTTAATAAATTAGATCCGTATTGATTTTGATCTTTCATCGATGATCTTTATTCGTCGACTTTTACTTCAAGATGAATTATCTCGTATCCTTTAATAGTTTCATAAGCTGCAAATATTACTCCCGCCAAAACTAAGATCATTCCGAAAAGGAAAAAAATTGTAACGAAGTTATTCATGTTCTGCAGCCCGGTAAAATACTGCGCGCCTATGAATAAAGAAGTAAGCACGAAAAAAGCAACGGCGATAGTATAGGAGAGAACAGCGTTGCGCACAAGCATTACGCGGTGTTCAAGCTGAGAAAGCTGCAAAGAGATGCTTTCTATTCTAACGTTTTCCTGGTAATTAAATTCCTTGTCGTTGGCGCTTTTGAAAAGCTTTCTTCTTTCCTCGTTCAAAAGTCTAATGCGGTTAACCACGAGCGAATATTTATTATTCATTCCAAGCAGAAGCAGACCGCATGCGGAGATCATCAAACCGGGCGCAAGCATTAATTGTATTACCTGGACAATAGATATATTTTCCGACATAGTTATCTCAATAATATTTTTAAATTCATTTTAAATTTACAAAATAAAGAATATAAGCGGCGGCTTTTTTGCAGAAGAATTCAAACTTGAATTAATTTAACTCGCAGGTTAAACGTAGGTTCGCTTAATAAAATCATTTATAACTTCATCGTTGGAATTAAGAAGCTCATCGGTAGTGCCGGTAAAATGGATTTTGCCTTCGTGCATCATTGCAACTTTTGCAGCAACGTTTTTTACGCTGTACATATCGTGGGTAACAACCACCGAAGTAACTTTTATTTTTTCGCTAAGTTCTTTTATTAATGCGTCGATTGAATCGGACATAATCGGATCAAGCCCGGTAGTAGGCTCGTCGTATAAAATATAATCGGGATTAGTAACGAGCGCCCTGGCAAGCCCTACGCGTTTTTTCATCCCGCCGGAAAGTTCGGCAGGCTTTAAGTTATTCATATCTTTCAATCCGACAAGATCGAGTTTTTCATTAACAATATCTTCTATCTCTTTCCTGGAATAATTTAAATTAGATTCATCCAGCGGGAGCGAAACATTTTCCTGCACCGTCATAGAATCAAAGAGCGCGGCTCCCTGGAAAAGAAATCCGAACTTCTTTCTAAGCCGGTATAAATCTTTTTGATTTAATTCGCTTACGATTTGATCCTCGACTTTAACAAAACCGCTGTCGGGCTGAAGAAGTCCTACAATATGCTTTATAAGAACACTCTTGCCGCAGCCGCTTCTGCCGATTATAACCAGAGTTTCTCCTTTGTTGATCGTAAGATTAACGCCGTTGAGAACTTTATTGTTCCGGAAGCTTTTATATAGTTCGGAGATTTCGATCATGAAAATATTTTTGATTTAAGTTCAGAGATCATTTGTTATTTCTTTGCAAAGGCAAAAAACATTTTTATCAAATCGCACGGCATACATGACGAAACGAGTTCGTTTTTATTTTTAATTAAGAGATAAAATCTTCCTCCGAGAAATTGTCCAAGGAAAAAGGCTGTTACTAATATAGGATAAGTTATAAAAGCAAACCCGATCCCTGAAGTAAACCGCAGAAGGACTACGAAAGGAACCGGCAGATGAATTGCCAGCGCCCATTGAAGAGAAAATTTTTTTACATTCGCGCGCCAATAGCCGAACGGTAGGTTAAAAATAAAAACAATAAATGCAACGATTAATAATTTCATAAAAAATTTCTTGTAAGTGCCGGTAAAAATTTAATAAATTGAAGCGTAAAATAAAGTTCTTTCATTTAAAAATAAATTTGTCAAAAATATTATTTTTGATTAGGCAATTAAAAGGAAAAAGAATGATAAATAGAGTTTGTGTATTCTGCGCTTCAAGCGATCTATCCGACAGGATATATTTAGATGCGGCATATAAGCTTGGTGAGACGCTTGCGGAAAATTCAATTGAGATCATTTACGGCGGAGGTTCCGCGGGCTGTATGGGAATGCTTGCAAACGGCGCTCTGGCAAAGGGCGGAAAAGTTTTCGGCGTAATTCCAAAATTTATGTACGACCTCGAATGGGGACATGAAAGTATAACCGAACTTAAAATAGTCGAGTCTCTAAGCGAAAGAAAAGAGATGATGATAAAAGAAACGGACGCGGCAATTGCGCTGCCCGGCGGCTCAGGAACACTTGAAGAATTATTTGAAACTATTACTTTAAAAAGACTCGGCGTTTATTTAAGCCCGATCATAATGGTGAACATAAAAAATTTTTTCAATCCGTGTATTCAGTTGCTGGAAGATGCGGTGAAAGAAAAATTCATGGACGAAAGAAATATGCTTATGTGGAAAGTAGTAAGCGAAGTAAATGAAGTTCTGCCGGCAATAACAAATTCATCGAGCTGGTTTTCGGAGGCAAGAAACTTTGCAACGCTTAGAAAAAAATAAAAGCTGTTCAGTATAATTGAACAGCTTTTAAAATGATTCTGTTTTATCCTTTTATAGCCACTCTTGCGTATTCAACATTTTCTTCTTCTAATCATCAAATCAAGAATCATCTTTTTTGGGATTAGACTTAGGATAGCTCAAAAGGGTTTAAGCTTTTCTGTGTTTGGCATCAAGCGGCGTTAAGTTCAGTTAAATTTCCTCGCAACTACAACCGCAGTCTTTAAATTTTCTATCGTTCCGAAATTTGAGTTTAAAGCTTCGAGATAAATAATGTAAATTCCAATTCGCAGAGGATTGCCGGAATCATCTAGCCCGTTAAAAATAACGGAGCCGCTTGAACCGCTCGGCTGATTATTTAATAACGTTCTGACAAGCCTTCCATGGCTGTCGAATATCTTAATTCTGACTTGAGAAATTTTCTGAGATAAGCTGTAATTAATAATTGTGAAATCTTCAAAGCCGTCGTTGTCAGGCGAAAAAGGATTTGGCGACACTGAAATCTTTGAACTGAAGTTTGAGTTGATTGAAAAAATACTGTTTTGCTTTGAAGGTGTTGCGCCGCTTTTATCCGTCGAACTGCTCCAATTGTACGGATCATTTCCATTCAGCTTCGGGTTTATTCTTTCGAGTGAAATATTCTTTGTGCTTACAAAATTCTTATTATGCCACGCCGGAGAATACCAAACCGAATCAATCGAATTGCCGTGCATATCCTTGAGTAAAATTAATTTGCCGCTGCTTGTTAAGCCCAGCGAAGCCTTATTTAAAATATTTTTATACTGAAAATTTTCCAGAGAATATTTTTTTAGAATGGAAGAGTCTGCGCTTAACACAAAATACGAAGCGGGAGGAATTATCAAACCGGTCTCAGAAACTTTATTAATGTTTTGTTTTTCATCTTCAACTTTCCACCCGGCAAGATTTATATACTTGCTGCTGTTATTATAAAGTTCAATGAACTCGCAGTTGTCGATATCCGGGTCGTACATAATTTCATTTATTGAAATGTCGGCTCTTTCATAAGATGGAATATTCAAAACAGAATTCTCCTCGCCCGGTGTGCTTTTGTTTTCGCTTATGCAGGTTATCCAGTTCGTGCTGTCATTTGAATTATTGGTAAAAGAAACTCGTTCAAGTGAAAAACCGTTTGTTCCTCCCCATGAAGAATTATAGAAGACGGAATCAATTGCAGAGCCATTGTTGTCTTTTAAGACTACGCCGTCTTTATCGTTATTCAGAACGGGCAGTTCAATTACAAAATATTTTGAAGTTAAATTTTGGTGATAAGAACTGATCGATGAATCCTTAGCAAAAACAAAATAAGACTTAGGTGGAACAACAACATTTTGATTAATTGACACAGCGGCTGGAGTTGTGAGAACGTCGGAGATAGTCCATTGATTTAAATTTATCGAATCTTCCTGAGAATTATAAATTTCAATCCACTCCGGCTCGCCGTTTTGCGGATCGTACATTATTTCATTAAGCAGAACAGCGCCCTTCTGAAAGCCCGGCGAAATGATTTTATAAAAATGATTGTTGGAAGTATCCTGATCACTGCTGCAAATTAAGTTTGCATAGTACGCTTTTTTGCTCTGGATATTCTTTATCGAATAATTCATATCAATTATCATAGAATCGCCGGCGGCAATTTCTAAACTTTCTTTTGAAGCAAGAAGGGTGTTTGGAATTGAATCGAGATCGGTATCTTCAAAAAGCTGTAAAGAAAAAACTTCATTCCTCACGCCGCAGTTTTGAATTTTTATTTGTACGCTTTCGTCCTGACCACCGTCCGGCGAAGCTGGAGAAAAAATAATATCCTTAACCGCTAAATCGGATTCACGCTGGGTAACAGAATTTATAAATCCGGGCGTTCCATTTATGTGCAATGAGTTTTTCCAGTTTGATTTCGAGCTGTCGGCAGACATTACAATTTTTTCGTCGGAAATTCCTTTGTCGTTGTCCGCAGAATAAATATATGAATCAATCGTGTCGCCAGCAGCATCCAGAAGCCATACCGGGCGGTCTGTCGTGTTTGACATTCCGTTGGAGCCGAAAGAATTTTCCTGTAGTTTCAATATTAATGCATTATGCGGGACAAGTAAATGGTAAATTCCGTTTGATAAATCATAATCGCCTTCAAAAATAACTGCGTACGATTTTGGCGGAAGTATAGTACCAAACCCGGCTGAAATTATTGTGTTCGGCTGCGAAGAATAATACTTAATCTTATAATTATTAAGATCGATAGAGTCCGATTCGCTTAAGTTATAGACTTCAACAAATTCATTATTGCCGGAGAGCGGGATAAACATAACTTCGCTGAGAATTATTGGGCTGGAAGTTTGAGAGAATAAATTTACAGCAGCCACTGTAATAAAAATGAAAAGCGCCTTCTTCATGCGATCCCCTCGCAAAAATTTTAAAAATACAATTCTATAATAACAATATTATTTGAATTGGAAAAGTTTTATCTAAAATAATCTCAATAAGATTTTGCCATCATTTCAAAAATTGAATTCGGAATAATTCTTAAAAGCTTAGAGCCGATTGCTGTTCTAAGCGGGAATTGAATTATTCTTTTTTCCTTTTTAATTCCATTTAAAATTATTTCCGCCGCTTTTTCGACAGGCATGATAAAGGGCATTTTAAAATTATTTTTATCCGTCATCGGCGTTTTTACAAAACCAGGTTTTATTGTGATCACTTTTATTCCGTACTTTTTTAATCCGCTTCTCAAACTTTCGAGAAAAATTGTCATCGCGGCTTTGCTTGCACAATATGTTCCGCTTCCGGGGAAGCCTCTGCCGTCAGCTAAGCTTGATACGCCTGCAATTATTCCTTTTTGATTTGCAATCATTACCGGAATTAACTCCTCGCAGAAATAAAAGAACCCCGTAACATTTGTTTTAAAAGTTTCTTCTGCCGAACTGCTGTCAAATTTTTTTAAGCTTTGCGGAATGCTGACGCCGGAATTATAAATTAGCATATCAACCGCGCCGAAAAATTCTTTTGCTTCCTTTACTGCTGAACTAACTTCTTGTTTTTTTCTAACATCACATTTTATTGAAATTATCTTGCCGCTTAAGTTTTCAAAATCTTTAGCCTGTTCATCCATAACTTCTTTCCGTCTGCTTAAAAGCGCCAGATTACTATTTTCTTTTGCAAGCAGTTTCGCTAATTCAAGACCTATCCCGCTTGAAGCGCCTGCTAAAATTATATTTTTATTTTTTAAGCTAAGCATTTTTCACACACTTTTTGAAGCAAAATATAACATAAAAAAAGTTTATTAAAATACAATTTCATTAAAGCGGGCTTTCCAAATTAGAAACAAATTGTTATCTTATCGTCAAAAATTATTCCAATGTTCGAAAGTAATTTTATTCGCGTAGAAGATGTAATAATTCGACCGGAAATAGCAGAAATCAGATTTGCCTGCGACGTAGAAAAATGCAAGGGGGCCTGCTGCACTCTGGAAAGCGAATACGGCGCTCCACTTCGCGAAGATGAATTAAAAAAGATTTCCGATGTTCTTAACAGCGTAAAAAAATATCTCGGTGAGAAAAGCATTAAGATCATCGAATCAGAAGGATTCTATGAAAGAAAAGACGGCGAGTTCTTAACCCGCAGTATTGACGATAAAGACTGCGTCTTCGTTTATTATGAAAATAAAATTGCGAAATGCAGCATCGAAAGAGTCTATTTTGAAGAAGGAACAGATTTTAGAAAACCGATCTCGTGTCATCTCTTTCCGATTCGAGTTTCAAAATTCGGCGGAGATGTTTTGAGATATGAAAAATTTAAAGACTGCGAAACGGCTTTAGAAAATGGAAAACAAAAAAATATTAAACTTTTTGATTTTTGTAAGGATTCATTAATAAGATTATATGGCAAGAAATGGTTTACAACTTTCAAGGAAATGATCGGATAGAAATATGTTAACGTTAAGTCAAAAACTATCGCAGCAGCAAAGACTGTCGCCCCAGCAAATCCAATATCAGAAGCTTCTTCAGCTAAATACAATGGCGCTTGAGCAAAGAATTAAAACAGAGCTTGAGCTAAATCCAATTCTTGAAGAAGTCTTAGACGGCGAGATGGAACTTGTTCAGGACACTGACGAAAAAGAGAAAAGCGAATCAGCAGACGAAGCCGAAGAAGAATTTGAAAGCAATTCCGATGAGGAATTTGAGCTTGAAGATTTTATGAACGATATAGACTTTGAAGGCGATCGCTCCAACCGAAGCAAAGACGACGAAGTGTACCAGCCGCTTGCGCCGGCAAGAGAAACTATAAGCGAGCATCTTTTAGAACAATTGAGAATGCTTAACCTTGACGATGATTTATTTATCCTCGGCGAGGAAATTATCGGCAATCTTGATTCAGACGGATACTTGAAAACAGGTCTGGAAGATATCCTAAAAGAACTCGAAATGTTCGAGCATGTTACGATAACTTCTGAAGCAGCGGAAGAACTTCTAAAAAAAATCCAGATATTTGATCCGGTGGGCATCGCTTCGAGAAATTTGCAGGAATGCCTGCTTGTACAATTGAGAAATTCATCTCACGATCCGTATTATAAATTCCTTGCCGAGGAAATGCTGGAAAAACATTTTCATGATTTTACCCAGCGAAGATTTGACGCCATAAAACAAAAGATGAATTTGACAGACGACAGCTTAAAAATTACAACTGATCTTATTCAAAGCCTTAATCCAAAGCCCGGAGAAGGAAATATTGAATCAGTTGAGATGAACCAGATAACTCCTGATTTCTTAATTGAAAAAGTAGACGATGATTTTATAATTACATTGAATGACCGCAGCGTACCGTCGGTAACGTTAAGCAAAACTTATCTGGAATTAATTGATTCGAATAAAAAAACAAAAAAATCTTCCGAGCGGGATAAGAACACTTATAAATTTTTAAGAGAAAAATTTGAATCCGCAAAATGGTTTATAGCCTGCATACAGCAGCGCCGGGAAACATTGATGAAAATAATGCAGGCAATCGTAGAAAAACAATACGAGTTCTTTGACAAAGGTCCGAAGTTTTTAAAGCCAATGATTTACAAAGACATCGCCGAAGATATTAACATGGATATTTCCACAATAAGCCGCGTGGTAAACGGCAAGTATGTTCAAAGCCCGGTGGGAATTCACGAGTTGAAATATTTCTTCAGCGAAGGGCTAAGCACCGATTCAGGCGAGGAAGTCTCCAACAAACATATTAAAGAAAGACTCAAAGAGATCATCGATTCTGAAGAAAAAAATTCTCCTTACAGCGACGATAGGCTTGCAGAGATATTAAACGATGAAGGAATTCACATCGCAAGGCGAACCGTTGCAAAATATAGAGAACAACTCAGGCTGCCTATTGCAAGGCTCCGCAGAGGTCTATGATAAAATATTCCGTTGATGTTTTAATTACATTCCTCATATTCGGAGTCTTTGCTTTTTTACATTCGCTGCTCGCTTCCAACAGAATAAAAAAATCTTTTGCAAATAAATTTGGTGACTTGATCGCGTTTTACAGGTTTGCTTATGTGTTGTTTGCTATAATTTCTTTCTGGATGATTTATAATTTTGCGCCGCATGAAGATTTAATAATTTACGATCTGCCGTTTCCTTTTGATTTCCTGATTTTAGTTCCTCAATTTCTGGGGCTTGCAGGCTTTCTTTGGACGCTGAAATATTTTTCTTCTAAAGAATTTTTAGGAATCAACCAGATCGTTCGCTGGCGCAGCAAAGAATATAATACCGCTGACCTCGACGAAGAGCTTTATTTTCGCATAGAAGGTCCGTATAAATTCTGCAGGCATCCGCTGTATTTTTTTTCTATCATCTTCTTGCTGTTTAGACCGGAAATGGATTTATTTTATCTCAACTTTTTGATATGCATTATTGCTTATTTTTACATTGGGTCAATTTATGAGGAAAAAAAACTCACGGAAAAGTTTGGAGATGAGTACGTTAAATATCAAAAAAATACTCCGCGGATTTTCCCGTTTTTCTTTAAGAGTCTAAAAACAAGATTTGTAAAATGATTTTTATGATAATAAATTTAAGTGTAAAAAGTTTATAAAGAAAAAGGAAATTCTTAATGGAAATTAAAATGCACGCGACAACTATAATCGGCGTTGTTCATAACGGTGAATCTGCAATCGGCGGCGACGGTCAGGTTACTCTTGGAAATACAGTTATGAAACACAACGCCGTAAAGATCAGAAAGATTTCAAACGGAAAAGTTTTATGCGGCTTTGCAGGCGCTTCAGCAGATGCATTTACATTAGTTGAAAAATTTGAAGACAAGCTTGAACAATACCGCGGCAATGTTAGTCGAGCCGCTGTAGAATTAGCAAAAGATTGGCGCACGGATAAATATCTTCGCAAACTCGAAGCAATGTTAGCTGTCGTTGCAGATGGAAAAGCTTTAATAATTTCAGGCAACGGAGATGTAATTGAGCCAGACGACCAAATCGTCGCAATCGGTTCCGGAGGAATGTACGCTCTAGCAGCTGCACGAATGCTGAAAAAATACAGCAATCTTTCTGCTAAAGAAATTGTAGCCGAAGCTTTAAAAACAGCTTCCGAAATTTGCATATACACAAACGATAAAATTAATGTTGAAGTAATAAAAGATTAAAATATGAAATCAAAATCACCACACACTCTTACTCCTTCGCAAATTGTAACTGAATTAGACAAATATATTATCGGTCAGACAGAAGCTAAGCGCGCCGTTGCCATTGCGCTTAGAAATAGATGGAGAAGACAGCAGGTTGCCGAAAATTTACGGGAGGAAATTCTTCCTAATAATATTATTTTGATTGGACCCACAGGCGTTGGTAAAACCGAGATTGCGCGTCGACTTGCAAAACTTGCTGAAGCTCCTTTTGTAAAAGTGGAAGCGTCTAAATTTACAGAAGTTGGTTATGTCGGAAGAGACGTTGAGTCAATGGTCCGTGATCTTGTTGATTATGCGGTAACTCTTGTGAAATCCGAAATGACAATGCAGGTGCAGGAAAAAGCGGAAAATCTTGCTGAAGATAAAATACTTGATATTCTTATTCCTCCTGTTAGGCGTAATTCAAACGCCGCTGAAAATTCCGAGTCAGATGAGAACAACGAATTCATTCAGAATAAAAAGACACGCGAGTGGATGCGCGAAAAATTAAAGAACGGTGAACTCGATAAAAAAATGATCGAGTTCGATGTTAACGTTCAGAACGGTTTGGGAATGCAGGTGCTCGGTCCTTTTGGAATAGATGATCTCGGCATTAATTTCCAGGAAATTATGGGCAATATAATGCCGAAGAAGAAAAAGAAAAGAAAGACAACAATTGCAGAGGCTCGCACCGTAATAGCGCAGGAAGAAGCTCAAAAATTAATAGATATGGATACCGTTCAGAAAGAAGCCATAGAACGCGTGCAAAATTCCGGGATTATTTTCATAGATGAAATTGACAAAGTAGCCGGCGGCGGCAAAGGCACCGGTCCGGATGTTTCGCGTGAAGGCGTACAACGCGATCTTCTCCCAATAGTTGAAGGCTCGAATGTAAATACAAAATACGGCGTGGTAAAAACAGATCATATTTTGTTCATAGCCTCTGGCGCATTCCATGTTTCAAAACCGTCTGACCTAATTCCTGAACTGCAGGGGCGTTTTCCTATTCGCGTTGAATTAAAAAGTCTAACCCAGGAAGACTTTGTAAAAATTTTAACGACTCCCGAAAATGCTTTGTTAAAGCAGTATAATGCTCTGCTCGAAACAGAAGGAGTAAAATTAGAATTCACTAACGACGGAATAAAAGAAATTGCGCGGATAGCTTCGGAAGTAAATGAGCAGGTTGAAAATATCGGCGCCCGCAGGCTTCATACAATATTAACAACTTTGCTTGATGAGATCTTGTTTAACGTGCCCGATAAAATTCCTACTTCGACCGTTAAAATAAACGCAAAGTTCGTTAAGCAAAAACTGGACAGCATTGTTAAAGACCGTGACTTAAGCAAGTTCATACTATAATTTAAAATTATAAGCAGCATAAACTTTTTTACAGTGATGCCGGATTTAAAATCTATTTTAAAAAATAAAAATGTTATCAAACGAAGCCTCGCTATTGCCGTTTTGATAATTCCTTTTTTATTCACCGGCTTAAAAAATAACTTCAACAGCGGAGTAGAAAATATTTATTCCCATATAAGGGGTCAAGTTCTGCCCGATACAAATATTATCCTTATAAATATCTCTTCGGACGACATAAATAATCTTGGACATTGGCCCATAAAAAGAAGCTACTACGCGCTGCTTGTGAAAAGTCTTTCAAACTACGGCGTAAGAAAAATCGGGCTTGAAGTTTTTCTGAGCGCTAAATTTGTTACTCAAACTATTTATGATAATTTACTGACTAAGGAAATTGAAAAGTCCGGCAATGTGGTTTTAAGTTCTGTTGCGGGCGGTGTTTATTTTTCAGAAGGGAAATTTTATACCGACTCTTTGAGTTATCCAAGCCCTAAACTGCTTGATTCAAGTTTTGTAACCGGTCATTTGAATTATATTAATAACGACGGTATCACTATTCCTCTTTATTTATTCAGCGACAGCCCTGTTGAAAAAGCTTTCTCGCTGCAGCTTGCAGGAAATAGTTTTAAATTTCCGCAAGGCACAAGCATTAAAGTAAATTGCATATCCTCGTGGAAAAAATTTAGGCAGCTAACTTTGCTTCATTATTTTCAGCTTGTAAATAGCGGCAGCGATTCGCTCGGCATGCTGAAAAATAAAACTGTTATTATCGGCATCAGCGATCCCGATATTGCTCCTGTTCTAAAAACCAATTTTGATTCTGATCTTCCTGGCGAGGCTTTGCATGCTTTTGCTCTTGATAACATCATTCATAATAGATTTTTGAACGACAACTTTTTAGCGTCATCAGGAATCCTGTTTATACTAATTGCTTTTGCATTATTATTTCTGCAAACAAAATTTTTTAATAAACATCAATTCAGATTTTACGCTTACTCGTTTGGCGCTTTTTTAGTAATAACATTTATTTTGTATTCCTTCTTCTATCTCCAGCTTGGATATTTGTTTTTTTTCGTCCCTATGATTGCATCGCTTCTATGCGATATTTTGTTTTATATTTTAGAAAAGAAAATTCTTCTTGAAGGGGCAATAGATGAAAGTCAAATTTTAAAATCTCTGCTTACCGTAAAAGAACAAGAACTTTCCAAACTTCAAAAAGAACTGAATATATCCGGCGAAAGCGGCTCTTATAAACTCATTGAAAAAATTAAATCACTTAAGTCGGATATTGATCGGCTTAAAGAAAATGAAGACGATAAAAGCGCAACTGAGACGGTTTCTGATAATGAGCTGCGCGAGTTTCATGGAATTATTTATCGTTCGAGAGTAATGAATAATGTAGTTAATCTGATAAAGAAAGCTGCTCCTGAAGATGCCGGTATTTTAATTCTTGGAGAAAGCGGCACAGGCAAAGAGCTTGTCGCCAAAGCTATACATTCATTGAGCAAAAGAAGCGGCAATAATTTTGTTGCCGTAAACTGCGGCGCACTGTCGGATACATTGCTTGAGAGCGAATTGTTCGGTCATGTTAAAGGCGCATTTACCGGGGCAATAAATGATAAAGTTGGAAGGTTTGAAGCAGCAAATGACGGCACAATTTTTCTTGATGAGATTGCCGAAACTACTGAAAATTTTCAGATAAAACTGTTACGAGTAATTCAGTCCGGTGATTTTGAAAAAGTCGGCTCATCTAAAACTTTTCACACTAATGTTAGAATAGTAGCAGCCACAAATAAGAATATCGAAACTGCCGTGCGTGAAAAAAAATTTAGAGAGGACTTATTCTACCGGTTAAATATAATTAAGATCGAGCTTCCTCCTTTAAGAGAAAGAAAAGATGATATCGAAATTTTAGCAAAGTATTTTCTCGAACGGGAATCAAACGGATTCATGTTTTCAAAAGCTGCGCTTGAATCTTTGATAAAGTACGAATGGAGAGGCAATGTCCGCGAGCTTGAAGCAGTTATTAAGCGTGCCGCCATCTTTGCGAAAAGCTCCGGCAGAAATTTAATTCAGCTTGCCGATCTTCCGGAAGAAATTGTCAGAGACAGCAAATTTAGTTTTGATGAAGTTGTAATTGAATCTTTACGTCATAAAAAGTTTTCTCACTCTTCGATCACCGAAACCGCAAAAGAACTTGGAAATGTAAATAGAACCGTCATCTCTGAAAATTACAGAGGTTTTGCATTAAAAATTTTAGTAGAAAATAATTTTGATGTTGAAAAAACTTCTTCCTTGATTGCAGCCAGCAATGATGAAGAAATGTTAGAGCGTGTAAACTCAAAACTCCAAACATTTATAAAGAATATCGAAACCGACGTAAAAGATTTATCAGGTAAAGATTTTATTTTTGTGAAGAATAACTTGCAATCAAAGTACAAAAATCTTCCTGTTAAATTTCACTCTTACCTGGATGAAGTAATTAAAAAATATTCACAGCAAAATTGAACATGGGATTAATGATTTCCTTTATATTCGATTAAGCCGCTGCCGTATGTTGCGATCCAAATATTTCCGGATTGATCTTCTCCAATTCCGCGAATATCAACAAGGTTTAATCCTGTAGATTGAGAATTAAAAACTGTAGTGCCGCCAGAAACAGTTTGCTTAACCAATTCATTATTTGTTCCAAACCACTGATTTCCCAGGTGATCAACAAAGATGCATTGTGCAAAACTTCCAGTAGGCAGCGGATATGTAGCTTGCCAGCTAGAGCCGTTATAATATGAAATGCCGGTGCCAAAAACCTGACCTGCGGGATGCCCCGCCCATACTTTTGTACCTGATACAACAAGCGCGGTTATTTCATCACTTATTATAGATGAGTTTGAAGTTGTATAAAGACCGGCTGGTAGAACACCAATTCCTGAAGATTGAGTTCCAATCCATAAATTATGATTGGCATCTATAGCTAGGGCAGTAAACCAGCTAACCTCTTGAGGAAAAGGCAGTTCTTCAAGTGTATATGTATACCAATTTCTATAACCATTACTTATCCATGTCCTTGTTAAACCATCTTGGGTTCCGATATAAATATTTCCATTATCATCGCCTGTTACAGACATTACTCTAAAATCAGGCAAGCCTGATGAGCGATAACCATAAACCGAAACATTGTTATTGTATATTTCGACAACGCCGCCAAATTCAGTTCCCACCCATTTATGATTATTATTATCAACGTAGATACAGTTGATCGTGTCTTGAGCTGGTCCGGAAGGAATTTTGTCTCCAAAATTTTCCCACGTCCTTCCATCAAATTTTAACAATCCGTTACCAGGATCACCAAGCCAGATTATATTATCTTTATCTACTGCAAGACAAGTTAGCTGGTTGGTTGCTATTTGAGAATTCCCGGTATCATAATTATTCCAGAGGGTTGTATCTACCAGTGTCTTTTCTGCCAAGGTAACATTACTACTGCTCACTGTTACTTGTAACGTGTCGTCTCTATGATTGTCTGCATGAAGTTTTATAGTATAAAATCCAGGCAGAAGACCTGTAAAAGTAACGGGAGTTTTTTTATTTGTATTTGAATCATTAATAAAAACCGAAGCATTGGTTGGATTGCTTGTCAATGAAATACTGCCAAGCATCAAAGGATTTTGAGAAAAGTCTATAAATATTTTTTTCTTCACACCTTCTACAATATTTACAGTGAAAGATGTGTCTCTAAACAGGTCTTTTTTCAGTAAAATAGAATATGTATTTGTAGACAGCCATGTCAAACTATCCGGCGTAACTCTTCTTCTTGGAAGACCGTTAAGATATATATGAAAGCCTTGTGGATATGAATCAATATAAACATAACCATTGGGCGGAGGTGCATCTGGAGGGCTTACTGATACATCTTTTGTGCATGACGAAAAAGTGCTTAAGAATGCTGCCGCCAAAATTAAACACAGTTTTAATATATCTTTATGTGTTTTTTTCAAAATCATTTTATCAATTATATCCGAATGAATTTATGTATAACCTGCTGAGATCTATTCTCCAGGAAGCTTTATAATAAGAACCAAAAATTCCGAAACCGCCTGAAATATTGGAGTAATCTCCCGCATCCAGAATAACAGTGTAATCATTTATTGAGTGCTGAAGCGAAGAATAGTATGTCGAGAGATTCTCATCATAAACAATTATATAAACAATCATTTTAGAAATTGTGAAATCCTTTTTGTTCGGATCGTTTCCTGAGATTTCCCTCATCGCTTCATCAAGTGTTGATTGATCAATTGTGAAGAAATTAATTTTAGTCGGCTGCGGATAATTCGGCGATAGGCTATTATTTTGATTTATATAAGAAAGAGGCACTAAAAATTCTTTCGCGGTTGTATCTCCTTTCTGATAATAAACAATCGAAATTCGCGGAACATAATAAACATTACCTAAATCTTTCCAGCCCATATAAATTTGAGAATTCACAGCTGGATCGAATGTATTATTACTGGCAATGTCAAAAAAACCAAACCCGGCGTCAGGAGTTGTAGTTGTAGAACTCAATAATAATCCGTTCGGAAGCAGCGCCTGAATTTCAATGTAGCTGTTTGCAGGCGGTCTAAAATTATTACAATAATAAAAGCTGACGTTAGATTTATACTTCGATGTATCTGTCCTGGGAATTGAAGTATCTCTCAGAGCGTACAAAGTATCGTTGCACCACATATTAACTTCGACTCCTAACACAGCTACATTTTCGGTATCAGTACTAGGATTATAGTTAGCAGGCTGGTAACTTTTGGAAATCGTAATAACTTGATAGGATGTATCGCTTCTGATAATGCCGCTTAAAACAAATCTCTGTCTGAAAGGTGCATATGGATTTAGAGTGTTGCTGCATGAATCAAGAAATAGAATTGAAAAAATCGTTACGATAATAATTAAAATTTTTTTCATAATTCAATCTTAAGAGTAGCTGTTGGAAGAAACGGCAACATATTTACCCTTTCGCCTGTGTCGCGCTTGAAATAAAATATATTTGCTCTATTATAAACATTAATTATGCTCGCATCAAATTGAAATTTAACCGAAGAAATATTAAACGACTTAGAAAGGCTTAAATCAAGCCGGTGATAATCAGGCAGCCTGCCCAAATCCTTATCTGAAAGAACCTGAAAGGGCAAGTAGTTTTCATAAATGGGCCAGGCAGAATATAAATCTCCGAAATATAATTTATTATAAAAGCCAAGAGACTGAGTAAACGGCAAACCGGTACTGTATATCCAAACTGCACTTGCCTGCCAGCCGTTGCCGAAATTATAACCGAGCGTTAAATCAACCGAGTTGCGCGAATCGTAGCGTGGATAATAAAGCCAGCCGTTGACATCTTTGTATGCCCAGCTTAACGTATATGAAGCCGTGAAAGCAACAGGATTTTTATTCAAGCGGAACAAAAATTCCCAGCCGTACGATTCACCCGTTGCAGAGATTAGATCAGGATCCGTAGAAACTATTTTATAATCATTCAGCGTTGGAATGTTCTGCATCGTTTTATAATAGCCCTGAATGTCAAGAGAAATATCTTGCGTAAAATCGGTCGTTACTCCTGCAGAATACTGAATCGAGCCGGCGGGCTTTAAATAACTTGGTATAATTGCCCACGGCTCAAAGAGCGAGATAACTTCATTCTCGTCTGAAAGCGTTGTTACTTCCTGCTCGTAAATTCCCCACGATGCTTTCAACGCAACAGCTGGAAAAACTCTATAAGTCAGGTTTACTCTGGGCTGCAGAAAAAATGGATTGCTATCCGACGAAGTAAGACTCGCTGCAACTACTCTTACACCAACATCTGCACCAAAATTATTATATCTCATAAATTTGTATTTGCCGTATACGCTAATATTAGTTCCCTGTCCTCCAAGGTTGCTAACCACACCGAAAGAATTTTCGAGGAAAAGAGTAGTATTTAAATTTTTTATTTCAGCACCTAAACTAAACTCGTCTTTGCTTTCAAAAATATAATTGAAATCCATTTTCAATGTAATATCATCAAGCTGATTATTTCGAGGTTTGGCGCTGCTAAGCTTTGGATCAACATTTCCACTAAAGCTGCTCCACGAAACACCAAGTTCATAATATAAAGGCGAGTCCGTTAATTGAAACCAATCGAGTCCAAGTATTTTATTTGACCAGTTCATATTTTCAATATATGGGCTATTATTATTAAGCTCATCTCCGCTGATAAAACTAGTAATTATAAACTTAGAACCTTTTATAAAGTTCGGGTTATCATAGTTTAACTTAAAGGACAAATCATAAAAATTAATCGGAGCGCTTTGATCATTTAAAAACTTTTTTAGGATTGCTGTCGAATAACTTTTTCTGCCAGTAACAATAAATGAGCCGTATGGAATCGGTCCTTCAATCAGAGTTTTTGCCGTTAAAAAACTTGTTGTAACTGAGCCGTCGTAGTTATTTTTGTTGCCGTCTTTGGTTATAATATTCATTACCGAGGATAGCCTATCGCCTTCTTCAGCAGTGAATCCGCCCTTATAAAATTCAACGCTGTTAATCATGTCCGGATCAATTACACTAAACATTCCGAAAGCATGAAAAGGATTATAAATAGTTATTCCGTTTAAAGTGACAAGATTTTCATTGCTTGAACTTCCACGCACATAATACCTTGCCGAAACATCACCGGTAGACCTGACACCAGGTAAATATTGAAGGGACCGGAATACATCAGATTCTACTCCCTTCGGTGTCATTTCAATATCCTTTAAAGATATTCTTTGCAGCCCTATATCGGTAGCATTCTTTTCTATTGTTTTTTTCCCGACAGTTTCTACCGCTCCTATTTTGATTCCCACAGGAACTAATGATACGTCTATTTCCTTTATAGAGTTTCTGTTTACTGTAAAACGAATAATTTTTGTTTGGTAGCCCACGTAGGAAATTGTCAAGGTATAATGTTTGCCTGCTGGAACCGAAGCTATAATATAGAGACCATGCTGGTCTGTCGAGGCGCCTGCACCTAATTCATTTATTACGGCATTACAGAAAGCAAGAGGTTCACCGTTTGTAGAATCGGTAACAAGTCCTCTTATTGTCCCTCTTCCCTGTCCATGCAGCATAGCCGTACTCAATAGGACAAGAATTAGAATTTGTATTAAATAACCGAATCTCTCGCCTGTTTTTATTTTCATTCAGAGCTTTCTTTTTCCCCTAACAATAAAAATTTTTCGATCAAATATAAAATATTTATTTGAATAATATGCGTGTAAAATTTTGTTTGTATTATTTATTTTCTATAAGAGTGCCTCTTCTGCCTTTCAGAGTTTCTTTGTAAAAATCTGATCTGGTAATAAATACTCTTTTGCCGCCGCCTTCTAAAAAATTAATAGCTGCTTTAATTTTAGGTCCCATACTGCCCTCGGGGAAAATTTTTTCCCCATAAAAATTTTTTATTTCTGCTAAAGTAAGATACCTAAGATCGATTTGATCTTGCTGCTGATAATTTAATTTTACTCCATCTATGTCGGTAAAAATAGTTAGTTCGGCTTCTAACTCATCGCCGCTTTGCGCGGCTCGTTGAATTAAAGTTGTTCCCAATAGGCTTGAAGCCAGGTCTTTATCTATCACTGCCTCAACACCGGAATAAATTCTAACAGGCGGATTGCCGGATTTAAATTTTCTACGGTAGTCAATCCCAAATTTGCAATTATAAATTTCCTCGCCATTCAAAATTATAGGCTTAACTATTTTTACAGGTATTCCGCCGCCGCCAACTGCGATAGGAATTATTCCTGCACGAAGGTTAGCTTCTATTAATTCTATTTCAACAATCTCTACCGGATCCGGTGAAGCAACAACCCAGCGCCATAATTCATTTCCATTTTCATCTTTTTTATAAAACCTAAACGGATGATTTTCGTTGCTCTGTTTCTTAAGTGCTGTCTCCTTGGAAAAAGAAGGCCCGATAAATTTTGAAGGTGAATGGAATGCAATATCGTATTCATCAACAACAACTTTTGTTATAGTCTCTGCTGCTATTTTATTGATTCCCAAAATACTAAGAGAGTTTGTTAGTTGGGAGAGCATATATCCCATTGACCCTTGTGTATCTGCATCGCAAACGTCTAGTTCGATCGGGGCGGAATTTCCGTTCATAATTAATTCGCCTACTTGCGGACCGTTGCCGTGAGTTAGAATGTAATAGTCATCAGGATTTTCTTTAATTATATTTGCAAGAAGGTTGCACGTAAATGAAGTTCTTCTCCACTGTTCTTCAATACTTTGAACAGTTACTTTTCCAGCGGAAGTTTCTTTTAAACCGGCAGGAGAAAGTTCATTCCCTCCAAGCGCAAATATTTTGAGTCGCTTTTTCATAAAAATTCTTTTGAAACTTTTATTATTAGAATTGATTGTTTACTTTTCTTTTGTAACTGCTAATTCTTCTCGCTTAATTACTATTACGGTAGCATCGTCTTCCCATTTATTACTGTTACCGAATTTTTTTGCACTGTTAAAAATTTCGTTTAAAATTTCAGCGGCATTTTTTTTCTGATTTTTTATCACAACTTCCTTAAGCCTCTCCAATCCATATTCTTCTTTATGCCGGTTTTGCCTTTCTATAATCCCATCGCTGTATAAAACCAGCACAGATCCCGGCTTTATATAAATATATGTCTGATGAATTGACACTTCCGGTAAAGCACCGAAAACTAAGCCGGTAGATTTTAACTCGGTTACTTCTTTTCCTGAAACGAGAAAAGGCAGCGGGTGTCCGGCATTTACATAAAATAAATTTCCGCCTACTTCAAGATCGGCGTAAAAAAGAGAGACAAACAATGATGAGTAAACGCTTTTATTTATTACACGGTTTAATTTTTTTAAAGTGTAAACCGTCTTCATTTCTTTTTCGAGACCCATCCTTAAGCCGGTTACAACATCTCTTACAAGAAGTGCTGCCGGTATTCCGTGTCCGCTTGCATCGCCGATACAAAATCCAAAACTTGTATCATCAAATTTAAAATAGTCATATAAATCTCCGCCGACAACCTCTGCCGGCTGTGAAAAGCCGCTTACCTGATAGCCGGGGATCACCGGCGCCGCTGTTGGAAGCAAACTTTGCTGTATAAGCCCGGCTTGCTCCATCTCATTTTTTACAGCTTCCGAATATAACTTTGAGTTTATTGCAGATCGGACAGCATTAAAACAAAACTCTATTTCTTCTCTAATCCAACCGCTGCGTAATTCAAAAATTATGATCCAAAAATTTTCCGTACCTCTTATCGTAAATGCAGCCGGAATAGAATATTCTTTTCTGTTGAAATTTATCGCGGGATCAATACTGAAAGATGGATTATCAAAGATATAGCTCTTAGTCTTAATTAAGGCTTCAACCGGCTCCGAATCTTTGGATATTGAAGAAGTAATCTTCATGTTTTTAAAATTCTCTTTCGGAGAAATTAATACAAAATCATTTTCTTCCTCTTCATAAATGCGCCCTCTTCCTATGTTTAAATCCTGCGCGAAAGTATTTTCCAATTCCTTCACAATAAGAAAAAGAAAATCTTTACCCGTTTTAGCATGTCCTATCTTATTCAGTAAAAAATCTAACTTTCTGTAGAAAGTTTTTGGTTCAGTCATATAAATTATTTTTTCCTTTTTTGTGAAACCAAAAATAAGGAAAATAACTGAAACACTATATGCTGTGCCTACAATAACTATTTATTGTAATGGGTTGCTTGAGAAATTTTAATAAGAGAATTATAAGATTTACTTGAAAAATAATTAATTTTAAAAGAGAAGTTTTTTGCTGCTTTTTCATTAAACCGAAAATTCAAAATCATTGTCTTATTATTTTAATTAGGAAAAAAAATTAGCTTATCTCAACCGGAGAATTAATGCAAAAGAAAAAGTTTTACATTTCACTATCCATAATCGGAATAATCCTTTTAGCCTTAGTTGTCTTAAAAGTAGTCAGATCTATAACGGAAGCCTCAAGAAGACCAGTAGCAGTTCCGACAGTCGTTGTCTCCACAGCAAAGCGCGGAGAAATAGTAAGAAGCGAAAGTTTGACTGGAGACATTTTGCCGATACAGCAAGCAAGCGTTTACTCAAAAGTAACCGGAAACATTGAAAAAATGTATGTCGACATTGGAGACAGAGTTAAAAAAAATCAGCTCCTTGCTTTGATCGACACAACAATATACTCGCAGAATGCAAAACAAGCTCGTGCTAATTATCTTCAAGCAATGGCAAACCTTGAAAACACAAAGTTAAATTATGAGAGAAATAAATCTTTGTTCGCTCAAAATCTTGTAGCCAAGCAAGATCTTGATAATTCCAAAACGGCTTACGACGTTGCTTCTACACAAAAGGAAGCCGCTTTCGCTAATTATAATAATGCATTGATCCAACTGGGTTACTGCAAGGTAACCGCTACTTTCTCAGGTTATATTACAAAAAGATTTTTAGATGCCGGCGCTTACGTCTCTTCCTCCAATCCATCTGGAGCAGTTCTATTTACACTGATGGATGTAAGTTCCTTGAAATCAATTATAAATATTCCTGAGAAAGATGTTCCGGATATTTCAAAAATTTTGGAGATACGAGTTACTGCCGACGCTTTGCCGAATTCTTTTTACAAAGCAAAAATAAAAAAAATCAGCGAAGCGGTAGATCTTTCAACACGTACCATGGCTGTTGAAATTGATATTGATAATTTTAATAACCAGCTAAAGCCGGGAATGTTTGCAACTATAACTTTGGTGATGGACAAAAAGGAAAACACTTTAATCCTGCCAAACCAGGTTGTGCTTAACAACGACAATGGAAATTTTGTTTTTGTAGTAAGCCATGATAATGTGGTTCATAGAAAGTATGTAACCCTTGGAATCCAGCAGGATAATAAAGATGAAATTCTATCCGGTATTACCGAAAGCGACAAGATTGTTTTTGTCGGACAAAACTTAATTAAAGATAATATGAAAGTTAAACCTACAGAGTAAAGTTTATGTGGTTAACCCGCCTCGCACTAAAATATCCAATTACTACTTTGATGGCAGCTTTAGCCATTTTCGTTCTTGGGTTTGTTTCATTTACACAGCTTCCGATAGATATGCTGCCGAATATTCAGATTCCTGTAGTAAGCGTTATTACATTTTACAACGGCGCCAGTCCGACGGATATGGAACAAACAGTAACTGTGCCGATCGAACGTGCAGTAAGCTCTGCAAATGATGTCAGCTATGTTCAATCATCTACGCGTGAAGGAATTTCTCAGGTTCGTGTTAATTTTAACTGGGACGCTAATACCGATGTTGAACTTATAGATGTTATTCAAAAAATAAATAGAATTTTAAATCTGCTTCCGACCGCTGTCTCTCAACCTCTGGTTTTAAGATTTGATATTACCAATGTTCCGGTTTGTACTGTTGCACTTAGCGGCAATCTTGATGAGCGGGCAATGTACGACTTAGCTTACAATGTTATTGAGCCGCAGCTCGAACATATTTCCGGAGTTGCATCAGCATCCGTAGTGGGCGGAAAAATTAGAGAAATCCATATAACAGTCGATAGAAATAGAATTGAAGCGTTAAACATTCCTCTCTCCGATGTAATTCAAGCTGTTGCTAATTCAAATCTTATTCTTCCATCTGGAGATTTGAAATCCGGTGTCTATGATTACTCTCTTAAAACTGAAAGCGAGTTTAGCGTTGTAGAACCGATGGGCAACATCGTAATTAAAACCGTTAATGGCGTTCCAATTAGAATTAAAGACATTGCTAAAGTTGAGGACTCCTACCAGGAGCAAACAGAAATAATAAGAACCAATCAGAAGCCTGGTGTAATTCTCAGGGTTCAAAAAACTTCCGGCGCAAATACGGTGCAGGTTGTTCAAAGCGTAATAGAAGAATTAAAACACCTGAGAGACGTTCCTAAATCCGTAACGGCAACTTTAGCTTCAGATCAAAGCTTGTATATAAGCCAATCGATTGCCGGCTTAAAGCAGGAAGCAATTCTCGGCGCTATGCTTGCAATGATAGTTATAATTATCTTTTTAAGAAACTCAAGAAGCGCTTTAATAATCTTCGTTGCAATACCGCTTTCAATTCTAGTTACGTTTATTTTTTTCCGTTTCAGCGGCACAACACTTAATATAATGACCTTCGGCGGACTTGCCCTCGGAATCGGGCGACTTGTGGACGATTCCATCGTCGAGCTTGAAGCAATATCCCGTCATTATAGCGTAATGGCTGAAACAAAAATCGGGAAAATGCAATCTACTCTTGATGCGGCACTTGAAGTCGCTGCGCCAATTTTTATTTCAACGCTAACTACTGTTATAGTTTTTCTTCCTGTAATATTCTTGACCGGTATTGCAAAACTTTTATTTGCGCCTCTCGTTATTACAATAGCGGTTGCCTTATTCGCGTCCTTCTTTGTATCAAGAACTGTTACGCCGCTTTTATGTTATAAGTTTCTTCACGCTGAAAGAGAAGCTGATCCGAATTCTACAAAGCTTTCGCACCGGATGCAGATTAAAGCCAAAAACATGCTTGATAAAATTGATAATACCTATAGAAATATTTTGCAGTCGGCGTTGAGGCACCGCAGGATAGTTATTTTCGGTGTAGTCGGGTTTGCCGTATTATCATTTTTGTTATTCAAATTTATTGGAACTGAATTTTTCCCGGATACTGATGAAAGTCAATTTAGTATTTTGATAAGACTGCCGGTTGGTACAAGGATAGAAGAAACAACCAAGTTTGTTGAAAGGGTTGAGAACATTATTAAGAAAAATGTTCCTGAAGTTAGAACAATGATCTCGGATATTGGAGTTCCTTCTCAGAGAAGCGGAAATTTATTTGGCTCTAATCCGGGAAGCCACGCTGCAAACCTAAGTATTCAGCTTGTTCCTCCATCTGACAGATCAAGAAGCGTATTTGAAATTATGAATAAACTCCGTCCAATGCTTACACGGCTTCCAGGAGCGAAAATTTATCTTAATCCAAGCGGTTTCTTAAGATTCTTATTAAACTTTGGCTCATCAGCGCCTATCGATGTTGTAATTAGCGGAGAAGATTTTAATACATCAAATAAATTAGCGCAAGAAGTATCGAATGCTGTCAGTTCGACTCCTGGTGCCACAGATGTTTTAATCTCCCGCGATAATAATCTCCCCGAACTACAGGTTGTTATTGATAGAGAAAAAGCAGGCGCTTTAGGAATAAGCGTTCAACAAATATCAAACACTATAACAACAGCAATAAATGGAACCGTAGCATCGCAATATACGGAGCCTTCAAACGGCAACCAGTATAATATTCTTGTTAGACTTTCCCAGGATTACCGCGATAAAATTGAAGATCTGGAGAATCTAACCGTTCAGAATTCGCAGGGCGATCTTATCAAACTAAGCAACTTAGTTAAGATTGTTCAATCAACATCTCCAGTTCAAATTGACAGAAAATATGAAGAAAGAATTGTAGAAGTTACCGCAAATGTTACCGGAAGAGATCTTGGAAGCGTAGCAAAGGAAATTCAAACCAAGTTAGATAAAATCCAGGTTCCTTCTGGATTTACAATTCAGCAAAGCGGCAACGTTGAACAACAGCAGCAAACCTTTAGCGACTTAATGCTTGCTTTAGGACTTGCAATTATTCTTGTCTATATGGTTATGGCTTCTCAATTTCAATCACTTATTGATCCATTTATAATTATGTTTACTGTTCCTCTGGGAATGGTCGGTGTCGTGTGGGCTTTATTCCTTACAGATACAACTTTATCTGTTACTTCTTTTGAAGGCGTAATTGTTATGATAGGTATTGTTGTTTCAAATGGAATTCTGCTTGTTGATTATACAAATAAACTTAGGAAAACAGGAATGGAACTGCACGAGGCTGTGGTTAAAGGTGGAACAACAAGACTTCGCCCGATTTTGATGACTTCATTAGCTACTGTTTTAGGATTGATTCCATTAGCACTCGGCGTTGGCGGAGAAACTTCCCAGGGACCGCTAGCTATCGCTGTTATCGGCGGATTAACAGTTTCAACATTCCTGACTTTACTTTTTATTCCGACTCTTTATACTCTATTTGAAGAAAGATTCAGAAAAAAAATGATTACTGAAAATGGAGATGAGATTAATGCTTAAGAATTGTTTAAAACTTTTATTTTGGATTTTAGCCTTCTCGGAATTATCGTTTAGCCAAAGCGATACTCTAACTCTTAAGGAATGCGTTGATTTAGCGTTGAAAAATAATCCGCAGATTAAAATTGCTGAAGGCAATTACAATATAAATTCAGCAAATTTGAAACTTACAAGATCAGCAATTTTCCCTCAACTTATTTTTCAATCAAGCTGGAGTAATAACGAGGGAACTACGTTTCTGGGTCCAACAGCACGGACTTCGGACTACCAGAATTTTGCAGCGGGGTTTCAACTGCAGCAGCAAATTTTTGATTTCGGAAAAACTTACTCTCGAATTTCAGCTTACTCAGATCTTCAGGATGCTTCTCATCAAGACTTCATAAGCGCAAAGCAGGATTTAATTCTTGCAGCTAACATTGCGTTTTTTAATTATCTCCAGGCATTAAGAATGGACAGCGTTTATGCGCAGACTCTCGCTCAAGCGAATGAGCATCTTGTTCAAGCGGAGGCTTTCTATAAAGCCGGCACTCATCCCGAATATGATGTTCTTACTGCAAAGACTGATGCAGCAAACGCAAAAGTTAATTTAATTGCTGCTGAAAATAATTTACGGTTATCTAAAATTCAGCTTGAAAATATTTTAAACACGAAGCTTCCCGAAAATTTTCAATTAAAAGATATTTTAGAATTAAATCAGGACAGCATTAGTTACAATTATGCGTATCAAACAGCTATAAGCAACCGCCCGGAAATATTATCTGATAAATATAAAGTAAGCGCCAGCCAATCTTTATTAACTTCCGCATGGACGGCAAACCTGCCTTCAATAAATGCGACAGCAGGATATAACTGGCGGAGCTACACGATTGATCAGCAATTTTTATATTCATGGAATGTTGGTGTAACATTTTCACTTCCGATTTTTCAAGGCTTTGCGCTTGACGCCGGCATTGAACAGGCTAAAGCAAATCTTGAAACAACACAAGCCGCAAGCGATGCTACAATCCAGGCGGTTAATCTTGACGTACAGCAGCAGTATTCAAATTTACAGCAGGCAAAGGAACAAATCGCAGCTACAAAGACTCTAGTAATTCAAGCGGAAGAAACTTTAAAGCTTGCAGACGCAAGATATCGCGAAGGCGTTGGAAGTCCGATTGAAATAACTGATGCACGCGTTGGAATGGCAAACGCAAGCGCTTCCTACATTCAATCGCTTTATAATTATCAGGTAACTTTCGTACGCTTGCGAAGAGCGATGGGAGTATTGAAATAAAAAAACTAACGATTTAAGATTTCTGTAACTTTGCCGGACAGTTCGCTTAAGTTAGAATCAAATCTTTCATTTGTTTTTCTAATTTTAACTTCGACTTTGTTTTCTTTAAGCTTTTTGTCGCCGACTATAATTTGGATAGGCATTCCTAACAAGTCTGCATCTTTAAACTTAAAGCCTGCTTGAGCATCAACTCTGTCATCAAAAAGAACTTCTAATCCGCTGGCGGTCAAATCGCTATAAATTTTTTCTGAAGCATCTATTACTTCTTGCTTTTTCATGTTTAGACTGATCAAAGATATTTGGAAAGGCGCAAGAGTTTTATCCCAAACAATTCCGTTGTCATCGTGATGCTGTTCAATGTAGCAAGCCATAACGCGCTCGACGCCAATGCCGTAGCTTCCCATGATGATTGGGTTTTCTTTGCCGGACTCATCAAGAAAATTTGCGCCCATTGAATCTGAATATTTTGTACCTAATTTAAAAATATGTCCAAGCTCGATTGCGCTGAAAACCTCTAACTTCCCGCCGCAGGTCGGGCAGCTTTCTCCTGATCTCACAATTCTTAAGTCAGCGTATTCAAGATTTTTTACATCTCTTTTCAAATCTATTCCGCCGATGTGAAAATCATTTTTGTTTGCACCGCTGTATAAATTATTCGCATCATGAAGCCGATTATCTGCTATTATTCTTCCTCTGAAATTAATTGGTCCAATAGAACCTGCATCAGCGCCGGTAATTTCTTTTAGCTCGTCGGTATGCGCCGGACGAATTTTCCCTCCAAGAACTTTTTCTAATTTTGTTTCGTTAACTTCATCGTTGCCGCACATCAGAATTAAAACCGGCTTATCGTCATTAATATAAACTCTGGATTTTGCGCATTCAGTCTCATCAATCTTCAAGAAAGCGCAAAGCTCATCAATTGATTTTACATTCGGCGTTGAAATTTCTTTTAAGTCTAAACTTTTTTCAGCACGGTTTTTTTGTTGAATTTTTGACTGCGCAACTTCAACATTTGCTGCGTAGCCGCATTTGTCGCAATGAGCAACCGTATCTTCCCCGGCATCAGATTTAACCATAAATTCTTCCGAACCGGTTCCGCCCATCGCACCGCTTGACGCTCCGACAACAAAATATTTCAAGTCACAGCGGTCGAAAATTTTTCGATAAGCTTCATCATGAAGTTTATACGACTTATCCAGCTCCTGCCATGTCGCATCAAATGAATAAGAATCTTTCATTAAGAATTGCCTGCCGCGAATAACCCCGCTTCTTGGGCGCGCTTCGTTTCTAAACTTAGTTTGAATCTGATACCAAATCTGCGGCAAATCTTTATAAGATTTTAAAACGTTCCTTGCGTGAAATGTCATTATCTCTTCATGTGTCGGCGCCAAAATATAATCGCGGTTCTTTACATGAAACATAGTATCACCGAACGCTTCAACCCGGTTTGATTCTTCCCAGATTTCTCTTGGGTTCAATCCGGGCAGGTGAAACTCCTGACCGCCGATTGCGTCCATCTCTTCTCTTATTATTTGGGAAACTTTTTTTATCACTCTATAACCGAGTGGCAGAAAAGAATAAATTCCGGCAGACAGCATTCTGATCATTCCAGCACGAAGCATGTATACATGGCTTGCAACTACAGCATCGTTTGGAACTTCTTTTAAAGTTGGGACAAAAGATTTACTTAAACGCATAATTAATCCAATATATTTTTTATCCGCCTAACAGCGGCGGGCAGTAATTTTGAATTGCAAAAATAACTAAATGAGAATGGGTTATCAAAATTGTTTGAATTTAAAGAAGATTTTGAGATTTGTTTTTAATCATTATCAGTTTTATTGATAAATTATTACCTGTATTAACTCTTTAAAAATGTCAGTATACAAAACTCTTTAGAAATGTCAGTAATAAAGTTAATAAATATGTTAGTTAAAGTACTGCATTCGGGTAACGTAAGGAGGGCGTAGCCCGACTGGAGTTA
>JAKAKL010000057.1 GCA_021824565.1 Bacteroidota bacterium | reverse complement strand
ATTGTGTTTTTGTTCAAAATTCCGCTTTTCTTATTTGAAATACCGCTTTTCCCATTTACAATAGTACTATTATAAATAACAACTCCGCTTTTATTAATAACAAGAGTGCTTTTATTAATAACAATTGCGCTTTCATTAATAACAACTCCACTCTTGTTATTTGTGAAAGCACTATTGGCATTTGTAATTCCGCTATTTCCAATTAGAACTCTGCAATCCAAATTTGAAATAGTGCTATTGAGAATGACAACTCTGCAATTGTAATTCCCGGAAGCACTATTACAAATAACAACTCCGGACTTATTAATAACAAAAGCGCTTTTGTTATTTAAAATAGTGCTTTTGGAATTTGAAATACCGCTTTTCCAAATTGAAATAGTGCTATTGCAATTTAAAATACCGCTTTTCCAAATTGAAATAGTGCTATTACAATTTAAAATAACGCTTTTCCAAATTGAAATAGTGCTATTACAATTTAAAATACCACTTTTCCAAATTGAAATAGTGCTATTGCAATTTAAAATACCGCTATTTTCAATTGTCATTTTGGTGTTATAATAATGATTAAAGCTTAAGGAAAAAGCATTTCTATGATTAGAAATTATAACCGGGGCTTTGTGGTTGTCTCGCCGGCTTGCGAAATTATATTTAGAAGAAAAAATCAAAATAAACCTTATGCTTATTTTACCCAAAGGCAATCTAAACAAATAAGGTTTCCTAAATCAAGCAGGGTTTCCCTGCATTTTTAGAAAAAATCGGGAAGTGAAAAAATAGAATCCCAGGGTACTACGGCGAAAAGTACAAGAGTTAATTTAAGCAACTGCAGCGCTGCGTAAATAGTCAACTGTCTGGAAGAATTAAGATTAAGCTTATTAGCAATTCTGATTTTGTAGACCTCAACCGTCTTAGGCGAAATAAAAAGCTTCTCTGCTATTTCCATATTGTTCATCCCTTTGCCTATGCATTCGATCATCAACTTTTCTTTTAAACTAAGGCATGGAGGATCGGCGGAAGCTCTTTGCATGATAGCAATATTTTTTAAACCTCTGTTATTGTGAAAAGCTTCTTTTACAAAATGGTCAAGATATCTTTCTCCATCTTTAACTTTTAAGATACATTCTCTTAATATTTCCAGCTCGGACTTTTTGCTTATTATACCTTCTACTCCGCCGGATATGAACAAGCTTAAATATTCCGCATCAAGCTTAGCCGTAAGAAGAATATACTTTTTATTATTGTCCCTTGCCGAGAAGAATTGATTTATAATGTTAATCTCTGTAGGGCTTAGCACACCGTTATCTATAATGATTATTTCATGATCACAGTTTCGAATATTGAAGTATGCTAATTGGTTTAAAGGAAGGGTTTGTATTTTTATACTTTGTTCGTTATAAAAAAAATTATTCACTGCCTGGATAACGGCAGGTACATTTGAAAAAAATACTGCTTTTATTTTCCTCAATTTATACAACTCCATTAATAATTTAGTTATAACTTAAAAATTATAAGGTATAATTTCAAATTACTAACCGGGAATAAAATTTTTAAAAAACTATAGCTTAATATTGAATCGGATTTAATATTATTTTACCTTTGTTCCAAAATTTTAGTCTATTTAATTAATCGTTCAGTCATGCTGAATATTTATTATAATTTATTTCCGGGGCATTAACATGATAAAACTTAATCATCTTGATTATTACAGGCTTCCGTGGAACTTCACGGATAATTCTATTTCCTGGCTTGAGCCGACAGCCAAATGCAATTTAGCCTGCGACGGCTGCTATAGAAAAAATGAAAACTCTCACAAATCCCTTCAAGCAATTAAATCCGATCTCGACGTATTTACAAGTCTAAGAAAATGCGACGGCGTTTCGATTGCCGGCGGCGATCCTCTTACTCATCCGAACGTTGTTGACATTGTGGCTGACGTAAAAAGCCGCGGTCTTAAACCTATTCTTAATACGAACGGGCTTGCTTTAACTAAAGAACTTCTTGCCGAGCTTAAAAAAGCCGGTGTGTATGGATTTACTTTTCACATCGACAGCAAGCAAGGCAGACCTGGCTGGAAGGATAAAAATGAAGTTGAGCTTAACGAGCTAAGATATCATTACGCAAGGATGCTTGCGGATGCGAAAAATATTTCTTGCTCGTTTAATTCGACGGTTTACGAAGACACGATGCAGTATATTCCTGAAATGGCGAAATGGGCTGCCGATCATATTGATATTGTTCAGGTAATGGTTTTTATACTTTACCGCGCTGTGAATAATTCTACTGTAGATTTTTATTTAGGTCCTCAAAAAATTGATATGGGAGATTTAGTTTATAACGAAGAGTTTACCGAAAGAACGGATATTAAGGCTGAAGAGATTGTTGAAATCTTAAGAGGTCAGGATCCGGATTTCGACCCATGCGCATATTTAAATGGTTCGGAGAAGCCGGATTCATTTAAGTGGCTTCTTACCGGTCGTCTCGGTACCAAAGGAAAAATCTATGGCTATATGGGACCAAAGTCTATGGAAATTATTCAAGCGGGTCACCACATGCTGTTCGATAGATACCTTGCTTATTCCGAACCGAATATGACCCGCAAAGGCAAGTCGATGCTTTTCCTTTCGGGCTTTGATAAGAAATTGAGAAAGACATTTAAAAAATTCTTTTCCAACCCGGTTAATTTATTCAAGCGTCTTCATTATCAATCTGTAATGATAATTCAGCCGGTTGATTTCCTTGAAGACGGAAGACAAAACATGTGCGACGGCTGCCCGGATATTACTGTTTGGAACGGCAAGTTAGTTTGGTCTTGCAGAATGGAAGAACAGCTTAAATACGGTTACAATATTAAAAGTTATCCCAAAGGATTTAACGGGAATTAAAAAATAAGAAATAAACTTGCAAAGGCTGGAACTTGTCCAGCCTTTTTTTATTAATTTATTTTAACGGGTAAAAGATACAGAATAGATTTGCAGCCCGGCGCTTCATGTGGTTTCATTCCTTTGTTTTAACTTAAAAATCTCTTAATTTTACCCACTAATTTTATAAAATTTCTTCAGGAAAAGGCGGTTTACAGGCAATTCTGAGAGATTTTCAAATAAGTAAAAGCGAGAATGGCGGAATTTGGTAGACGCGCTAGACTTAGGATCTAGTACCTAAACGGTGTCGGGGTTCGAGTCCCCGTTCTCGCACGATTTATTTTTTTTCACAATAGTTCTACGAGGTTATTTTGGAATTCAAGATTAATGATTTATCACTTTCAGAAAAAGAAGTGGAAATCACATTTACTTATGACGAGGTTAAAGATAATATTAACAACGAGATTTTGAAGAGAACTAAAACTATTCAAATTCCCGGCTTCCGCAAAGGGAAAGTGCCGTTGTCGATGATTAAAAAAATGTACGGCGATGCCCTGGATTTTGAAGCATCGGAAAAAATTGCGAGCGACAAATTTTTTGAGATTTCCGAACAAAATCATTTTCATCATATCGGAACTCCTTCCATTACCGATTTTAAATTTAAACCGGGCGAAAACTTATTTTACAAAGTTAAATATGAAATAATGCCGAAGGTTGATGTTAAAGATTATACCTCGCTCGAAATTGATATACCCGATTTTACTGTAAAAGATGAGGATGTTGAATCTGATATAAAAAATATTTTGAAATCTAACAGCACAACAGAACCTGCCGATGTTGTTGGAGATGATAGGAATTTCATTATAGAAGTTGAATTGAAAAGATTGGATGACAAAGGAGAGCTGTACCAGGGATCGAAACCGGAAGTAATGCAGATTGATTTGTCCAACAATAATGTCCAGAAGGAAATCATTGATAACTCTAAGGGTACAAAAGCCGGTGAATCGTTTACGTTTTCATTCACTGACGTAAGGACAGAAAAGAAGGACACCCCCGAAGAGCAAAAAATTTCGGAGACGTATAATTATTCGGCAGAAATAAAAAGCATAAAAAAAATTGTTCTGCCTCAATTGGACGAAGAATTTGTAAAAAGGATTACGAAGGATAAAGCCTCGAACGAGCAGGAACTAAGAGAACAAATAAAAAAGGATATACAGAATTATTATGATCAGCAGAATAAGGATTATATCCAGCGTATTCTGATCAATAAGATTGTTAAGAATAATGATTTTGTTCCGCCTAAAAGCATGGTTTCAGGTATGCTCGAAAATCTTTTAAAGGAAGAGGAGGAGGAAACCAAGCGCCGCGGCTATAAGAAATTTGATAAGAAGCAGGCAGAAGAAAGCCTTTTACCCGTTGCAGAGTTTGAAGTAAAATGGTACTTGATCAGTGGAGCTATTAAAGAAAAAGAGAATATAAATGTTTCAGACGAAGAGTTGAATGAGCTTGCTAAAGCGGATGCGGAGAAAACAGGAATTGCGCTGGACAAATTAATTACATATTATAAGTCGCGCGGCTACACAAATAAACTTACTGATCAGAAACTGATTGATTTTCTAAAAGAGAAAAATAAAATAAATAAATTGGCTCCTGAAGAATTTTCAAAAAAAACGAAGGAAGATCAAAATGAAAAATAATTATGAAATTTTTAACCAGCTCGTCCCTTACGTAATCGAACAAACCGGGCGCGGCGAAAGAGGGATGGATATTTATTCCAGGCTCTTAAGAGAAAGAATAATTTTTATTGGAACACCGATTGACGATCATATTGCAAGCCTTACAATTGCACAATTGATTTTTTTGGAGGCTGAAGATTCTGAGAAAGATATTAACCTCTATATTAATTCACCCGGAGGCAGTGTAAGCGCCGGTCTCGCAATTTATGACACAATGAAATATGTTAAACCGGATGTAGCCACGATTTGCGTCGGCATGGCGGCGAGTATGGGCGCCGTTTTATTAGCCGGAGGCGCTGCCGGGAAAAGATCAAGTTTGCCTAACTCCCGGATTATGATTCATCAGCCGTGGGTTGGAGGATTGCAGGGACAAACAACCGACATTGAAATTCATGCTAAAGAAATGATAAAAACAAGAGAGACGCTTTATAATATTTTAGCTTCGCATACTGGAAAAACTTATGAACAAATCGCGAAGGATTGCGACCGGGATTATTTCCTGTCTCCGGAAGAAGCTAAAGAATATAAACTGGTGGATAACATTTTAGAGAAACGTGTCTCGTTGAATAAAAAATAAATTAAATAAAAATATTTATTAAAGTATTTTGACGTCAGGCTTTTCCCTGACGTTTTTTATTTATATCGGCTTCGCAAGCCAGTTTAAAGTTTGTTATTTTTACGTTTTAGTTTTTAGAAATATTTATCGTAGAAAAATTGAAACTCACAATCGTAAAATATTTTACTTTCCTGCTGCTAATAGTTTCTGCAATTAGAATATATCCCCAGCATCTGACTCAAAAGCTTGATCGATACATTAGCGAATACCAGAAGAATAAAAATGTGCCGTCCATTTCTGCGGGGATTTCAATCCGTGGAAAAACATACTGGCTTGACGCCGCCGGCTATTCTGATATTGAAAACCATGTGCCGGCAAATCCAAAAACTATTTATAGGATCGCCTCCATTTCAAAGGTGATTACCGCTGTCGCAGTAATGCAGCTTGTTGAAAAGCATAAAATAAATCTTGACGACGACGCAAGAAAATACATTCCGTATTTTCCCAAGAAAAGGTGGAAGTTTACCATCAGGCAAATTCTTCAGCATACCGCGGGTTTAAGAACATATATAAATCAAGATGAGTTTAACAGTAAAAATTATTTCGAGTCAACCAAAGACGCTGTTATGTTGATGGCTAATGATTCGCTTGTGTATAAGCCTGGAACAAAATTTCTATATACAACTCTGGGATACAACTTGCTCGCGGCAATAATAGAACACGTTTCCGGTTTGAGCTTCCAGGAATATTTAGAGAAGAATATTTTTCAACCGGCAAAAATGATTTCAACGAAAGTAGAGCATCAACATGAAATAATATATGACAGGGCGCGCGGCTATTCCCGGAATGGATTTAGAAAATTAATAAACGCTCCTCTTGCGGATTTAAGTATTAAATATGCGGGCGGCGGCATCATTTCCAACACTGAAGATTTGCTAAAGTTTGCAGATTGTTTGCTGAATGGGAAACTTATAAAACGATATACGCTCGATATGATGCTTGTTCCTACCAAACTTCCCAACGGGCAAATACTTGACAGCGGGCTTGGCTTTGAAATTAATAAAGATGCGTCCGGCAGGTTTTATTTTGGGCATCTCGGAGGAGGTACTGGGTTTGTATCGCTGCTGGTTATTTATCCCGAATACTATTTAGCTTCAGTCGATTTGATAAATATTAATGACAGAGATTTGGGCAGGCCTGCTTTTGATCTTGCAAACATACTTTTGGACAACGAATATATTCATCCCAAAAAATCTCTCGCCGACAGAATGATGGAAGTTACTCTTGCCGCCAACGTAGACTCCGCCTTTAAAGTTTTTAGAAAAATAAAATCCGACTCCGCCGCTTATTACAACACCGACAAAACTGAGTTTAATAATCTTGGATATGATTTGATTGGACTAAAAAGATATTCCGATGCGGTCAAAATATTTAACTTCCTTGCCTCCGAAGATTCTTCAGATAGATCAGGATTCATCGGAATGGGCAATTCTTATTATTACGAGGGCAATAAGCAATTAGCTTTATTATATTTTGATAAAGCGCTTAAGCTTGACCCGAAAAATAAATACATATCCGATATGATTAGGAAAATCAGAAGAGGGAAGTAACATAATTATTTTTGATACAGCGCAACTTCGGGTTGTGTTTGGAAACAATACAAATACTCGCATTATTATATAGTTTTCTAAAAACAAATAAATAAAAAATACCCGCACTGAATTTATTACTTGATTAACTAAACTCTAATGCTATTTTTTGTTGTAAAATTTTTTTGAAAGAATTTTATGATAGGAACAAGGTTCACAAAATTTATCCCCGGCGGAAACAATACTTCTTTTGAAAATCTGCTTAAGATATTTATGCAGCTTCTTACGATTACATCCGGCGATGTTTCCGAAGCGCTTAACTGGATGAACCAGCTTGACCAGCAGTATAAATTGACTGACGGAAATTATGGAATGGGCGATTTTATCCAGGAATTAAAAGACAAAAATTATATCGAAGAAAATGAAGAGAACGGCACTCTCATAATTACTAAGAAAAGCGAGCAGTCGATTCGCAGACAGTCTCTCGAAGAAATTTTTGGGAAACTTAAGAAAACTCCGCGCGGAAATCATAGAACTTCTTTTACAGGCACCGGCGATGAACAGACTTCGGAGAAAAGAGAATTTCTGTTCGGCGATTCTTTCGAGCAAATCGATATGACGGATTCAATTAAGAATGCTCAAATCAATCACGGCATAGAAGAATTTATGCTGACTGAAAACGACCTCGAAGTTGAGGAAAGAGATTTAAAAGCAACTACGTCTACAGTGTTGATGATTGACATTTCTCATTCCATGATCCTCTACGGTGAAGATAGGATTACGCCGGCTAAAAAAGTTGCAATGGCTTTATCTGAATTAATAACGACTAAATATCCCAAAGACACTCTTGACATAATTGTGTTTGGCAACGACGCGTGGCCGATTGAAATAAAAGATCTGCCTTATTTGCAGGTCGGTCCTTACCATACAAATACTGTCGCCGGTATCGACCTTGCTATGGATATTTTGAGAAGAAGAAAAACAAGCAACAAACAAATATTTATGATCACCGATGGCAAACCTACTTGCTTGAAGGAAGGCGCTAAATATTATAAGAACAGTTACGGGCTCGATAGAAAGATTTTAAATAAGACTCTTGATCAAGCGGCTAAATGCAGACGGCTTGGAATTTCAATTACAACTTTCATGATAGCGCGCGATCCGTATCTACAGCAGTTTGTACGGGAGTTTACAAAAACTAATAACGGACGCGCTTTCTACAGCAGTCTCTCCGGGCTTGGCGATTACATATTTGAAGATTATATAAGAAATAGACGAAGAAGAGTGAAATAAAAATGAAGATTGGAGAATAATATTTTTATGGACTATACCTCTGCACGAACTCTTGGGCAATTAAAAAAATCGGGATATAAACCTTTGCCTATTAAAGAAGAATTGAGAAAAAATTTAATTCATGCACTTAAGAAAAAAGAAAATCCTTTTGAGGGAATCTTAGGCTACGACGATACCGTAATTCCGGACATTCAAACAGCTATTCTTTCGAGACATAATATCATTCTTCTCGGGCTTCGAGGACAGGCAAAAACAAAAATTGCCCGGCTGATGATAAACCTTCTCGATGAATACGTCCCTATTGTTGAAGGCTCGGATTTGAATGACGATCCTTTCAACCCTTTATCAAGATATTCAAATGACCTTATTGCGGAATGCGGCGATCTAACAAAAATAAGCTGGCTTCATCGTTCCGATAGATATACTGAAAAATTAGCTACGCCTGACGTTACAGTGGCTGATCTGATCGGCGACGTAGATCCAATCAAAGCCGCTTCATTAAAGCTGCCATATTCCGACGAACGAGTAATACATTTCGGGCTTATTCCGCGTTCACATAGATCGATATTTGTTATTAACGAACTGCCTGATCTTCAAGCGAGAATTCAAGTCGCTCTTTTTAACATCCTCCAGGAAAGTGATATTCAAATAAGAGGATTTAAAATTCGTCTTCCTCTCGATATTCAATTTGTCTTTACGGCAAACCCGGAAGATTACACAAACAGAGGCTCAATAGTAACTCCGCTTAAAGACAGAATTGACAGTCAGATTCTGACACATTATCCTAAATCAACTGATGTATCAAAATCTATAACCCAGCAGGAAGCCGCGCTGGCGCATGAACAAAAAACTTCGATATTAGTGGAAGAAATTCTGAAAGACCTAATTGAGGAAATTGCGTTCGAAGCAAGGCAGAGCGAATATATTGATCATAAGAGCGGCGTTTCTGCGAGACTTACAATTTCTGCTTATGAAAATTTAATAAGTACCGCCGAAAGAAGAATGATAATTAACGGTGAGAAAAATACACAGCTTAGAATATCCGATCTGTACGGCGTCATCCCTTCGATAACAGGAAAAATCGAACTGGTTTATGAAGGCGAGCAGGAAGGTCCGTCGAAAGTTGCGAACATATTGATCGGCAAGGCAATTAAAAATTTATTTCAAACTTACTTTCCGACGCCTGACAAGGTGAAGAAAAGCCAGTCGCAAAGTCCGTATCAATCAATTGTTGCCTGGTTTTCAAAAGGGAATACGATTGATTTAATGAGTAATGCATCAGATAAAGATTATGAAAAAGCGTTGTTAAGCGTTCCGGGCTTGAAAGATTTTGTGAAAAAGTTTTTCCCTGACGCCGATGAAAGAACTATGCTTCTGATGATAGAATTTACTTTGCACGGTATGGCTGAGTTCTCTTTAATAAGCAAGTTCCGTCTTGAAAACGGCTTGCAGTTCAAAGATATTCTTAGCTCGATGTTTACTATGTCGAATGAAGAGGATGATGAGACGATTACCGGGACGGATTACGTCTAGCTTATTTCTTGTCGAGCTTAAGAACGAAGTGACGGTTTTCTTTCTCTTTTAAATTTCGGTTTAATGAAGCGGAAGACTTAAAAATATTAATCAAGCGGCTCTCATCAATTCTTTCTTTTGTAATTGATGGCTTGTCAATTTCAGTTGTTTCTTTCTTTTTGTTTTTCAAGAACTCACTGAAAGCGCTCTCGCTATTTTTTTCAGATGTTAATGCTTTGGAAGTTTCTTTGTTTGCGGGAAAGTCCTTCTTATGCTCTACGGGTGTTACTTTCGTTTTTAGATTTGCCTTCTGTACGTGTTTGTAATCGAAATTCTTATCGTCGGAAATTTTTAGAATAGCCGCGCTGCCGCCGTCCTTCGCTTTCAAATCGATTATTCTTTCTCCAAAGCTTTTCCTTTTTATAACGGAAGGTTTTTTCTTCTCTATTTTATTTGATTCGCTTGGTTTGATTGTCGCATTTGAAAAGAATATCGCTTCGGCAAAAGCCTTATCGTTCTGATTCCGCGCTTCCGATGCTTCGAGATCGATGCTGTAAATCTCCATGTAGTTCGGAAGATTCCCTTCGCGGTTCAGCATTGTCAAACCTACCTGCTGGATCCTAAACCTGAGATCATAATAATTTATCGCTTCGTTATAATCTTCAAGTTCCTTAACGGCGAAAATAGGATCAAAGTAGATAAGTTCAGGCTTGCCGTTTATGCTTAAGTTGTATCCGTATTTTGAAAGATAGATTTCGAAACTCTTGATATTAGTAAGCAGGCGGTAAACGATTAAATTTTTAGGCGTGTATTCGTTTATAAAACGACACACGCCTTCATAATTGATGGACTTAATTTCTTTCCTGGGATCGTCTTTGTAAATGATCTTAAAATTATTTCCCAGATCGGAAATATTCTCTGAAAATATTACAACGTCGTTTGTCTTAACGTCTAAAGTTTCTAACAACATATTCTAATTATAGAATTGTTTGTTATAAAAAGAAATTAATTTAATTCGCCCAATAAATAACATCCAGCTCAAACGGATGAATAAGCATTCCATTTTTCGGGAGTATTCGTATTGTATATCCCTGGTGTCCGCTTTCTTTGCAGACAATGCTGCCGGAATATTTATATGAACCGGAATCTGTTTTCTTCTTTTCGGAAGTAGACATCTTCGCGAGATTGAATTCCGGATTATTCCGGTTCTCCATTGGACCGTAATAAATCTGAACTTCAACATCATCATGGTTCAAGCCGCCAAGATCGATCTCTGCTTCTATCGGCAAATTCTGTCCGACATAAATATTTTTGGAGCTGCCGTTGGTTTCAATATTTACTACTTTAATTGAATTCCAATGTCCTTTTACTTTTTCTTTCCATGAAGTCAACTCTTTGCATTTCTGCCAGTGCGAAGCTTCAAGCTGCTTTCTTATCTCGAATGAAGATTTGTAATACTTCTCGAAATATTCTTCAACCATGCGGTGAGTATTAAAAATCGGACCGAGCTTTTTCATGGAGTTCTTTACTTTCTGTATCCATCTCCTCGGCAGATGATCTTCGCCGCGCGAATAAAACAACGGGACAATGCTCGACTCAAGCGTATTGTATAATATTCTTGATTCAACCTCATCTTGATAATCCGGGTCGGCATATTCTTCTCCGTTGCCGATCTTCCAGCCGACTTCGGGATCAAAGCCTTCATCCCACCAGCCGTCGAGCACGCTGAAGTTTAATCCGCCGTTTGCGATAACTTTCATTCCAGAAGTCCCGCTTGCTTCAAGCGGACGTCTCGGATTGTTTAGCCAAACATCGCAGCCTTCAACGAGATAATGCGCAACATTCATATCGTAGTTCTCAATGAAAACTATTTTTCTTCTGAATCTTTCTTCTTTTGCGATCTGATAAATTTCCTGGATGAATCTCTTTCCTTCTTCATCCTTCGGATGTGCCTTGCCTGCAATTATAAATTGAACGGGATGCTGTTTATTGTTTACAATATCCGCTATGCGTTCAATATCTCTGAAGATTAATGTAGCGCGTTTGTAAGTCGCAAAGCGTCTCGCGAACCCGATTGTAAGCGCCGAAGGGTCGAGCACTTCCGAAGCTATCGCAATTTCTTCCTGGCTTCCGCCCCGCGCTTTAATTTGTTTTACCAAACGTCGTCTCGCAAATGCTACAAGTCTCTCGCGCCGTCTTTCATGCGTCCTCCAGAGTTCTTCATCTGGTATCTTATCTATTCTTTCCCAGATATTCGTTGAAGCAGGGTTCGTTACCCATTTGTCTCCGATATATTGAAGAAGCAAATCTTCCATCTCTCTTGAAATGTGCGATCTTAAATGAACGCCGTTTGTAATTGAACCGATTGGTATTTCGTGGAAAGGTACATTCTTGTATCCAGCGACCCACATTTTCTTGGATACTTCTCCGTGGAGTTTGCTTACGCCGTTGATGTATCCGGCTGTGTTCATCGCAAGGTGAGCCATGTTAAATACGTTCGATTCGTTGTTCTTGTTTATTGAACCGAGAGAATAGAATTCTTTGTCCGGAATTTTTAATTCCTCTCTGTAATATCTGCCGAAGTATTTTTCCACAAGTTCATTTGAAAATACATCGATGCCGGCTGGAACCGGAGTATGAGTCGTGAAAATATTGGAATGATATCCAACTTCTTTAGCTTCGTTAAACGAAAGACCGTAATTCTGAATTGCGTGTCTGATTCTTTCTAACGAAAGGAAAGCAGAATGTCCTTCGTTCATGTGGCAGACAGACGGTTTTATGCCTAATGCATTTATTGTTCTAATTCCTCCGATACCGAGAACAATTTCCTGCTGGATTCTCGTCTCAACGTTTCCGCCGTATAATGTCTCGGTTATCTTGCGGTCGACTTCGTTGTTTAAGCTTACGTTTGTATCCAAAAGGAATAAAGGAATGCGTCCAACCTGTATCTTCCAGACCTGGAAAAAAACTTCCCGTTCGGCTAACATAACAGATAGTCTTAAAGGCTCGTTCTTTGAGTTCATGACTAATTTCATCGGGAGATTGTCGAAGTCGTTTATTTCATATCTCTCGTGCTGCCAGCCTTCCGCGTTTAAGTACTGCTGGAAATATCCTTCTTTGTATAAAAGCCCCATGCCTATAAGCGGTATTCCAAGATCGCTTGAGGCTTTGAGATGATCGCCGGCTAATACGCCGAGACCGCCGGAATAAGTTTGAAGGCATTCGGTTAATCCGAACTCTGCTGAAAAATAAACTATATTAAATGATTCGTCAAATTCATAATTTCTCTGGAACCAGGTTTTTTCTGTTAGATAAGATTGCAGCTTTCCATAAACACGGTCAAGATGCGCAATAAACCCGTCGTCATGCGAAACTTCCGAAAGGCGGTCCTGGCTTATCTTGCCGAGTATCATTACCGGGTTGTGGTTCGTATCGTCCCACAGTTCGGTATCCAGCCTGCGGAATAATTCCCTTGCATCCGGGTTCCAGCTCCAGTGAATGTTATATGCTATCTCTCTTAATCTCTCTAAGCTCTCGGGTAAAGAGGGAATAACATTATAAGTGCCTAAAAATTTAACCATTAAAACTCCGTCAAAATGAAACTTAACTTAAATTTGAATAATAAAATAGATTCAGGGGCATAATATACTGAAAGAAAATATCTTCATAAAATAAATATTTAAGGTTCGGACTTGTTTAAGTCGCCTTTTTTGTTTATAAAAATTTAATAACTTTCAGGTAGTTAATATTTTCATTATTATGAATAAGTAATTTTTAACGCGCCTGATGAAAAATATTTTGATAATTGAAAATGATGCCGCTGTTGTCGAACAAATCATTTCCGCACTTAAGAATGAAGAGTATTCATTCGATTTTGCAGACAGCAGTATAAACGGCTATTCAATTGCATTGAGGAAGCTTCCCGAAGTTATAATTTGCAACAGGCAGCTTTTCCAGGAGGGTTTCGGCGATAACTTTTCCTCGTGGCGCGAAGAATCATTCCTTTCTTCAATTCCGTTTATTTACCTTGTCAATAAGATTTCCAGGAAGCAGGAGAGCGCTTTACGCAGCGAGCTTGATTATTATATCCGCGTTCCATTCGAGCCTGTCGAGCTTGCGCGCATTTTGGAGCTGGCGATAAAAAATTACGAAGTGATTAAAAAGAAATCGGATGAAAAGCTTAACCAGCTGCGAGGAAGTATTTCGCTTCTGCTCCCGCATGAGTTCTTTACTCCTTTGAACGGGATATTAGGCTTTACGGATATTCTTATGAAAGATATTAGCAATCTTTCTAAAGATGAAATAACGCAAATGCTTTCATTCATTCATCTCGACGCGATCAGGCTTAAAAAGCTTACCGAGAATTTTGTAACGTTTGCCCAGCTTGAATTAACGGAAAGAGATCAGAGTAAAATTACTTCGCTGAGAAATTCTTATTTTATTAATGCGTCCGAAATACTTAAGCTTACAGCGAAAAAGATTGCGCATGATAAAGGACGCGATGACGATCTCTTCCTCGAGCTTCAAGATTCTGTTATTAGAATGTCTGAAGAATATTTTAGAAAGATGATAATTGAGATAATCGACAACGCTTTTAAGTTCTCTCAGAAAGGCACCGCAGTTAATATAAACGCTTTGTCGAATGATTCGGGCATTATGATTGAAATTTCCGACAGCGGTATCGGGATGAAAGCCGAACAGATTACGTCCATCGGCGCGTATATGCAGTTTGATAGAAAGATACATGAGCAGCAAGGCTCCGGGCTTGGTCTTGTAATCGCAAAGAAGATCGCCGAGCTTCACGGCGCGGTGTTCAAAGTGGAAAGCATGCTCGAACAAGGTACAAAGGTAACTATTGTTTTTGAAAACTAATTTTATTGTTAAATATTCCTGAGGATAACATGAGTAATTTCGATTTAAAAAAAATTCAGGCGATCATTAAAGATATGCGGCTCGACGGCTGGCTCTTTTTCGATTTCCGCGGCTCCAATGATCTTGCTTTGAATATATTAAAGCTTCCCAAAGAAACCCATCTTACAAGACGCTTCTTCTATTTCATTCCTAAAGAAGGCGATCCGAAAAAAATTGTTAACTCGATTGAAGCCGGATTCCTTGATCATCTCCCGGGCGATAAATTAAAGTACGCCAACCATTCTTCATTGTATAATCATCTTAAAAATACTCTTGCCGGGGTTAAGACGATCGCGATGGAATACTCTCCGATGAATGCGATCCCGTACGTTGCGAAAGTCGACGCGGGTACTATCGAGCTTATCAAATCTTTCGGCGTGGATATTAAAAGCAGCGCGGACCTGATCTCTATGTTCGGTGCCGTGTGGACCGATGAGCAGTTCAAAGATAATAAACCTGTCGCGCAAGAAATTACTAAAATTGTTAGAGATGCTTTCGGATTCATTAAAACAAAATTATCCGCCGGAGCGCATGTTACCGAGTACGATGTGCAGCAGTATATTATGAACGAGTTTGACAAAAGAAATTATTATACGGATTCTCCTCCCATTGTCGGAGTGAATGAGAACAGCGGCAATCCGCATTATGCGCCTACGCCGGAAATCTTTAAGCCGATAAATAAAAATGATTTTGTACTGATCGATCTCTGGGCTAAGACGAAAAACCCGGATTCTGTTTGGGCTGACATTACGTGGGTCGGGTTCGCCGGAGATTCGGTGCCGGAAAAGTACGTTAAGATATTTAATATCGTTGCAAAAGCTCGCGATGAAGCTTTCAATTTCGTTGCTGCAAGATTTAACAACAATAAAGAAGTCCGCGGCTTTGAAGTTGACGACGTTGCCCGCAAGGTTATTACTGACGCAGGCTACGGAGAATATTTCTTTCATCGTACCGGGCATTCAATCACCGTTGATCTTCACGGCAGCGGCGCGCACATGGACGACTATGAAACGAAAGACGAAAGGCTTCTTCTGCCTTCTACATCGTTCTCAATCGAACCGGGAATTTATCTGCCGGAGTTTGGTGTCAGAAGCGAGATTGATGTGTTCATTTCTCCGGATAAAAAAGTAATACCAACCGGAAACGATGTGCAAAAGGAAATCATCGCGATAATGAAATAAATAATTCACCGTTAAAGATGACATCCAGAAAGCATTCGGTATGTCATCTTTAACTTAAAAATAATTTTTCTTTATTTCACATTTTTTTCTTGCATATTCAATTATTTATTCAGAAATTTATCACAAGAAAATTCTGCTGTATATATTTTCATCTTAGCAGTAAATATGTTTAATTAAAAATGTGTTGGATCCAATTCCGGGAGAAATTGTTTAGTGCACTTGGTTTTAATAAAAGCGGTATGTTCCTATAAGGATAAAGATATATTCTTTATTCCCCTCCAAATTAATTCATCTTCAAACAAGTTTATTCACGTACGGGATTAGCGGCGCTTCGCCTAATCTTGCTGCGCGGTTAATCCCTAAATTCAGCCCAATGTTCTTTGACTTTTTGAATTTGAATTTTTTATGCTCCGGCTGGATTATTTAAACCTTAAGTCCGGCGAGAAAAATTATATTAAGCTTAACCTGTGTTTTGATCCGGCGAATAGTTTCTCATTTATGTTTAATTGATTAGAATAATTTCATTGCGAAGAGAAAAATTTGCTTTACGATTAATTATTAATGAATAAGCATTTTGATTTCAGCTTAGTCGATCTGCGAAATTGATTAACAAATTAAAACTTCTTTTTAATCGAAGCTCATGATTGTCTAATCGATCTTGCGATTTGACTAACATATGTGAAGTTCTAATTAAAAGGACTAATCTATATGTAAACAATTTGACGATCTGACAAATAAATCTTGCAGTTCGTCAAAGAGATCTTTCGGTTTGACAAATAAGTTTTACGCTTTGAAAAATCAATCTTTTGGTTTGTCAAAATGATCTTAGTGCGCGGCAAATCAATCTGCGCTTCTGTCAAACGAATCTTCATGTATGTCAATTCACCGTGAACGTTTGGCAAATCACTATTATCATCTGGCAAATCAATCTTTTGAGTTGGCAAACTGATCGTGCTGTCTGGCAAATTAAACTCATAGTCTGTCGAACCAATAAGAGTATATGGCAAATCAATATGAAGCATTGTCAAAACGATCCGTATATTTGTCAATCACTATGAAAGGCTGGCAAATCAGCAAAATTCTTCGTTTCTCTACAAAATCCGCACATATAAACTTTCATCGGCTTGAAAAATAAAATGAATGAACATAGAATCTGCGTGTCTTATCGGCATAATGAACGGCTCATACTACTTTCAAAAAAAGAATTTTGCCGATAAAGTTCAAAGTCACCAGGAAAAGAATACAGCCGCGCATAAGCAATTCAATTTAGGATGTCCGGAACGAAATATCCGGGTTTTTATAATCCAGTAAGCACTCGCAGATTTGCGTTTGCATCAAAAAAAAACAAAAGGAGAGCGGGCTGATATTAGGAAAAAGATTTAGCGCGCCTCGTATTTAAATGAAAAATTATTTGGAGTAAAAAATGACAAACAAAGGAATAAACAAATATAACCGTTTAGAAACGGTAGTAATCTTCGGTCAGAAGAATAAAGAAACATTTATAAGCGTACCAAAATTAGGCGCTGCGTTCGATGAGTCGGAGCTTATGTATAAAGAGATCGGTTTAAACATAAAGGTACTGAAAGTAGGAACCGGCGGGCTGGTAGAATTGAAAAATAATTCTCAGGAGGATATAATTGATACTTCACTCGTCATTGCGGGAGGCATATTCGCTTACGCAGTAGAAAAGAATAATATTGAACTGAAGAAATTCTCGGATCTTAATAGCAGGGACTTTACTCGAATACGCGATTCACAGGTGCCGCTTCTTGCTGAGGCTATAATCGATAAGAGCGATTCCATCGGCGACGATTTAATACCGTTTGGTATTAATGAACATAAAAGAGTCGATGCCCGCGCTAAGCTTACTGATTATATTGATAAGTTCGGCGCTTTAAACCAGGGTAAGATTTCTAAAAAGACAGCGAATGCAACAATAAAGATGCTTCTTACAAAATTCGACGCTAAGCTCATAGTCATTAAAAAGTTGATGCTTGGTTTCAAGAAAGATTACGCTGAAATGTATTCATCTTTTGAAACAGCGGCTACAATAATTAATTCTCCGGCAACGAGGAACACTGATAACGGCACTCCGAATCCGCCTGCTCCAGCGACGCCTCCGGCGCAGTAGAATTGTTGTTGACAATTAATTGGTCAATTGTCATTAGAAAAAAAAGTGTACGAGTAGGTAATTCTAAATTGAATTTCGCTCTACGGCTGGTGCAGTTGAATGAAAACTTTAAATGGTTCGAGGTGAGTAACTCATCTGCACCGAATTTTTTTTGATTCGGTACTTTGAGGGGAGATTAAATACACAGTCACATAAAAATGGGAGTGACGCGGCGAAGCTGTAAATTGCGGTTGTGAGGTTGGATGCAGAAGAGTTGGCTAAGGGGCGGTTGACATTGGGGAAAAATTGTTCGCTGCGAGAGTGTAGCAGTTTATTATGAAGTACCCGTCATGGTTTACGATAACTGAATAAACGTAGATAATTTTGTCGCAAAATGGTTCGTGGGCAAAAAAACATTTTCACAAAAAAATAATAAGAGACTAAAAAAAATGAGCAATAAAGAAGTTTATAATGAGAAAATTACCCTAGGAAGTCGTACATATTTCTTTGATATCAAGCAGAGTGAACAAAGTAAATTATACTTGAAAATTTCAGAAAGCAGGAAAAACGACACAGGAAAGTTTGAGCATTATAGAATTATAGTCTTTGAGGAAGATATAGAATACTTCGTCAACGCTTTAAAACTAACTCTTGCAAAATTTAACGAGCTTCTTCAAACAAAAAATACCACACAGAGAGTGAAAAATAAAACATACTCAGTTGCCAACATTCAATTAACATATTCGAGAGCGTATAAACCTTGGTCAATAAATGATGATAACATACTTGAGAAAATGTTCAGAGAGGGGAAGTCTGTTATAGAACTAGCAAAAATATTCGAACGTAAAAACAGTGCGATATTGGCACGTATCAAAAAACTTGAGCTTCGTGATAAATATGATCATTAACACGATAGACCATGCGCACAATATTCTAATAAGCAATTTGCTGAAAACACTGAAAATTTAAGTAACGAAAGCCTTACTACCTTATTATTGTACAAACAATCTAGTATACTCTTGTAAGGATTTAAAAAACAACGTTTAAAAATATACTCATCGTAACAGTTTGAGTAAAAGAAAATGATGTTAAATAAATAGAGCAACAAAAGTAAAAGCACCGTAAAATATAAGAAAGATGAATATTATGGCGTAAGAGACTACCCGCCGGATCGTCTCTACATTTAACGATGAGCTATTATCTGATAAAAAGATAAAATAAATGTAAAGACGGGGCGGTGCCCCGTCACAAATCAAATAAATGGAAAAATAGCCTCGCCTTTCAAGGTGCTGAATCATGAAAGTAATATTAGTATATATATTTTTTCTAATAAACCCAAAAGATGAATATTTTTATGAAAAGTAATTTGATTTGGCTATCTATTGTAGTTATAATACTAACAGCTATTGCTATTTCAATAATTGAGAATCATAAGTTGTCACAAGAGGATCGAGGATATATCATACGTGGAAGTTTAGAGTTATTGTTTGACATGCGTAATCATCCTTTACCTGCTAATCATGCAGCAATTATACAAAATGAAGAAATATGCATTCGAGATTCAATCCTATTGAAAAATAATCTGCCTGAGTTACAAGGCGTGAAATTTGTTTTTCTTAACGCTGCATCAATCACCGATTCTGTATTAAAGAGAGGGGTATTTAATTATTATCAAATACTTAAAATGGATGATGAAAAAGATACTGTGGTTATTACTTGGAGAAAGGAAAGCGGCGTGTACAGTCATAAATTGAGTAAGATTATTTATTAGGACGATCGAGATTATATTTTAAAATATGTTCATACGAAAGAAAGATGGTCAGGCAGCATATTAACCGTTATTAATTATTCTAATCTCGGAGTTGAGTGAATTTATAATTCATTAAAAAGCACAATATTACAGATAAGACAAAAGAGTATCTTCTTAAATAGAAAATTGAAATTGTTAGGATAAATAATGGATGAAGAAATTATATACCCGGTATCCGAAGAAAGATATTATCTCGAAAAGTTAAGCAGATATTTGAATTTTCATATATCAACATCTGTTTTATTTATTCTCTCGCTGTTTTGGGGAATTGCGTTAATAGCCGCTGTTGCTGCAACAGTTTTGTTTCTTTCATTTATGCTGTATGTATTTATACGACTTAGGAAGAAAGCGTGGATCATAACCTTTTTAGCTTTTGTAATACTGCCGGCGATCGCGTGCATAATTTTTGGTTATATGCTGGGGTACTTGTCGTCTTTTATGCTTCTATCCTTGGCATTTTTTTATGTTTATTTTTTCATACTTAAGTATGTTATAAATGATTATTTGGAGGAATTACTCTCCCGCGAAAGACTACAGATGGAGAGAGAGGAGGAAAATCAGAAAAAATTATTATGGCAAAGCCAATTTAACAGGGAGGATAAATAAAAAAGTAGTAAAGATAAATAAAACATAACAACGCGGTTAAAGTGGGATATAAAAATAAAAATTGAACTGCAGCATATACATTGGGGAAATAACAATTATAGTTTTGAAAGGACTCAATATTTTATTATCATAGAGCGCGGAATTCCTAAAATACTGAACTTAATACAACATCATTTTATCTATGAAATAGAAGCGAGGTTTCATGAATATACTTATGGTATATCCTAAAATGCCCGACAATATAACTAACAGCCTTTACATTGTTCATTTGGTCGGGAAGAAGGCAACGTTCCCGCCAATAGGGCTGCTTACGGTTGCATCGATGCTTCCATCCCAATGGAATAAAAAAGTAATCGACCTGAATTATGGCGAGCTTCGTCAAGAAGATTTGCAGTGGGCTGATTATGTTTTTATAAGCGCAATGAACGTTCAGGCAAAAAGCGCAAAGGAAGTAATAAGTAAATGTAATGAACATAACGTAAAAGTAGTCGCAGGCGGACCGATGTTCACTCACGAGCATGAGCATTTTCCGGGTGTTGCTCATTTTATTTTGAATGAAGCTGAAATAACTTTGCCGATGTTCCTTAAGGATTTGGAAAATGGCGAGCCGAAAGAGATTTATACATCTAAAGAATTTGCGGATGTGCACCAGACTCCCGTACCCATGTGGGAACTTGTGGATATGAATAATTATTTATATTCAATCGTTCAGTATTCGCGAGGTTGTCCGTATCTATGCGACTTTTGTGATGTTACTGCGCTGTATGGAAGAAGACCAAGAGTTAAAACCCCGCAGCAAGTAATTGCAGAGCTCGATCTTCTCTTAGAAAAAGGTCACGGAGAAGTAATACTATTTGCCGATGATAATTTAATCGGGAATAAAAATGTTCTTAAAAAAGAACTGCTTCCCGCGCTTATCGAATGGAGGAAAAGAAATCCGTATGCGCCGGGATTTACAACCCAGTTGACTATTACTTTAGCCGACGACAGGGAACTTTGTGAATTAATGCTTGAAGCGGGATTCCGAAATATACTTATCGGTATAGAATCGATCGATGAAACTTCGCTGATAGCGATGAGAAAAAAACAAAATGCAGGAAGAAATATTTTGGAAGAAGTGAAGTATCTCCAGAGTATTGGGTTCATCATAATAGGGACATTCATTGTCGGTCTTGATACGGATAAGGAAACAGTATTCGATGATTTAATTGCTTTCATTCAGGAAAGCGGTATTGTTTATATAATAGTAAATGTTTTAAAAGCTCCGCCAGGTACTGAATTATATGAAAGAATGAAAAGAGAAAACCGTCTTCTCACAAAGTTTGAATTTGATGAAGACAAAACCAATATCGTTCCTATGATGGATTCAAAAATATTGTATGAAGGCTTTAAGAAAGTACTGATCGGTACTTATTCTCCAAAGAGCGTTGTGCAAAGAATAGTTCAATTTCAGAAAGATAAAAACAATATTTATAAAGTTGCGAATCCGATAAAAAGAAAAATATCTTTTATTGATATATTTACTGCCGTTAAAATTTTTATTTATCTTGGTATTATCTCTAAAGAAAGAAAATATTTCTGGGAAATTATGGCAGCGACTGTTCGCAACAATTTTAATTTACTCGATAATGCCGTATTCCAGGCTGCATTGATGTCGCAGTACAGTATTTTGCTCGCAAGATTTTTGAAAAGAGAAAAGATGGGGATGAATATTTATTCAAGCCATCTGCCTAAAACTGCCGAGCAGGCGTGAAGGAAAAAGGGAAGTGCAAAGTAAAAAGTAAAAACTAAAAAAGGTGAAGCTAAAAATTATTTAAATGCATGGAGGATCTGTAAATGGCGCTTATTAATTCTAAATATGTTCATACAAATTTAATCGCAAAGGATTGGCGGAAGCTTTCGCAATTCTACCAGGATATATTCGGCTGTGTAGTGGTGCCTCCGGAACGGCATTATAAAGGAGACGACCTGGAAAATGGAACGGGGATAGCCGGCGCTGAACTTCACGGCGTACACTTACGTCTGCCGGGATATGGCGATGACGGTCCGACTTTGGAAATATATTCTTACGGCGAGGCTGAACCTGGATTTACTCATGTTGTGAATAGACCAGGTTTCAGGCATATAGCTTTTACAGTCAATAATGTTAAAGAAGCAAGAGACATCGTGTTAAATGCAGGCGGACGCGCTGTCGGAGAAGTTGTTGATCTGCATACTTCGGACGGGCGCAAAGTAACATGGTGCTATGTCCGCGATATTGAAGGGAATATTATTGAACTGCAATCGTGGGCTTAGAATAACTAAACGGCGACAACATTAAAAAAAATTATAATCTACAAAAAAAGATGTGTTTGTGATATTAACTTTGTTTTCGCATTATAGTTTAAGAAAGGTTAGATTAAGAACATAAAAAATAATAGAATAATATATGGACTTATATTAATATCTTTTCTGATTTTACTAAATTCATGTCAGAACCCTACTTCGACATCTGAAGCAACGATACTTTCCGGAAGCTATCTTTACCAGCTTTATGATACCAGCAATGTCGCTGTTCAAACAGGTACCTTAGTATTGACACAGGTTGATTCTGCAATTACTGGTCATTTGTTTTTCAATAATAAATCTTATGATCTTAAAGGCACTGTTAGCTATACAAGATCAGTAATATTTGAGTCAATCCCTCCTAAATTATTATCACCATTTTGGGTTGGCGTTTTAATGAAAGATAATATCAGCGGAGATATGATTATAAGTACAGGCGGCAGGGCAGAACCATTAGTTGATGCTAAATTCACGGCGACTAAAATACATGTGTAAATTAGAAGAGTTATTGCCCTTCAGTGAGGATTTAAATAAAGCAAAATAAAATATGCATTATGAAAAGAATATATTTTGTAATCCCGTTATTCCTTTGCTTGATAACAGGATGTGATTCTTCCATCGGACCATCTTCAACTCTGGATGAGTATTTTCCTCTTAGAGTCGGTAATAAGTGGTATTACAACTCTAATTATAAAGACACCAATTCAATAAATATAATATGGGAAGTTGGCAGCCTGATCGAAATAAATGGTCATCAGTATTATGAAATAAGGCAAGAGAATTTTAATAATCAAAATGTATATTCTGATACTTCATATTATCGACTTAGCGGCGACACTTTGTTTTATTACCATAATAATCTCCAAGAACAAATATTGGCTGATTTTTCTCTTCATTTAGGCGACACTACTTATTGGCAAAATGATTTAAGGGTAACAGAGAAAACCAATAGGTCAATAAAATTTGAAACTCCTTTCTCAGCAGACTATGGATATAGTATCACTTTTAAGAGGGGTATAGGAATTACCAGTATTATTCAAAATGGATTTATTTTTAACCAGCTAACACTAATTAAGTCGGAATTAAATTAGCTGCGCGATTTGGTTGATGCGTTGTTATAAATAAAATCTCTAAGAGTAATTAGAGACTCAATACTTATAATTTGTATGAAGCAAAAAAGGAGTATTTGTATATGAAAAGAATATTCTTTTTAATTGGAGGAAAAAATGGAAAAAGCAAAATGGAATATTGTCCTGATATTTATCTGCGGACTTATTGGGATTCAATTTTTATCTTGCAAGAAATCGCCTACTGAGCCGCCGTCGCAAAGCCTAAGGACAGCTCATTGGAGTCAGGATATAGATTATTTCAGCTCGCAGCTAAAAGCCAATGAATATGGATTCTCATCTCTAATCTCTACACAAAGCTTCGATAATACCTTGAGCAATCTGAAAAATTCTATTGATTCGCTGCAGGATTATGAAATATATTTTAAGCTTCAGCAGCTAACTGCTTCATTTAACGTTGCCCACCTTACGACTTATCCTTCGATGAATATGAAGCTGCATTTTCTCCCTTTCTACACTTATATCTTTCCTGACGGAGTTTATATAGTAGCAGCGGATCAAAATAATTCGTGGCTGTTAGGCAAGAAGATAAACGGTATCGGAGCAGCGGCAATTCAAACTGTGGAAGACTCTTTGAAGAAAATTATTTCGCATGAGAACGATTACTGGTTTGAAGATCAAGCGCCGCAAGCGCTTTCTTGCGTTGAAATTCTAAAATATTTTGGCTTTGCTGATTCTTTGTCTGTAGTGCATCTTAATATTGAAGGCTCAGGCGATGTAACTGTTGCTTCATCAGAAAATGCTATCAGCAGTTATACATCCGGCATTCTTGACGGTAAATCGCTTCCTTTATACCAGCAGAATCAATCATCTTATTATTGGTACACGTTTATATCTCAAGGCAACGCTTTATACATCAAGTATAACAAATGCGCAAACGCTTCTGATCTTTCATTCAACAGCTTTACTAACAACATAAAAGATTATTTAGCTTCGCATCAGGTCGACAAGGTAATTGTCGATCTAAGAAACAACGGCGGCGGTAATTCAATGATAATAAATCCGCTGTTAAGTTATCTGCAAGGATCTTCATTTAATCAGACTGGGAAATTATTTGTCGTAACAAATAGAGGAACGTTCTCATCAGCATTGCTTAATTCTATTTCATTTAAGCAAGGAACAAACTGTATTCTTGTTGGCGAACCAACGGGAGGCAAACCTAATTCGTACGGTGAAGTTTTGACTTTTGCTTTACCAAATTCCGGAATCACAGTTCAATATTGTACTAAATATTTTAAGATGATGAATAATGATCCGGTATCATTGTTCCCGGATTATGATATTGAAATAAGCGAGCAGGATTTTGTAAACTGCAAAGACCCGGTATTGGATTTCATACTGAAATACTGAACTGCCGCTGGTAATATTTATGCAATGAAACCGGCGAGCTTTATTCTATCAATCTTTCCATTGGAATTGAGCGGGAAGGAAGGAATTGATTTTATTGTTGACGGGATCATGTAAGAAGGGATTTTTGTTTTTAAATAATCTTCAATTTCCGAAGTGCCGCCTTTATAATCCTCTACAAAAAGATGAATCTGTACAATATCGTTTTTGTTTTTCATGGAAACAGCAGCGACGTTAGTAAGTTTCGTAAACTCACGAGTAAAATGCTCGATCTCTCCAAGCTCAATTCTAAAGCCCTGGATTTTAATCTGGCTGTCCAACCTCCCGCCGAACATAAAAATATTTGTATCGCTTATTAAAGCAAGGTCGCCGGTCCTGTAATACGTTTTATCATTTTCATTAGGCGCATAATTAAAAAACATTTCTTTATTTCTTCCCGGGTTCTTCCAGTAGCCTTTAGTTAGCTGCGCGCCGGATAGACAAAGCTCGCCAAGAGTTCCATTTGAAACCGGCTTAAGATTTTCATCAACAACCACAGCGTCAATATTCTTCATCGGTCTTCCAATAGAAACGATACCGTTGTATTCATTTTCTTTTTTAGCCGGATCGAAATCGTAAATAAGGCAGAAGACTGTGGCTTCTGTTGGACCGTAAGCATTAATTATTTTCCCGTTTGGAATACAGTTTGCCCACTCGCCAGCAACTTTAGTTAACAATGCTTCGCCGCAGAACAGGGAATAATTAAGCTTCTCAAGTTTTATATCCTCAAAATAAGGTCTCAGGTAGGAAAGTATCGACGGGACCATGCATGCAAAAGTTATTTCATAATTTTCAAGAGCCATATAAACGTTAGCATACTTAACTCCGCCGGACGCCACGGTATAAATGCATGCGCCTTTGCAAAGCGGTGCTGTGTAGCAGAAGACAGAGAAGTCAAAAGTAAGCTCAAACATTTGGAGAAATTTGTCGTTCTCGTCAAGCTTATAATTAAGGCTGAAGAAAGCATCCAGTAAAGAAGCGACATTATTTCTTGTGATTGGAACTCCTTTTGGAATGCCGGAACTCCCAGAAGTAAAAAGTATATAAGCAATTTCTTCTCTATCAACATCCGGTATGCTTAGATTTATTTTTGTGTCTGCTAGATTAGCAGTACAAATAATTTTCTCGTTCAGCCGCTCCGAAATGTTCTTCACGCTGTCGTTCACGACGCTTGAAAGAATTGTCTTAATCTCGGTCTGATTAAGCATAGAGATGTTTCTGTCAATCGGATTGTCGGGATTTACAGGCACGAATCCTTTACCGCAAAACCAGCATGCATAAATTGAAGCGTAAGTCAGCAGGTCCGGCGATTCATAGGAGACGATTGCAATTATCTTTTCATCTTTACAATCATTTTCTAAAGCCAATCTAATCTTTGAAACAGCTTCGGCAAACTGCTTGTAAGAATAAAATATATCATTAATGCAAAAGGCATTCCTGTCAGGAAAACTTTCGCACGAATTTTTAATCATTTCAAGCATTAAACTGTCTCCAAAAAATAATTCTCAACAAGCAAAAAGAATATGACTGCAAGATTTAAGTTAGGTAAATACGTTTTGTTAATTCCGATAATAATGAATAACCATCCCAAGTGGGACCGAAGTTAAGAGCCTGCCCGACCGGGACAACTCTGTCGATACCGGTTCCATTAATTTTTAAAATAATATTTTTCAATTCAGCCTTATCAAATCCGAAGTAAGATAAAGTCTGATCTTTTCTGCTTACGATATTAATAACATCGTTTAGATCATCGATGAAGCATTCAAAGAAAAATCCGCCGCCGCAGGTCTCGGTATACTTTCTAATATCACCAATATTAATCCTTGCTACAGTTGGTTTGGATTTATTCATCGAAACTGTTTGTGAAATATTCTGTGCTGCTGAAAACGACTCATATAAATAAACGAGCTTTTCCATTGCAACATTAATTGTATCGCTTTCATCCTTTTGCAGAAGCTGCTCTTCAAGATACTTCCAGAAATCAGTGCTTGCGGATTTGCATTCATTTTTTTCCCCGCTGAAGAATACAAACCGGGGCGACGAGCACGCTAATTGATCAAACCAGTAAGAATCGTTATAAAATTGTTTTGCAATATTTGTCTTTAAGTCTTTCGAAGCAGATAAATAATTTGAGGAATGAATTATTGTATAGGAAATTTTATCTGCAAACGAAATATCTTTGGTCGTAGGTTTTGAAGGCAAAGATTTGATGCTCATAATAGTATCATCGCCGCCCCAAATTATGCGCAGATCAGAACGAGAAGAGATAAAGCTATTGGTTTTTTCTTCGCGCGGATAAGTAATAATTAAATTTCTTTCTGAAATAGTAGCGTATTTTCCTTCATTCATCATTTCTCTGATCAAAGACAAAAGCAATTCTAACTGATCGTTTAGGTTTTGTGTAACGCGAACTACGTTTGAATTTCCGGCTAGCAAAGAAAGCGCCCACGAATACAGAAATATGCTGTCAACATTCGAAGGCGCAACATGAAAAGCTAAACCTCTCGGTACTAGAATCTCAGAATCACTTATTTCATTCTTAAAATTATCAATGATCGAAACAAGATTTGCTTTGCGAAGCCAGTAAGCTAAAGCAACTAATTCGGGATAGGATTTAATCCCGATTGTTTCCAATAACTTTTTAGA
>JAKAKL010000048.1 GCA_021824565.1 Bacteroidota bacterium | reverse complement strand
CTCATTCTCCGCACGATTCGGAGTTCGCACACCGCATCATTCATTTATTTGACGGGCACGTGGTAACTGAAAATTATAAAGAAAAATTTCACGTTTAATAACTCTGCGTCTTAGCGTCTTTGCGGTAGATCTTTTTCACCGCAAAGACGCGGAGACGCTAAGAAGGAAACAAAATGATAAAACTTCATAACATAGAAAAGTTCTACAATAACAAAGTCATTAAGACATTTGTACTGAGAAACATTAACCTGGAAATTGAAGAGGGCGAATTCGTTTCTATCATGGGTCCTTCCGGTGCAGGCAAAACAACTTTGCTGAATATCATCGGTATGCTCGATTCACCTTCCGAGGGCGGATATTATTTCTTGGACGAGCCTGTCCATAAAATGAATGAGAAAAAGTTATCGGAGCTTCACAAGACTTACATCGGCTTCGTATTCCAGCAATATCATTTAATTGATGAGCTGACGGTTTACGAGAACCTGGAAACGCCTTTGCTCTATCAAAAAGTAAAAGCAGACGAAAGAAAAGGAAGGATCGCCGAGACACTTGATAAATTCAACATTGTTGCAAAGAAAGATTTATTTCCCAACCAGCTTTCCGGCGGACAGCAGCAGCTTGTAGCAATTGCAAGAGCAATCATCACCGAGCCGAGATTAATTCTTGCAGATGAGCCGACAGGCAATCTTCATTCAGATCAAGGAAAAGATATTATGGAACTGCTGAAGAAACTAAATAAAGAAGGAACAACGATTATCCAGGTTACACACTCTGAAACAAATGCGGCGTATGGAAACAGAATTATAAAGTTGAAGGACGGATGGATAGAAAAATAAAAACAATAGCACACACAGAGCGGCAAGCCGCAATTAAAAATTCAAAATGAAAAATTAAAAATTGAAAACATAAAAAATATCTTGACATAAAAAGCAAAGAATTTAATTGCAGTATAACAGATGACACGTCTGCGTGCCGAAACACTACTTCGGCGTGCAGGCACGGATTAAGCGGATTAACACAGATTTTTATCAGTGAAAATCTGTATAATCAGTGTCATCTGTGTTCTATAAATTGCGCAGGAGGAATTTTGCTAAAAAATTATTTGAAAATAGCAGTAAGAAATATTCTTAAGAACAAAGTTAATTCGTTCATAAACATAGCAGGACTTTCGGTCGGAATTGCGGCTTGCGTTCTAATCGCTCTTTATGTTATTAATGAAGAGAGTTACGATAGCTTTAACAAGAATGCCGATAGGATTGTTCGCGCAACAATGAAATTTAGCTTTAACGGAGTAACGAAGGAAGTTGCAATTACCGGCACAAAGCTACTGCCGGCATTCGAACGTAATTTTCCTGAAGTTGAAAGCGGTGTTCGTCTCTACGATACGAGAGCAATAGTAAAATACCGGAACAAGGTTTTCGAAGAACCTAAATTTGTATTTGCAGATTCAACTTTCTTTCAAATATTCTCGTTTAAATTACTGGAAGGAGATGCCGTTAAAGCACTGGCAAGCCCGCAAAGTGTAATTTTAACCTTGTCTGCTGCAAGAAAATATTTCGGCGGAGAAGATGCAATCGGCAAGGTAATCCGGATAAGTACGCGCAGCTTAACCTATGTTAGCTGGAATGACTACACTGTTACCGGAATAATGCAGGATTGTCCTTCAAATTCCCAGATTAAGTTTGACTTGCTCGCATCATTCTGCTCATTGCCTGTTGCTAAACCCGGAGAGGAACAATGGTGGAATGCAGACTATATAACATACTTGCTTTTAAAAACACCGGAATCAATAAATACACTTCGGGCAAAAATACCGGCATATATGAAAACACAAGACGAAGAGCTTGGTCTAACCGGTAATGACTATCTTACTTTTAACCTGGAGCCTTTAAGGCGGGTTCATCTATACTCAAGAGTTGAAGGCGGCTTCGAGCCTTCTGGCGATTACCGTTACGTATTAATCTTTTCTTTGATTGCTCTTTTAATACTCGGCATTTCTTGCGCCAACTATATTAATTTAACTACCGCAAAAGCAGTAGAGCGGGCTAAGGAAGTAGGAGTTAGAAAAGTTATCGGCGCTTTCAGGCTTCAGTTATTCTATCAATTTATTGCAGAGTCTTTTTTTGTCGCCGCCGTTTCATTCTTTACTGCATTAATGCTTGTTGAATTTGTTCTCCCCATATTCAAGGATTTATATGGAACAGGGCTTGCGCTTTCTTCTCTAATATCAACAGAAGGGGCTGCGGTTATAATCATGTTAATATTATTGATTGGATTATTAGGTGCAGCCTATCCGGCTTTTATTTTGTCGAGGTTTCAACCCGCAAAGGTGCTGAAAGGAAGCTTTAAGACGGGACAATCCGGTGTTTGGCTTCGAAAAAGCCTTATTGTATTCCAGTTCGTAATTTCATCGGCATTGATAATTAGTACCTTAATAATCAAAGACCAGCTTGATTATATTCATAATAAAAAATTGGGATACGATAAAAATAATATCGCAGTTCTTCCTGTTGATGAAACTATGCTCGACAAAACCGGTGTGCTAAAAGATGAATTCTTGAAAAACTCAAATATTAAAGGTGTAACACTTGCAACGCGTACACCAATATTTATCAATAGTACAGGCAACATTGTCTATAATAACAAAAAGATTCTTGTAAACCAGCTTGGCGTTGATAAAGATTTTCTGAAAACACTCGGAGTAAAGCTGACAGCAGGCAGTAATTTTACAGGAGCTGACACAATTAACTTTATGTCCCGCACTTCCAACACAGGCTTGCCGATAATAGTAAACGAAACGCTTTTAAGAGAATTAAATATTTCACCGGATAAAGCTATCGGTATGACGGTTGTTTATGGAGGCAGAAATTGCAGGATAAAAGGAGTCATAAAAGATTTCTATTTCGCTTCAATGCATGTTCGTATAAGCCCACTTGTGCTTTTCCCGAATGGATACCTTAACCGTATGATGGTAAAAATGAGCGGCAGCAATTTAAGTCAGACTATTTCATATATGAAAAAGAAATGGGATGCCCTGGTACCGGATCATCCGTTTAACATGACGTTTCTGAATGACGACTTTAGCAAGCTATACGCTTCGGAAGGTAGGACGCAAGATATATTTTATGTTTTCGCTGCTCTTGCTGTCGCTCTTGCATGTCTTGGTCTTTTCGGACTTGTTTCATTCAGTGTGCAGCAGCGAACAAAAGAAATAGGAATAAGAAAAGCTTTAGGAGCGGGTACAGGAAATATTCTTTCCTTATTATCAAAGGATTATATCAAGTTAATAATTATTTCAAATTTGATTGCTTGTCCTTTAGCCTGGTACGCAGCAAGCAGATGGTTAGAAGGATTTGCCTATAGAACGGAAATAAGTATCTGGATATTTGTAAATGTAATGATTGCGGCATTAACGCTTGTAATAATTATTATCGGATTACATGCAATTAAAGCGGCAACCGCAAACCCGGTAAAATCTTTGAGGTATGAATAAAGCATTCAGCGGTCAGCATTCAGCTATCAGCTTTTGGCTGAAAGCTGAAAGCTGACAGCTAAAAAGGAAAAAATTATGTTAAAAAATTATTTGAAAGTCGCTTTTAGGAATTTATATAATCAAAAGCTTTATTCCTTCATCACTATTTTCGGATTGGCTTTCGGGATGGCGTGCTTTCTAACTATGTTCAGTTACCTTCAGTTTGAAAACAGCTATGACGATTTCCAAAAAAACGGTGGGGATATTTATCGTGTTGACAAAGTTTATAAATTCAACGGATATTTAAATCGAGACTCAAGGACCGGTACAGCGCTTGCATCTTTACTCCATGAAAATTTTCCCCAAGTAAAAAATGAAGTCAGGTTTGCCAATTTATTTTTAACTATGATTAGCTCCGGGGAGGATGCATACGTTGAAAAACAATTTTTATTCGCCGACAGTTCTTTCTTTTCAATGTTTTCATTTCCATTGAAAATTGGGAATCCCAATACTGTGCTTGCAAATCCGTTTTCCGTTGTATTAACTCCGAAAACTGCATTAAAATATTTTGGAAATAAAAATCCAATCGGACAAAAAGTTCATCTTCAAATGCGGGGACTTCCGAAGAAAATAGGTTTTACGGTAACCGGCATAACTAACGACATTCCATCTAATTCGACAATAAAATTTGACTTCCTCGCTTCGTTCAATAGCTTAAATCAAATTCTCGGTAAGAACTTTAACAATACAAAATGGGGCGATGGACTTTTCTGGACTTACATCCAGCTTCAAAATAATTATAATCCTAAAAGCTTAGAGGTACTTTTCCCTTCACTCGTAAAACAGTATGTACCCAAAGGAGAATTTGATATTCAAACCTACCAGCTAATTCCTTTAAAAGATACTTATTATAATAAAGGCGACGGTTTGCCGGTCGGCGACTGGGGCTTGAAGCCTTTCTCTTATCTTTTGTTGTTAATGTCGTTATTGGTCCTGATAATCGCTTGCATTAATTATACAAACTTGCTGACTGCTCATTCAGTTACACGTTCTAAAGAAATCGGCGTAAGAAAAGTTCAAGGCGCTAATCGTTTCCAGTTGATAATACAGTTTGTCGGCGAATCGGTTTTAGTCAGTTTAATTGCGTTTCTTATTTCTATTGTATTAGTTGAATTACTACTTCCGTTTTTTCGCTCCATACTCTCACAGGCTTTTTCACTGGGTATGCTTGCGAGCAGAGAAATCGATTTCAATTTAACTTACCCGAGTATGTTGGGTTATATGTTTTTAATTTCAATTGCGGTTGGAATATTGTCCGGTTTTTACCCGGCGTTAGTACTAAGCCGGTATAATCCTTCTAAAGTAATTAAAGGTGAATTAAGAGCGGGTAAATCTTCTGCATGGTTTAGAAAGATTTTAGTTGTTACACAATTTGCAGTGTCGGTTATTTTCATAATCTGTTCGCTTCACATGTTGCTGCAAATAAATTATTGGAGGAATTCCAACCTCGGCTTTAAGAAAGACAATTTGATTTGCATTCCGGTATACGATAATTCATTGAAAGAAAAATACGAAATCTTCAAAAACAAACTTCTTCAAAATTCCGGTATTGCAGGCGTGACTGAGTCCAATCAAATACCGGCCGGTTCAGATGCAAACATACTTTATATTAAAGCGGGAAATGTTAAAGATATTCCGGTTTATACTTATTACGTTGATAAGGATTTTATTAAGACTATCGGTTTGAAAATTGTGAAAGGCAGAGATTTTTCTGATGATTATTCTGCCGATACGAAATCGGGAATAATCGTTAATCAAGGTGCTATGAAGCTTTGCGGATTTAATAACGTAGGTGGTCAGGAAATTCAACTTTATGCCAATCCAAATAATAGGAAAGATGTTCGTTATACATGTAATTTAATTGGCGAAGTAAAAGATTTCAGCTACCGGTTTTTTAAATCTCAAGACGACCCATTAATCTTAAAGATTGAACCGCGCGCTATGATGTATATTTTGATTAGAATAAATAACCAAAGTCCCACGGCAGCGATTGAGTATATACGAACATCCTGGAAAGACATGCAGTTTGATCAGTCATTTAACTATTCCTATCTGACCGATAATCTTGAAAGCTCATTTTCATTTTATGATGCATTAGATTCGTTTATTCGCTTTGCTTCGATGGTTACGATAATAATTGCTGTATTAGGACTGTTTGCCCTGGCATCTTTCGTAATTGATAGGAAGACAAAAGAAATTGGAATAAGAAAAGTAATGGGCGCGTCCGTAAAAGATATTATTTTAAAGCTTACACTATCTTTCATTATACTTGTTGTAATTGCAGAGATAATAGCCGTACCGGTGTCTTATGAATTAATATCTTATATCCTACAAGGGCTGCCGAATCATATAACATTTAATATCTGGATAATTTTATCGGCAGTTTTATTTGTTACAGCACTTGCTTTTTCAGTTGTGGGATTGAAAGCATTCAAAGCCGCCGCAGCAAACCCGGTAAAATCTTTGAGGTATGAATGAAACAAGCTGTCAGCGGTCAGCATTCAGCTATCAGCTTTTGTCTGAAAGCTGACCGCTGATAGCTGACAGCTAAAAAGGAAAAAATTGTGTTAAAAAATTATTTTCAATTTCTTTGATAAGAAAGGAAATATTTGGTTGATCAAAATGAATATGCGGAGACGGAACCCGGTTATGCCTTATATTGGGCTCAATGTGTTTGTGGTGCGGAAAAGTTGATTGAAGTGAAGCTTCATTGGGATGAGGCTGGCTATCATACCAGTATTGTTTTTCTTTTTTCGCATATACTTCATAGCTGTAAGCTTTTATTTGCTTTTTTCTAAAATCGATTAGTTCTTTGATATTTAGGTGTACATCTTTTTCAAAGAAGACTGTGCCCGAAACTTCGGCAACATAGGCGCCGTATCTTTTTAAAATTAAAGTTGAATATTTGATTTGAGAATATTCATTCTTGAGGTTATAGATTAAATATTCATAAGCCGATATTGAATCGAACGCAGGCAAAGTCTGTTTTTCCTACAATGAACCTGTTAGAAAATCTTTTCCAACAGAATCAATCAACGGGAGACCAGGCAGCGCTTCGGTAACCTTTCGTTTATATTCATCCAGTCTATCCAATTTTATTTCATAAAGACCAGCCCAGTTTTGAAAGTCCCAGCTTTCCTCAAGCTTTCCTGCTTTGTAAAGCTTATAAAAGTAAGGCGAAAGAAGCTTATACTTTTTTTCATATTCCAGAATCTTTGGCTCTATGGATTGCAGGTCTTCAATTATTTCATTCAAAGAAATTTCATTAGCCATTGTACACCTGAATAAAGTTTTTAGATAATAAACTTAATTAAATATAATTACAAACTATTAAATAAACGAGAAATTAAAAAGAGTAAATAATATAAAATGACTTCGGCTATCAGCTTTGGCTGAAAGCTGACCGCTGATAGCTGACAGCTAAAAAGGAAAAATTTATGTTAAAAAATTATTTGAAAATTGCTCTAAGAAATCTTAGGAAGAACAAGACCTATTCTTTCATTAATATTGCAGGGCTGGCAATTGGTATCGCGGGAAGCCTGCTGATACTGGTTTATGTTGCAAATCAGTTAAGCTATGAATCTATGCACAAGAACCGGGATAATATTGTAAGAGTCAATGTCAAGTTCGGTTCAATGACTTTAGCCGGAGCTATGCCGGCATTGGGACCCGCGGCTGCGGACCAAATTCCTGAAGTGAAGGCAGCAGTCAGGTTCAGAGTTGACCGGAGCGCTAAAATAAAAGCAGGAGATAAAGAATTTGTGGAGCGTAATTTTTTCTTTGCCGATTCAAATGTTTTTAAAGTATTTACTTTCCCTTTAATTTCAGGCAATAAAGAAACCGCTTTAAATAATCCGGAGTCAATAGTGATTTCCCAATCTCTTGCGACAAAATATTTTGGGAATGCCAATCCTATCGGTAAAACAATTCTATATGATGATAAATATAATTTTGTGGTCTCGGCTGTTATGAAAAACGTTCCGGAAAATACAATGCTTACCTGCGAATTAATAGCTCCTTTTGATAGAGCGGTAGAAATTCAAAAGCTGAATATAGGCTGGACTAGTTTCGGCGATACTTATACTTATTTGTTACTAAGGAATGGTTCATCACTTGACGGTTTAAGTAAAGATCTAAATCAATTATTAATTAAAAGCGTTAACCAAACCTTTGCATCAATGCTGCAATTCAAAATTCTTAAATTAAAAGACGTTTACTTTATGTCCGATGCAATGGGCGAGCTTACACCTACAGGAAATATAACTTCCGTTTATCTCTTTTTATCAATTTCATTTTTGGTTCTTCTTATTGCATGCTTGAACTACGTTAATTTATCAACTGCACGCTCCATAAGGCGCTCAAAGGAAGTTGGGCTTCGCAAAGTTATGGGTGCGCATCGGGGAAGATTGATAGGTCAGTTTTTCGGCGAATCATTAATGATAACTTTAATTTCGGTTGCCTTAAGTCTTTTGATTTTTGAAATAGCGAACCCCGTTCTTAATAATTATTTCGATGTAAAGTTAAATATTAATCCCCTCGGAACTTTGGATTTTTATATTATTCTCTGCGGAGTCATTTTGTTTGTCGGATTACTTGCCGGTGTTTATCCAGCCATAATTTTATCAAAGTACAATCCTATTAACTCGCTAAAAGCCGCAAATGCACCCGGTTCATCAAGTGCTGCTTTACGAAAATTATTGGTTGCTGCTCAATTTGCAATAACAATATTTTTAATTGCATGTACCGCGGCAATTTATAAGCAAATTAATTTTATGAAAAATTCGGATCTCGGCTTTAATAAAGATAACGTAATCATAGTCGATTACCCGATAACAAAAAAGGAAATGCAGGACAATTACCAGGTAATAAAGCAGGCATTCCAATCGATTCCGGGAGTCAGCGACGTTTCCGGCGCTTATACTTTACCAGGTATAAATAATAAGGATGAAGAGAGCTTCCGGTTAAAGGGAGCGCCAGAAAATGATTATAAGATACTCCAGGCAATCGGGGTTGATTATAATTTCATCCCGGTGCTTGGATTAAAGATAATGGAAGGCAGAAATTTTTCTAAAGAATTCGCCACGGATAAAGAGGACGCAATTATATTAAATGAAACTGCCGTAAAAAAATTAGGATTAAAAAATCCAATTGGAACTGAAGTTTTTATTCCTGTAGGAAAAGGTAAGGAACAGGAGGCAAAAATAATCGGAGTGATAAAAGATTTTCATGTCGCTTCATTCCACCAAATTATTGAGCCGATGTTTATCTATATAAACCCGGAATATTATTACAACATTGCTTTAAGAATTAATCCGGAATATTCCGCTTCTATTATTTCATCTCTTAAAAAGAAGTGGAATGAAATACTGCCCGCTGCACCGTTTAATTATTCTTTTCTATCACAGACATATGACGGCATATATGAATCGGATGCAAAGGAGGTAACTTTGTTTTCGATTTTTTCATTCTTGTCAATTTTTATTGCATGCCTTGGCTTATCGGGATTGGTTTCGTATGCCGTTGAAGTGCGAACAAAAGAAATTGGGATTAGAAAAGTTTTAGGAGCGGATTTAAAAAGCATAACGGTGCTTTTATCCAAGGACTTTATTAAATGGACTCTGCTTGCAAATGTAATCGCCTTGCCTTTAGCTTATTATGCTATTTCAAAATGGCTGGATGACTTTGCTTATAAAATAAGCATTGGCATTTCTATATTTATAATATCGGCAGTTATTGTGGTTATGATAGCTTTAATAACTGTCAGCATCCAGGCTGTTAAGGCAGCAGCCGCAAACCCGGTAAAATCTTTGAGGTATGAATAAATTATGCTGTCAGCCTTCAGCTATCAGCCGTCAGCTTTGGCTGAATGCTGACCGCTGACAGCTGACAGCTAAAAAGGAGAATAATATGTTAAAAAATTATTTTAAAACCAGTTTTCGTTCGCTTTGGCGTAATCGTCTTTTTACTGCGTTGAACATATTTGGATTAGCTATCGGCATAAGCGCCTGCTGGATGGTGTACTCTATTATTAGATATGAATTTAGTTATGATAAAAATCTTTCCGGAAAAGAAAGTATATATCGTATAGTAAGCAGTTATACATTTGATGATAAAGAATCTTATAACGGGGGTGTTTCCGCTCCCTTATATCAAGGTATACGGACACAGATTGCGGGCATGCAGCATGTAGTACCCGTATTTGAGCAATGGCTCAATGCTGTTGAGGTCCCAAAAGGCGATGGTTCACTTTTAACTTTCGAAGATCCGGAAGCAATAGTGGCAACCGACTCTTCCTATTTTAATATGCTGCCTTATAAGTGGCTGGCAGGTAATAAAAATACTGCTTTAACTTCTCCGGAAAGTGTAGTACTTACAGAAAGCAGAATGCATGAATATTTTCCTGGAAAGACACCTGGCGAAGTACTGAATCAAACTATAACTTATTACGGCTTTAGAGATACTTTGCAAAAAACAGTTGCAGGAATTGTTAAAGATTTTCCCGAACCTACCGAGTTTATAGCCAAAGAGTTTTTTACGTTGAAAAACAAAACGTATAATTTGGTAGAGTGGACGAATACGAACGGCACCGATAAGCTATATCTGCAGTTTGCCGGAAACCTAACACCTCATCTTGTAACGGCTCAAATTCAATCCCTTGCTGATAATAAATGGAAAGAGTTTGCACAACAACGATCCATTCCCTTTTCTGCGTCCCGCCGGTTTAAATTAATTCCATTACAGGATGCACATTTTGCAACGTATGTTCAAGAGCCGAATATACGCAAAGCCAGTAAGCCGGTAATGTACGGACTGGCGGGCATAGGATTGTTCCTGCTTTTACTCGCCTGTATTAATTACATCAACATGAGCGTTGCACAAATACCGCAAAGAGCTAAAGAAATAGGCGTACGTAAAACGCTGGGCAGCAGCAGAGGTATATTGATCGGGCAGTTTATGATGGAAACATTACTAACTTCGCTTTTAGCTGTTAGCTTAGCTTATTCAATGGGTGAGCTGGGATTTTGGTTTCTCCGGGATATTATCCCTCCGGGAATAGAGCCGCTGGGGAACTTACCTGGACTATTATTCTTTGCATCTGTATTGGTAGTGATGGTTACCCTTCTAGCAGGCTTGTATCCTGCCTGGTTAATTACGCGTGTTAAAACAGTGAATGTGTTCAGAAATTTTGTATCCACGCAAAGAATAGGAAAAAAATTCAGCTTACAAAAAGCGCTTATTGTTTTTCAATTTGTAATTGCATTGGTATTTATCACTTCAGCATTGATAGGCGGTGAGCAGTTACGCTATGTTTTGAAAAGTGAAATGGGTTTCAACAAAGACGAGGTTGTACTGGTAGATATTCCCTGGAAATACAGACTCAATAAGCAGTATGAAAACAAACAGTTTGCACTATTTAATGAACTAAAAAGCATCCCTGGAATCCGGAATATTTCTTTGGGAAGTGAGCCTTTACAAAACGATTACAGTTCCAGCCCGTTTACATATATGAAAGAAGGTAAAGAACCTGTGTCCAGACAACTATATAAAAAATGGGTTGATACTTCGTACATTGGCTTGTATCAAATGAAGCTGATGGCAGGACGCAATCTCCTTCCTTCTGACACAACAAATGAATTGGTGCTTAATGAGGCTGCTGTAAAATCCTATGGCTTTACATCGCCGCAGGATGCTGTCGGCAAAATGCTTAAGCAGGGTAAAGAGCTAATCCCGATAGTAGGAGTAATAAAAGATTTTCACATGCAAAATTTCTATGACCAGATTGAACCGGCTGCCTTGCTGTGTGATAAAGAGAATCTCGGTACTTTCAATATCAAACTGTATAAAGCACATCCCGAACAATGGTCAACCGTTATACAATCTATTGAGAAAAAATGGAACCGGTTTTATCCACCGGGAAGTTTTAAATATAATTTTTATGATGATACTATAAGACAACTTTATACGCAGGAACGGAATCTTTCTAAACTGATAGACTTTGCAACAGCTATAGCCATTTTCATAAGCTGCCTTGGTTTATTTGGAATGGCAACACTTACTGCTTTTAAGCGCACCAAGGAAATCGGCATCCGGAAAGTGTTGGGTGCAACGACTTCGGGCATTGTACAATTATTTTCAATGGAATATGTCTGGCTGGTTTTGATGGCTTTTGTTATTGCCTCGCCTATAACCTGGTGGGCGATGGACAAATGGTTGCAAAAATTTGCTTATCGTATTGAAGTTCAATGGTGGATGTTCGCTATTGCTGGATTGATTTCAATAACAATTGCGCTGATAACAATAAGTTTCCAGGCAATCAAAGCAGCCACGGCAAACCCGGTAAAATCTTTGAGGTATGAATGAATCCCGCAGAGGGCATAGCGCTAAACGCATAGAGTAATACGAAAGCAATGTAAAAAAATTTAACCTTGTAATTAAACGCTATGCGCTTTGCCCTTTGCGCTACGCAGAAAGTATTTGGAGTGGATTATGTTAAAAAATTATTTGAAGATTGCGGTAAGGAATTTTTTGAGAAGCAAACTTTATGCTGCCGTTAGTGTTCTGAGTTTAGTTATTGGCTTAGCAGTAAGTCTTTTAGCGCTTGAATACATTCTATTCGAGTTTAGCTTCGATAATGTTCCTGGAAAAGATCAAACTTATGAGGTTCTATTCGTCAACAAGTCAGGCGGAGTTATCAATAAGAGTTCATATACCCCGCCGCACCTTGATGAGGAAATGAAAAATTATTTTCCGGAAATTAAAACTGCAGCATCTTTTGTTATACCAGAACTAGACACAAAGGTCGGTAACAGTCAGAGAAAGCAATGGACATATTGTTTGGGAGATTCGAATATCTTTAAAATATTAGGCATTAACTTTCTCCAGGGAAACCCCAGGGCATGTCTTCTCGATCCGAACTCTTTAGTGGTTACAGAAAAATTTGAAAAGTTTTACTTTCCAAATGGAAATGCTATTGGGCATGTTATTAAAGTTAATTACAATGGCTGGCGCGATTTTACAATCACCGGCATTGTAAAAAATTTCCCTCCCAATTCAAGTATTTCTTTTTCTGTTGTAATACCAAGTGAAAATTATAAAGTGCTTAGCAAAAGTTATAAGTTCACATGGAATGCAACTGCACCGTTCTGTATTATAAAATTACAAAAAGGAGTTGATGGTAAAAAACTTGTAAGTAAACTCCCGGAGTTTATAAAGGCAACCGGCGGAGACACTTCGTGGTCATCTTTGGAACTCGTCCCCATGAAATATGTCCATTTCAGACCCGATGTTAACACACAATTTTCAACCATCGAGCCTAAGTATCTACTTATTTTGTCCGTTGTGGCTTTGCTTATACTTGCTGTGTCAATCTTTAATTTTATCGGAATTAGTATTATGCTTCTTTCAAAAAAGACAAAGGAGATCGGCATAAGAAAAGTTTCGGGCGCATCAAACAGCAGCATTATGCTTCAATTCTTTTTTGAAAACGGGATGCTGTTACTCATTGCATTGATCGGTGCTGTCTGTCTATCCGAATTATTACAGCCGTTGTTCAACTCGATTTTAGGTATGCATTTGAAGACGGAATATCTAAATAAAAATTCTGTTTTGCTAATTCTGCTTGCTTTTATAATTGTTATTGATATTTCAGCAGGAATGTATTCAACACATTTCTTTACTTCGCTGAAAGTGCAGTCGTTAATTAAAGGTCAGCTTGAAAAATTAAATCCAAAACAAAGTCTTAGAAAAGTTTTAATTGGTTTGCAATTTACCATTGCTGCATTCCTTATTTGCTGTACATTGGTAATCATAGATCAATTAAATTTTATAAGACATAAGGATCTTGGCATTAAAAGTAATAACATTTTAATAATTGATCAGTACAGCATTGGAAACCGGATAGATGCACTTAAAACAGAGCTTAGCCGATGCCCATATATAACAGATATTTCAGAAGCAAGTAATTTCCCATCGTTAGGAATTACTGGAAGCGTGAGGGGAAAGCCTGATAACTTTAATAAAACACTAAATTTAAACAGCATAGACGTTGATGAACATTTTATTCCAATGCTCGGGATTAAATTGATAAAAGGCAGAAACTTTAACCCGGAGTTTGCATTAGATTCAAATTGGATTAATATTAAAACAAAAATGTGGTGGGCAGGCAATAAAACAGGCTTCGTAAGGCAGTACGTTGGTTCTGTAATTCTCAATCAAGCAGCATATGACGAATTGAAGGCGGCAAACCAAATTTCTTCCGATAGTGTTCACTTTTTTGGAAGCTGGAAACTTATCGGTGTAATTAAAAATTACAACTATTCATCCTTAAAAGATCAAGTGGAACCATTAGTACTTGAGTTTCAACAATCTGGAGCGCCTTACCTTGGTATTAAAATTCAGGATGGTAGAATAAAGGATGCATTAACTTATATTAAGTCTGTGTGGAAGAGAGTCAATCCCGATTATCTTCTGCAGTACAATTTTCTAGAAGACGATATTAACAAATTATATCAGAGTGAGGATAGAACATTTGCAGCCATTCTGTCAGGATCGACCATTGCTATTTTAATTGCTTTGATGGGAGTGTTTGCTTTATCTTCATTCATCAGCGAAGCAAAGACGAAGGAAATTGCAATTAGAAAAGTTGTCGGCTCATCGACAACAGGAATTATTAAACTGCTGTCTTTCAGTTTTATAAAAATAGTTTTGTTTGCCAACATTATCTCCTGGCCCATTGCTTACTTAGTTATGAGAGGCTGGCTCCAAAACTTTGCATACAGAACAAATTTACATTTAATAATTTTTCCGTTAACTGCATTACTAATGATTATTCTTGCATCTGTAACTACAGTTTTGCAAACTCTACGAGCCGCAACGGCCAACCCAGTAAAATCTTTGAGGTATGAATAATGAGCGGTCAGCAATCAGCTATCAGCCGGACATTTAAAGCTGATAGCTGAACGCTGGCAGCTAAAAAGGAGTAATTTATGTTAAAAAATTATTTAAAGATAACTTTTATCTTGAAGCAATGAAACCACCAATGATAGCTGATATAGGCTTTAACCTTTTACCGACTGGATCTGGTTCGACTGCAAATGCCTCTAAAGACATTGCACCAAGCAAGTACAATGAATCATTTGGACCGAACATTATTTGGTTTGTAAGAGTTTCATTCAATGCCGGAATGGTAACCAGCGCTTCACCAAGAAGCCTGCGATCTCGCCTGCCGTCAGCTAAAATAACTTCCCGGCTGCTGGATGGGTTAACTCCAATTTCTTTCATTCTGCTTTCCGGGATGAAAGTATACATAGCACCGGTATCAACCCAGAAGTCTTCTTCAAAAAATAAATCCGGATTCGCAGGGTTTGCAACTTTTAGATGTACTTTAAACATTCCCATATCTTTTTCTCTTTCCAAATTTTTCCTCTGGAATAAAGTAACAAAGTTATTATGTAAAATCAATGAAGGAATAGCGGTCAGCTATCAGCTGATAGCTGACAGCAATAAGGAATAAATTATGTTAATTGAATATTATATTCATCTGCTGTCGAAGTGTGCACCGATTATAGCTGCAACCGGCTTTAATTTTTTTGATACTGGATCAGGTTCTACACTGAATCCCTCCAATGCCATAGCTCCGAGCAGGTATAATGAATCTTTTGGTCCGAACATTACGAGTGAAGGCAAAGTTTCTGCAGGTTCTAATAGAGTTAGAAGTGCAGAACCTAGTAAGCGTCTATCACGACGACCATCTGCCAGCGTTACTTCCCTTGTTTGTAAAGGCGCAATTTCAATTGCCTCCAGCCGGTCTTCAGGAATAAAAGTATATAACGAACCCGTGTCAACCCAGAAATCTTCTTCAAAGAAAAGTTCCGGCTTTGAGGGATTAGCTACTTTAACATGTACTTTAAACATTCCCATGACTAGAGCTCTTTCTAAAATAATATTAACCGTAAATAATGTAGCAAAGTTATTTTGTAAAATCAATGAAGGAATAGCGGTCGGCTATCAGCCGGGCATTTAAAGCTGAATGCTGAGCGCTGAACGCTGAGTGCTAAATTATAAAAGGAGATAAAAATGTTTCGTTACATATTAAAGCAGTACTTACGAAATTTTTCACGGCGGAAGATTTTTTCGATCATAAATATTACAGGACTCGCATTCGCCGTTGCGTTCATTATTTTGATCGGTCAATTGCTTTTCTATGAATTCAATTATAACCATTCTCTGAAAAACATTGATAATATTTACAGGCTTGTTGATGAAAAACATGGGCTTTATAATTTAAATTATAAAATAAAAGATCAAATCTTAGGAAGTATTACCGGAGTTAAAAATGTTTGTCTATTGAATCATTTTTCTGTTGATGCTAATGTTCAAAATAAATTCTTTGAGATTAACAACATGCTTATAACCGATCCCAATTTCTTTAAGATGTTCAATGTTCAATTTGTCTTGGGAAATCCCGATGAAGCGCTAAATTCTGTTGACGATGTTGTTCTTACAGAATCAACTGCAAAAAGAATATTCGGGACAATAAATGTAATTGGCAAAACTTTAATGCTCGATCATGATTGCGAGTTCAATGTCAGCGGAGTAGTGAATGACCTTCCTGCAAATATTAGTTTTGCCGGAGACTTGTTTGTAAGTTTTCAAAATTCTATTTCTAATAATAGAAGACTCGCTTACAAGATACTTAGTTTTAGCGACGATTCCTCACATGTTAAGAGACAAATATTTTTTAATGTATTTGTTGAATTGAAAGACAAGGCGTTATTATCAAATGTTGAGAATCAAATTTCTTCTTTGAGTAAAATCAATTCCTCCTTTTATCCCAAAGAAGTAAGATTGGCGCCGTTAAAAACAAATTACTTCGATACATCCATTCTGGACCCGGATTTGATACATGGGAATGCTGGTCTGATGAAAATACTTTCCATAATAGGAATGATAATACTGATGCTGGCAATAATTAATTTCTTAAATCTTGCTACATCATCTTTTAAATACAGATTAACCGAGATTAGTGTTAAAAAATGTTTCGGCGCTGGTAGAAAAACTCTTATTCAACAATTATTAATCGAATCATTTTTTAACTGTGCCATCTCATCTTTTATAGGAATAGCTCTTGCCGAAGTATTCCTGCCGTATTTTAACAAGTTTATTGAGAAGCCAATTCCTTTCCAACTATTCGGTAACTTGAATTTTCTTTCTTTATTTATTCTGTTCATTTTGTTGTTAAGTCTGTCAGCCGGACTGTTACCGGCGATAATTTTATCTAAGATCGCTCCCGTTCAGCTTTTCAAAGCAGGTTCGTATTTAAGGAGTTCGGGTAGAAACTATAGAAATATACTTACTATGTTTCAATTCTCCATCTCGATTATTCTTATAAGTATTTTAATTGTTATTACAAGACAAATAGATTTTGTAAAACATCAAGACCTGGGTTTCAATACGGAGCGCCTGCTTTATTTAAGAGTGCATTACACGCTTAAAAACCGTATCCAGGTTCTTGCAGACAAATTATATCAGTATCATGGAATCGTATCACTTACAAAAACATTTGGAATGCCCGGCAGTGTTAATTTTTCGGCGGGCGACAATAGTATAATATTCATTGACACCAATACGATCAACACTTTTGGCTTCAATCTTATTCGGGGTAGAAATCTGACGCCAAGCGATGAAGGCAATTATGCATTAGTAAATCAAACAGAATTGAAAAACCTTGGCGGAGGCGACTATAAAAAATATAAAATCGGAAGGATAAGAATTGCAGGAGTAGTTGCGGACTTTAACTTTTCTTCTTTATACAATAAGATTGAACCGCTTGCTTTGATGTATGATAATAATTTTGAGGCAAATTGTATTTCATTAAGAATAAGGGAACCTATCAACAAAGCGATTGATTATATTAAAAAAACTTGGGAAGAGGTTTGTCCCGATTATCCGATTGAATTTGGTTTTTACGATGATTATTTCGCTTCGATGTATAAGAAGGAAGAAGATTTAGCCTCGTTAATAAGCATATTTTCTATTCTTGCCGTTGTAATTTCTTGCCTCGGAATTTTCGGATTATCAATATTTCAATCAGAGCAGAAGATTAAAGAAATAGGAATACGTAAGGTGTTGGGGGCTTCTCGCTATGAAATTCTTCTACTGCTGACGAAAAATTTTTCTAAGTGGGTAATAGCATCTAATATAATAGCAGCACCAGTTGCGTATTATTTAATGAATAGGTGGCTTCAAGACTTTGCTTATAAAATTATTATAAGCTGGTGGATGTTCGCACTTGCTGGCTGTATTGCTTTGGTGATAGCTTTTGCTACTGTCAGTTTCCATGCAATAAAGGCAGCAACGGCGAACCCGGTAAAATCGTTGAGGTATGAATGAGAGCAGCGATCAGCAGTCAGCGTTCAGCAGTCAGTCAGGCATTTAAAGCTGAAAGCGGACCGCAAAAATACAAGGTATAAATTATGTTCAAAAGCTATTTCAAGATTGCCGTTCGAAATATTCAAAAAAGAAAGTTGCATTCTTTAATTAATGTCCTTGGTCTGGCTGTTGCTTTAACTGTGTTTACATTAATTATGTTATGGATTCAAGATGAATTGAATTACGACCGTTTTAATGTAAACGCCGGTAGAATCTACAGGATAAATACTTTTATAAAACAGGATATCGGCAATAATATCGATATGGCTATGACAGCTCCGCCTCTTGCCCCGGCTTTAAAGCAATTGCCGGAAGTTGAAGATGTGGTCCGCTTGCAAGGACCTGTAAGAAATTCTGTAGTAAAATTCGGTACCAAAATATTCAATGAAGATAATTACTTCTTTGCAGACGAATCTTTATTCCGGATTTTTACTTTTCCTTTTATTAAAGGCGATTCCAGTTCGGCGCTGCGGAATCCTTATTCTATTGTTCTGACCGAATCGATAGCAAAGAAATATTTTGGCGATGCTGATGCAGCTGGTAAAATAATTTCTGTTAATCAGCACGATTATTTAATTACCGGAGTTATTAAAGATATCCCGTCTGAATCCCACATCCATTTTGATTTTATTGCTTCCTTACCTACTCTTGAATCAAGGGACCGGAATTTTAATTCAAATTGGGGCGGAGTTAGTCTTTATACGTATGTGCTGTTAAATAAAAATGCGTCTGTAAAAAATTTTGAAGACAAGCTTCCCGGCATTATTAAACACTACATGGGAAATGAACTGACAAACTACTGGGCGTTGAATGCACAGAAGCTGACGGATATACATTTGCATTCTCATCGTCTGCTTGAGATAGAGCCTAACGGCAATCCTTCAAGCATCTATATTTTCAGTACTGCTGGATTTTTAATATTGCTGATTGCTATTATTAATTTCATATCTCTTACAACTGCTAAACTTACGGACCGGTTAAAGGAAATTGGCGTAAGAAAAGTAATGGGCGCCGGCAGAAAAGAACTGGTTATCCAATTTATTTATGAAAACATCCTGATCGTTCTTACCGGCTTTATTGCTGCCGTATCAATAACTGAATTGATTATGCCTTCATTTAATTCTTTGGTGCACAAGTCAATTACATTTTCTTTTAACAGCTCGGTTCTAATATTAGCATCCGGTTTATTTATTACGGCAATTGCGGCAGCCTATCCCGCATTTATATTCTCTTCGTTTAATCCGGTTCATGTAATAAATAGTGGAAGGATATTAAATAGGGGAGGAATTTCTTTCCGTAAAGGTTTAGTCATAGTACAGTTTTCAATAGCGATTGCTTTGATTATGTGCTCGTTCATTATTAAAGAACAACTGCATTTTATTCTTAATAAGGACTTAGGAATTGATATTAACAATACTGTTCTAGTACCTTTAAGACATCAAGAACTAAGGAACAAATATCAGGTTATCAAAAATTCTTTCTTGCAAATAAAAGACGTAAAGGATGTCTCGGCTTCCTCAAGTAACCCGGCAGATATGAATATGATAAATACTTTGTCATACCGGGATAAGCCGGTATTTCAAATAAAAAATCTGGCAGTCGATTACAACTTTATCAAGACTATGGGACTTAAGCTTTTATCCGGAAGAAATTTCTCTCTGCAAATTCCAAGTGATACAACTGAAGCTATAATCGTAAATAAAGCCGCTGCTGAAAAATTGAAAGCATTGAAGTTAATTGATAATAATGTTGAATTTCAGCTCGGCTACCCGCAGCGCTCTGCTGTTAAGATTATTGGGGTGGTTAATAATTATAATTACAGACCGCTGTACTACCAGATTGAGCCGGTAGTATTTTACATTCATCCTTCCGAGTACAGGTTTATAGAAATAAAAATTTCGTCGCACAATATAAGCGGTACAATAGATCAATTAAAGCAAAGATGGGAACAGACGGTTCCGAATTATCCTTTCGATTTTTCTTTTCTCGATAAGAGCTTAATGAAAGAATATAGCTCCGATATAACAATGGGCAGACTGTTTGATACATTTTCCGTGCTTGCAGTCTTTATTGCGTGCATGGGATTATTTGGACTTGCGTCTTACACTGCCGAAAAGAGGACGAAGGAGATCGGCATACGAAAAGTGCTTGGGTCTTCTACAAAAGACATTGTTATTTTATTATCGAAAGATTTTTTCGTGCTGGTTCTAGTTTCAGGAGTTATTGCTGTTCCGGCTGCTTACTATTTTATTCATAGGTGGCTTGAGCAGTTTGCGTATAAAATTAAAATTAATCCGGTCGTATTTCTGGTCTCCATAATTGCAGTACTGCTTATAGCAATTGCAGCTACAGGCTACCATGCAATAAAAGCTGCCACTGCAAACCCGGTAAAATCATTGAGGTATGCATAATGAGCGGTCAGCTTTCAGCTATCAGCCGTCAGCTCGAAAACTGATTGCTGAAAGCTGAACGCTGATAGCTGATAGCTAAAAAGGAAAAATTATGTTAAAGAATTATTTCACAATTGCATTTAGAAATCTTTTCCGGCAAAAAGTATTTTCTGTAATCAATGTATTAGGTCTTGCAATCGGTTTAACGGTTGCAATACTTGTATTCCTGGATGTTCACGATGAATTTACTTTTGATGCTTTCAATAAAAACGCCGAAAATATTTTTAGAGTCGTTCAAGTTTCAAAAATTGGGGAGAGCCAGGGATTTTATTCCCGCATTTCCAATGTATGGACTGATAAAATTAAAGCAGGAATTCCCGAGATAAAAAAGTCAACAAGGTATTGGGCAATAGACGGCGCGATAAAAGTTGGAAATGAGTTATTTAAAGAAAAGATTAGCTTTGTCGATCCGGCATTTATGGATATGTTCACTTTCCCTTTAATTGAAGGAGAAGAGAATTCAATTTTGAAAGATAAATCGTATATAATTATTACGAAGGAGACTGCCGACAGATGCTTTAAGCATATAAACCCGGTAGGCAAAACATTAACTGTAGAATATGAAAATGAAGAGAAGGATTTTTTAGTGGGTGGAGTAGCAGAAAATCCGCCGGAAAATTCTTCAATAAAGTTTTCTGTTCTTGTTCCGTTTGAGAACTGCATGAATACGATGGAGATGAAAATATCTTCCGGAGTTGAGATGGAGCCGGCTATGTCCCCTGCATTCTTTATAGAACTGAATAATCCGGCTAAAGCTAGCTTTGTAAGCAGTAAGATTACACGGCTACTAAAAGAATTTGTTATCAATGCGAAGATTCCCCAAACGATTTTTTCTCTTCAGCCTTTAACTTCTATTCATCTTGATAGTAATTATCAATCCGGCTTGATACCAACTGGTACCATAAGAAATATTTATATCTTGATTTTACTTGCGCTGTTAACTCTGTTCCTTGTCTCTGCTAATTTTGTTAATCTTTCAGTTGCCAGATCATCGCACAGGTTTAAGGAAATCGGGATGCGCAAAATTATGGGTAGCGATAAGAAGCGTTTGGCAGCCCAGTTTTTAACAGAATCAATTTTGTTAACATTGTTTGCCCTTTTGCTGGCAGTGGTAATAGCCGAGCTTCTTCTTCCATCGTTCAATAATATTATCGGGAAGGAATTGAAGTTCGATTACGTTTCAAACAGTTCTCTAATTCCGGCTTTATTATTTATCGCGCTTGTTACCGGGATTACTGCCGGAGTTTATCCGGCGTTTTATCTTTCAAGGTTAAAACCAAGCAGTATATTAAAAGGCGAGCAGAAATTGGGAGGTTCCAATTTATTTACAAGGGTTCTTGTAGTTGCCCAGTTTGTAATTTCAATATTCTTGATCGTATGTACTATAGTAATATCAAAACAAAATTCGTTTATCCGGAATAAAAATCTGGGATTTAATCCCGGAAATATTTTAGTCCTTAACGGACCTAATATCAGAGATGATAAATTATTTGAACGCTATAAAAATGAAATTACCAATCTCAGCTTCGTTAAGAGTGCGACAATCTCCAGCGATATTCCGGGGAAAGAACCTTTTATCAGAAATGTATTCAGCTATGTTAATAAATCTGAGCTTGCCAATTTCTTTCGTGTGGATTTAGATTATTTAAAAACTTTTGATCTTAACGTAAATGAAGGGCGGTGGTTTTCGCAAAACTATCCGGGAGATTTTGAAAACGGAATTGTAGTGAATAAAGCATTTGTAAAATCTTTTGGGATTTCTAATCCGGTTAATAAAATAGTTGTGTATAGAATGGTAAGGAACATTGATAAACGAATTATCGGCGTAATTGACGATTATAATTTTTTGGATTTGCATGAAAAAACAAGACCGCTTGTCTTGATGCTGAACGGCGGCGGCAATGGGATGCAGTTCTATATGTTCATCAAATTGAATTCTAAAATAAATGAAAAGGATATGCTTACTCTAAAGCAAATCTGGAATAAAGTCGCCGGATTCAGATCGTTCGATCCTTTTTATCTCAGTTCATTTATTGAGGAACAATATCTGCCGGAAAAAAGATGGAATAATATTGTCGGGTATTTATCAATCATAACTATACTGATTGCTTGTCTGGGACTGTTCGGACTAGTAAATTATTCAACCGAGAAGAGGACAAAAGAAATAGGAATTAGAAAAGCGATGGGTGCTTCTTCCTTTGATATTTTAAAATTAATTTTTAAAGAGATGATTATATTAATATCAATTTCATTTTTAATAGCCGCTCCTCTCGGATTTTATTTCATGAGAAATTGGCTGGGTAACTTTGCTTATAAAATAAATATCGGCTTGGATATTTTTGCTTTAGCTGCGCTTATAGTTATTATCCTTACTGTATTTACAGTCAGCTATCAGACAGTTAGAACAGCATTGTCAAATCCCGTAGATTCTTTAAGGAATGAATGAATACAGCTAAAAGCCAAACATCAAAAGGAGAAAAATTATGTTAAAGAATTATTTGAAGATAGCTATCCGTAATCTTTTCCATTCCAAAATATTTTCAATTATTAACATCACAGGACTTGCAGTCGGTCTTGCATCCAGTTTTATAATTTTACTTTACGTGGTACACGAATTAAGCTATGATAGATACAATAAAAAGCTTGATGATATTTACCTAGTTACAACCGACATTAAAGAATTTAATTGGAAGGAATCCAGCACTCCTTATCTGCTCGGTCCTTTGCTAAAAGAGCAATATCCGGAAGTAAAAAAATTTGCCAGGCGGGTACTTTTCAGAACAGTTATAAAATATAATAACAACATATTGAATAAAGGTTTCTGTACTTATGCCGATCCGGATATTTTTAATATCCTTACTCTGCCAATCGTTAAAGGTAATATTAAGGAATTTTTTGAGAATAAGAATTCAATAATATTAAGCAGAGAAACTGCACGGAAATTTTTCGGCAATTCAAATCCGATCGGGAAAATATTGACCATTCAAAATCAAGGCGGTTCTTACGAAGTAAAAGTTGCCTGTATTATGGAAGACATTCCTCAAACATCAACCTTCCAGTCCGGAATAGTTTTGCCGGTTTCTTTGGTTGAGAAAGGCTTGAATAAATTTTGGAGTATAATTGAGAAGAATCCTATTGAATCGCATAGTTTACTTCTTGTAAATACATACCTGCTCTTAAATTCAGGTAATGAGGCAAATAAACTCGAGTATAAGTTAGCTCAATTCACTAATAATTATTCTAATAAAGATAGGATGCTGCAATTTCACTTATTACCAGTAAGGGATATTTATTTCCGTACTGCCGGTATGGCAAATAACAGGTTTCCTACAGGCAATATTTCCGATGTTTATATTTACTCAATCATTGGTTTATTAATCCTGCTTATAGCATGTATTAATATTATTATTATTAACACCGGTCGAGCAGGAACAAGAGCAAAAGAAATCGGTGTAAGAAAGGTTATAGGCGCCGGTAGGTCTCACCTCATTAAACAAATTTTAACAGAATCTATATTAGTAACCTTATTATCTTTACCGATAGCTGTTGTATTAGTTGAATTATTTTTACCTTCTTTAAGTATCCTGCTGGGTAAGGAATTACCGGTAGATTATTTTCACAATCTTCAGTTTATTTTTATGTTCGCCGGTGTAACTATTCTGGTGGGCATTCTCTCTGGTGGTTATATTTCCTTATTTATATCAAAGCTTCGTCCTATTGATATACTTAGGAATAAGATTACGGTGGGATCGGGCAAAACAATATTTAGAGAAGTGATGATTGCAATTCAAATGATAATATTTATCGGCTTAATTATCGCATTTGTTACAATCAATAAGCAGATAAATTATTTTCATAATAAAGATATGGGCTTTAACAAAAATAATTTGATAGCATTCTATAGCAGCGGTATGAACAACGACGAGCTTGAAAATAATTTTGAGGCAATGAAAAACGAGTTGAAAACCGATCCGGATATAATTGCGGTATCAGGTGGGTTTGAAATCCCGCCTACGGATGGACGGGGAATATTTTTAATGCCGAATAAATTGGACCCGTCAAAGAAAATTACAGTTGAAGGATTATCGGTTGATAAGGATTTTATTGAAGTAATGGGAATGAAGATTATTCAAGGAAAAAGCTTTGCCGACTTGTCACCTGGAGAATTAAAAAACTCATGTATTATAAATGAAGAAGCATTGAAGCAGTTAAGCATCCGGAATCCTTTTGAAGAAACATTTGAAAAAAGGAGAGTAATAGGCGTAGTTAAGGACTTTAATATGCATTCTCTTCGTGAATCTGTCGGTCCCATGGTTATTGAAGCAAGTACTAAATATTTAAATGATGTGGTGGTTAGAGCACATCAATCTAATCTTGCCCAGACCATTAAATTTGTACAGAATGTTTCAAAAAAATTTAATAAGGGAAAGCCTATGGATTACGAGTTCTTTGATGATAGGATTGACGAACTATATAGTAATGAATATAAGTTTGATAAGATGATTGGGTACTTTACCAGCTTGGCTGTATTTATTGCGTGTCTCGGTCTTTTTGGTATGTCTCTTTTTGCTGGGCAGCAAAGAATAAAGGAGATTGGAATTAGAAAAGTTATGGGGGCCTCTACCGGCGACATCTTCTATATTTTAACAAAGGAATTTATTTGGCTGACATTAATTTCAACCGTAATAGCAGTTCCAATTTCTGTTTACTTTATAAATAAGTGGCTTCAGAATTATGCCTATAGAACTAGTCTCGATATCTCAATTTTTGTTTTGAGCGGGTTGGCTGCATTGTTAATTGCAGTAATCACAGTCGGATTTCAGGCAATTAAGTCCGCAGTATCAAATCCCGTAGATTCTTTAAGGAATGAATGAATGCAGCGGTCAGCTATTAGATTTTGGCTGAATGCTTACTGCTAAATTACAAGGATTAAATTATGTTATGCAAGTTGACCGACAAATAATGCAGAATAATTTTAGCCACGAATTAGCACTAATTTTCACGAATATATTCATATAAACAATTTGTGAAATTCGTGTTAATTAGTGGCTTGGAAACTAATTAAATTTAAGACGGTTAACGTGAGACCTTTAAAAAATTATTTGAAAATAGAAGAAAAAAATATTGAAGGTAATTAAAACTTCGGTTTCAACCCGGCTTGCTTACACAATTCATTTGCAGTTATTCGGTCGAAGAAACGATGACGTTTTATAGGAATTGTCTTTTTTTTATTAGTATATATAGAATGATTACCGCCTTCACGGAGAAGATAAAATCCGTTTTCTTCAATGTATTTTATTAAGTCTCGTCGTTTAACCGACATTATCTATCTCAACTGTCATCGGTTCGAATAATTCACCTCCGACAGGCAGTTCTTGCCCTGTTTGTTTGTAAGCTATTATCATCTCGTGAAGGGCATCTTTTAAAGAATCGCGGCAGTCTTCAAAAGTTTTTCCTTCGGTTATTACTTCGGGCCATTCAATTAATTGACCCATGTAGCCTGAATTTAGCTTTGTGTATTTCGCTGTGTAGTTCATAAACATGTTGATCTCATTTGATAACTTTTATCTAAAATTATATGAATTAGAAATTAAAATCAACGAAGCGAAAATCGGTCAGCAGCTATTAGCTGTAAGCTTCTAGCTGATTGCTGACCTCCGATTTCTGACCTCTGATCTTCATTCTTCACCCGGTTTATTCTGCTTCCTAAAGAACCAGCCGTAGGTTACCAAATAAATTCCCTGGAACAAGGCGCCGGCATAGAAGGGAAGCTCCAACTGACCGGAACTGAAAAGATATCCTGCAATGCTTGGTCCTACCGACTGCGGAAGCTGCATAGACATTGCGTTAAGACTTGTTGCCAGTCCCCGCCTTTCATCTCTAACCAAGCCTACGGTTAGTGCCTGCCTCGCACCCACCGAGCCGCGGTTTAAAGCAGAGCGCAATAGATATATTAAAGATGCCAGCCAGAAAAACGGCACTAATGGAAGAACGATCAGCATCAACAATCCGAAAAACCTTGCCCAAACTACCGATTGTACGATCCCGATTCTCTCGCTAATCTTTCCGGTAAGCAGAGATGAGATGCCGGTTATAAAAAAAGTTGCAGACATAACCGGCGCGATTGATGCTGGACCTATTCCGAACCGGATTGAAAACCAGTATGAAATTAATGGTCCTGTAAATCCTATTGCCAGTCCGTTAAATGAATTTAGTATAACTAATCCGGTAAGCATTTTATTCTCTTGCCGCCTTATTTCAATTTCCCTGTTCATCTTGTTAGATTTTTCAATCTGCTTTTGCCCGTTGTACTTTTCCTTAGCGTTATAGAGCATAAGTAAATTAAGTACGGTTGCCGCAGTAACAATTAAAAACAGCGGACGGAAAGCAGCAGGCTGCACTGAATAGACTCCCGTTCCCTTTTCGAATAACCTGCTTAAATATGACGGCAGCATTGCAATCATTGCACCTACGCCCATACCGAAAAATCCGAATGCTGTGTTCATACTGTAAACGCGACCGCGTCTAACAGCCGGTACTTCCTCTGCAAGCCAGGCTTGTTCCACCGGAGAAAAAGGTCCTGCCGCACCGTTTGCACCACGACCAAATCCGGCAATAATGATTACGGAAGTTAATATTAAAGATTGAGCAGTAATAAAAGCAGCAATGCTGCATACGAAAACGATACCCTCATATATCAGTAAGAACGGTCTTCGTCTTAAACGGTCGCTTGCAATTCCTACCGCCAGACTTAATGCTGCGCCGAATAAGCCAGCCGAACTTAACACAAGCCCGATATGAAATCCGTTCCATCCGAGTGAATGCAAATACAAAGCTAAATCTACAACGAGCGCTCCCTGACCGATACTTCTAAACGTTCTTGCAAGTACCAGCTTTTTAGTGGTGGGATGAAGATCCTTAAGGTTCAATAGCCCCTCTAATTGTTACGGAGAAATTCTCCATTTCGTTCTTTCAACACTTCCAAATTTAACGTAATTAAAATTACAAAAGATTTTTTATTAAAAGTGTTGCGGAGGTTACGCGTCAAAATTTTGGCTTACCTCAGCAAAATAAATTTTTTTGTTGAAATATGTGCGCCAGCAGTTAAACTGTAATAATATACTCCGCTAGGAAAATTTGAGCCGTTAAATGTTATCGAGTAATTTCCCGGCGACTTTGTTTCATTAACAAGCGTAGATATTAATTGACCGAGCGAATTAAACACGGATAAAATAATATGGGAGCTTTCCGGTATTGAAAAGGAAA
>JAKAKL010000143.1 GCA_021824565.1 Bacteroidota bacterium | reverse complement strand
TTTTTGTAGCCGCGATGACCGAAGCCCATCAACTTAAATTTTGATTCTCTGTCTTTAGCCATGCTAATATATTTCTTATAGTCGCCGCCATCATTTTTAATTTTTTCAAGCATCTGAATTACTTCCTGGTTTGCACCGCCGTGCAGCGGTCCCCAGAGAGCGCAGATGCCCGCAGAAATTGATGCGAATAAATTTGCTTCGCTGCTTCCCACCATTCTAACCGTAGACGTGCTGCAATTCTGCTCGTGGTCTGCGTGAAGAATTAAGAGAAGGTCGAGCGCTTCTTCAACTGCCTTTGGAACTTCATAAGATTCCGATGGAACTGCAAACATCATATGAAGCATATCCGCGCTGTAGCTGAGATCGTTTCTTGGATAAACATACGGCTGCCCGATAGATTTTTTATAAGAGAAAGCCGCAATCGTTTTTAATTTAGCGAGAAGTCTTACCATGTTAAGTTCAACGTCAACATTGTATCCGTCTTCGGGGTAGAATGCTGATAGTGAGCTTACCATAGCAGAAAGGATTCCCATCGGGTGCGCTTTAGGAGGAAATCCTTCAAAGAATTTTTTCATGTCCTCATGAATCAGACTATGATGCGTCAGTTGATATTGGAATCTATCCAGTTCGGCTTTATTAGGAAGATGACCAAAAATTAATAGGAAGCTTACTTCAACGAAATTAGATTTTTCAGCCAACTCTTCGATAGGATAACCGCGGTATCGAAGAATTCCTTTTTCTCCGTCGATAAAAGTAATTGCGCTTTGGCAGGAACCTGTGTTTCCGTAGCCGGAATCAAAAGTAATTGCGCCGCTTTTACCTCTAAGCTGAGAAATGTCAACTCCAAGCTCTTGCTCGGAACCAACGGTGATTGGAAGATCATACTCTTTATCATGGATAAAAAGTTTTGCTGTATCTGTGAGTGTATTTTGATTAATCATGTTAATCCCCAGATATATTTTAATAAATAAGTAATTAGAAAATTTTGACAATCACTTATACAAGTGATAACCAAGGCTTGCTTGTCTGAGACCTCCTTCCTTTTAATTGATGAAAAGTTTACCATAATATAAATGATTGCTATAACTTTGGGTAAAAATTAAACACATTTGGAGAAACAATCAACATAATTTTTTATTTAATAAACCGGTTGTGTGAATTAAATTGTAAACCGTTACGCCGAAGGACGGACAGGTGAAACGGTTATGATGTTTTGTCTTTCTTCATTAAGAAAACTCACAACAACCAATTGAAACTGTTTTAACAGTTTTATGCTTAGCAATTTCTAATTCACACAACGAGTTTAATAATTAAATTTTTGTCTATCCTTTTCATGCCGGGAATGGAAAGGAACAGTTCATGTAATGGAATTATAAAACACGAACCAGAACCGCGCGGCAACTGCACGGCTGCAATGCGGAGTGAAACGCTTGCAGAAAAGATAAAAGTAAATATTGAGATTGCAGATTAGAAATGATAAATGAAATTTCCCTCCTGTCGCTGCCTCTCTATTTTATATTAAAAATAATTTTTAATTTTGTTTAGAAGGTTATTAGAAATAATACAAAAAATATTTAACCCGGGGCGCTGTAATTCATTCAAACGCTCTCGACTTATAATACGGATATTATCAACGGAGGGATGGTTATGTCTCGTTATATTCTTGCTTATGAAATTCTACTTGAATTTATTTTAGGATTATTTCCGCACTGCTTTTCAAAAAGCCCGCACACAAGGATAATTGTCGATCACCTAATACGAAATTTCCCCGCGCGAATTGCCTGCTATGATATGGCTGCCATGCTCTGCATTTCAAACAGGTGGCTTCAGAAAATATGCGCGGCTTCTTTCCAAATAACGTTTACAAGGCTTAAAAGAATCCTGCGCGTTTATTACGCCCTCGAATTATTCTCCGGAACAAACCTGGATAAATACGAAATAGCCAAAGAGCTTCATTATTCAGAGTGGACTAATTTATTGCGCGATGTAAGACTTGAGCTAAATGTTTGCGTCGATGAATTAAGACATTTGCTTGACTGCTTCAGTCCCCAGGAAGTATTTAACCAACTGTGGAAAGGTTTATAAATACAGAATGTAGCAGAGACTAAACAAAAGGGAAATATTTACATGCATCATTATCTAGAAAAATTAAGCTGAGGCTAATTAAACTTCAGCTTGCGAAAAATTATTAACTCTCCCTATGCATGTTTACCTTTTCCCTATATATACCAGTCCATAATAATGTACTCCATCATAATTCCTGTTTCCAACTGCAATAACTAAATTGTTTTTCATACTTACGCTTACAAGCCTATCTATAGGATTTAATAGCTGCGTATAGCCAACCCAGGAAACACCGTTGAAATGACTAACTGACCCAGCTTCTCCAACAACTATTACATCATTCTTATCATTTCCTCTTATGGCAAAAGTATACCAGTCTAACGGTAATGCAGGACCGCTCCAGCCTTCATTATCCTGTATAAAATTTCTTTGGAATATTCCCGGACCTACAACATAATATATTTGGTTAGCCATAAACCATACACCACTTAAACTGCTTATATATCCGCTGTCCGAAATGGTTGTAGCCTCCCCGCTGTCTATGCTAATAATTGCTTTACCTCCATTGCCAAATTTATCAGAAGCTACTGCCAGCACTTGCTGCCTTCCAAGTCTGTCGGTACCGCCCCAAATGTCTTGGAATGGTAAGTTGGTGTTACATTCAATATTTTGCCAATTCCCATTATAATAAACGATTGTACCACCATCTCCGACGATATATATATTATTATCAGAACTCGCCCAGATTTTCTGCATTAGACGCCCTGTCCAAAATTGATTTACTGCATCTATATTTGAAAACTTCTTGCCATCCCAATGTTCTAGGCCATTACCTCCAAAATAAATGTCTGTAGAGTTTAGGACAAATACTGTGTGGATAGGATTATAAATTAAAGTCCCTTGATAGTTGTAAGGCACCTTTAACTTTGTCCAGGTTTTGCCGTTCCATACTGCGGCATTATACAGATTTGATAAATCGCTTTTACCGGTTGAGTCTCTGTTATATAACATTCCTACCGCATAAGCTAAAGTATCGTTAATAATAGAAACATCATAAAGCATACTGCCTTCCGAACCAAGAGTGTCTATTGTCCATGTAAAATTACTTGATGTAGTATCAGGAGCACTTACTTTCGGTGCCGTAGGGCTTTTGCAGCTTTGGATTATGGGAAATATTAATAGGAATAGCGACAGAGACAACACATATCGTCTTTGTTTTAGATAACCTTTAAAATATCCTTGCACTCAGTAAACCCTTCAAGCTTTATTTCCCAAATTGAACTAAAGGAATATATAATAAATCATGATTAAAGAAAAAGTTCTTCAACAAGCAATTTCCTCATGAAGAAGTTCTAATGCTGTATTCAGAAAAACAAAACTACAACAACACCTTTATAGGGCGTGGAAGAAAGAAGCTCATTAACTCCTTCCCTTCAGTTCGCTTTTTGATTTGGCGGCTTTTCAACAAAGAATTATTTTCAATACAGTTCTTTTAATTATTGATAAAATATTTTTTGCAGAATGCAGCGCGGCAGCATTAAGTAACTTTGAAACACAGTCCGACTTCAACGAAGTCGTGGAAAACATCTTCGAAGTCGTGGAAAACATCTTCGAAGTCATGGCGAACATCTTCGAACTCGTGGAAAACTTCTTCGAAGTCGTGGAAAACATCTGCGAAGTCGTGGAATACATCTGCGAAGTCGTGGAAAACATCTTCGAACTCGTGGAATACATCTTCGTACTTGTGGAATACATCTTCGTACTTGTGGAATACATCTTCGAAGTCGTGGAAAACATCTTCGAAGTGCTGTCCGACATCTACGAAGTCGTGGAAAACATCTGCGAAAGCTAAAGTGTGATTAATGAACATTTAACAGAATTCTAAGAAAAAGAATTACGATTTCAATAAATAACTATTAACCATTAGGAGGAAAAAATGGCAAATAAAATAAAAAATGCAATCGTCCGATTATATCATTTCAGCGACGCCAGGCTTCTTGAAATAATGAGAGGTATAAAGAAGGCGTTCAGCGATAACAAGATAAAGTTCATCCAATATGATCCGAACTTCGACGACCCGTTTGAAGAGAATTTAGGGCAAAAGCTGCAAAACGCTGAAATTGTGCCTTCCGACGACACAATTAAAGCATCACAAAAAGGAAAAACAGCCGGCGTTAACAGCGACATGGAAGAGTGCTATGATCATGTAATGTATACCGAAAGATTTGTAGAGAGAGCATTCCCGGGCAACCAGGCTGTCCATGATGAATTCGGATATAACAAAATTGTTTCCATACGGCGCAATCAGGCTGAAATGATACTTTTTATGAAGGACTTTTCAGCAACAAGTATTAAATACCAGGCTGAACTTACGGCTGCAAAGTATCCGGGGCGAAAACTTGAACTATCAAACACATTATACAACAAGCTGTTAAGCTCAAATTCAACTCAGGAAGATACAAAAGACAGCCGGAATATATCAACCGAAGAGCGCATACAGATCTACAATGATCTTTACCTTGCAGGCAAAGACATTTGCGAAGCCGGCAGGAAAATATTTAAGGATGACCCGGCAATGAAGAAGTTGTTTACCATAGATAATAATAAGAGCTCCGCCGCAGATACTACACCTCCGGAAACTCCGCCGACTGCTGCGCAATAGGCAAGGTGAATAGCGTAGAACAGACTTTAGTCTGAAGTTTTAGATTTTTGCACACACAGACTAAAGTCTGTGCTACGGTATTAAAAATATTTTATTTTATTCTTGTATAAAGCGGAAGGAATAATTAAATTAAAGATATGAAGATGACATCATTCGGAAATGATGTCATCTTTGATTTTACAAAAAGATAATTATTGAGGGAAAACTTTTTGGTACACACAGCGGGAAATAGGAATGACAGAGAAGGAAATCTTCTTTGGATTATCAGGTCGCGGAACTCTTCAGATAAACTCACAAGTATTAATATAACTCGGAAGGAATGTAGGAAGAGTTGTGTAAGAGTTTGCCGGATAACATTCTTTAATAGCAGGAGTGATAACCCGCAGGAAATATGGAATATGAAATAAAAATAAGGTTTTTTGAGAAATATAACATTCCTGCTGCCGGAGTGTTATCAAGCGATACGGCAGTATAATTAATAGTTATATGGCTAACATACTTTCTTAATTAAAGGATATATTATGAAAAAAATAATCACCGGTTTATTCTCTATTGTAAAGGTTCAAGTGAAAATGGACTTTTTGAAAAAATATTTTTGTAAAGTTGATTCATAATACATTCTACCAGATGTCCCGCTGCACTTCAGCTCCGTTACGACATTTTTATGGATGTCTTC
>JAKAKL010000105.1 GCA_021824565.1 Bacteroidota bacterium | reverse complement strand
CCAACTTAATTCACCTGCCTTTTTGTTGTTAAATTTAGCGGCGTAAAATTAGAGATTTAGGGTTTAAGAATCAAATTGGGTCTGATCAGCATTAATTAGCCCAATTTTTCCCCTAAATCGCAGAAATATAATCCCTCATTTCACCTCCCCTCCCGGCCAAGCGCCAAGTATCCAGCCCGTCAAGCCGGGCAAGTTTACCCGCCGCAGGCGGGCATCCAGCCCGTCAAGCCGGGCAAGTTTACCCGCCTAAGGCGGGCGAGTATCCAGCCCGTCAAAGCCGGGCAAGAATCCAGTTGATAAACTTAAACTAATGACTTAAGTTGCATCCGCACAGGGGATCCTCTTCAATCTGTAACCCTTTAGATAAACAATTACTGTTTTATATAAATGCGGTTAAATATTTTCTGTTCCAGGGTGGAATTATAATTAATTGTTAATAACGCCGTGCAATCAGCAAAAGTGAAAGTCATCAATTAGGCTTAAGTAAAAGTTATGCCTCAATAATGAGAGTATTTTAAAATGAAATGTCCAAGTAGGTTATTATCGCCTCAATACAAATCGAAATCTTTACCAGATGAAGACAATTGGGAAATGAGAAATATTTTTAAAAACAATAAATTAAATAAATTTTGTTCCTTTTGTGGTTCTTTGCATCCTGAAATATTTATTGATTTAGTATCAAAAGGTGCAGTGTTAGTTCCAACTGATAAAAATTACAAGGCTTATTTAGAATATCAAAATTCATCAAGTAAATTCTATTTCTGGCATCTATCAAAATCTGATATAAACAGATACATAGAAATAGCAGAGAAGAAAAAAATAAATTTTGCATTCCCCGGATTTTTTTATACAAAACCTTTTTTCTTATTACTTGATAATGCTACTCCTTTTTCTTTTGGTTCTATAATAACTCTTGCAGAAACGGTCGAAGATGGAGCCAGAATTAGTCTAATCAAACCTATTTATTCTAAACTAATTGAGATGCTAAAAAAAGATTCCGATTTTATTTATAAAATTAATCCTCGTGTGTGGGAAGAAATAATTGCTGCTAGTTATGATAATGCTGGTTTTGACGAGGTAATTCTTACTCCTGGTTCTGGTGATTATGGTAGAGATGTTATTGCTATAAAAAAAGGTTTTGGTTCAATAAGATTTATTGAACAAGTTAAAGCCTATAATCCAAATCATATTGTTACTGCAAACGAAGTGAGAGCTTTGTTAGGTGTTTTACAAGCTGATCAAAACGCAAGCAAAGCGATATTTACTACAACTTCTAGTTTTGCTCCAAGAATTACTGAGGATAAATTAATTAAACCTTTTTTGCCTTTTAGACTGGAGCTTATTGATAAACAAAAATTAATCGAAAGATTGCTTAATGATAAAAATGATTTGTAATAGAAGAGGCGTAACCAGCTTTTCCATCCGCCCGCGTTTTCATTGCGGCAGTCGTATTGTTTTTAAGTTTGTGAAATAAGTTAACATTGCTTGTAACATTGTTCTATTAAATAAATTTGTTAGAAATATTTGGCAGAAGTTTTTCATTTGTTATTGCTGTTCGGGGTGGACGGGTGAAAAGCCACGCCGTTAGTTGGCAAATGAAAAGAGGATATTGAAATGGAATCCAATACATATTCAGAACTCAAAGGACAACTTTTAATTTTAGAACAAATAAAGAATCCTTCAACTTGGATTACGGAAGCAATTACTAAACTCCGAATCGAAATCAATAAGATTGAAGGGCAAAATAAATATTTGTCTCAAATAGAAAGTGCACGAAAAGAAATAGAGTTAATTGTTAATAAATACATCGATCTGGACATTAAGTATACTATCGGCGAAAAAATATCGACTACAAAATCTAGTATTAAAATTCCTCACGTTGATACGGGAATTCGTGTTGTCACTCATCTTAGCGCATTAAATAAAGATTATACATTTACAGATCCTCGTTCATTTGTGTTTAGAAATAATGAGCATACAAATTTCATTAATAGTGAAGGGAAAAGAATTCAAATAAATTGTTGGAAAGATGTTCTTGAAGGAGTTTGTAATGTTATGCAGCAACTTCATCCAAATGAAATAAACAGAGTCTTAGGAATGAGAGGAAGAAAACGGATTTATTTTGCTCAATCCAAAAATCAATTGTCATCAAAAGAAGCCAAGGATGTTCCACGAAGAATTAAGAATACAAATATTTTTATTGAAACAAATTATCCAGCTAATCTTCACGTTGAAAGAAGTTATCAAGTCTTAGAGTTGTTTGGATATAAAAGGACTGAATTAAATTTTATTACATTACAAAATTAATCGAGGAGCCACTTAACATCTTTAATAAGTAAAAAGTCCTCGGCGAAAGCGCCGGGCGGGCAATAGTATATAAATATTTCTGACCAATCGGTTAATACGAATCGGCGGCAGCCCCGCTAAAAAGTTTATACTGAGCGAGACGAAGTACGGCGGGATCTTCTACTTAAAAACAGCGCGTTTAGTTTCTTAAAATATATTTGGGTCGATATCCCCGACATAAAATGGACGACTAAACTCAAAAATAACGCAGATGAATGGCTGAAATCAGAACTTGAAAATCGGACTGTTAATACGTATCTTCTCGTAACAATTGTTACGTATTGTTGAAAAGGAATTGTATGAATACCAAACTAACATTAAAACTCAATAAAAAAGCTATTGACCGTGCAAAAAAATATGCTCAAAGCAATAAACAAAGTCTTTCAGTAATGGTTGAAAAATATTTCAATCTGCTATCTGATAAAGAAAGCATATCGGAAATTGAAATATCACCAAATGTTCTCGAGCTTTCAGGGATTATCAAATTGCCGGAGAATATCAAAGTGAAAGAGGTTTATAGAAATCATATTGAGGAAAAATATTCCAGATGATTAAGCTTTTTATTGATTCAGATATAATATTAGACATGCTTGCCGAAAGAGAACCGCACTATATTCACGCAGCCCGATTATTTACGTTAATAAACCAAAATAAAATCATTGCTTACACATCCCCGCTTATTTTCGCAAATCTGCATTACCTTCTTAAGAAACAAACCACAAATATCGCCGCCTTGAAGAGTTTAAGAAAACTAAAAACTTTCGTTAAGATTCTCTCAATAGATGAAAGAGTAATAGAACAATCACTTAATTCCGAGTTCAACGATTTTGAAGATGCAATTCAGTATTACACAGCAGTCAATAACGGCATTTCGCTTATAGTTACAAGAAATAAAATGGATTATAAGCGGAGCCAAATAGATGTTATGACGGCCGAAGAGTTTCTTAAAAGTTTAGCCGCGAAATCAAAATAGTTAAAATCATATATCTAGCCGCTCGGCACGCCTCAAGCGGCGGATAAACCTGCAAAACCGATGCAAGACGTTCAGCCCGGCTCTTCACCGTCTCTGCTTGCAGACTAAGAGGATTATCTGTTTTAATAAATATTTATTTTAAGTTGAGTGCCTAATGGAAACACCGGAAAATAAAACCGAGATCATTGCGCTCTTCGAGCAGGGACCGGTTATACTTGAAGATGCGTTAAAAGGAATTGACGAAACCGAACTCGATTATCTTCCCGCAAAAAAGGGGTGGACTATCAGGCAGATCGTTCATCATTTGGCTGACGGAGACGATCTATGGAAGATTGGAATCAAGATCGCACTCGGTAACGAGAAAGCTGAATTCAATCTTCAATGGTATTCGGCATATCAGCAGACTGACTGGGCGAAATTCTGGAATTATGAAAAACGCCCCATCGAAATATCGGTTTCATTTTTGAAAGCCAGCCGGGCTCACATTCTGCAGCTGCTGGAATCGGTCGATGACGCGTGGAATAAAACCGTGCGGTTCCTTAAACCGGACGGCGGAATTGAAATTGTGCCCGTCGGATTCGTGATTCAAATGCAGTCAAACCATGTAGTACATCATGTAAAAAGAATCAAAGAGATACGTCAGGAATTTTAAAGCAGATAAAAATATTTTATGCAAAAAAACAGTTCTGAAAAAAGAAAAGACAACGAACCTCCTTTCGCGGTTTCAAAAAAGGGAATGCGGTTCCATCATCTCGGCATTCCGACTAACGAACCCAAGCCGAATGAAAAATATCTGGAACAGTATAAGTTCTATGTTTCCGGATTCGATACGAGCGAATTCGGAATCGAATGGATGCGGTTCGAAGAGGGGAGTCCTGTTTCCGAAATAATCCAAAAAGTGCCCCATATAGCATTTGAAGTGGATGATCTGAACAAGGCGATAGAAGGGAAACAGTTGATCGGAGAAGTCTGCTCGCCGTCAAAGGGAGTTAAGACTGCAATGATATTGGAAAACGGCGCGCCGGTGGAATTTTTGGAATTCGAAAAAGATTTATGAGCTGCAAGCTCACTGTCAGCCGAAGGATGATTTATAGGCTGTAAGCTCACTGTCAGCCGAAGACCGTATATATTTTTTCTCCGCTCCGCACAGGATATTAATTCGACACGCTTTCAAATTATTATGAAGGTAAAAATATTTTACTAAATTTATTTCACTGTTTTTTAGAAAAAATCTCGGGATAATTTCAAATGGAAAAAAATCGTGTTTATGCAATGAAGTTTGCAAGCGTCTATCCTCACTATGTTGCGAAGGCGGAAAAGAAGGGACGCACTAAAGCCGAAGTCGACGAAATTATCCGCTGGCTCACCGGATACAGCCAGAAAGAACTTGAAAAACAGATTGAGAAGGGGACCGACTTTGAAACATTCTATATGAAGGCCCCTAAACCAAACAAAGCAAGAAATATGATAACGGGTTTGATCTGCGGAATTAGAGTGGAAGAGATTAAAGAACCGGTTATGAAGGAGATACGCTACTTAGATAAACTTATAGACGAGCTTGCGAAAGGAAAACCGATGGAGAAAATTTTGAGAAAATGATTTTATGGAAGTGGAAATGAGTCAATAAAATAAGGCAAATATTAATCTTAAATTTTAATTATTTCTTCGTCCGCCCCCCTTTTACGAATCCCCTCTCTTTGGCGTAATCGTACAGCTGCACGTAAAGCATTTTTCTGGCGCGGTGGAGACGGGATCTCACGGTGCCGACGGGTATATCCACAAAATCCGCTATCTCTTCGTAAGTGAATCCCTCAATGTCGTTCAGAATTATCACAGTCCTGAAATCCTCCGGAAGTTCCGCCATCGCTTTTGAAATGTCGTCGTCGAGAAGATTGCTGAACGCGTCCAGTTCGTAATGGTCCGTATCCACTTCATCGGATTTTATATTTTCGTAAAAATTCTGAACGTCTTCGTAATCGACTTTATCGGGCTCTTTTGTATGCTTTCTGTAATCATTGATGAAGGAATTTTTCAGAATTCTGAAGAGCCACGCTTTGCAGTTTGTTCCTTTCTCGAATTTATCGAAGAAG
>JAKAKL010000049.1 GCA_021824565.1 Bacteroidota bacterium | reverse complement strand
CAGAGTAAGTCTAAGGCATCACAGAGTAACGCTAAGGCGAAGCAGAGTAAGTCTAAGGCATCACAGAGTAACGCTAAGGCGAAGCAGAGTAAGTCTAAGGCATCACAGAGTAACGCTAAGGCAAAGCAGAGTAAGTCTAAGGCATCATAGAGTAACGTGAAGGCGAAGCAGAGTAAGTCTAAGGCATAGCAAAGTGACAATAAGTTCTATATAGGGATCATTTTTTTGAGATATGACAATTAAAAATTGTAATCATTAAATAAATATCTTTAATTAAAACAACTTGAAAGGCGAGACAATGGCAACTAAACCAACAAACGCAGAAGCAGAACAATTAACGGCGGCGAATCTTACGGTGGACAATTCGATAACAAGCCAGGAAGTGCAGGCGGAAGTAATAAAAAAGGGATATGACCTTGCGGCGCTTCAAACGGGCAAGGGGAAAATAACGGCAGCACAGCTTGCATTAAACGACCAGTCAATGAAAGAAAGCGCGGCGGAAAACGCAACGGATAGAGAGGAGGAGTGCAAGGCAGAGGCGCACCAGGCTTACCATGATCTTGCAAAGACGATCAGAACTAAATATCACGAAGGCTCGCCGGAGCTTATTGCGGTCGGCTTAACAGGCAGCGAACCCAGGGCGCTGGGAAAATTTGTAGAGGCAGGCTATAAGCTTTTTGATAATTCTGCAAGCACTCATGCGGTAGCACAATATATTTTGACTAAAGGATATACGCCGGAGTTTTTACAGAGCGAGCGCGCTAAAATTACGGCTTACGAGCAGGCTAATCAGGCGCAGGAACCTGCATTAAGCGCCGCCAAAGACGCTACGAAGATTAAGAAAAAAGCTTTCAAAGATATGAATGACTGGCTTAGAGAGTATATAGAGAACGCTAAAATAGTCATGCGTGAGAAACCCGCTTTGCTGGAGGCGATTGGAATAAAGGTTTCAAAACATAAATCGCCAACGAAGAAAAACAAGCCGCAGAATCCACCGGCGAAATAAAAATAAAATTATGCTGGATTATTTAGTGTGCACATTTATGAAAAGGATGTGCACACTGAGATTATAAGAAATAAAATAATAAAAATACAATGTAATGCTGCTAAAAAAATATTTGCAAGCAAAAGATTTGTTATAGTAAAAAAAAAAAATTTTATAGTAAATGAAGATATTAGTATCCTTAATAGTTTACATCCTTCTTTCCGAATGCAGCCTGGTTTCGCCAATGTTGCAAGAAGGACATGATCCGCAGTTTGTTCAGATATTCTACCGATATGGACTAAATGAGTTAGACACATTTCATGGCACATATCAAAAGGACTTAGTGATTAATGGAACTATCAAGACCACTATGTGGCTGACCACAAGAGAACAAGAGATTATTGCAACTGCCCTGGAAAATTATAGATTCTTTTCGTTGCCAGATGTTATATATAAAAGACCGCCCAATGTGCATGTTTCCCCCGATCATGGTCTGCAAGTTCTTAGGATAAAATATAATGGTAAAGACAAAACTGTTGTGTGGGATTTCCCGATAGATATAAAAAACAAGAATAAATATTTTATCGAAAGCATAACACAATTAATATGGGACATTGTTACCTCTAAACCGGAGTACAAAGCTCTTCCTCCCATCAAAGGCGGCTATCAATGATGAGGATAAGTTTTGTGGCGTAGCATAGTTACTTTGATTAGAAATTCTATCACGGAGTGGTCCGTGACAGCCGGGATAAAGATTCCGTCAGTAAACGGTTGCCAGATAAAATCTGTATGCCGGGAATTTCGCGGAGCACTCTGCGGCTCTCTGTGTATTCTCAGTGTTCTCGGTGTAACTTATTTACTTGAGGAGGAGGGACACAGAGTTCACGGAGTACCTCAAAGAACCACAGAGATATAGCTGCATAGCGGAGTAGGCTGTTAGGCAAGATCCGGACAAGTTATAAGAGCCAGACTAAACGTATGGAGTTATTATTCGAAGAAGCATCTCATACAGAAGTAGAAGAAAGGCTGTAAGCATTCCGCTCCTAAAGGCACTGCAAGGCTGCATGGATATGCTTTTCCTAAAACACATCTCTTATGCTGGAGGTGGATGTAAACGTAAATTGCAAATGAGCAAGTCACGCTGTATATTAAAACAAAGAATTGCAGAGATTTAAAATGAGTAACAAAGAGAAAATTATTAAAGAAATAGACGAGATTCCGGATTCTTACCTTGATGAAGCATTGGACTTTATTCGTTATTTAAAAATCAAAAAAGTTACAGAATCCGCCAAAGGCGGAGAAACCGCCATAGCAAGTGAGCATTCACTTCAAAAGGATTGGCTTCGTCCTGAGGAAGAAAAAGCGTGGCAAAATTTATAAAAGGGGATGTGGTTGTTGTACCATTTCCATTTTCTAATTTAGCGACTTCAAAACGACGCCCGGCATTGGTTTTTCTATACTCGAAGGCGATGATCTAATCTTAAGCCAAATAACAAGCAAAGCAATCAAAGATTCATATGCGATACCAATTGAAGATGAGCATTTTGCAGAAGGTGGTCTTAGCCAATCAAGTAATGTAAGACCAAATAGAGTATTTACTGCTGACAGCCATATAGTACTTTATAAAGTCGGTCACTTGACTGAAAAGAAAGTAAAAGAGATTACTGAAAAAGTCGTACAAATTTTACGCGGTTAAATATTGCAGCTTCAACAAGCGTTAGCGTTCATAGAACTTATCCTAAACAAATCACACATAAATAAACAACGATGGAAAAAAGCAATAGTGAGATCAGGTCGAATGAACATAGTCCAAGCCCTTTTGCTCAGACGTTCTTTCACGGCACAAAGGCTGATTTAAAGATCGGCGACTTTATCGAAATAGGCATTAGTTCAAACTACGGGCAAAAGAAAAAAGCGAAGCATATCTATTTGACTGCCACACTGGATGCCGCCATTTGGGGAGCTGAGCTTGCGTTAGGCGAAGAACGTGAAAGAATATATTTAGTAGAGCCTACGGGTCCAATCGAGGATGATCCGAATTTAACAGACAAGAAATATCCGGGTAATCCGACGAAGTCTTACCGCTCAGAACATCCATTTAAGGTAGTTGGCGAAGTCGCAATTTGGCAGGGACACTCACCGGAACAGCTCAAGGCAATGAAAGACGGATTAGCAAAGCTTAAAGAACAGGGCACTGAAACAATCGAAGAGTAAATAAAAGTGTGAATATCAGGTAAAGAATATAAGCCGGGTTTAATTGTTAAAGTGATTTAGGTTTTCGTTCTTTGAATTTATTTACAAACAAATTTAAATTGCATCGTCCTTATCTAAGAATAAATTTTAAGGAAAATAAAATGATATATAATATCTGGAAACTAATTCACATCATATCCGTAATAATATTTCTCGGCAATATTACTATAGGCATTTTCTGGAAGATACAGGCGGATAAATCTACCGACAGATTAAAGATAGCTGATACATTTAAGAATATAATATTAGCCGATAGAATTTTTACAATGCCTTCCGTAGCCGTATTATTTATATTTGGAATGGGCGCGGCAATGCAGGGGAATCTTTCACTGGTAGAGACTCCGTGGATTTTATGGGGAATAATAATGCTGATCATTTCGGCGTTCGCTTTTATGTCCAAGGTTGTGCCGATACAAAAGCAGATATTAGCGCTCGCAAGCGACGAGCAAAGATTTTCATGGGATGAATATTTAAAGCTCTCGAGGAAGTGGAATATTTGGGGATCGATAGCGACCATAACGCCGTATATAGCTGTTGCACTGATGGTGCTTAAACCCGGGGCAATGTAGAATTTAGAATGCAGAGTTTAGAATTAGACTGATTAATTCATGAAGCATAAAAAAGCCTGAATAAATATTAATGATGGAGTAAATTTATGAGCATGCAAGAAATTAAATTGGAACCTTACATCAGCTTTTACGGCGATTGTGAAGAGGCTCTGAATTTTTACAAAAAAGTTTTTAATGGGAATTTTGAAATCCACCAGAGGTACGATAATCCCGCGATGAACGCTCCAAAGGAATTTCATAACAAAGTACTGCACGCTTCATTACAGTTTGGGAGCATTACAATTTTAGCAAGCGATATTATTTCAAAGCAGAAAGAAGAAGCTCATAGCTCAAGCGACGTAGCGTTGTCTTTAACATTTCCAGATAACGAAGAAGCGCAACAGGTATTTGAGCAGCTTTCAGAAGGCGGTAAAGTTATGGTTCCTTTTACAAAGCAATTCTGGGGCGCATGGCATGGCAACCTAAGAGATCGTTTCGGCATTAGGTGGATGATAAACAGTTAGGATATTTTAGTAACCGAAGTAGTCGTTGAATAAAACTTCTACTTCATTTAAACTTTGCTCATCGAGGTTAAAGCTTACATAGTCGGCAAAATTATTTAGGATTACCACCGAATTGATCGTAGTATCCTTAGCTTCGATTTGCGCGACCTTTCTGCTTACGTTAAGATTAAGCACGCGTACGTCTTCAAGTATGTTCCTAAACTCATGCATTTCCCAATCAGCTTTACCTTCTCTTTTTGCAATAAAGTACTGCGCGAGCATATACATTGAAAAATATCTATACTGAGTTTCTTCAAGGTTGGCGAAAGGGAGATGGAACCTTGCCATCGGTTTAAACTTACCCATGACCGGGCAGCCGCAAGTAGCCATTTTAATACCGAGCATGCTTCGCACGCCGTCCTGGAGGGATGTTTCTTTTCTGAATTCTCTTTCTTCGGTATTTATGACAAGCTCAATTTGTTCATAAGAGGACATGTTTGAGAAAGAATCAATCACGTCTGCGAGGCTGACAGCTAAGGGGCAAAACTCATAATCATTTTCCGAGAGCGGACAATGGGGGCATTTAAAATTTTTAAGTCTTGTCCAATCAGGCTGGCTCTCGAAATTTTCATTTACAAGATTTAATGTAGTGCCGTCGAGTTTTATCTTAAACACTTTAGGCGGTCTATCTTTAAACTTAAAAGTGTATTGAAAGATTATATCTTTTTCCATCACGCTTAAACTTTCAAGAAATTATCTTCTTAAATTAAATGACGTTAATAAGATAAATATTTAATTTCAATCTTGCTTGAATATATTTTGTTATGTGATTCGTACCAATGTTTGAAAAATAAAAAATGAATTGAAGGAAAGGCGCTTGAGATAATGTAGTTTAGTTATGAAAGTATTAAATTAGCGTTTGAAAATTTAAAGATAATATTCCTATGAAAGTTACCGAACATCTTGATAGAGCAAAAGAGCCGCTGATAAGCTTTGAGTTGATACCGCCTAAACGAGGAGGAGACATTAAAAGTCTGCTTTCAGTTTTAGATGATATAACAAAGTACAATCCTCCATTTATCGATATAACCAGCCATGCCGCAGAAATATATTACGAAGAAACAACCCGCGGGATTGAAAAGAAAATAAAAAGGAAAAGACCCGGCACGCTTGGCATCTGCGCTCTGATACAGAACAAATATAACATTGACGCCGTACCTCACATACTAACGCAGGGTTTTACGCGAGAGGAGACGGAAGATTTTTTAATTGAACTGAGATATTTAGGGATCGATAACGTGCTTGCAATTCGCGGCGACGACAACGGATATCAGAAGCCGATACCCGAAGGGAAAAGCGCAAACAAATATGCAGTCGACCTGGTTTCTCAGATAGTCGCGATGAATCATGGAAAATATCTTGAAGAAAGCCTGCTTGATGCAAAGCCGTCTGACTTTTGCGTAGGCGTAGGAGGATATCCCGAGAAGCATTACGAAGCGCCGAACCTGATGACCGACATAAAATTTGCAAAGGCAAAAGTTGACGCCGGCGCAGACTATATTGTTACGCAAATGTTTTATGATAACAACGTTTACTTTAAATATGTTGAGCTTTGCAAAGCGGAAGGAATAAACGTTCCCATAATTCCAGGTCTGAAAATATTGACCAACCGCTCTCATCTTGTTAATATTCCTAAAAATTTTTATATAAATATTCCCGCCGATCTTGTTGAAGAAGTTTACGCAGCAAAGAACGAGCACGTAATGGATATCGGTGTAGAGTGGGCGGCAAAGCAGGTAGAGGAACTTTTTAATAGGGGAGTGTTAAGTATTCATTTTTATATAATGCAGAACTCCGGTCCGGTTAAAAAACTGATGGAAAGATTGAAGCTCCACAAAAAAATATTTTAAAAGGAAATTATTGTCCGAGATGAAAAGTATAAAACCTTCGAGAATAAAGAAATTAAAATGGGGCGCGGCAGGATGCGGCAGGTTTACAGAGTTTACTTTTATACCTACGCTTCATTTACTTAGAAGAAGCAGCTTAAATTCAGTTTTCAGCGGCGACATAAAAAGAGCTAAGGACATTGCAGAAAAGAACGGCGCTCCGAATTATTTTAACAACTACGATGAATTTATCAAATCGGATATAGACGCGGTTTATGTGGGCAGCGCTAACGATCATCATTATGAAGAGGTGATCAAAGCAGCCGAAGCGGGCAAGCATATATTGTGTGAAAAGCCGATTGCGATGACTTCGGCGGAAGCTGAAAAGATGATAAACGTTTGTAAAAAAAATAACGTGCAGCTTAGCATTAATTATTCGACAAGGTTTCATCCTTTAATTCTGAAAGCGAAGGAATTAATTGATAAACAAATGCTTGGAAAGCTCATCTCAATAAATCTTAATTATAATTTTGATATGCCGCCAAGCTCAAATTACAGATTTGTTAAAGCGAAGGGCGGCGGACCTTTGAGAGACGTGGGAACGCACATGATAGACCTGCTGAGATTTTTCGGAGGCGAGATTACCGGGATTAACGGCGTAATGGATAATATAATTTATCAGAGCGAAGTAGAAGATTTTGCAGCCGCAATTTGTAATTATAAAAACGGCGGCTACGGGTATTTCAACGTTTCTTTCAACAGCAAGAAAGCTTTTAACAGAATTGAAATTCTCGGGCATAAAGGAACAATAAGCATCGATCAATTAATCGGCGTTAAAAATGCTACATCAAAGTTGAACATTCTTCTTGAAAGCGAAGCAAGAAAGACTTTCAGGAAAAGAGCGAATAAATTTTTCAATCTATTAAAGTCGGTGCAGAAATCATTCCTGCAGAATGAAGAGCCATTGATTACAGGCGAAGACGGGTACATAAATTTAAGACTAATGGAAGAACTCGAAAGAAAATGTCACCGGTAAAAGAATTAGTTGAAATTTGTCATAGAGTTTACGAGAAAGGATTCGTTGCCGCTTATGACGGTAATCTTTCGGTTAAAATATCGGAAGACAGATTTTTAATTACGCGCTCAGGAGTTTGCAAAGGCGAGATAACGGAAGACGATATACTTGAGATAGATTCTTCCGGGAAGCTATTAAACGGAAAAGGAAAAGTTTCAACCGAAGCGAAGATACATTTGTTTGCTTACTTAAACAGAGATGATGTGAAGGCAGTTGTTCACTGCCACCCGGTTTATGCAACCGCATTTGCAGCATACGGTGAAGGCTTTACAAAAGATATTTTCCCAGAAGTAATCTTGACGATGGGAAAAATTCCTCTTTGCGAGTACGGGACACCATCGACGGAAGAGCTTCCGGAGAGCATGAAACCGCATATAAAAGGATCGTGGGCTTTGCTATTAAAAAACCACGGCGCTGTTTCATTCGGGAAAAATTTGAAAGACGCTTATTATAAAATGGAGAAGCTTGAACATTCGGCGAAGACTCTTTTCATTGCCAGGATGCTCGGCGGAGAAAAAGAAATTCCGGAAAATAAAGTGAATGAACTTTTGGGAATTGCTAAATCAGTATACGGAATCGATAAATAAAAATACGGAACAGGAAAATTAATGTCGGAAAATCAAAATCTTAAAGTTGCGCTTCTGCTTGGAGGGACTTCGCCTGAAAGAGAAGTTTCAAAATCTTCAAGCTTGTCTATATATAAAGCTTTAAAGAATTTAGGCTACCAAATTAAATTAGTCGATCCTGCTTATGGTAAAAATCAGCCTGATAATGAGGATGATTTTTTCGGTGAAAAAGATTTCACAAAGACTTCAAATAGGAATTATGTAGAAGCGATAAACTCATCGTTGTTTGACGATGTAGATATTGCATTCCTTGGTCTTCACGGCAAGTGGGGCGAAGACGGAACGATCCAATCATTGCTCGAGCTTCGCGGTATAAAATATACAGGCTCGGATGTATTGTCAAGCTCAATGTCGATGGATAAAATAATGTCGAAGATTTTATTCCAGCATTACGGCATCGCAACTCCCAGATGGATTACGGCAGACAGCAAGAAGTTGAATGTTGAAGAAATAAAAAATAAAATTGAAAGAGAGATCGGGTATCCGTGCGTAATAAAGCCAAACGACCAAGGTTCGACAGTCGGGTTGACAATTTGCAAATCGGAAGAGGGATTGAACGACGCAATTCAATTAGCACTAAAATTTTCAGATAAGGTTTTGATCGAAGAATATATTGCCGGGCACGAAGTTACCGTGGGCATATTAGATAATAAAGCGCTGCCCGTGCTTGAAATAAAACCAAAGCACGGCATTTACGATTATGAATGCAAGTATACACACGGCATGAGCGAATACGAAGTTCCGGCAAATTTACCGGAAGAAGTAAAAGCCGAATTGCAGAGGCAGGCGCTTAAAGCATTTGAGGCGCTCGAATGCAGCGTTTACGGTAGGATAGACTTTAGATTGAGCGAAGATTTTAAGACATATTGTCTTGAAGTAAATACACTGCCGGGCATGACATCAACAAGCCTTGTCCCCAAGATGTGCAAAGCTGTAGGAATTTCTTTTGAAGAATTAATCGATAAAATAATTAAGCTGTCATTATAAATGGCAACGGTTAAATCAAACAAAATAATATATATCGTTTTAGGAATAATTTTTTTAATCGGTGCGGTGTATATTTTTTTTAATGATGAAGGAGTTCTAAAATATCTGAAGTTAAAAAGCGATCTCAACAATTTGAAGGAACAGATTTCAAATGTTGATAAAGAAAATCAAAGCATTAAGGCGGAGATCGATTCACTTCAAAATAAAGTTCCGGCGAAGATTGAAAAGGTAGCGAGAGAAAAATACGGAATGATAAGGAAAGGCGAGACGACTATTAAAGTAATTGAGAAGTAAATTTCAGATTGAAAAGAAAAGATGAAAAATTATAACCTTCCTCAAATACCGCTAGCAGAAAGAGTCCGTCCAAAAACATTAGATGAATTCCAGGGGCAGGAATCGCTGCTCGGCAAAGGCAAACCTATCCGGCTTATGATTGAGAATGACAGCTTAAGCTCGTTCATTTTGTGGGGACCGCCGGGAACAGGTAAAACAACAATTGCAAGAATAATTGCCGATCATACCAAATCCGAATTTCACCAGATAAACGCCGTTTCGTCAGGCGTAAAAGATATAAGGACAGTAATAGATCTGGCTTCGCAAAATAAATTGATGATGCGGAGGACGATATTGTTCATCGATGAAATTCACCGCTTTAATAAAGCGCAGCAAGACGCGCTGCTTAATTCCGTTGAATCAGGACTGATAACTCTTATTGGAGCGACAACGGAGAATCCTTCGTTTGAAGTAATACCGGCGCTTAGATCGCGGGCAAGGGTTTATATCCTTGAAGAACTGTCTAAAGAAAATCTCACCAATATTTTAAATGCGGCAATTAAAAACGATGAACTTCTATCGTCGTTAAAAATCAAAGATATTGATTTGAATTTTCTGCTATATCTTTCCGGCGGGGACGCGCGGGCAATGCTGAGTATTTTTGAAGCCGCAATTCTTCAGCAAATTGGAGCCGGCGAGATTGAAATAGGAAAAGAAATTTTAGAGAATGTTGTTCAAAAGAAAAATATAATTTATGATAAAGGCGGGGAAGAACATTACAACGTAATTTCGGCTTTTATAAAAAGCGTGCGCGGAAACGATCCGGATGGGGCGCTTTACTGGCTGGCGCGAATGCTTGAAGGCGGCGAAGACCCTTTGTTTATTGCACGGCGGCTTGTAATTCTTGCTTCTGAAGATATCGGGAACGCTTCGCCGAACGGATTGGTGCTTGCTGAAGCGGCTTTCGGCGCAGTAGATAAAATCGGAATGCCGGAAGCTAGAATAATCCTTGCTCAATGTACGACTTATCTTGCTTCGTGTCCGAAGAGCAACGCCTCGTATATGGGATTGGAAAGCGCTCACTCGGACGTGAAGAATAAGCCGTTATATTCTGTTCCGATTCATCTAAGAAATGCGCCGACTAAATTGATGAAAGACATCGGGTACGGCAAAGAATATAAATATCCGCACGATTTTGATAATCATTTTATTTTAGAAAATTATTTGCCGGAAGAATTAAAGAACTCTCAATACTATTTCCCGACAGAAATCGGGCAGGAAAAAAGCTTGAAGGACAGGTTAAAGTCTTTATGGAAGAATAGAAAAAAATATTAATGGAATTTGAATGTAAAATATGCGGCAATAAACAAGGGAACAGATTTTATAATGTCAGAGAAATGTTGTTTGGAACCAGGGACGAATTTATTTATTGTGAATGCGACGAATGCGGGTGTCTTCAACTAGCTAACCCGCCAGATGATTTGTCAAAATATTATCCGGCTGATTATTATTCTTTTCAAATTTATAAAAGGAATTTTCTTAGAAAAAAATTAAACGTTTACCGCGACAGGCATTCATTCGGCATTCATAATTACCCGGGGAAAATCTTTTATAAAAAATACGGACCGCCAACTTACATAACCTGGCTGAATAAAATTCCTATTAATCTTGAAAGCAAAATCTTAGATATCGGATGCGGAGCCGGAAAGCTGCTTTACAGAATGGCTGATACCGGATTTAAAAATCTAACCGGAGTAGACGCTTTTATCGATAAAAATATTTTTTATAAAAACGGCGCAAAAATATTTAAGCAGGATCCTTTAGACGTAGACGGCAGATTCGATCTGGTCATGATGCATCATTCTCTTGAACACATGGAAGATCAGCATAAAATATTCGATAAAATTACCCGGCTGCTTTCTCCAAATAAATATTTACTTGTAAGAATTCCAATTTGCTCAACGTATCCGTGGAGAACATACAAAGAAAATTGGTTCGGGATTGATGCGCCGAGACATTTCTATCTTCACTCATTACGAAGCATTAAATTCCTTGCGGATAAATATAAATTTGAAATTACCCACACTCTGTTTGATTCGGAGAGCAACCATTTGTGGGCGAGCGAGTTGTACAAGAATGATATTCCGCTGAATGATAAGCGTTCTTATTATGTGAACAAGGAGAATTCGATATTCAGCAAAGAGCAGATCGATTTTTTTGAAAATGAAACCGTTAGACTAAATGAAACCGGGGATGCGGGGCAGGCGGTAATATTTATGAAGAAGATTTAATTACAAAAGCGCAAACATTTTCCCGGGTAATTGTTTTACCACGCCTTTGAACTCAAGCGAAAGCAGATGGACCAGGCAATCTGATGTAGATAGATTTGCGGAAACTGCAATCTTATCAATTTGTAATGCCTCGTTGCCAAGCGTTGCTATAATCTTCTCTTCAAATAAATTCAACTCAACTTCAGGCTTGGGAATATTTTTTCCAATAACCGGCTTAAGCTTTAATTCGAGTTCAACTAAAACGTCTTCGGCAGAACGAATTAATTTTGCTTCGCCTTTTTGTATCAGAAGATTTGTTCCTTCGGATTGTTTTACGCCTAAATTTCCCGGTACAGCAAAGACCTCTCTATTCTGATCGAGCGCATACGAAGCAGTGTTTATAGCTCCGCCGGGGACTCCGCTTTCAATCACTATACATCCTAAGCTTAATCCGGAAATTATCCTATTTCTTTTCGGGAAATTTACAGCATCGGGTTTAGTACCTAAATTGAATTCCGAAACAACCAATCCTTTTTCGGAAATTTCCTGGAAAAGCTTTTTATTTTCCGGAGGATAAATTACGTCAAGACCGGATCCGATAACAGCAACAGTCCTTCCGTTATTTTTTAAAGCAGCAGCATGTGCAATAGAATCAACACCGCGGGCGAGCCCGCTAATAATTGTAATTCCTTGAGAGGAAAGATCGGCGGCAATTCGTTCAGCTTGAACCTTCCCGTAATTTGTAGGCTGTCTGGTACCGATTATTGAAACGGAATAATTATCTTCTTCAACAAAATTACCTTTGTAATAAAGAATAATTGGAGGGTCATAAATTTTTTTTAATAGCTGTGGAAATTCTTTATCCCAGGCAGTTACAATCGAGCCGCCGATTTTATCAAGCTTGTCGATTTCTTTTTTTACGAAGTCAGTTATTGATTGACGCTGATGATTTACTTTCTGGATTTTCTTTGCGAGATTTTCTCCTATGCCGTCAATTGAAGAAAGAGAAATGAAATCAGCGGATAAAATTCTTTCCGTTGTTTTAAGCTTTGAAAGCAAACTTCTAAATTTTGCAGGACCAATTCCTTCAACCGAAAGAAGTAAAAACAAATCAATTAACTGATCTTGGGTTAGCTTAGTCAATGTCTAAAATAAATTGATATAAGTATACCTCAATTTATTTAAATATTAGATTAAAAGAAAAGTTTTAAAACTCTTTGTGTGAATTAACCGGTAACCCGTTCCGTCTAAAAAGCAGGACAAGTAAAACGGCTATGGGCTTGAATATTTTTTATAAACCCGCTGACCTGCCTTGCCGGCGGGCAGATTAAGAGATTGTGTGAAAGCTCTTTATCAACGAATAAATATTCAATTATCCATTTTACTCCTTACGGAGTTCCTATCATCAGAAGGGATATTTTTTCTATAATCATGTCACTTCTTACGAAGTTATATTTTCTTCTTAGCTCAAGAGGAGCGATATGATAGTAGAATAACAAAACACCGTAAGCCAAGAGCGCCGCAGGCGCTCAATATACAAAGTAATTTGATTATCTAATTTTATGAATATTCATATAATTAAAATCTAATTTTCACGCAGTCTCTTAATCGCGGGTTAAGGAAAATCTTTATCATCTTGAAACTTTTTTTACAGTTTTAAGAAAAGAAATTTCTAATTCACATACCGCTTTTTACAGATTATTAAATAATAGAAAGATTATTAATCTCTATTGAAGCTGGAATAAGAAAAATATTTATTTCTTCGTCTGTTCTTTAGCTACAGAACTTTCCGCAGAAGCGGCTTGCTCTTTTTTTGTGTAAAGAATGGATAAGGGAAGAATTATCAAGTATCCAACTATTAGAAATATAGGAGAGACATCTAAGGACGGGAAACTGTTCCAGGGACCGATAGACATAAAGAAAAAGCCCGCAATGATTACAGCAATACCGGAAAATAAAATTATATAATTTGTTTTGGTCCAGTATGCATTAAACGGGATAATATTGACCTTACTCGATTTAGATATATTTTTCTTCTTTACTGCCTTTGCCATAATGTAAATCCTTATATAAAATTAAAAAGCCCAGCGATGGGGGTGACACTGGGCTTAACTCTGTTTGCTTCAAAGGGCAGGGGAGAACCCTTCGAAAGAGTCGTAACAAATATAAAACCCATATTTCATTTTGTCAAGAAAAAAATTATTATTTCTTTAAAAAAATTTTTTATTTACTTATTTGATAAACAATTTTTCTTATAGTGTCAAATTGTAAATAAGGGTACTCTTCTCTAATTGAGTCGATAGCGTCACCGGCGCTAATCTTACTTGCTCTAAGCTGCTTGAACTTTTTCCTAATCTGGTAATCGCGGACAGATTTTTCGTCAATCAAACCCTGCGAGCTTAGGAGTTCATAGATATCATCGCTGATTAAGTCAGCCAGCGGATTATCGATCTTTGCTTTTAAGGTTGCCATAACTGTTTCCTTTCTTTTTTGTTTAGACGTATACCTTGCAAATAAGTATCAAATTATTTTTAAGGGTTTTCCTTTCGTATAATATTAAATAAAAAAACCGATCAGAGTAATTTTCCGAATCGGCATACCATTGCTACTCTGAGAAGAAAAATATAAAAATTTTCCCATGTAGCAAGTCGTCTATAAAACAGTTCCTTTTTTTGTGAGTAAAAATACAAGGATAAATGAAAAAGTCAAATACCTAAAGAAAAAAAATGTAAAAAATTTACAAATTAAATTTTCTTAATTGCCTCGAAGACTTTTCCAGGATAAAGATACTGCATACAATCGTTAGGACAAGTCGGGGAGAAATAACAATCGCAGTCGAAGTCCGGCTCTAATATTTCACCTCTTCCGTATAAATAAAATTCATTCTTGTTAAAGATATTGTTGAAAAGGATTAGATTTTTTTTAAGCCCGATCGCAAGGTGCATTGCCATTGTTACCGCAGAAACTATGGTATCGCAGTTATTCATCAAAGCAGTGAAAGTTTTTAAAGGATAAAATCCAAAATATTTTGCGCCGCTTTCTTTTTGAATGAACTTGTTCTTTACGTCTTCCTGTTCGCCGCCCAAGAGAATAACTTCATAATTATTAAGCAGCAGTTCTTTCGCAAGCTTTACCCAGTAATCAGTTGGCCAAAGCCTTGAAGTCCATCTACCACCGCAGCCGGTATTAAGTCCTACAACTTTTTTTGTTTTATCGATATCCCAATTATTATGCGATGATTCTACTTCGAGGATATATTCTTCACCGCTGAAATCATAGCCGCATATCTCAAAAATTTCCTGCACATAATGCTTTGTGTTCTGCTTATTCAAGTCATCGAACAAACCGGTTAGCCATTTATGCTCTTCGGCTTTAGAAGCAATAGGTTTTGCATGCCCGAATTCATCGATTGTAAATCCCGATTTCTTTTTTGCATTTACACAATTAGTCAATGAAACTGCAATGCCGTCTTTATCAAGATTAATAAGCCAATCGAAATTAATATTTTTAATCAGCTCGATATTTTCAGCAGACACATTTAGAATTCTATCGACCCATGCTTTGCTTAAAATATCCGGCGAATACGTAAGCCATGTAATATGAGCGCCTGGAAATTCATTTCTTATTTTTCCAAGCAGCGGAGTAGTTCTAATAACATCGCCGATAGCTCCTAATTTTATAATAAGAATTTTACCGGAAACTTTTTTATACGCCGGGCAGTCTTCGCAATGATAGCCGGATTCTTTATGCGGTTTGCATGGGATGTCGCCTCTAAAAAAAAGGCAGTCTTTGTGTATAATCATTTTAACCTGTAAACTTATTTATTACGATATGCAATATAAAATAATTTGTTCAATTGTTTTAAACCATGAATAGAAGATATTTACAAAATTATTATTCAAGAAATATTTTTTTGTCGTAAGTAATGCTCTAATTAAAAGGCAAATAAAGCGCAGTAAATTTTTTTATCGTATGTCAAAACTGCAGAGACGCATTAGTAAGAACAATATGATAGGAATTAAAAGGCAATTAGAGTATAAGAAGAGAGAAATAAGAGAAGCTAAGAAAATCGTTAAAAACTCATGATTTATTTGTAATGTTTTTTATCAAATGACAGAATGGCAGATGAAGAATTAAATAAGTTTGATAATAAAATTATTATTAGCTGATGTTTGAAGTGCGCTTATCAAAAGAGTTATGATAAGGAGAATCAGATATTGACCGACTATGGCGCAAAGCCGGTCAAAACCGGGGGAAGGAAAGGACCGAGAACTAAGAAGGCATAGATAAAAATAACCTGCAGCCCGGTCTGAGCGGGGCTGCAGGATTATTATTATCGCTTCAAATGCCTAAGTAATAACATGGCTTTTTTTAAATTTCCAATTAACTAAATTAAAGATAAAATTATGCCGGAAGTATGTGTAATAAAAAGATTATCTTTGCAGATGCTGTACAGGGATCATGAACCTGTTCATTTGCACATATATAGGCATGAAGAAGAATTAGCTGTTATAAATATTGACGGTACAGTAAGATGCGGTGATTTAGAGAAAGATAAATTAAAAGCAATTAGAGAATGGATGGAATAACATCAGAAGGAACTAGATGATTGCTGGTTACTAGCTAAAAATGGATTGAAGATAGAAAGAATAAAATAATTATGGAAACATATTCACATATTGCAAGAGCTTCATATCTTGGTAATTATATAATTCATATTGAATTTAAGAACGGAGAGCATAGGATTCTTGATTGCAGCGCATGGCTTGAAGAAAATATGGGAGATTTTGATGATTTAAAAAAAGAGGAAAACTTTAAACTCTTTCAAATTAAGAACGGATTACTTGTATGGTCAAATGGATATGATTTGGCGCCTGAATATACTTATCAAAAAAGCAAACCATATATATTTGAGAAAGGTAAATTAGTATATAAACTCGGTGTAGTACGATAACCAATATCTTATGGAAAGAAAAGCCAAGTACTGACCGACTATGGCGTAGAGCCTGTTAAAACCGGGGGAAAGAAATGACCGGGAACGAAGAAGGCATAAATACAAAATCATTAAGTCTAAATTAACAATAATACGCGATGCCTCACAATCAACGGGTATTTTATTCTGAAAATTTATTTTAGCAGTATAAGTTTTTTTGTTTCGATAAAGTTGCCGGCATGCAATTGATAGAAATAAATTCCGCTGGCAAGATTGCTTGCATTAAATTTAATTTCATAATTACCGGAAAGCTTATTTTCATTTACTAAGGTTGCTATTTCTCTTCCCAAAATATCATAAACTTTAAGCGTAACTAAGCCCGGTTTAGGAATTGAATATGAAATTGTTGTTGTTGGATTGAAGGGGTTGGGATAGTTCTGGGTGAGAATATAAGCATTATGCATTTCATTGTGTTTAGAACTGATATTTGTTAAAGAGCCAGTACTTCGAAATATTCCACTAAGGGTAGATACAAGACCATATCCGTCATTATCAATGGTAATTGATCGAATTCCAGAAGCTGGTAATCCGCTTGAAAATTTTTGCCAAGTTATACCCTCATCCTTTGAATAAATTACATCATTATCTGTAGTTGCAAAAAACTCATCGTGATCAGTTACACATAATGAATTAATTGAATTATTAGCAAGTAATTTAGTTTCAGAACTGTCATTTATGATTGTGAGCTTATAAAGACCATTATATGTAGCTATTAATGGATTTCCATCACTATCAAAAAAAATGTCATGTGTTGAACCTAAGCTATCAGATTTTATAATAGTCCATTGAACTCCGTTGGACGAATGAAATATATTGCTACCCCAAGAACCAAAAAACTCTCCATTCTTATTTGATTCAATTATGGTTGGTAAATGCGCAGTTGAAACAAAATTCCATGTAGAACCATTATCAGTCGATTGAATAATACCATTATTATTTGAATACGAACCAGGACCGATATAATAAATATCTGCAACTAATATTCCAGTATTATTTGCAGATAGAGAATTTATATCATAATAATTACCCGTACTCCATAATAAATTCCAAGTTGAACCATTATCATTTGATCTGAAAATACCAGATTGAGAATCAATAAGAATACTGCCATCTTCTTGAATAAGAAATTTGAAAACATAATTTTGAATATTTTTCCATGTACGACCAATATCTCCAGAATAAAGCAGAGAATCTCCCATATTTACATAAAAAATTCCACTCTTGTATTTATTAAAAGAAACATTTGAATTTAAGTATTTTGCTAATTGCCAGGAAATTCCATGATCTGCTGATAAATAAATACCATTTCCATTTCCAACAGAGTATACGTAGTTATTCCCCGCCACTGCGATAATTCTGCGCGCTTCATAATTGTTTTGTCCCTTAAGTGAACAAGTTTCCCAAGTTAATCCAAAATTTGTGGATCTGATAATTTCTTGACCAGCAGCATATATAATGCCCAAACTGTCTATAGCTAACGAACTAACGGGGGGACTATTTGTAAGAACCCATGTTGCGCCTTTATCAGAGGAACGAATTATTCCAAAATCTCTTACTGCCGCAAAAGTGAATCCTAGCGGACTCGAGATGAATGATAAAACATATGGTGAGGAAATAGGAAGTTTGCAACTTTGCCAAGTGCTGCCTCTATCAGTAGAATAAGATAGTCCATATCCATTAAACCATGTTGCTGCTACTAAATCATTTCTATTTTCGGAATATAATAAGTAGACACCAATTCCTACTGTGCTGGAATCAATATCCCAATGTTCACCTTTATTTGTGGATTTATATAAAATTGATTTGTCATCTATGCTATATACATTTCCTTGTGAATCAATGGTGGTGCTATAGATAAAGCCATTTAACTTTTTAATCCAACTGTCTCCATAATTTGTTGAACAGTATAATCCACCCACGCACGATTCCCATAATGTTCCATCAATTCCAGATAATATATCATCCGAAGAATAAGGTGGTTGAGATATTACTTGCCATGATTCTCCAGAATCCGTAGAACGTAGTAATGATTGTCCTCGTGCATATATATTTCCATTTGCAGAAGTCAAAAGCATTGTAGTATAACCACCTACTAATTTTTGAATTGGAGTCCAATAGGATTGTGCTTTGACAATGCTTATTCCCAAGCAGAATAGAAACAATAAAAAATTAAAGCAAAAGTTTTTCATTATCATATAAGCTTTCTGATCGATCAATTATTAGGTCATGCTAATTTCTTATTCGATGTTCTCTTTTTATTAATGAAAACGAAGTATTTTTTTATTACTGAACATGTTTAATATTGGTACATGTTTTTATTTATTAACAAATAGGCTTTTTACAAATATATAATTTATTGTACCGCATTTCATTACATGAGCAATAAAAGTTTTCTTACTGCACAATAATCTTCAACTTGTAATCTATAAAAATAAACTCCGCTGGCAAGATTGCCAGCATTAAATTTAACTTCATAATTACCGGGAAGCTTATTTTCATTTACTAATGTTTCAACTTCTCTTCCTAAAATATCATAAACTTTTAGTGTGACTAAACCCGGTTTAGGAATTGAATATGAAATTGTTGTCGTAGGGTTGAAAGGATTGGGGTAGTTTTGCGACAAGAAAAAATATAAAGGATGTTTATCTATATTGTTACTTACTGCTAACAATGTTGTATCACCATAAATTTGGTTATTAATTTTTATTGTTACCAAATCTAAATTAAACCCGGCTCCGTCAATTGCCTCGCCACCATATTGTTCAGTAGAAAGACCGATTCCTTTTATGTATAATTTCTCATCATGAACAAGACCTTCCCGATAATATTGAATGTCTATTACTTTTCTATTAGATCCATAATAATAGCCATTATAGCTGGTGACAACAACGTAATAATTTAATGAGTCACCTGTGTTCAAATTAAAGTCTATTAAAGTTGAGTCAATAAAAGACTTTGATATTATGTAGACTTTAATCGAATCAGCCCGTTCAAATAAGAACTTTGTGCCAGTCCAGTCCGCAATTTTAATTACAGCATAGTTTTTTTGTTTAATAAGAGTATCCCCAATTACTGTTTTTCGTATATAATAATTACTCGTTTGAGAAATATTTTCATAATGATAAACCCATTCATTTCCCACCTCTAGTGTCTTTGCTTCCCCGCTTTGACTGAAGGTTTGAGGATTATATAATAAAGCTTCAGTGATAGAAAGAAGAATAATTAATATCAATATATTTCTACTGATTTTCATTTAAATCAATTGACATAAATTTTAAGTCAAATATACTATTAAAAGTTAGCTCGATTTTTATTTAGAGTAAAGAGATTTAAGATGAAATTTTATTTATTTTTAAATTGATAAGAATTTTTCAGCTAATGAGTTAGAGAAAATAAATGAAGAATCTTTTACTAATAATTTTGATTGGGTTTTTCCTTAGAGTCTTTGCAGTTTTTTATTTAGGAAATCTTCATGGAGAGAACTACTGGGAATACGGCGAGATTGCTAAGAACCTAACTCATAATAAAGGGTACAGCCTTTTTTATATAGATAATAATACATTGCAATATAGATATGATGAGAAAAGCATACCGGAGCCATCAGCCTACATGATGCCCGGTTATGTTTATATCTTAGCTCCCTTTATGTTAATTGAAAACATAGCGCTGAGAAATATATTGCTGCTCTTCACGCATATTGTTATTTCAACTCTTACTATTTTTTTAATATATAAATTAGCTGAGGAGTTGTTTTCGAAAAAGGTCGCTGTAATTTCGGCTATAATAACGGCAATATTACCTGAGTTTATTTATGCTAATTTATCATATACACCTACAGTACTATATCATCTTCTAATTGTTCTCTTAATTTTGAAACTCTATAAAGCACAAGAAAGTTATAATAATATTTTATATGTGGGAATTATAACGACCGCAATTATTTACCTAAGACCTGAGTTTATTTTATTTGCTCTTGCTTTAGCCATAATATTATTCTTCTATAAAAAATATAGAGAATCATTAGGTCTGCTTATTATTATGATGATATTGATTTTCCCATGGGTGATGCGTAATTACAACGTTTTTAATCGCCTTATTCCATTTACAACGAGCAGCGGATTGAATTTTTATCGTGGAAATAATCCTGATGAAATAGGCGACTGGGGAGACTTACAATGGATAAACAACTTTGAGGCAAAAGGCAAAGAAGACATAGAAATTAAACTGATGGATACATATAAGGAAAAGGCTTTTGAGTACATTAAAGCAAACCCTATCAAAGTGATTAAAGATTCTCTTATAAAGTTATTTGACTTTTGGGTTATTAATCCAGGTGATAAAAGGTCGTTGAATCTTTTTTATTTAATCCCATCATTATTAATATTTGCCTTATTTATTATAGGGATATATTTAAGTTTTGACATATACAAATTTAGATTTTTATATTTGTTTTTTATTTGTTCAACTATTGTAATTATAATTTTCTTTCCGATGCCGCGTTATCAAACCATGATGAAAATATTAATGATCCCTTTTAGCGCGTATGGAATTGAGTTTTTGCATGATCAGGCAAATAAGCTTTTTAATTTGCACCATTATAATAACTCAAATTGATTCGTTACTAAGTTCGATATTTCTTTTAATCTTTATTTATATTGAGCTTTTAGTTTCCAGTACTGGTTGTTTAAATGGAGAGACTAATTAACTTATTCTAAAAAATTAAATTTCTGGATTATTTATTCTTTATTTTGTATGAAGATGAGCTACAATTTAAAATTATTAGCTTGTTAAATTCTCTAAATGAGTCTATATTTTATTCCTAAAAAAAGCTTATTTATAACAAAAATTTCTTAAAACTATAAACGGTGCAGAATGCAAGATTTACCGAGCAGCCAGGCTAGAAATCAAAATAATATATTTATTTATTGGGATATTTTAAAAAAATGGAAACGTTTTATAATAATTAATGTACTAGTAGTAACGATTATAGCAACTATAATAGCTTTTGTTTTGCCTGTCTGGTATTATTCATATGCTGTGTTAGAGCCTTCACAAGGTTCGAATATGAATATATTTTCGGCAGTATTAGGTGCGAAAGGGCTTTCAGCATTGGGGAAAAGCTTAAATGTTGGCGGTTTACAATATTCAGATTTAGACTATTATCAATCACTATTAAGTAGCCGAAAAATAGCGATAGAAATGATAGATAAATTCGATCTAAAAAAAATATATAATGAACAATATTTATTTAAAACGATTAACCAACTTCTTGCAAATTCTCAATTCCAAACCGAGGCAAGATCAAACCTTTTAGTGATTGGTGTGTATGATAAAAATCCTGAAAGAGCCAAAGAGATGGTGTCGTATTATATTCAAGAATTAGACAGTTTAATTAATGATATTTCTAAAGTAGACTTAATTTCAAATAGAGAGACAATAGAAAAAAGATATATAGAAAATTTATCCGATTTGGATACAGCTCAAAATAAATTAAAAGTGTTTCAAGAGAAATATGGAGTTGTACTGCCTGAGGAACAATTTACAAGTACAGTTAAAGCATATGCTGAAATTGCTGCGCAAAAACTTTTATTACAGGCTCAAATAAGTGGATTAAAATCAAATCTGGATTCAAACTCACCTACTCTTATGAACCTTACACAACAAATTCAAACTTTAGACAACAAACTAAGTGAATTAAAATCAAAAACTAATTTAGAAAACAACAAAAGTTTATTTGTATCATTAGGAAATGCACCAGAATTAATAAACCAATATATTACCCTATACAGAGATGTAACGATTCAGAGCAAATTATTAGAACTTACCTATCCCTTATATCAGCAAGCAAAAATGGATGAAATGAGCCAAACGCAGCCATTTATCGTGATTGATAAACCTTTTCTTCCAGAGTACAAAGCAAAACCAAAGAAGGCGGTTATAATCATTGCGGGTTTTGCATTTAGTTTTATATTTTCTGTTTTCATTGTATTTGTTTGGGAACGTTTTAAAAAATTAAAACAGGATTATAAAACTGTTTAAAATTTTTTATGATCGAAAAAATAATACAAATTAAGAAAACCTATTTAATTCTGTTTTTAGCTTTTGTTATTGTTACAGAAACTTTATTAGTCCTAATGACTGGGCTTGAATTGTTTGAAGCACTAATCGTATCATTAATTGTTATATATAGTATTTTAATCATTATTGATCCACTCTATAGTCTAATCTTGGTTACAATAATTAGTTTTTTTATAGAGGGGGAATATATTCAAACATTTGTGCTGTTTAAGTTATTCGGATTTAATTGGTACTTAATGGATCTTGCTTTTATAATGAGTTTCATTGCAATATCATATAAATATATAATGGGTGAATATAGGCTAAAAATTAATTCAATTGTTGTTTGGTTGATCTTTTTTTTTGTTGCTTGTTTAATCGGTACATATTGGGGTATCAAATCAGGGCACCCTACACAGGACGTTTTTTTTGATTTAAGGTGTTTTTTTTATTATCTAATGTTTATTCCCTCAATTTTTATACTTAATGACTTTAATAATTTAAAAAAATTATTCATATTTATTCTAGTTCTAGGGACAATAAAATGCACCTTAGATACTTTTAGCTCTTTATATTTTTTACCTAAGACCTTTGATGACACCACTTGGCAATATCTGCCTTTCGCTCGATTAAAAGGTTTTAATGAAGTAGTATATCCTCTTACTCTTATTGCAAGCCTTTCGTATTTTTATTTTTCAAAAACGTTAAACACAAGATTGTTATTAGTGCCAACAATATTTTTTTCTTTTACGGCTTTGTTTTTAAGCTACACTAGAGGTTCCTGGTTGGCTGCAGTTATAACTATAAGTGTGGGTTTATTTTTATTAATTTACTCAAAAAGACTTAAAATAAAAATATCTTCACTCATATTAACAATTTTCTTTGTAGTTGGGATATTGACTTTATTAAGCGCAATAGATTTAATACCTGAGAAATTTTTATTAGCTAGAGCTACGTCTGTTACATTAAATAAAGTAGATATATCCAATTTTGGAAGAATTGTTGAGTATGCAACAGGATTTAATGAGTTTTTAAGAAGCCCTATTTTAGGTGCTGGTTTAGGATTTAAATTTACGTATTTTTCTCCAGGCATTGGAACGGAAAGTACTATTTATTGCCATAATTCCTATCTATATGTTTTAACAAAGATGGGTATTATAGGGATAGTTCCATTTTTGTTACTATTATTTAGTGCTTTAAAAATTACTCCTAAAGTATTAAATAGTGACTTAGGCGAAGAAGAAATAGGTATAGCATTTAGCTTTATTATGATGCTTTTTGTCCTGGTAGTTAAATCATTAACAACTTGGCATCTCAATACAGTTACATTTTCTTCTTTTGTTGGTGTTTTATTTGGCATATCTATAATCTATAAAAATAAGCTGAAAGCAATTAATTGAGTATACCCTCATCATTTATTAAAAATAATTTTTTTGTTTTTTCGAATAGGACATTCTCAAAAGTGCTTACATTTTTTTTAATTCTTTTTTTAGCTAGGAAATTAAATCCTGTGGGATTTGGAGAACTCGCAATACTAATGACAATGGCGAGTATGTTCGCTTTGTTTCTTGATCTTGGATCAAGCTTTATTGTTGTCAGAGAGATTGCCTCAAAATCATTTAATGCAGATGAAGTATTGTATTCAACACTTTTTACAAAGTCAGTTTTGGGGATTATCACCTATGTTAGTTTAATAACATTAGCTCATTTAATGGGATATAATGAAGTAATTATAAAGGCGAGCTATTTATTTGCACTTGGACAAATTTTTGAATCGTTTCTCATGACAGTAGTAAAATATTATGAAGGTCAAGAGAAAATGGCTATCTCCAGTGCTCTTCAGATTGTTGAAAGAATAATTATATTTGCATCAATTTTTGTTTTATATAATTCCAAAAGTTTAATTACTATATATGGTTTTTCATATATTATATCAAATACGTCAGCCTTAATATTAGGATTACTTTTATCTAGACAGTTATTCTGCCTTAAGAAGAATATAAAGTTCTATATTATAAAAAAAATTTTATTTTATTCCTTACCGTTTATAATCTTTAATTTCTTTAGTGTTTTATATAACCGAGTTGATATATTTATAATATCGCATTATTATAACGAATACCAGGTAGGGCTATACCGAGCATGCTTTCAACTAATTGAGTCAATATATTTTATTTCTTTGGGGTTAAATGTTACGCTTTTGCCGTTCTTCGCCAGAAGATTTAAAGAACACAAAGAAGATACTAAAAATAAATATGCTATAATATCCAAGGAACTTTTTTTATTGGGGATTGTTTTAACATTAATAATCATTTCAAACTCCGTAAGGGTATTGGACCTTTTATATAAGTATAAATATTCGGAAGGCAGTTTAACATTTTCTATTTTAAGCATATCTATACCTTTTTATTTTATGTCTAACGTAATGGGAAATCTTTTAATTGCTATAGGCAAAGAGAAAATTCAGGTCAGTTCAATGCTAATTAGTACTCTTATTAAAATAGTTCTTTTAGTATTCCTAATAAAATATTTGGGAATCACGGGAGCAGCAATATCTGCAACGATAGCGGAAATCTTATCATTCTCGATTCAATTTTGGGGAACTTCGAGTAATGGTTTTAAGTTAAACCTGCTTCGAAATGATTATGTTAAAGTTGTGATATTACTAGGATATGCAATATGTGTTTTTTATTTAAAAAGTTTACTTATTTCATTTATATTAGTCATTCCAGTATCATATTATGTTTTCCATGATACAATTTCTTTTCTAAAAAAATATTTGCCTAAAGAAGCCAATGCTTAAGATATCCTTTTTAATTGTAAATTATTATACTAGCGTATATTTATCAGAGTTAATAACGAGTATATATAATTATATTAAAGATTATGGATTTGAAGTCTTAATTTTCGATAACTCATGCAATACAAAAGAAAAAAAAATTATTGAAGAGTTGAAATTAAAATATAACCAGATCCAGATTTTCAGTGAAGGAAATAACATCGGATTTGTAAAAGCAAATAATTATTTATTTGAAAGAGCACATGGGGAATTAATTATTCTTTTAAATCCAGACACTTTATTATTCGATGACAGTATAAAAAATATTTTCAATTTTATTGAATTAGATAATAGTGTAGGAGTAGCAGGTCCTATGCTTTTAAATTATGACCGAACATATCAAACTTCTTTTTATAAATTTCCTACATTACTTGCTTTAATACAAGAACATATATTGTTAAAGGACAATGCTTATTCTTATAACACTGATATTACACAAACCCAAGATTGTGATGTGGTGAAAGGTGCATGTCTTGTTTTTAAAAAATCCTTTATTAAAAAGGATAAAATATTTGATGAAGCTTACGAAATGTATTCCGAAGAAGTAGATTTTTGTAAATATGCAAGAAATAATAACAAAAGAGTAGTTTATTTTCCGCACACTAAAATAATACATTATGGAGAAAAAAGTTCTACTCAAGAAAATATATCTGAATATGCGCTGCAAAATTATTATCGTAGTAAATTTATCTATTTTAAGAAATACTTTGGTAAAAAAAAATATTATTTTGCGGAAAAAATACTATTTATTTCATTATTAGAGAAAATATTTGGATTGTTTTTATTTAACAAAAAGAGAAGTGCAATGCTTCATTTCAAAGTGTATATAAAACTTAGGAAAAATGTTAAAAATATGTCAAATATGTAGTGTAGTTCCACCAGGAAGAGATTCAGTTGGTGAGAGTGCGTTAAAGATCAAATCACTTCTCGAGAAAGAGGGTAATTCAAGCATAATCGTTACTTCGATTCATCAAGATGGTACAGGCAGTAAAGGAATAATTCCATATTTCAAAAAATGGAATATAAGGCAAGCATTAAGCTCGATTAATTTTATGAAAATAAATTCGGTCGATTTAATTATCTTTCATTATCCTACTTCATATTATAAAAGGAATCTTTTAGTATCATTATATCCTCTAATTTATAGATTATTCAATTTTAAAATTGTCGCATTTATACATGAATATTCTTCTTATTCAATAAAAGGGAAAATAAGAATTTTTCCAATAATAGTTTTTAGTAACCGTATAATAACGACAGATCATTATAATTTGGATTCTATTTCAAAGATTCCCGGAGTAAGAAAAAAGATTAACATGATTCCCATCGGTTCAATTTTTTCTGATTCATTTTTTAGTTCTAAAGATAATAAAGGAAAGCGGAAAACGATAAAAAAGGAAAATAAAAAATATGATTTATTGTATTTCGGCTATATTATGCATGGAAAAGGTTTAGATATTTTATTGGATGCTTTTGAGTGTAATGAAATTTTAAGAGAGAGGTTTACATTAAATATAGTAGGAAATATTCCTGAGGTTCTGAATAATGAAACCAAATTGTTAGTTGATAAAATTGGAAATAACAGATTGATTAAATATTGGGGATATTTGGATAATAATGAGTTTGCAGAATTTATTCAAAGTATAGATTTTGCTTGTCTACCTTTTATTAATGGTGTAACCATACGAAGAAGTAGTTTTATGACAGCCATGGCTTTTGGAAAACCAATTTTAACTGTGGTTAGCAAAATTAAGATCGAGGGGTTATATAATATGAATAATGTAATTTTTATAGATTCACCTTCAAAAGCGGCATTAACAAAAACTTTATTACTTATTCTAAAATTAGATAGACAAAAAATAGATGAAATAGGGGAAAATGCTAAAAAATGGTATATGCAAAATTACTCCGAAAGAATTTTTATCGACAAAATTCTAAAAGTTATTTCAAATGTATAAAAAACTATTTCAAAATACTAAATACTTGATTTATATTCCGATTAACTCTGGATACAATTTTTGAAGGCTATCAGTCTTGAAAAGGAATAGGACCCCATCCCTTATTATATACTTTTTTGAGCAATTAAAACATTTGAACAGATTTTCCGATTTCTCTAATTTTATTTCAAAACCATTATTTAAGCAGTCAGGACAAATATATTTTATTTCATTTATCTTTTCCATATTCCCTATTTTCTGTGAAACAGATCTAATAGTCCCACCAAAAAGAAAGTTCAGCAGATACTTGATATAAGAATTAGGTTTGGTCAAACTACTACTAATATTTTTAATTGATGTTATATAACTTTCCGAGCTATCGAATATATCAATTCCTTCTTTCCATAATTTTAACGGTATCTGATGATTTTCGATGATACCTTGCTCAATTTCATTACAGTTCAACTCTTTAAAGAAAAAATCGAGTTTTTTAAGAAATTTATTTCTTTCACTACTGTCCAACTGTTATAGTTTGAAGTAGCCATAAGTTATTTAAATATGTTATGTTAAAGAGAAATATCATTGTAATCGATTTGAAATTAAAATTGTCGCGACAAATTAAATATTTGGAGCGG
>JAKAKL010000085.1 GCA_021824565.1 Bacteroidota bacterium | reverse complement strand
TAAAAATTATTAATAAATATAAGTCTGTTAATATGTTGATATCTTTAATACGATCTATTTTTTAATAGAAAACAAAGGAATAGGAAAAACATTATTGTTAAAAAAAAGAGTGATAATAATAAGATAAAAAATTTATGTTAATAACGCCGGAAATGTCCACATTATAAAAAACGATTTCAACAAAATATTAACACAAACTAAGAGCATTTAATTTCTATAATAGAAGTCAGCGACAAAATTATGTTCTTAATAGATTCATCAGTTCGCTTTTGTAATTCTATAGAAGAGCATGCGTGAATTACTGTGGAATGATCCCTGCCGCCGAAATGCAACCCAATAGTTTTAAGAGAAGATTTTGTCATTTCCTTTGACAAAAACATCGCTATTTGTCTTGCTAAAACAATTTCTTTCTTGCGGGTTTTTTCTCTTAATTTATTTTCCTCTATTTTAAAATATTCGCAAACACACTTTGTAATAGATTCTATAGAAATATTTACTTTTCTATCCGTGGCAATTTCTTTAACAGTTTTCTTAGCAAGCTCCAGATCAATTACTTTAGAGTTTAAAGAAGCGTTTGCTAAAAGTTTTATCAAGCAGCCCTCCAACTCTCTAATATTAGAAGTAATATTGTTGGCTATATAATCTAAAATTTCATTCGATACAGTCATTCCGTAATCGTCAGACTTTCTTTTAAGAATCGCGATTCTAGTTTCTAAATCCGGCGGCTGAATATCGGCAGTCAAACCCCACTGGAATCTAGAGATAAGTCTTTCGTCTAATCCCTTAAGGTCTTTAGGCGGTTTATCGCTTGAAAAAATAATTTGTTTTCTTGATTGATGAAGAGTGTTGAAGATATGAAAAAAAGAATCTTGTGTTTTTTCTTTACCGATCAAAAACTGTATGTCGTCGATTATTAATACATCCATGCTTTTATAAAAGCTGGTGAACTCATTCGCTTTATTAGACTGAATAGCTTCGACAAATTCTACAGTAAAAATATCGGTTGAAAGATAAATTACCCGCTTCTCAGGAAAGTTTTTTAATATTTTATTTCCTATTGCCTGGATTAAATGTGTCTTGCCCAAACCAACCCCACCATATACAAACAGCGGATTAAAAGAAGTACCCCCAGGATTATCGCTTATAGCACTTGCCGCTGCACGTGCTAGTTGGTTTCCTTCGCCCTTTATAAAATTTTCAAAGGTGTACCTTGGATTTAAAAAAGATTGGAATTCTTTTTTTGTATTCTCTTTAATTTTAGTAAGCGCAGTCTCGTTCTGCGTAATAGTCGTACTCGGGGTCGTATCCGGCGGTTCGGTTTCATTACTAATAATATAAGTAAGTCTTGCCTCAGAACCGATAATTTCTTTTATTGTTCTATTAATTAGAGTATTGTAGTGTTCGTCTATCCACTCCCAAAAAAATTGGCTTGGAAGCTGAACTTTTAAAACAGAATTCTCTATTTGTAGGGGTTTTATCGGCAGAAACCAGGTGTTGTAAGTCATCAAAGTAACGTTTTCTTTTATAGACTTTAAACACTCCCTCCATATAGAAGAGCAATCTACTTTAGAGATATTATTCGCAGTAAGCAAATCGATCATAAATAATTATCAACACTAAGAGTTAAGTAAAAAACCTAAAAATTTTATAAATTTCTAAAAATATCGCATCATATTCAAAACAAGCTAACAACTTATCAACATCAAGTAATGTCCGCCAAACCACAATAAATAATGCAATTAGCGCACACTTCTTAAAATCACAGCACATTGTTGTTTAGTATTTAACTGGGCGATTGGGAGATGAAGGTGTGAAACGTTTTCACAAACAAAACATATCAACAACATATCAACAAATATTTTTGCAACCCAACTGCATGAAAAAATATAAACAAAAACAATATAGCGCAAGTTAATTTTTGCCTTATTTTACAAAAATTTTTTAAAACACCGAAATTATTTATCTTGTTATTTTAAGCATGTTTGGTTATTTTTGGCATCTTTTTGAATTAAGGAGTTAAAGATGAAGAGAACATTTCAGCCGAGTAAAGAAAAAAGAAAAAACAAGCACGGCTTTAGAGAAAGAATGAGTTCTAAAAATGGTCGCAAAGTACTTGCGCGGCGCAGAGCAAAAGGCAGAAAAAAATTAACAGTAAGCGACGAGAAATATTAAACAGTGAAACGCTTTGGTCTTTCGCGAGATGAAAGAATAAAGAGCAGAAAAGATTTTGAAAATATTTATTCTGTTGGAAGAAGTTTAATTTCGGTCGACAAGAAAATCAAACTATTCTATCTTCTTGAAAAACAAAGCGAACAACCGGGAGTAAAAATAGCTGTTGCGGTAGGAAAAAAATTCGGGACTGCGGTGTGGAGGAATAGATTTAAAAGAATTATTAAGAATTCTTTTAGGCTGAACAAGGCGTCTCTATTAAATTTGTGTCTGCATAAAAAATACTTGCTTAAATTAGTTTTTTCTCCGCTGCAAATAAATGAAAAGAACAATAAAAAAATTTACCAGGGCGATGTTCTGTCTGGCGTATTAGAAGTATTAAGAAAAATTGAGAATGTTTTAGGATGAGAAAAGTTTTTATATTTCTCATTAAATTATATCAGAAATTAATTTCACCGCTCTTTCCGCCATCTTGCAGATTTTTTCCGACGTGCTCTGAATATGCTATTCAAGCATTTGAGAAGTATGGTGTTTTTAAGGGCGGAGCAAAGGCCGTGTGGCGAATTTTGAGATGTAACCCGTTTAATAAAGGGGGCTATGATCCCCTTCAATGATGAAAGAAATTGATGGATAAACAATCGACATTAGCATTCGTATTGATTGCTGTTATATTTTTGGCTTGGCTTTATATAAGCGCTCCCAAACAAAACGAAAACACGGCTACCAAAAACGATACAACACAGGTTTCTAAAAATATAGAACAGGGCGTTCAACAACCGCAAAAAGAAATCACGCCCTCTAGTACGGCAAACCAAACCGGCTCACAATCAAACGAAACGAACCCGAACGATAGTCTTAAATACGGAAAATATTTTTCTTCTCCTGTTCAGCCGGAAAAAATAATAACAGTTGAAAATAACTTAGCTAAAATAGAACTCTCTTCTAAAGGCGGAGATATTAAAAAATATTTCTTGAAGGATTTTAAAAACTGGTATTCAATCGGCGGGAAGGATACAAATTTTTATACATCTCATGTTCAACTAATAAATTACTCAATCGGCGGCGGCGGACCGGACCTCGCTTTCGTATCATCGGACGGAAAAGCAATCAATACAGGTAATTTATTTTTTAATCCGAGTGTTGAAAACTCTTATTTCAAGATTTCACCCAAAGACTCTTTAAATATTTCTTTTACTTATCTCGTTTCGGGCAATCGGTATATCAAAAAAAATTATACCTTCTACGGCGACAAATATAACATGAAATGCAGTGTCGAGCTTGTTGGAATGAACAACCTTATAAGCAATGACGATTATGATATTATGTGGAGAGAAGGTCTTCGCTTTGTAGAAGAAAATTCAGTGGACGAGGCTGCCTACTCGAGCGCAAACGTGTTCTACGGCGGCGAAAATGTGGTGGTTGACGCCTCTAAGATTAATGAAAAAGTTCAAAAAGAATTTAATGGAAGAGTAGACTGGATAGCGGTGCGTGATAAATATTTTGCTGCTATTATTGCCCCAAATAAATCTTCGGATGTTGACGGCGCCTTTGTTGACGGCATTAAAATTCCGTATCAGGACGGAGGCGAGAAAGCCTTTTACAATGTTCGGCTTAATATTCCTTTTAGAAATTCTGCTGTTGAACAAAAATCATTTGATCTTTACATAGGTCCAGCTGACTATGATTTGTTAAAAACGTACGGAAACCATTTTGAGTCGATCGTTGACTTTGGGAGCTTTTTTGGTTTAAAATTTTTAGTCAGACCTATTACGGAATATGTTTTATTGCCACTGTTTGATTTTCTGCACGGCATAATTTCAAACTACGGTATAGTTATAATTATTTTCTCGTTGATAATTAAACTTGTTTTGTATCCTCTTACTAAATCAAGTTTCCAATCAATGAAAAAGATGCAGCTCCTTCAGCCGAAGATTGCAGAGCTTAAAGAAAAGTATAAAGAAGACCCGACCCGTCTGAACAAAGAAACAATGAAACTTTATTCGACGTACGGAATAAATCCAGCCGGAGGATGTCTTCCTTTAGTTTTACAGATGCCGATTTTTATTGCGTTGTGGGGATTATTTAAAGCAGCAATACAACTTCGTCAGCAGCCGTTTGTCTTTTGGATAACAGACCTCTCAAGACCCGATACAATTTTTACTCTCCCGTTTAAGATTCCTTTTGTAGGAATAGATCAAATTAGCGGGCTGGCTGTTCTTATGGGAATTGCTACTTTTTTCCAGCAGAAAATGACGATGAAAGATCCCAGCCAGCAGGCATTGGTTTATCTAATGCCAGTCATGCTAACCTTAATGTTCATGAGTTTTCCATCTGGTCTTAATCTTTATTATTTTATGTTCAATGTTTTTTCGATTGCGCAACAATATTATATTAATCACAAGCACGACGGAATGGTTTTAGAACCCGTTAAAAATCCGAAAACAAAAAAAGGATTTATGACGAGAATGCTTGAAGCCGCAGAACAAAACACAAAAGCTCAGCAGAAAAAACGTCGTTAAAAAAATTTTTAGAATGTTGATCCAATCTGGTTCAACATTCTAATTTTGGTTGAATGATAAAACTGAAGAAAATAATTTTTGGATTAATTCCATTCTTAATATCTACTTCTTTCGCGCAGATTACCCGCACTATTTCCGTAGAGTATAAAACTAAAAAATTGCCTTTCGGTTTAACGGAAAGAATTCCTAAACCTATGCCCAAAATAGCTCTCGCATTAAGCGGCGGCGGTGCAAGAGGGCTTGCGCAAATCGGGGTTCTTAAAGCTTTCCAAGAAGCAAAAATACCGATAGACTTAATTGTTGGCACAAGCATGGGAAGTATAGTCGGCGGTCTTTATTCAGCGGGTTATACTGTCGATCAGCTCGATTCTATTGCAGTAAATACAAACTGGGATAATCTTCTTGCCTCTGATAGAGAGACCAACAGACGCGAGCTTTTTGTAGATCAAAAAATTACCGAGGACAAGGCAATATTTACACTGCGCCTTAAAGGATTAACCCCTGTTCTTCCAACTTCGCTGAACAGCGGAGAAAAACTTTCTAACTATTTAAATCTTTTGGCTTTTCAAGCGCCGATTCATGTTGATTCGTCTTTTGACGATCTTGAAAAAAAATTTAGAGCAGTCTGTACAAACCTGGTGAACGGAAAAGCGGTTGTTCTTAATAAAGGCTCGCTAAGCCAGGCAATGAGAGCGAGTTCAAGCGTATCTTTTTTTCTCTCCCCGGTTAATGAAGACTCGCTGACTTTGGTTGACGGCGGACTTGTAGCAAACATTCCTGTAAAGATCGCAAAAAATCTCGGCGGGCAATACATAATTGCAGTTAATACTACTAGCACTCTCCATCCAAAAGGAGAACTTGCACTGCCATGGGAAATTGCAGATCAAGTAGTCAGCATTCCGATGAAAAGACTTAACGATGCTCAGCTTCAACTGGCGGACAATATTATTACTCCAAGTCTGGATGAATTTAAAATTGACGACTTTGTTAATATAGATACCATTATATCACGCGGCTACGTTGCAGCCAAGTCTGAAGTTCCGGAAATAAAGAAGCAAATAGATTCGCTGTTCAGAAAAAATTTTAATGAAGAAAAATTCTATATAAAAAATATAATGGCGACAGGAAATGAGCCGGAAGTTGAAAGACCTTTTATTCAAAAATATACTTCCGAAGACTCTGTCTCCAGCTATGATATTCTTGATGATCTATATTCTCTTTATTCGACCGGAATTTATAAAAACCTCAGCGCAAAAATAATTCAGCACGAAAATTATTCTACGGTGAATTTTATATATGAAACAAATCCGCTCATAAAAAAAATTAATGTAAACGGAGTAAGTCTGATAAGCCAGTCTTTAGTTGATAAAAAAACGGAAGATCTTTTGGGAACGCCGTATTCTGCAAAAAAAATTCTTGCTGCTGCAATAGGAATCATAAACATTTATCGACAAGCAGGATATTCGCTTGCAGAAATTAGGAAAATTATTTTCGACAAAGATAATGGAGAAATAAATATTTATATAGATGAAGGGAAAATTTCATCTATAAAAATTGAAGGTAATAATTATACTGACAATACAATTATAACCAGGGAACTCCCGGTAAAAGCGGGACAATATTTTAATTATAATGATATTAAACAGGGATTAACGAATCTTCGCAGCACAAATTTATTTGATGATATTTTTTTCAGCGTCAAAAAAAATATGGGGGAAAATATACTTGTTGTTAATGTTAAAGAGAAAGAATCCAGCGTCCTGCGCATCGGTTTCAGAGTTGATAACGAAAGCAAAGCGCAGTTGAGCCTCGACGTTGTAGATGAAAATCTTTTCGGAAGCGGAACCGAAGCCGGCCTGCTTTTGTTCGGCAGTTCGCGCGGCAGAGCACTTGTATTAGAGCATAAATCAAACAGAATATTTAACACATATCTTACCTATAAGATCAATGCTTATTATAAATTCGATGATGTTTATCATTATATCGACGATCCTTCTTCTACAACAACAAGGTTTTATAGAAGTTCTGACGGTCAATACAGGCAAATATATTACGGCGCTTCTGTTTCGGTAGGAACACAGGTGCAGAGATTTGGAAATTTAATTTTTGAAGGGCGCTACCAGGTAGATCAAATAAAAAATATTGACAGATCGCCGGTAGATCCGCTTAGAACGACAATTGTAAGTCTTCGCGCAAGTTCGACAATAGATACGCAGGATAAGTATCCGTATCCGACTAAAGGAATTTATTTTAAAGGCGTTTATGAAACCGCTCAGAATGCGCTCGGCGGGCAGCTTGGTTATACAAACGTTAGCTTTGATTATAAAAATTATTTTACTATCGAAGACGTTAGTACATTTTCTCCCAGATTTATGATTGGCTTTGCCGATAAGACATTGCCTTTGAGCGAAGAATATTCTCTCGGCGGTCAGGATTCTTTCTTCGGTATGAATCAGAATGAATTTAGAGGAAGACAAATTTTCTTAGCCTCGCTTGAATACCGCTACAAACTTCCGTTCCAAATATTTTTTGATACTTACTTTAAGCTTCGTTACGATTTAGGCTCAACGTGGCCGGAGCCGGAAGAAATAAGATTTAAGGATTTAAGACACGGTGTCGGCGCAACTTTATCATTCAACACGCCAATCGGCCCCGCGGATTTTTCTCTAGGGAGAAGTTTCTTGTTTGTAAAAGATCTTCCGGGAAATCCGTTAAGCCTGGGGGATTATTATTTTTATTTCTCTATCGGCTATTATTATTAAGAAAATTTATAAACTTCAGTAAATTTACTTTTGTAAAGTCAGGAAGATCTTTTTCAAAACGCACAATTTCGTTTTTATCCCACTGTCTTTTTTTGGCTTCCTCAAATTTATGAACTCCGATGCTCGCAAATTTAATTTCGACTAAAATATTTTCATTGTCGAAAACAGCGAAGCAGATAAAGACCGGCATGCCAAATTTTTCTTTCCAATTAATGTATGATTCAATAGCTCGTTTATTTGCGATCCAATCCGCTTTATGCTTCCCTTTCCAATCTATCAAGCATTCTTTTTCTTTGTAGTTAATTATCAGATCGGGCTTATCGTTTCCTTTTTCCCAAACTTTCTGGTAACGTTTATCTTCGCCAAAATCTGCGAACTTAATTCCCCACTGAGTTAATAAATTTTTTCCGTTGTATTCCGCAAGATCGTGAAGCTTATAATTTCTTCTGAACTGCGATGTTGATTTTGCAGGATCAAAATTTAAATCTTCCATACTTAATTTTTTCTATGATTTATTTTTCCGGCTTACTGCCAGCTTATATAATTTTAAATATTCTTCCGCAGAAGAATCCCATGTAAAATCTTCTTTCATTCCGTTCGCTTGAATTTTTTTCCAGGCAATTTTATCCATAAATGTTTCTACCGCACGCTTTACTGCAGAGACGAGCGCTTCGCCGGAATAGTCATTAAACGAAAAACCGTTTCCAGTATTTTTATAATCATGCCAGTCTTTAATAGTATCCGCAAGCCCGCCGGTATTACGGACAACAGGCACCGTTCCATACTTTAAGCTGTATATTTGATTCAAACCGCACGGCTCGTACCGCGAAGGCATTAAAAAAATATCCGCACCGGCTTCTACAAGATGTGAAAGTTCATTGTTAAAGCCGATATAAGCAGCGAACTTATCTGGATAATTTAGAACAAGTTCGCGGAATAATTCTTCATACTTATCTTCGCCGCTACCGAGAATTATCCACTGCGCACGAATTTTTAAAAGATCGTATAAAGATTCCGCAAAAATATCCAATCCTTTTTGTTCTACCATACGAGATATAATTCCTATAAGAGGAACATCGTTATCGAAAGTCATTCCAAAATGATTAAGCAAGTATTCTTTATTCTTTAATTTTCCTTCGAGATTATCCACCGAATAATTAAATGGAATTTGATCATCGGATTCAGGATTCCATGTGGAATATTCTACGCCGTTTAAAATTCCATATAAGTCATTTCTTCTTTCAAATAATAAATTTTGCAAACCGGCGCCGTAATCGTTAGTTAATATTTCCTTCGCATATGTTCTGCTGACAGTGGTTATGATATCGGAGAAAAATATTCCTGATTTCATAAAAGAAAAATCATTATAAAATTCCACCGGACCCATAGGGAAAAAATATTTTTCATCTATTTCTGCTTTTGCAAGAGCCGTCTTTTGAAACTTTCCCTGGTAACCAATATTATGAATGGTAAACAAAGTAGAAGTTTTTTCAAAAAGTTTGTCCCATGAATAATTATCTTTCAGAAAAAGGGGAATAAGTCCTGTCTGCCAATCGTTGCAGTGAATAACATCCGGCGCCCACTTAAGCCGCTGAAGCGCTTCAATAACTCCTTTAGAAAAGAATATAAATCTTTCGTCCTCGTCCGCATCATTTGTATAAAAATGCGCACGATGAAAGTAGTGAGGGCAATCGATAAAATTTATTTCAACATTACTGTCCACAAGCTTGCATTGATAAACATGCGCCGAACGAAGATGTCCGCCGATTCTAATATATATTTCTCCCACTTCCCAATTATAATGCAGATTAAATTTTGTCTCATCGATAGAATAGTATTTCGGAATGAACAGCTTTATTTCGCAGCCGAGCCTTTCCAGATATTTTGGAAGAACGCCAGCTACATCTGCAAGTCCACCTGTCTTTGCAAAAGGAACCGCTTCGGTACAAACAAAGGCAATTTTCATCTTCTTACATCTTTTTTAGAAGGACGTAAAAATAAAAAATATTATCTCGAATCAAAATTGATCAACTTTTAAAATAAAGCATACACAACTCCAAGCTGCAGAGTTTGTTTCATTTGTGTTGTAAGAGATTGATCCCGTTGATATACTAAAAGAAATCCAAGGTTGACATTAAGCCAGCTGTTTACTTTCGCAACCAATGAATTATCCCAGCGGACGTCCCATACATCAAGACTCTTGAAGCGAGTAAATAAAGTTAAACTACTTGAGAGCAGTAAATTTTCTGCGAGTTGAACATTGCCTGATGTAACCGACTGAAAGCCGGTTTCTAATTTAAATGCTTCAACTTTTGATGTGGCAGGATCATCGGTATATTTTCTGTTATGATTTGTAAATACTTCTTGAACGGCAATTCCAAGCCTGGTTTTGAAGCCTGCTAGTTTATCATATTCAAAACCAAGACTTTGGACAACGTATCCGGGATCGAAAAAATTTGCTATTTCAACAGCGGTGTCGGCGTTGTAGTCATAACCGGGCGCTATTGTAGTAGTAATTATGTTGCTGAAAAAAGGATCTACAGCCCAGCCAATTTTTTTGGATAGAACATCCTCGAGATAAAATTCATTGTCATTGGTTCTGAAGTCTTGTCCGCTTAACTTAGTTCTGCCGTATGCCAGCTTTAAATTGTTGGAAAGATTCCAACTGCTGCTTTTATAATTATAGCCGATGTTGCCCGTAAGAGTCCAGGATAAAGAATTTTCTCCGCCCTGCGTCCAGTTGCTAAGCGCAAGTTGGCTGATATTGATTCCGGCAATTGCTTTAGGGGTCCAGCCCGCGTTTTTCGTTGTGTCGTTTTGTGCAAAGACACAAATGGATGTGAAAGCAAAAATAAATACCGTATAGATTAATTCATTTTTCATTTTTTAATCCTTATTTTTTATTATTAAAAATAACCAGCTTAAGAGTAAATGATTAATGAAAACAAGCAATAATATCTCACTTTATCAAGAAGGAAGTACATTAAATAAATCTATCATCTTTATTCACGGATTTCCTTACGATCATTTTATGTGGAAAAGTCAAATTAGATTTTTCAAAGTTAATTACAATATAGTTTCTTACGACATACGCGGACTTGGAAATTCTTTCGCCAGTGACGGTCAGCTTACGCTTGAATCTTTTGTTGATGATTTGGAAACGATTATCGATGATCTAAACCTGAATAAGCCGATAATTTGCGGACTCTCAATGGGCGGATATATTTTGCTCAGGGCTGTTGAAAGATTTGAGCACAAGCTTGGCGGAATAATTTTGTGTGATACCAAATCCGAAGCCGATTCTAACGAGACAAAACTTCGCCGCGCTGCCGGTATTAAAAAAATAAATACCGAAGGAGTTAAAAAGTTTGTTGCTGATTTTGTTCCTACATGCTTTACCGAAGAGTCTATAAATAATTCAGATGATTATTCTGAAATACTTACTCGTTCAATAAACAGCGATCCGGCTGGTGTTAAGGGATGTTTACTTGCTATGGCGGGAAGAACCGACACTTCAGAATATCTTGAAAAAATAAAAATACCGGCTTTAATTATTTGCGGAGAAAAGGATAAATTGTCTCCGCCTGACTCAATGAAAGAATTGGCAAAGAAAATCAACGGCTCTGAGTTCATACTCGTACCGGAAGCGGCGCACATGTCGCCGGTGGAAAATCCGGGCTTTGTAAATGAAGCAATTGAAAATTTTTTAGAAAAATATTTTAAGTAAAATATGAAAGCTATAATACATCAAGACGGCGGCAATGCGGATACTCTTAAAATCGCGGAAGTTGACGATTTAAAACCATCACCGGAACAAATATTGGTGAAAGTAAAAGCTGCCGGGCTAAACCGCGCCGACATAATGCAGCGCGATGGAAAATATCCGCCGCCTAAAGGCGCAAGCAAAATTCTTGGTTTGGAAATTTCAGGAGAGGTAGTAGAATTAGGCAGCGGCGTTACTAAATGGAAAAAGGGAGATTTGATTTTCGGATTAATTCCAGGCGGAGGATATTCCGAATATGCGGTTATTCATGAACAAATGGCTATGCCAATACCGAAAAGCTTAAGCCTTATAGAAGCCGCTGCAATTCCGGAAGTATTTTTAACATCCTACCAGGCGATAATATATTATGGCAAATTAAAAAGCAGCGAGATGGTTTTAATACATGCAGGAGCCAGCGGAGTAGGCACAGCGGCTATTCAAATAGCGCGCGAGCTTCAAGCAAAAATAATCGTTACTGCATCAGAAGAAAAACAGGAGACGTGTATTAAACTTGGCGCATGGAAAGCAATAAATTATAAGATAAATGATTTTACACAGGAAGTTTTGGCTCTTACAAATAATGATGGCGTTGATTTAATTATCGATTTTATTGGCGCGCCATACTTACAGAAAAATATTGACATTCTTAAAATGGACGGCAGATTAATTATGCTTTCTTTTCTCGGCGGAGGCAAAGTAGAAAATTTTGATATGCGAAAAATTATAAGCAAACGTTTGTCGATTATCGGCTCGGCTTTGAGGTCGCGGGATTTAGATTATCAAATTAAACTTGTCAATGAATTTTCATTGTTCGCATTGGGAAAATTTAATTCGGGAAAATTAAGACCGGTTGTTGATAAAATCTTTAATTGGAAAGAAGCGACTTCGGCACACAAATATATGGAAGCAAATAAAAACACCGGCAAGATCGTCCTCGAAATAGAATGAAAGGCAGCGTGAAATTTTTTAAGAAAGATTAATGCGCCGCCGCACTAATCTTTCAAAAAATCATTATTTAAGTTTTAGCAGATAGTCCGCAATTTTACCGAGATTTTTTACGTCAATATTATTGAAAGGCGGCATCATAATTTGATACTTAGCCTTGTAGCTTTTGAAGCGGTCGGAAGACATATAAGAGCTTGGATTGCGCAAGTAGTTAATCAAATTATCTCTTGACCAGTATTGTTTAACGCCGTGAATGTTCGGTCCCATCTTCGTGCCGGTTAAATCGGCGCCGTGGCAGCTTGTGCAGCCCAGGCTTGAAATTAAATCTTGCGGTGTGGAAGCTTGGGTAGTTTGTCCTAACTGCGGCATTCCGCCGGGTGTTGATGTTTCCTGTAAATCGCTGCGGTTGGTTGATTTTTCAAGTAAGAAAAGTATTAAAAAAAGTCCGAGAAAAGCGGCAACCCAAATTTGTGGTTTAGTCATATTAAGTCCGGTTTTTTAATTCATCTAAATAGCAAAAATTTTAACGCGTAAAAATAAATAATAATGATGACATTTGTCTACGACAAAAATTATCATTCTATTTCAAAAGAAGCGTTGACCACCGCAGTTATTTCTTTATCGATTGAAGAGAGATCGTTTATACCGTAATCAGAAACCTGCGTTGAATACTTCGGTGTTATTTGCAGTACTCCCATTTTAGCGCTTCTCATCGGACCCAATTTTCTTCCAGTTGCTTCCGCAATTTTTTCCGCCCTTATCATGGCATCTTTTGCTGCCTCAGCTTGAATTTGTATTTTTAAATCGGCTAATTTTAAATAATGATATTCCGGCATGTCCACTCTGAAATTAACCCCTTTTTCTATAAGTGAACTTATCTCAAGTGAAATCTCTTTTATTTTATAGACATCCATTGATTGAATAGAAATCGTCTGGCTGTAATTGTACGCGATAATATTGTTTGTCTGCTGACCATTTGGGGAAAGCTGGTACACCGGATAATTTGTAATAGTGGACATTTCAATTTTGTCTTTATCAAATCCTTTGGATTTTAAATAGCTGAATAGTATGGGTTTTTCTCTTTCCAATTCTTTATATGCGCTTTCAGCGTTCGGAGATTGAATTGAAATTGTTCCTTTTAAGATTGCAAAGTCGGAAACAATATCTTGCTGCGCCGAGCCGGTAACGGTTATCGTTTGGTTAGCGCTGTAGTTTGATTTCCATGCCGAGATAAAAATTAAAACTCCTATAACAAACCCTGCGCTGATTATCGCCGCCGGTATTATAAGATGATTTTTGTTGTTCATATTTAACCTTTGGTTTGGATTGGTAATAACATATTGAAAAAAAATATTAGTAACAATCGCCGATATTCCTTCGCACAAAGTTTATATAATTAAACTTTTATCTTGCGCCAAAAAAATAAATATGAAGAAAGCCAATCATCTAATAAACGAAAAAAGTCCGTACCTGCAGCAGCATGCTTTTAATCCGGTAGATTGGTATCCATGGGACAGCGCGGCTTTTGCAAAAGCTAAGAAGGAGGATAAACCGGTTTTTCTTTCTATCGGTTACTCTACTTGTCACTGGTGCCATGTCATGGAACGCGAATCTTTCGAGGATGAAGAAGTTGCAGCTTTGATGAACCGATATTTTGTTTCTATTAAGGTTGATAGAGAAGAACGACCCGACATAGACAACATTTATATGAACGTTTGCCAGATGCTTACCGGAAGCGGCGGCTGGCCAATGACAATTATTATGACACCGGATAAAAAACCATTTTTTGCGGGAACATATTTTCCGAAAGAAAACCGGTTTGGCAGAGTAGGAATGATTGAGCTTATTCCGAAGCTGAATGAGATTTGGAAAGCGAACCGAGAAAAAATTTATAATTCGGCAGAAGAAATTTCTGATGCGTTAAAGAATAATTTCAATTACCAAGGATTTATTCAAATTGATGAAAAGATTTTAGAAAAAGCATATATCGATTTTTCAAGAAGATTCGATCCGCAATTCGGCGGATTTAACACGGCGCCGAAATTTCCAACACCGCATAATCTTCTTTTTCTTCTTCGGTACTGGAAAAGAAAAAATGAGCCGCACGCTCTCGAAATTGTGGAAAAGACTTTGCTCGAAATGAACAAGGGCGGAATTTATGATCATGTCGGGTTCGGCTTTCACCGCTATTCTACCGATGCACAGTGGCTTGTTCCTCACTTTGAAAAAATGCTGTACGATCAGGCATTGCTGATCATGGCTTACACGGAAACATTTCAAGCAACCGGGAAAATCATTTATAAAAATGTTGCAGAACAAATCATTTACTATGTCCTTCGGGATATGACTTCCCCTGAAGGAGCTTTTTACTCTGCCGAGGATGCGGACAGCGAAGGCAGCGAAGGTAAATTTTATTTGTGGAACAAAGAGGAAATAAAAAAAGTTCTAGGCAAAGATGAATCTGAACTGGCAATAAAAATATATAATATTAAAGATGGTGGAAATTGGATCGATCAATTTCATGAGGGGAAAAATTTAACGAACATTCTTCACCTGGAAAAACCCATTGAAGAAATTTCACTCGATCAAAAATTATCAAGCGAAGAGCTATCAATAAAAATAGAATCAATTAGAAAAAAACTTTTTGACTTCCGCGAAAAAAGAATTCATCCATTTAAGGACGATAAGATATTAACAGATTGGAATGGTTTAATGATTTCGGCGCTTGCAAAAGCTTCGCGAGCATTTAACAAAGCTGAATACGCGGATGCAGCGGGAAAAGCCGCAGAATTTATTCTTGAAAGAATGTCGGATGCGAAAGGGAAATTGCTTCATCGTTTTCGTTATGATGAAGCGGCGATCAACGCAATGGCTGATGATTATTCGTTTTTTATTTCGGGCTTAATTGATTTGTATGAGTCAACATTTAAGGAAATTTATTTGTCGGCTGCATTAAAGCATAATGAATATTTCATCGGGCATTTCTGGGATAAAGAATCCGGCGGTTTCTTTTTTACAAGCGATGACGGCGAAAAGCTTATTATTAGAACTAAAGAAATTTATGACGGCGCCGTTCCTTCAGGTAATTCCGCTGCTGTTTTGAACTTGTTGAAGCTCGGCAGATTTACCGGGAAGGCTGAGTTTGAAGAAATGGCTTCCAAAATAATTTCTGTATTTTCAAGATCAATAAATAATTCTCCGGCATCGTTTACGCTGGCACTGTGCGGGCTTGATTTTGCACTTGGTCCGTCCTATGAAATAATTATTGCAAGTGAAAAAAATTCTTCTTCCGCAGGCGAAGTCCTGAATGTTATTGGAAAGAGATTCCTTCCTAATAAAATATTAATTCTAAATTCAGATGAAAATAATATTGAGAAGATTTCCTCTTTTGTAAAAGATCAAAAAGCGGTTGATGGAAAAACGACAGTTTATATTTGCCGGAATTTCAGCTGCAGTTTGCCGCTTAATAATATGGATAAAATAATTGAAGAGTTGAACGGTCTGTAAAATTTTTCGGGAAGATTGTTTAATCTTCCCGCTATGAAAATTATCTATTAGGTTTGTAAATGTGTGAGCTTTGTCCGAAGAACAGTTCCGCGGATTCCATAATAGTTTCGGATAAAGTCGGATGAGGATGAATCGTTAATTTTAGATCGGTAACATTTGCTCCCATCTCAATTGCAAGAACACCTTCGGCAATTAATTCACCGGCTCCCGGACCGCAAATTCCTACGCCAAGTATTCTTTGATCAATTGGATCGATAATTAATTTTGTTACGCCGTCGCTTCTATCCAGCGTCAAAGCTCTTCCGGATGCTGCCCACGGGAACTTCACAACTTCATATTTAATATTTTTTTCTTTCGCTTGATTCTCGGTTAACCCCGCCCATGCAATTTCCGGATCGGTAAACACAACGGCAGGAATTGCTTTCGGTTCAAACGCTACTTTATGACCGGCAATCGCTTCAACTGCTACGCGGGCTTCATGCGAAGCTTTGTGCGCAAGCATAGGCTCTCCGGCAATATCTCCGATTGCATATATGTTTGGATCGGAAGTCTTCAACTGTTCGTTAACAACTATCCAGCCTCGCTCATTCACTTTTACGCGTGTGTTTTCTAATCCCAGTCCTTTAGTCTCAGGCTTTCTGCCAATAGACATTAAAACATAATCATAAACATGCTCTGAAATATTTCCGTCAGCAGATTGGATTTTCACACCGATTCCATTCTGTACTTCTCTCAACTCCAGAACCTTTGAGCTCAACATTACTTTGTCAAATTTCTTTTCAATCCTTTTCGCTAAAAAGGAAACAAGGTCTCTATCCGCGCCGGGCAAAAGTCCTGGCGTCATTTCAACTACGGAAACTTTTGTTCCAAGAGAATTATAAACCGATCCTAATTCCAATCCGATATATCCGCCGCCGATTACTAATAAGCTTTTCGGAATTTCAGGCAGATCAAGCGCCGTTGTTGAATTTAAAACTCTCTTGCTGTTTATGTTAAGCGATGGTATAGTTGCTATAACAGAACCTGTTGCAATAATAACTTTATCAAACTTTATCTCGGCTGAACTTCCATCGGTTTTATCGACTTTAATTGTTTCCGAGTTCATAAATCTTGCTGTGCCGGAAATATAATTTACTTTCCTTTGCTTCGATATAATTCCCAGACCGCCGGTGAGTTTCCCGACCACATTGTTTTTGAATTCTCTCAGTTTGTTGAGGTCAATATTCGGTTTTGGAAATTCTATTCCCCAGTTCTTAGCTTCTTCTGCTTCTGAAATTAATTTTGCTACGTGGAGAAGCGCCTTCGACGGAATACATCCGCGGTACAAACAAACTCCGCCCGGATTTTTTTCCTTATCGATTAAAGTTACTTCCATCCCAAGATCGGCGGCTAAAAATGCTGCAGCATATCCGCCCGGACCTGCACCTATTACAACTATTTTTTTATTCATTAAAATTCATTTCTCCGTTATTTCAAAACCCAGCCTTGAACTTACACTTAAACTTGAACATAATCATATCCCGTAGTTCAAGCAAAAGTTTTTATCCTTCTATTAATATTTTGATAGGCTGTTCGAGAGCTTCGCAGACCCACCTTAAAAACCTTGCTGCGTCAGCGCCGTCAATTATTCTATGATCATAAGACAACGACAGCGGCAGCATCAATCGCGGTTCGAATGCGCCGTTCATATAAACAGGTTCCAACGAACTTCTTGAAACTCCAAGTATAGCAACTTCGGGTGAATTTACAATAGGCGTAAAAGAAGTTCCTCCTATGCCGCCGAGATTTGTAATTGTAAAACATCCGCCTTGAAGTTCGTCTAATGATATTTTTCTTATCCTCGCCTTTTCTGCTATCGCATTCATTTCGACAGCGAGTTCGGTCAGATTCTTTTGATCAACATTTTTTACAACAGGGACTATCAATCCGTGTTCTGTATCGACGGCAATCCCGATGTTGAAATATTTTTTATAAATAACTTCTTTCTTTTCCAGATCAACACTGCTGTTAAATTGCGGAAATACTTTTAATGCGGCAGCAACAACTTTTAGCAGAATAGCAGTTACAGTTAGTTTACCGCCAGCTTTTTCAACTTTTGGATTGTGTGACTTTCTTATTTTTTCAAGCTCAGTAATATCGGCTTTATCATGCTGTGTTACGTGCGGAATAGAAGACCAGGCATAGCTAAGATGAACAGCCGTCTTCGCACGTATATTGCTCATCGGCTTAATATCAACTTCACCGAACTTTGAGAAATCAGGCAGAGCTTCCTGCTTTATTCCAAGCGAAGGCAAAGTTTCCCGGTTCTCATTCAGTTTTTTAACGTAAGCTTTAACATCGTCCATCGATATTCTTCCGAACGGACCGGTGCCTTGTACCTTATTAATATCGACGCCAAGCTCGCGCGCAATTCTTCTTACCGAAGGAGCCGCAGGCGCAGCGCCCTTTGAAATCGGAGGCTGGTTATCAACTTCTCCGGGAGAAAATTTATCTCTTTCGCCTTTAGTTGAATCAATGTTTGCCGCATTTTTAAATTCTACTTTTTCTTCAACTGGAGCCTGGATAACTGCCGGCTTTTTCTCTTCCGAAACTTCACCGGCAAAAGTATCGCCGGTTTCTATCTTAAGAATAGTCTGCCCGACCTTCGCTTTGTCTCCTGATTTCAGTATGACATCAACAACTTTTCCTGATAATGTTGAAGGTACTTCGATTGTTGCTTTGTCGGTTTCAATTTCAATAACTCCCTGATCTTTTTCAATAATGTCGCCTGGCTTTACAAGAACGTTTAAAACGTCAGCCGATTCAATGTTTTCACCAAGCTCAGGTAATTTCATATCAACAACCGCGCTTGCGGATTTTGCCTTCTTAGTTTCAAAAGTAGTTTTATTTTCGATAGCAGCGGCGGGCTTAGCTTCAACTTTTTTTGCCGGCAATGTTTCAACCTGCTTTTCTACCGTTTTAATAGCAGCCTTTTGATTAGCCTCTTCAAATGTTACTATTGACTGTCCTACTTTTACCTTCTCGCCTGATTTAATTAATATTTCTTTTACAACTCCGGTTAATGTTGAAGGCACTTCGATAGTTGCTTTGTCGGTTTCAATTTCAATAACGCCTTGATCTTTTTCTACTTTATCTCCGACGCTGACGAGAATATTCAGCACGTCTGCCGATTCTATATTTTCGCCGAGTTCCGGTAATTTAAATTCTATTGCCATTTTCTACCTTAAAATTTCATTGTGTGAATCATTTGATTAAACGGTAAGAGGATTAGGCTTTGACGGATTAACGCCGAGATCCTTTATCGCTTTATCTACTACCGCAGCCTTTATTTTGTCTTCTTTTGAAAGCGCATATAAAACTGCGGCAACAATATGCTTTGCGTCGACTTCAAAGAAATCGCGCAAGTTTGCTCTTCCGTCGCTCCTTCCGAAGCCGTCCGTTCCAAGCGCGTAGAGATGGCTCGGGAACCATTTCGCAATTGAGTCCGGAAGGGTTTTTACATAATCCGAAGCGGCTACAAAAACTCCTTCTTCGTCTTTCAATACTTTTGAAATGTAAGGAATCTTTTGCTCTTCGCTTGGATGAAGGATATTCCAGCGCTCCGCTTCCAAAGCGTCTCTTCGCAATTCTTTATAGCTTGTAACGCTCCAAACGTCCGCCGAAACTTTATATTCTTCTTCGAGAATTTCCTGCGCCTTTAGAACCTCGTTTAGAATAGTTCCGCTTCCGAAAAGCTGCGCTCTTAATTTTAAATTCTTCTTTGCTGATGGTTTTAATTTATACATTCCTTTTACGATGCCTTCTTTCGCGCCTTCAGGCATTGGAAGCATTTCGTAATTTTCATTCATTACTGTGAGATAATAAAATACGCTTTCCTGCTCTTCATACATTCTTCTAATTCCGTCTCGAATAATCACCGCGATCTCAAATGCGAATGCCGGATCGTAAGTAACGAGGTTTGGAATTGTATAAGCCAACAGGTGGCTGTTGCCGTCCTGATGCTGCAAGCCTTCGCCTGCAAGAGTTGTTCTCCCGGCAGTGCCGCCGACTAAGAATCCTTTGGCGCTCATATCGCCCGCAGCCCATACAAGATCGCCGATCCTCTGGAAACCGAACATTGAATAATAAATAAAGAAAGGAATCATATTTAATCCGTGTGTAGCATAAGCCGTAGCAGCCGATATGAACGACGACATAGCGCCTGCCTCGGTAATTCCCTCTTCAAGTATTTGACCATTCTTCGCTTCTTTGTAATAAAGAAGGCTTTCCTTATCAACCGGTTCATAAAGCTGACCGACGTGCGAGTAGATCCCAATCTGTCGGAAGAGCGCCTCCATACCGAATGTTCTCGCTTCATCCGGGACGATTGGAACAATAAGCTTTCCGATTTCTTTATCGCGAAGAAGCTTTGCAAGTATTCTCACGAATACCATTGTTGTAGACGCTTCTCTGCCTTCGGTGCCTTTATAGAATTCTTCAAATATATCTTCCGGAGGAGTTTTAATCGGGCGCAGATTAGTCTTACGCGAAGGTACGTAGCCTCCGAGCATCTGCCTTCTCTCTTTAAGATATTTCATTTCGTGAGTATCTTCCGCAGGCTTGTAGAAAGGAGCTTTAGCAACTTCATCATCGGAAATAGGAATGCCGAAGCGCGTTCTGAATTCCGCAAGCTCATCTTCATTTAATTTTTTCTGCTGGTGAGTAATATTTTTTCCTTCGCCGCTTTCGCCCAATCCGTAACCTTTAATAGTCTTCGCGAGAATAACAGTAGGCGAGCCGGTATGCTCAACGGCGGATTTAAATGCGGCATAAACTTTTTCAGGATCATGCCCGCCGCGCCTCATTATTCTTAGCTGCTCATCGGACAGATGCTCCATCATTTTCAAAAGATCGGGATCGTTATTGCAAAGATGCTGTCGTATGTACTGACCGGTCTCTACAGAATATTTTTGGTACTGCCCGTCAACTATTTCACCAAGACGTTTAACAAGCTTGCCGTCGGTATCTTTTTCAAGAAGCGGATCCCAATCGCCGCCCCAAATAACTTTAATAACGTTCCATCCTGCGCCGCGGAAGATTGCTTCCAGCTCTTGAATGATTTTTCCATTTCCTCTTACCGGACCATCAAGCCTTTGCAGGTTACAGTTGATAACGAAGATTAGGTTATCTAATTTTTCTCTTGAAGCGAGAGTAATAGCGCCGAGAGTTTCAGGCTCGTCCGTTTCACCGTCGCCTAAGAACGCCCACACTTTACTGCCGTTCGGCTTTTTCAATCCGCGGTCTTCAAGATAGCGGTTGAATCTTGCCTGGTAGATAGACATTATCGGACCGAGACCCATTGAGACAGTCGGGAATTCCCAGAAGCCCGGCATAAGCCATGGATGCGGGTAGGACGAAAGTCCGCCGCCGGGTTTCAGTTCGCCTCTAAAGTTTTCCAATTGTTCTTTTGAGATTCTGCCTTCGAGGAAAGCGCGCGCATAGATTCCCGGCGAAGCATGACCCTGGAAGAAAATCTGGTCGCCGTCATAGTCTTCGCCTTTACCGCGGAAGAAATGGTTAAATCCGATTTCATATAATGTAGCGGCGGAAGCGTAAGTGGAAATATGCCCGCCGATACCATGCTCAAGCTTATTTGCTTTAACAACCATAGCCATAGCGTTCCATCGTATAAGGCTTTTAATTCTTCTTTCAATTTCTCTATCGCCTGGAAAAGGCGGCTGCTGTTCGCGCGGGATTGTATTTATGTATGGAGTGTTTGCGGAAAATGGAATGCTTACGCCTGCTTTATGCGCTCTAATTTGCAATTGCTGAAGTATGTCTATAACTCTTTCAGGACCGCCGTGCTCGAGCACATAATCAAGTGAGTAAAGCCATTCTCTTGTTTCGGTATCAATAAATTCTTGTACTTTAGATTTATCATCGCTCATTAAATTTGCCTCTTTACTAATTTCAGTTTCAGGAATACTTTTGTTATTCTGCCAGTCAAAGTAAATAATGCCGTAGTTACTTTTGTATAATACAGCTACAGGCAAGCCTTCTGAAGGGCTTAAACTGGTTAGAATTTTGATTAAAAATGCCTTAGAAACTTAATTCATTTGGCTTTAAGATACAATATTTTGCACTACGTGCAGGACTTTGCGGTGATGAAGAAATCATCCTATCAAGAATGAAGAATCATTTAAAGATGCGTAAGATAGGCATAATGCGTGCTGATTTTTTACTAAGCAGACTGTAAGAAAATCCCAGTGCCAATCCGTATTATCTAAATGTAACTATGTTAGATCTAAAATGAAGAACGACAAGACTAAATAACTTTTAGATAGTGCTAATCGGGCAGGAGAAGCAGCTAACACAGCAGACTAATCTGCTTAAAGGCAAAAGATTCTTACTAAATGCCCCAGATGTGAGCATATCTCACAAATATCTTCGCCTAAAAGCCCCGGATGTGGGCATATCTCACAAAAACCTTCGCCTAAATGTCCCGGATGTGGGCATATCTCACAAAAACCTTCGCCTAAATGTCCCGGATGTGGGCATATCTCACAAAAACCTTCGCCTAAATGTCCCAGATGTGGGCATAACTCACAAAAACCTTCGCCTAAATGTCCCGGATGTGGGCATATCTCACAAAAACCTTCGCCTAAATGTCCCAGATGATTTGCTAAATCGTCTGCGTGTTTAGCGGGAACTTGATAAATCAAGTTCCTACGATTAGGATTAAATTAAGTTAAACATAAAGACGACCCGCCTGCCCGTCCGGTAGGCGGGATCGTCTTTACAATAATTTTTATTATTTAAGAAGGATCATCTTCTTAGTAGAAACAAAATCTCCCGCCCTAAGCTGGTAGAAATAAACTCCGCTGGAGAATTTGCCAGCGTTAAATTCAGCTTTGTAAGTGCCGACAGATCTTTCCCCATTAACAAGTGTGGTAATTTCTCTGCCGAGAATATCATAGACCTTTAAACTGACATTAGCAGTCTTAGGAATAGAATATTGAATAATAGTAGCCGGATTAAACGGGTTGGGATAATTTTGATCGAGACTGAAAGTAACAGGCAATTGTTTCGTTGGTTTAACATCGGCAGGCAAGCCGAAAATATCGAGAGTGTCGTAATGCGTAATGCCTTTAGTAGTGTAAAGGAATAATGTATCGCCGGCAGCAGGAACATTAGCCGTATCCGCACCAAAGAAGGCTATATACCATGATATTATAGAACCGTTTGCGTTTGATAAATATACAACGTCAAGATTTGAGAGAGTATCAACTTTGATATTATGATATTCAACAAATCCAAATTGAATTCGTACCGGACTATTTTTGTTTGTAATATCATAAAGACGGAAGTTAACTTTCTTGCGAACAAGCGAATTAGTACCTAAGACCGTACTGAGAGAATTAGAAGTATCATTATATGAGTTTGAGAATACCAGCATATAATCAAACGGATCTTCATGGGTTTTAATATTTAAAGAATAGAGAAAGTTAGGCTGTAAAAAAGTGTACGTGAGATTATTGTTACTTAGTCTACTCCAATGACTTTTGATAGTATCGAGTTCAACATTTACGTCTTCTGTATAAAGTGACAAACCATCAAATACCGGTGATTCAGCAAAGGGAATTAAAGGAGAGTTTTTAAGGACATAGTTTTTCTTTGTAAGATCATAAACACTGAAAGTTTTTTGAGAATTAGATGTAGTATCGTCAAATGTTATTTGATAATCATCGCCGGTAAAATGTGCGGGGTCGACCTTAACAATTTTTATTGGAACCTGAGCATAACCGGAAACCTTATTGTAGTTAGAAGTATTAATATATTGTCTTGGCGTTTGCTTGTTGAAGAATGGAGTTGCATCGCTAAAAGATTCAGCACCATCAACAACTTCAAGCTTTATTCTTAGCAAATCAAAATTAGGTATGTCATTAAAATTTACCGGAACAGTTTGAGCAGAAGTATCCTGATGAACATAGAACTGCTGTGAGAAATAATAATTGGTATCAGTCGCGAAGTTGTAATAAACTTTGCATAATAAAGAATCGCTTTTATTATCGCCCACAAGAATTTTGAAGTTATGAGACAGATCGGTAAAAACATTAGAGGAATCAAATTCGGTATTAAGAATTTTAGTGAAAGGTGAAGCATTACCAGTGTTATTAACAGAGAAATAATTGCTTTCATTAATGCCGTACATGTTCTTGTTATTGTCTTTAATAATAATTTTCAATTTGCCGAAAGAGCAATCTTTAAATAAAGAGGTATTCCAGGAATAGGTGCCGTTGTTGGGAGCGTCTCTAACAACGTTAGTCCATGAACCGCCTGCATCAGAGCTGTACCAAATATCAACAAACCCGCCGCTGTTCTTAGAAGTCCATTGAATATTTTGAGTACCGGAGATACTAATATGTTTTGACATTCCCTGAAGAGAGATGCCGCTGTAAATGTTATTAATATTAAAATTATTATACCAAAGAATTTGAGCAAGCTGAGATTTATTCAGCACATCGGTTTTATTATTTCCGAATATCAACACACTTGCAATTCTTTTGGTTTCACCGGAATTAAGCGGAAAAACATTTGAGCCATAAAGGTAGTCGCCGTCTTCACCATACAAAGTATCTCCAGGTGGAGGAGGATAGAGTTTGGTAAGTTTATTCCACATATCTATGTTTCCTGCCATGTTTATTGCACCAGCTGGAACAAAATAATCATAGCCGGATATTTTGTTATTATTTGGAGATTGAAGAAAAGTTTCACCGGTAGTTCCAACGGCGTAAGGATTCGGCTGCCAATACGGGTTAGCTACCGGGCGGACATAAGGGATACCTAAACCAGGTTCCTTATCCCAACCATATATAATATTGTTTGTTGAATCAAAATATACAACGTCGTCGTTGTATTCATCACCTGTTCCGCCAATATATGTTCCCGCTAAATTACCAAAGACGACTTTAGAGTAGTTATACTTGCTTTCATTTTTAATATCATAAACTCTAAACAAAACATCCTGGAAGAGAGGATTCTTTAGCTCAATGTATCTGACGTTAACAGTAATTCCAAACCCGTAGCGTGTAGTATCAGATGGATCAGGCAAAAACTTATAGAGCTTATAAAATTTGGCGTCTTCTCTATCGTCCATCTGAAAATAAGCTTCTTGATCTCCGGCTAAAGAATCTTTACCGAAGAAACCATCCCAGGCATTTGAGCCGTATTCAGGATGATCTGGCCAAACAGTTGGCCATGTTTCAGGCAGATTACTTATTGCTACGCCTTCACCAGTTACATTCAAGTTAGGATTAAAATATCCTGAGTCCGGTTCAAATCCTCCAAACTGTCCATTGATACCATTTGTATTACCACCACCAGGACGATTAACCGGAGTGATAATAACTTCATGGAGAATATCGGGAATTCCGTCGCCTGTATAATCTTTAACGGGTAATTCTACGCCGATAAGAATGCTTAAATCTCCAAAGTAACCGTTATGAAGATACTTCCAAGAAACCATGGGACCAATATTGGATGGCTGCCCAATGACGCCAGCGTTAGTGAATATTGTTTTTATATTATTTGCATCCATTTGTCCAGCGCTTCGATAAGAAGGTGAACTCTTCTGCGCAAAAGATTGAAGAGCAAAAAAGACTTGAAAACTTAAAACTAAGACCCAAAATTTTTTCATCCTATTTCTCCTTTCAGGATTAAAAAAAGCTTTTATAAATACTTTTATTTAGGTTAAAAATATTATGATAAGCAATAAAACAGGAAACTCTTTAAGAGATATTTCCCCTGGTATTCCTATTATATAATAAGTTTAAAACCCGCATGAAAATATTCCTAAAAACTTATTCATTTAAGAGTGCAAGAAAATTTATTATAAAAATAAGTTGCACAAATTTAATTACACATCAAAGTTGCAATAAATAAATAATATAAACAAGCCGCATGAAATTTTTTCGATGTTATATTTCCGCAGTTTCTTCTTCATCTTCCCAATCGTATTTTTTATACGGGTCAGATTTTCTAAAGATGAATGCGCAGAGGATTCCGGTAAGCGAACCGAACAAATGATACTCCCATGATATAGCGCCGGCTTGCGGAAAGACGCCCCATACAAGACCGCCGTAAAGAAAGGTTACTATCAGCGCAAGTGCAATTGAGCGCGTGTCGCGGCGTATCAACCCGCTGAAAAATAAAAATGAAACCAGACCATAATCTATTCCGCTTGCGCCTACATGATATGCAGGTCTGCCGGTAAGCCAGACGAATATTCCCGGCACCAAATAAGTTAGTATAAAAATTTTATTAGCCGACACCGGATAAAAATAGGCAATACCAACGCCGAGCAGCAGCAGCGGAATAGAATTGGAAATCAAATGACCGTAGCCAACATGAATCAAAGGCGCCGCGGCAATCCCGATTAACCCTGAAACCTTATGCGGGTACAGACCGTAAACAATCAAACTAACACCCGACATCTTCTGGAATATTTCAATAATAAAAAGGACTATTATGAAGATGACCGGAATAATAAAGCTGTGCAGCAGTTTCTTTTTTTCTTCGTTCATATTTTTGATTTTAATATTCGATTTAATTTAAGATAAAGAAAAGACAGTTAAAATCCGCCGTATAAAAATTTTCTTTTAAGTTTAATATGATTTAATTATTTTGATCAAAGTAAATCAGCAGTTCACAATCAAAAACCATAAGGAGAATTTTATGCAGCCTCAAATAAAAAAGAGAAACATGATCGCCCAGGTTTTTCTTGTTATAATCACACTTGGAATTTATGTCCTATACTGGTTTTACCAGGTTTCGATGGAAATGAAAGAAGCGACCAAAGATACACAAGCGTCGCCCGCGCTCTGGCTCATTTTATTTTTTATTCCGTTCGGAGGATTATATTCTATGTATAAATTCGGCGAGCTGTATGAAAAATTCTCCACCGAGCATTTTAACAAATGGCTTTTGTTCGTGCTCTACATCGTGTTCAGCCCGGCAGTGTGGTTTATCGTTCAAACGGATTTGAATAGAAAAGCCGACATGCAGTTCGCACAGGCGCTGTAATTAATTAAAAAACTTTTACCATTATTCTTGAACTTACTCTTAACTTGAACACCCGATTTAAGTTCAAGTTCAAGTTCAAGAAATGATTGTGAGTAAAGAAAAGAGTTAATTACTCTTCATTCCCATTAATTCTTTTGCGCCTTCCAGGCTGGCGTCCGTAATAGTTTCACCGCTCATAAGCTTTGCGACTTCTTTCACGCGGTCATTTAGATTTAGCTTTTTAATCGAGCTTACAACTCTATCGCCTGTAGAAATTTTTTCTACGGCAAAATGATGATCGGCAAGACCGGCAATCTGCGGCAGATGAGTTATGGAAATTATCTGATGAAAAGACGCAAGAGATTTTAATGACTGCCCGACTTTCTGCGCAACCCTTCCGCTTACGCCGGTATCAATCTCATCAAAGATCAATAACGGCAGCTTATCATTCTTTGCGAGAATTGTTTTTAAAGCCAGCATAATGCGGGAGATTTCTCCACCAGAAGCAACTTTAGAAAGCGGCTTTGGATCTTCGCCGGCATTTGTAGAAATATAGAACTCAACTTCGTCGCATCCTGCAGAGGTAAAATTGAATTTCTTCCCGTTTATTATTATAAAATCATCAGTGCCCGCATCTGCCGGCTTCCGCTCTACCTGGGCTTTGAACAAAGCGTTATTAATTCCAAGCTCATTTAATACGAGTACAACTTCTTTTTGAATTTTATCCGCCGAAGTTTTTCTTTTTTTAGAAAGCTTTTCCGCCGCGGCGCCGCAGTCAATTCTTAACTTATTTATTTGATCTTCAAGCGCGGAAATGTTTTCCGAAAAATTGGAAGCAAGCTCAAACTCACCGCCGATCTTTTTTCTGAACTCTAAAATAGAATTAAGAGATCCGCCGTATTTTTTCTTAAGAAGATTCAGCGCGCCAAGTCGTTCTCTTATTTCTTCAAGATGATCCGATTCAAGATCAATTTTAGAATTATAATTTCTTATGAACTGAGAAATGTCTTTGACGTAGGCAAGAGCAGATTCGCATTCGGCGTTAACCTCGGCAAACGACCTATCGATTTTAACGAGCGAGTCGAGTTCATTTTTTATTTTCACAAGCGCATCGTGGATGGAATCTTCGGAATCATAAATTTTCTGATAGACCGATGAAGTAAGTTCCAGCAGCTTTTCAGAATTCTCAAGAATGTTAAGCTCTTCAATTAATTTTTCTTCTTCGCCTTCAACCGGAGAAACAGCATCAATCTCTTTTATCTGGTAAGAATAAATTTCCTTTTTCTCTTTAAGAGAAATTTCTTTTTCCTTTAACGATTTTAAATCGCGCAGAGCTTTGTTAAGCTGATCATAGAGCTTT
>JAKAKL010000066.1 GCA_021824565.1 Bacteroidota bacterium | reverse complement strand
AAAAAACACAAAACAAACGCGAAGCCCGCAGACAATTAATTGCAAGAACCCAACTTCGTAAGAAGTGAAATTATTATAGAAGAGCCATCAACCAAAGGAAATCAAAACTCCGCCAGGAGTGAAATAAAAAAGGCAGAGCCGTAAAACTCTGCCTTTTTATTAATTGCAAACTGATTTATTCATTCAAACAATAATTCCGCTCACCATTTCGCATCATGTAACTAAGAGATGTTTCCAAAAATTAAATTGCGATATGCGAAACGCTCAGCACGTCGGGATTATCATTCATCTGCTTCAGCATCTCAGTTGTAATTTCCGATTTCAATTTCATCGTGCAGCACGCTACAACTCCGCCGTCAAAGATAATATTCTCGATCTCCTCGATGTTTATCTCCTTGTCGCGTATTATACTCATTATTGATGCAAGCACGCCGGGCTTATCAAAGTGTTTAACTACAAGCTGATAATGAGCGTCGGAAATCTTAGCGCGGTTAACCCAGTGCGCAATCACTCCGCTGTTCACAAATTCTTTTATTATCCTTATCGTTTCTGCGGCAACAGCATTTTGCGCCTGCTCGGTCGACGCGCCGATATGATGGGTAATATAAACATTTGGAATCGACTGAAGCGGCGATGTAATCTCGCCTGTTTTATCTTCCGGCTCATTCTTTATAACATCCATTGCTACGCGGATATTCTTTTCTTTAATGGCTTCGATCATTGCATCTTGATCAATTAAATCCGCCCGCGCGGTATTTATCAAGAGAGAGTTCGGCTTCATATAGCTGAACATTTTTTTATTGAATAATCCTTTTGTCTGCGGCGTCGCCGGCAGGTGAATAGTAACAATATCGCATAACGGCAGCAGCTGATCCATCTCTGAAAAATCTTTTATCGCTACTCCTTCAATTCTTGAAATGTCTTTGCCGTAAACATTCATGCCGAAGGCGAGCGCGCGCTTTGCAACTTCCTTACCGATATTTCCCACGCCGATTATTCCAAGAGTCTTGCCCATCAGCCCTTCAGCCTTAGAGTATTCTCCTTTATTCCATTTGCCGTTTCTAAAATCGATAACATTGTCGGGAATTCTTCTATCAAGCGAGATCATGAGTCCCATCGCTAACTCCGCAACAGCTACCGAGTTCATGCCGGGACAATTAGCAACGTAAATTCCTTTCTGATTGGCTGCGGGAATATCAATATTGTTTACGCCGGCGCCCGCGCGGATAATTAAATTTAAATGCTTGCTTTCCTGGATCGTCTTTGCAATAACGTTGGTCGATCTTACTACAAGAATATCGACATCCTTTGCGGCTTCCGGCAATTCATTTTCTCCCAGCTTAGGAGAGTAAATTACTTCAAGATCAATATCTTTCAACTGCTGAATATACTGATCCGGGAATTTATCTGCGATTAATACTTTTACTTTCATATTATCCTCTCGAATTTTTTTTAAAATTATTTGTTTATCCGCTGTGAAGCTTTTGGCTTCATCAGTTTTTATTTCATCATGGGAATTTTTATTCCATGAGATTTTGCATTTGAAATTGCTCTATCATAGCCGGCGTCGGCGTGGCGCATAATACCGGTTCCGGGATCATAAGTTAAAACTCTTTCCAATCTTTTCTCAGCTTCTTTAGTTCCATCGGCAACCACTACCATTCCCGCGTGAATTGAATAGCCAATTCCAACTCCGCCTCCGTGGTGAACCGAAACCCAGCTTGCCCCGCCGATTGCGTTTAACAAAACATTTAATATCGGCCAGTCCGCAATCGCATCGCTTCCGTCTTTCATAGCTTCGGTTTCCCGGTTCGGAGAAGCAACAGAGCCGCAGTCAAGATGATCTCTTCCGATTACAATCGGCGCGCTGATTTTACCTGACGCAACGAGGTCGTTAAATATTTTTCCCATCTTCGCACGCTCGCCGTAGCCAAGCCAGCAAATGCGGGACGGCAATCCCTGGAAGTGAACTTTTTTCTGTGCCATGTCGATCCAGTTGCACAAAGATTTATTTTCAGGGAACGCATCTTTAACCGCTTGATCCGTTGTGTAAATATCTTTTGGGTCGCCGGAAAGCGCTGCCCATCTAAACGGACCTTTGCCGTCGCAGAAAAGCGGGCGGATAAATTCCGGTACGAAGCCGGGGAAATCAAAAGCATTTTCCAAGCCGTTTGCTTTCGCCTCGCCGCGGATATTATTCCCGTAATCAAAAGTTATCGCGCCGCGTTTTTGAAACTCAAGCATTGCTTTCACATGGGCAACAATGGTTTTCTTCGCGAGCTTAATATATCCTTCCGGATCATTTCTTCTTAGCCGCAGCGCATCTTCAAAGCTCATTCCCATCGGAACGTAGCCGTTCAAAGTATCGTGCGCAGACGTTTGATCTGTTAAAATATCGGGAATAATATTCTTCTCTAAAATCTTCGGCAATATTTCTCCGGCGTTCCCGACAAGTCCAATAGACAAAGCTTTCTTTTCTTCCTTAGCTTTTAAAACTAATTTTAAAGCTTCGTCAAGGTCTTCGGAAATTACGTCAATGTACCCGGTGTCCAATCTTTTCTGGATTCTCTTCCGGTCTACTTCAATACCAAGGAAGGCGGCGCCGTTCATAGTAGCGGCGAGAGGCTGCGCTCCGCCCATTCCGCCGAGCCCGGCTGTTAATAAAAATTTTCCAGAAAGATCGCCTTTAAAATATTTTCTGCCGCATTCTGCAAAAGTTTCATAAGTGCCTTGAAGGATTCCCTGCGTTCCGATATAAATCCAGCTTCCCGCGGTCATCTGTCCGAACATTGTAAGTCCGAGCTTTTCGAGTTTTCTAAATTCTTCCCACGTCGCCCAGTGAGGAACAAGCATCGCGTTTGAAATAATAACTCTCGGCGCATCAGCGTGTGTTTTGAAAATCCCGACAGGCTTTCCGGATTGCACAAGCAGAGTCTCATCGCTTTCGAGATCTTTAAGAGATTTTATTATTGCCTCGTAAGCATCCCAGTTACGCGCAGCTTTGCCGCTGCCGCCGTATATAATTAATTCTTCAGGCTTTTCGGCTACTTCGGCGTCGAGATTGTTCATCAGCATTCTCATTGCCGCTTCCTGAATCCATCCTTTGCATGTTAATGATGATCCGTGAGGAGCTTTAATATTTATTTTTTCTTTTTCACTTATCATTATATTCTCCGTGGTTATAGAGTTTAATCTTTAAAGTGATTATCCAGTATGCTTTCATACTGAACAAGCATAGAGCGGTAAAGCCATTTCTTAAAGAACCAGCTTTTTTTAATTTCTTTTTCGAGGAAGCTTACGTTGTTCTCAATCGAGAATTTTAATCTTGTCCTTTCGTCCTTAGTAAGTTTTACTGTTTCGGAATCGCTTGACAGCTTATCCAGAATTGAGTTGAACGCTTTTATCTCTCCGAAATATTTATTATCGCCCTGCATCTGCTTTAAGTTTTGGTTACAGAATGTCTTTAATATTTTCTTTTCATTTTTGTTGAATTCAAAATTATAGTTTGTGAATAGTTTCTTCATGTTTATCCGAATAAGTTTTGAGTGAGAGTAATTTATCTTTCATAGCCTGGAAGCCCGGCTTGATCACGTTGTAAATATAATAAAGTCTTTCCTTGTAGGGAATAAAAGCGGACTTCATCGAGTTTATGGTAATCTTTTCTACATCATCCATATTCACGTTGAAGTGCTCGATGGCGGTCATAAATTCCTTGGTCATTGTAGTATCGCTCATGAGCCTGTCATCGGTATTTATAGTTACTCTATATTTTTCTTTAAAGAAAATATCGAATGGATGATTTTCAATTTTATCTACTGCGCCTGTATGGACATTGCTTAAGAGACATATCTCTAATGGAATTCTTTTGTCAAGTACATATTGCGCAAGATCTCCGAAGCCTACAACATTTCCATCCTTATCAAAAGTAAAATCTTCTTTGAGATGAGTAGCATGACCGATACGATGGGCGCCGCACCATTGGATAGCCTGCCAAATGGATTCTTTGCCGAAAGCTTCTCCGGCGTGTATAGTAATATTAAAATTTGCCCGTTGAATAAACTGAAAAGCTTCTATATGTTTTTTAGGAGGATAGCCGCCTTCTTCTCCGGCAAGATCAAAACCAACAACACCCTGGTTCCTAAAATTAACGGCAAGTTCTGCTATCTCAAGAGTGTTCTTCATATTACGCATGCCGCAAAGAATTAATCCGTATCCAACTCCGAAATCTCTTTTGCCTTTTTCAAGTCCTTCGAGTACAGCGGTAACAACATCTTCGTGATAAAGTCCTTTGGAAGTATGAAAGACCGGCGCAAAGCGAGTCTCGACATAACAAACACCATCGCTTTTCATGTCTTCCATCATTTCATACGCAGCGCGTTCAAGAGCTTCTTTTGACTGCATTACAGCGCAGGTGTGTTCAAATCCTTGAAGGTATTCTACAAGATTACCTTTGTTGGCGCCCCGATGAAACCACGCTCCAAGTTCCCCTGCATCCTTAGTCGGGAGCTTATTATATTTTATATCCTTTGCTAAATCAATTACAGACTGGGGACGTAAGCCGCCGTCGAGATGATCGTGAAGCAACACCTTCGGAACTGATTTTATGATTTGTTCTGTCGTCAAGAAAACCTCACTTTTACTCTGAAAAAATATTCTTTTAAAACTGCAAAATCAATTGAGAAGAAGTTATTGAAAATAAAACAAATCTTGCGGGTACTTTGTTTCTAAACTATATTTATATTAATATCTTTGTATATGAAAAAGCAGTTCAAGAATTTTTTTATACTATAACTTAAACTAAAAGGAAATATATTATGGAATATATAGATTCAATTTTTAATTTAAAAAATAGAGTAGCAGTTATAACAGGCGGCAGCGGAGTGCTTGGCAGAGCTATGGCAAAGGGTTTGTTAAATGCCGGCGCTAAAGTTATCCTTCTCGCCCGCAATATGGATAAATTAAATGAGGAAGTAAAACTTCTTGAAGGAACAGATAATAATGTTATTGCCTTTACGTGTGATGTCCTTGATGAAAACAATATCATTACAGTTCAACAAAAGATACTTGAAAAATTTAAGAGAGTAGATATTCTAATAAATTCAGCAGGCGGAAATATAGCCGGGGCAACAATAGGTGTGAACCAAAATATTTTTGATCTTAAAATTGAAGAGTTTAAGAAGGTAACAGATTTAAACTTAAACGGAACAGTTTTGCCGAGCTTAGTGTTTGGCAAAACAATGGCTGACCAAAAAGGCGGATCAATAATAAATATATCCTCAATGGCAGCATCTCGAGTGTTGACGCGTGTGGTAGGTTATTCAGCGGCAAAGGCGGCAGTAGATAATTTTACTAAGTGGATGGCTGTAGAATTAGCGATTAAGTTTGGAGACGGGGTCCGTGTGAATGCAATTGCACCGGGCTTTCTGTTAACAGAACAAAACAGAACTCTTTTAACAAATGAAGATGGTTCGTTAACAGACAGAGGCAAAACAATTATCAGTATAACTCCATTTCGGAGATTTGGTGATCCGGATGAACTGATCGGCGGAGTTCTTTACCTTGCAAGTGATGCATCTAAATTTGTTACCGGAACAGTTATTCCTATTGACGGGGGATTTAGCGCATTTAGCGGAGTATAAAATAGTATTATTTATACGTTAGGAATAAAAGTTTTGTTAAAAGAAACCTGACGATGGTTTGTAGCGCCTAAAGATTCATATCATTGAGAGAAATAAAATGGAGCGGGGAAAGTTTGAATTATAATCGCATTTCAATCTTTTTTAAAAAATAATATGAAAGAAGCAAAATTTAACTTGACATTTAGAAAAAAACATTGCAATTTAGTTATCGTTAAAGTAATCGATTACTTTTTGATAAAAATAATTACTTAGAAAGACCGCCACTGAAAATTTTTACTGCTATAAAGTACTACTTCTTTGATGTTAGGCATTCGTTCTCAGGCTGCATTTCGAGGCTAACATATTCTTTAGATACTATTTTACTCCTAATAACATTTCAAATTATAAAAAGAGATTCAGATAAAATTTTCTTTGGCCGGTTAGGCTCAACTCAAGATGATCCTTCAAATGTTTATTACAAGGACAAAGTATTTTAGATCCGAATTAGATCGGAATTTTTTTTAATAATCGGCATAATGTAATACCATGTGACTTACGTGGCGAAGCTGTGCCAAATTCATTTAATAACTAATAATTAAAATAACTTTAAGAGGTACAAAGATGAAACGAATAGTACTCTTCATTATTGTTGCGGTAGTAAGTACTGCAAATTTTATTTTTTCCCAAACAGACGTCACCCCAGGTGATGGAACATTATCTGCTGCAATTTCAGCCGCAAATTCTGGCGACATATTAGTATTAACGCCTGGCAGCGAGTATACAGATGGTGGAACTAGTTTTGGTACAATTGCTAATAAATCAATAACAATTGAAACTTCTGATGAATCACTTCCAATGCCGATTGTTCATCTTACAAATGCACCTGGAACAGGTACCAAATCTCAGTATTTCATTTTAGGCGATAAAGGATCATTAACTTTAAAAGGAATTGAATTCACCGGAGAAACAACAATGGGTAACGGGACATCAACAGCAACAGATTTAATTTCGTATGTTATCCCTTCCGGTCCAATCGTTCCAGGCAATTTAGTTATTGAAGATTGTCTTGTCCATAATTTTGCTAATGATATTGTTGACGGCGCATCTAGCAGCCTCTTTTCAAATGTAACGCAGGATACTTTGAAAATTGAAAATTGTATAATGCATGATGCCGGCGTAACTCCTCTTAGCGGCACAAGCGGTTCCATTGTCCAATTTAAATATGCTAACGGTAATTATTTTGAATGCAGAAACTCAACATTTTACAGGATCAATGCATACGGATTAAGATTCATGGGAACAAACGGCTCTAACACACCGCCGCAAGGATATATTGATCATTGCACTTTTAATTATGTCGGTGGAGGTAAACCTTTTGTTGATGTAGAACTTCCTCAAAAAACATGGGTTGTTACTAACTCGGTTTTTGATAATATTCAGTCTGTTTCTCAAAAGAATGTATATATCAAGAATGCTTCATCGACTGACCCGAAACAAGGAACGCTTTCAAATCTAAGTTTGTTTCAGAATACTTCAGGCAATCAATCAGGAATAAATGATTTTAGATTTGTAACAGCCACTTCAATTGATTCTGTTACGGACCCTGGATTTACAGATACTTCTACTGTCTTTACATTTGCGCAAGGTTCACCTCTGCTTGCATTTGCTTCTGACGGCGGACCAGTAGGCGATCCTCGCTGGAACCCCAAGCCCACAGCAGTTAAAGATCTAAAACAAATTCCAGTGGCTTTCTCATTATTACAAAATTATCCAAACCCATTTAACCCGAGCACAGTAATTAATTTCAGTTTGACTAAATCTGGCATGACTAATTTAACCATTTATGATATGCTGGGCAGAGAAGTTGCAAAGCTTATTAACGGTAATATGTCGGCAGGTGAACATTCCGTTACATTTAACGCTGTAAAATTACCTTCAGGAATTTACATTTATAAGTTGAGTCAAGATCAAAATTCTCTAATCCAAAAAATGATACTGCTCAAATAACAAAATTCATTAATTATTCTTTGTAAAAAAAGGAGCGCTCATTATCAAGCTAACGGGCGCTTCATTATATTTTTCAATTTGAAAAAGAAGTATTTGACATAAGACGAATTTAATTTGTAAGAAATTCATGTTTCATAGAGAAGACTGAAATTATAAATTTTACCTTGGAAAAAATAAATGGAAGCTCAAAAAAAATATCTGGAAATTTTAAAGATGCAGAAAATAATATCCCAAATTTTTAAAATTATTTATCTGTTACCAATTGCTATTACAATAATGTTTAGTTCAATTAATGCCCAAACAAGAAGCAGAATAGTAGGCACAGTAAAAGACGCCCAAACAGGCGAGGCATTAATTGGAGTGAATGTAATGGTTATGGGCACATATTTGGGAGCCAGTACAGATGTAAATGGTAAATATTTTATTGTGAATGTACCAGTGGGAACCTATAAACTACAGGTGTCAATGGTTGGTTATGAAACTCAACTAATTACAGATGTTGTGGTGTCTGCAGAAAGAATAACAACAGTCAACGTGAATTTAAAAATAGGTGCTATCCAGGGTAAAGAAATAGTTGTTGTTGCAAAGCAGGATAATCTTCATAAAGAAGTATCAGGCACTCAAATGGTGGTAAGTTCAAACCAGATAAAAGAGGCATCGGGGGTTAGAGATATTAATGCATTCTTAGAAAAACTACCAGGTGTTTCTTTAGATAATGGATATCTGACAATCCGTGGCGGCAGTGCCGATCAAACAGGAACTATGGTTAACGGTTTAGCCTATGATAACCCTGCCGTAGGTAATGCAGAAACTTCAGTACCGCTAAGTGCAATAGATCAGGTCTCACTTTTCTCAGGAGGTTATAATGCTGAATATGGAAATTTTAGATCTGGATTAATTAATATTACAACAAAAAGCGGTTCTTGGGACGGCTATCATGCGACGTTTAATTTATCAAGGGACCAATCACATATAAGAAGATTCGGCGATGCTTTTAACAGCACAAGCAATCCAGTATTAAGACCATTTTTAGATCCCAGCATCGCTTTTGTAGGTACGCAAACTGCATGGGCTAATGATCCATACACAATGCAGCAATATACAGGCCTTAGCTTCCCCGGATGGATAAGTATTGCCAACCAGACGAATTCGAACAGACCGGCATCGCAGCAAGCATCGCCTATGGATCTATATTTGTTAGCATGCTGGATGCACATGGCTGTACCGGATTATAAAGGCTTGGCAAATCTTTCGCCGAGTATGAAACAGCAAATCGGTTATTATGACATTCCTGTTGCAGAACAGAAAATTTTTGCAAATCATTCGATGAGAGAAGATTTACCTGATTTTAATTTTGATGGAGGATTTGGCGGTCCCGTTCCTCTTATCGGCAGAATGCTTGGCGATGCGACTTTCTATCTATCAAATAATTCTTCGGTGCAGCATTATGTTATACCAGTTACATTGAACAGTCAGCAAACTTATACAACCTTAGGAACCATCAAAGCGAATCCTGTTAAGAGTTTAAATATAACTTACAATGTTTTGTGGAAGCGAGAAATTGGAGTAAGCCCGGCTAGACCGCCTTTTGGCGACTCTCCCGATGCAAACAACGCAGGCGGCTTTATGCAGCTTGATAACGTTGGAAATATTTATAATTCAGGAAAAGGAGATTTTACAACTGGAAGCTCTTATTACTGGTATGATGCAACATTCTTCCCTATACTTGAGCAAACTACTTTGATGAATGGAATACAAATTAATCATGTTTTGAATCCAAGTACCTTCTGGGAATTGTCTGTAAATTATCTTACAATCGGAGACCATACTCCAACAGGTGATAATCGTGATTCAACTACATTACTCCAGATAGGACCTTTTGCTGTCAATGAAATGCCGTATGGAAAATTACAATTTAGTACTCTAAACGGATATGGCTATACTCCTTCATTAGGATATGATGGACTGCCAAATGTGCCGAGGAGATTCAGAAGTAAAGAAGGAGATCTTTATGATAATTCTAAAGTTCATCAATTGTCTGTGAAAGCTGATATTGCTTCTCAGGTAAATGAGCATCATTATGTGAAAGGCGGATTTGAATATAATTATATCGACATAAATCATAATTATTGGGAAGCTTGGAATACAAATGCTTATAACACTTATGAGTATAATTATCATAGATGGCCAAGTCAAACCGGACTCTTCGTTCAAGACCAAATTACTTATGACGAAATGGTAGCAAACGTTGGTTTGAGGGGCGATTATTATTATGGCGGCGGCGGCAAATGGCCGACAGGCGACCCGTATAATTTCGCTATGTTTTCACCTCAGGCGATTCCCGGCGGAGATACGCTATTCCAAATTTTATCAAGCGGTCAATCTTATATATGGAATATCTGGCAACAATATGATAAGCAGCATCCTGGCTTTTTGCAGCCTATAAAAAATTATTTCACACTGAGCCCAAGGGTTGGTATATCCTTCCCAGTTACTACAAATTCGAAATTTTATTTTAACTACGGTCATTTCAGATCTAACCCTCCGTATTTTACGATGTACCAATTTTCATTCAGGGAAACAAAAGCAGGTCTTTATCAGATGAGCAATCCAAACCTTGAACCTCCCAAAACCATTTCGTATGAGCTTGGGGCGTCTTATAACTTTTTAACAAGTTATACTTTTAACGTATCGGGTTATTATAAGGATGTTACCGGCGAGCCAGGTACAGTAAATTATTACAATGCGGCTGGTACTCTTTCTTATAAAGGTCTTGCCAGTAATACCTATGAAGATATCGAAGGTGTCGAAGTTAGTCTTACTAAAAGCGATAATAGCTGGATTAACGGCTGGTTTAATTTCGATTATATGCTGAAAAAAACCGGACAGACGGGTTATAAAAATATTAGAGAAATTGTTACTGATGCTCCGGGTGATAAGTACTCTGATCAAGTATCGAGGCTTTTACCGCAGCCCACTTTAAATGCAGAAGTTACTTTTAAAGCACCTGAAGACTTTGGTCCACAATTAGGAGGTTATCATTTTTTAGGAGATTGGAATTTATCAATTTTTGGTACTTATAAAGCTGGAGGTTTCTTCACATGGAATCCTCTGAACGACCCATATCTTAATAATAATTTACAGTGGCCTGATTACTTCATGGTAAATCTTAAGATTAGTAAATCTGTTAGAGCAGCTGGAATAACGGCAACTATTTATCTTGATGTTGATAACATATTTAATATTAAGGTTAACGATATGTCGGACGGCTACACTTTTGCAGACAATACAACAAACGGAACAGATTTTTCAAATTATATGTCATCCCTTCATTTACCAATGTATAACTCTCCTGCATTTGATCAGCTAAGAGCACAAAACCCCGGTCTTTATGTCGCGGGTAATGATAAGGTCGGTGATTTAAGATCAGCTAGTAAGCCTTATATAAATGATCCAAATTATTCTTCATTGTTTCTTTATACCCAGCCGCGTGATATCTGGTTTGGCATGAGGATAGATTTGTAAACAGTATAATAAATGAAATTTAAAAATTATATAGCGGAGTTTTCAATGAGATCATTTAAAAGCAGAAGAAAATTTAACAAGCAAATGGCTGTGTTTTTAATTCCATTAGTTTTTGCAATTATACTACCTGCACAACTTGTTAATGCTCAAGCATCAAATAGCCCTGTAATAAAAGTAGGACGTTTCTGGGTGAGTATTCCCGATAACGGAACCAAGAGTGCAATTAATTTTTCATCTATGTCTTTCTTTCCAAATGATTACGACATTATCGGAATTCGCTCCGGCACAGGCGACGCCGGCACAGGTTATAATATCGGTATGACAAATTTCTTAAAACCATTTGTAAATCCTTACGAAAAAGATTCAACAAAAAAATATGACACAGTCGCAGTATTTGGATTGACGGACCAAAATTATTTGGTTAATGGAAAAATCGATACGGCTTATAAAAGTTTTGTACGCTATGGATATACACCATACCAAGTAGTAAATCCAACAACTCAACAAACAGTATCAATTCCAGCTATAACCGATCCTAAATCGAAAATAGATGCTTCTCAATTTTCTGGCGGTACTTATGATCAAATTTATACTGTAGACAATGAATATGTTTATGGTATTCAGGTTTCAAGAACTGCCCTGGCTTGGGGGCAAAATTATAATGATAACTACATAATTTATGATTTGACATTTTACAATGACACTACTCGAAGCCATCGAGAATATGACAGTGTTTATATATCAATTACCGGCAATATGGCAAGCGCGCAATTTTCAAATGGAAATAACCCTGCACCTGCCAGCGGCGATTTTAATTTTGATCCGTCAAAAACGTGGCAGCATTATTTTGGTGGAAGAGCAAGCGATACTTTGGAGAAGTTTGATAATGGCTTAATTCCAGGCAAACTAAGAGTTTATTACGAGTATCCAGCGGACGATCCAGATCAGGCAACCGATAACATGGGCGCACCTTTAGTCAGTCAAAACGGAAGATTAACATGCTATTTATTTCATTTTATGACAGTACTTCATGCCTCTGCCCAATCATATATTAGCCCGACAAATGATGTTGACGATTTTCTACAGCCTAAAATAACATATATGGCAAATGATCCGAACCTTCCATACAGTTCAGCTAGTGATCAATATGGCTCGGTCGGCTCGGCTGCTTTTTGGGCAATCCGGGGAGCCTTCTCTCAGCTATATCCAATGTTAGGTGATACTTTCCCTGGTACAATGCATGGGTTTAACAGTGATGAATTGGGTACATCTGATTTTGCTAATTTTCCCAGCGGCACACGCAAGAGTTCATCTTTAATGCATATGGTTTTTGGTCCTTATAATTTTCCTGCCGGTGCTAAAGTGCATATTGTATATGCAGCCGGCATAGCTGGTATTGACGAACAAACTGCTAAAGCAGTCGGAAAAGCCTGGCTAAACGGATCATTGCAGGATCCTCCAAATGTTTCATCAAATCCAAACTGGAATGCAACAACTGGAATGTTTCCTACTGAATTCAAGTTCAGAACCGGAAGCAGAACAATAGATCAAATTAAAGATAGATGGATAAGTCTTGGACTTGACTCAGTTATGCTTTCTGCATACAGAGCTAAGTGGAATTATGATCATGGTTATAGAATACCGCTTGAGCCGCCGCCTCCAACCGCAATTGTTGACAGCGCTTTTGGAACAGGACCAAGAATTTATTGGACGGATCAAGCGGCAGAAAATCTTCCTAACTTTGCTGGATATAGAATTATGAGAAGATTAACGAATGCGGATACTACTTTTTATCAAGTAATTTATGATTCGGACAAAAATGATAAAGTATCTCCTTCAACTTCTATGCATGTTTTTATAGACAATAACGTAGTTGGTTCGGCTAATTATTATTATTATATTCAGGCAAAAACTGTAATAGATCAGACTGATCCAAATTATGTTAATGCCGATCCCACAACTGTTGGAAAAATAATATACAGCAGCAGGAATTATATTCCTAATATTTATTATCTCACACCTCCGCGACTGCCGCAAAATGATCTTTCCAAGATAAGAATTGCACCAAATCCATATAATGTAAAGGACCCAAGTTTAATTCCATACGAAACTACAATTAATAATCCACGTCTCCTGGTTTTCTTTAATCTTCCTGTCGTTTGTAAAATTCAGATTTTTACAGAAAACGGTGATTTGGTTAATACGATAAACTTTAACTCTCCTGTACAAGCAGGTTCTTACCAGTGGGATATGCTTTCTTCTAATCAACAAGCGATTACAAGCGGTGTTTATATTGCGGTTTTTTCAAAACCTGATGGTGAGACTGCATTCCAAAAGTTTGTTGTTGTAAGATAATTCAATTTATTGGAGAAATTATTAATGAAAAGAATATTTATTATTATAATTACAGTAGGATTAACCTGGCTTCCTAACTTATACGCGCAAGTGGGATTGAGCAAAATAGGTCAAAGTACAATGGATTTTTTGCTGGTTAGTGTTTCGCCTAAGTCAAGCGCTATGGGAGAAGCATATGCGACGATCGGAGTGGGAGCGGAAAGCATGTTTAGTAATCCGGCTGGCTTAGTAGAAACACAAAAAACTTTTGATGTAACTGTTGACTATACACAGTGGATTGCCGATATAAACTACCTCGCTGGCGGAGTTGCTTACAATATGGGAAACTATGGCTCAATAGGATTAAGTTTTATGACTGTAAATTATGGAACAATAATAGGAACAGAACTTGATCCCAACCCGGGGAGTGCCTTGGGTTATATAGAAACAGGAAACGTAAGCGGAGTAGATGCCTATGAAATAGGGATCACTTATGCGAAAGCTATTAGTACTAAATTCTCGATCGGCGGAACTATGAAGCTTGTGGGACAAAACTTAGGAAGCAATACATTTTCAGATGGGACGACGGTTAAAAATAACGCAAGCAAACTTGCGTTTGATGCTGGAATAAAATATTACACAGGTTATAAAGACTTCAGATTTGCTATGGCAATTCGAAATTTTGCATCTAACATTAAAAGAGAAGAAATCTCTGAACAACTACCATTAACCTTTACGATGGGAGCTGCAATCGGTTTAATGGATTTTATTAATCCTGATATTTCAAAGGATCATGAAATAACTTTAGCTGTCGACTTTCTTCATTCAAACAGCTACTCTGAAAGAATAAACTACGGCGTGGAATATACATATATGAATATAATATCACTGCGGGCTGGTTATCAAACTAATCGCGATATTATGTCGTGGTCTGCCGGTGTAGGGTTTAATACGTCGGTGGCAGGCAATGACGTTGAAGTAAATTATTCTTTTTCAAAAATGGATATTTTCAGCAACGTTAATAGGCTTTCTGTAGGCTTTGCTTTTTAATAACAATTTATGATAAAAAAATTTTTTCTGCCTGCTTTATTTATTATCCTTAGTTATAGTGTTTATCCACAAAGCATAATCAGTGATAAAAATAAAATTACGCCTGGACAAATCGCCGATAATTTTATAAGCGAACATCCAAAATCAATTTCTTATGAGAATAAGGAAGCTGATTGGAATTATGAAACTGGATTTATGCTTTATGCGCTTTGGAGAGTTTATGAAAAGACAGGAGATGAAAAATATTTTAGCTATGTAAAAAAAATCATAGATAATTTTGTAGACGATAATGGCGAAATTAAAACATACGATATTAATCAATTTCGCCTGGATGATATTTTGACTGGGAGAACTCTTATAAACCTTTATAAAAAAACTAAAGATGAAAAATATAAAAAAGCAATTTTCCTTTTAAGAAAACAGCTCAAGGAACAACCGAGGAATAAGGAAGGCGGTTTCTGGCATAAGAAAATTTATGAAAATCAAATGTGGCTCGATGGGCTTTATATGGCTGAACCCTTCTATGCAAAGTTCGCCGAAGAATTTAATGAGCCAAAAGATTTTGACGACATCGCGCATCAATTCATCTTGATGCACAATCATGCGCTTGATAAAAATACAGGTTTGCTTTATCACGGCTGGGACGAGTCTAAAACTCAAAAATGGTCTGATCCTAAAACAGGTGATTCGCCAAGTTTTTGGGGAAGAGCCATGGGCTGGTACCTCATGGGTCTGGTTGATGTTCTGGATTACTTTCCAAAAGATAATCCGTTAAGACAGAAATTACTTTCCATCTTTCAACAAGAGTCGAAAGCGCTGCTGAACTGTGAAGATAGAAAAACTAATTTGTGGTACTTAATTCTTGACAAGCCGAATAAAAAAGGAAATTACTTAGAAGCCTCTTCTTCGGCAATGTTTATGTATGCTTTTGCCAAAGGCGCCAATCGAGGATACTTGGACAAAGAATATTTTTCCATTGCTGAAAAAATTTATTCTGGTTTTACAAAAAAACTAATAAAAAAAGACGGTAACAATTTCCTTTCTATAATCAATACAATAAGCGGCGCCGGTCTTAGCGGCAAACCATACAGAGACGGCAGCTTCGAATATTATATTAGCGAGCTAAAAAGAACGAATGACTTCAAAGCTATTGCTCCATTTATTTTAGCTTTGCTTCAACTTGAAAAGCATAAAGAGGTAGTTGGTCTTGATTATTATTTTAATCATGAGCTGAAGGAAAATAAAAACGGCGAAGAAGTTCAGTATCATTATATTTGGGAAGACACAGCAAATTCCGGATACTCGGAATTAGGTGATGTTATAAAAAATCTTGGTGCAAAGTTAGGCGAGCTGCATACAGCGCCAACGGCAGCTGATTTAAAAAAAATTAGTATTTATATTATTGTTGATCCGGACACTCCATTAGAAACAGCGCATCCAAATTATATTGATGAGGCGTCAATAAAAAATATTGTTGCGTGGGTTAAGGCGGGCGGAGTGCTTGCGCTTTTTGCGAATGATAAAGGCAACTGCGAGTTTGATCATCTAAATAAACTTGCAGGACATTTCGGAATTCAGTTTAATGAAGACAGTCGCAATCATGTAATTGGAAATAATTATAACATGGGAAAATTTGACAATCTTCCTTCAAACACATTTCTTAAAGGAGTAAAGAAAATTTATCTGAAGGAGATCAGCACTTTGAAGTTAACTCAACCTGCAAAAGAAATATTAACAGACAACGGCGATGTTATAATGGCTTCTTGCAAGATAGGGAAAGGCTTTGTATTTGCAGTAGGCGATCCGTGGTTTTATAATGAATATATTGATCATCGCAAGCTGCCGGGGGATTTCGACAACAAACAAGCCGCACATAATTTATTTAAATGGTTATTAAGTAAATCAGAATAAAAGAATATTTATTTAAAATTAAATGTCTATTTGACAGTCTCAAGATAAAGGCATATAAATTCTTAATATAAACAGAAAAGATTTTTACAAAATTATATTAATTTAAAAGGATTCAATTACAGTTATGCAGCAAACACTTCTCAATGAATTCCGTTTCTTTGATCCGGAGCCAACAGTACGAAAAATTGCGTATGAATTATATGCCGGCGTTAAAGATTTACCGATAATCAGCCCGCACGGTCATGTAGAACCAAAACTTTTAGCAGAGAACAAGCCGTTTCCTGACCCCGCAGAGTTGATAATAATTCCAGATCATTATATATACAGAATGCTATACTCGCAGGGGATTTCCCTGGAGTCGCTCGGCGTACCAACTGTCGACGGTTCGGAAGTAGAAAAAGATCATAGGAAAATATGGAAGATATTTGCCGAAAATTTTTATCTCTTTGCAGGTACACCTACCGGCGTCTGGCTTAGTCATGAGTTTGTTGAAGTATTTGAAATTCATGAAAAACTGAGTGGAAATAATGCAGATAATTTTTATGATTTAATTACTGAAAAACTTCGAACTAAAGAATTTCTTCCGCGTACGTTATTTAATAAATTTAATATTGAAGCCTTATCTACAACAGACGCAGCTTCGGATTTGCTTGAGCAGCATAAAAAAATTAAAGACTCAGGCTGGAATGGAAAAGTGGTGCCCTGTTTTCGTCCCGATGCGGCGGTAAATATAAATTCTTCCGGATGGAAAAAGGAAATTGAAAAACTCAGTAAAGTTAGCGGAATCGAAATAACATCATACAAAAGTTTTATCCGGGCAATTGAGAACAGAAGAGAATATTTTAAAGCCCGCGGCGCAGTTTCAACGGATCAGGGAATAATTTCTCCTTACACACATAAATTATCCGAAACTGAAGTTGAAAATATTTTTCAGCGAGCATTGAAAAGTAATGCGACTGAAGAAGATGCGTCAATGTTTGTTGCAAACATGCTGATGGAAATGGCAAGGATGAGCATTGATGATGGCTTGGTTATGCAGATTCATCCCGGCTCATTTAGAAATTATAACGAAAAAATATTTAACAAGTTTGGATTGGATAAGGGTTGTGATATTCCTTTGCAGACAGAGTACACTAGAAATTTATATGAGCTTTTGAATAAATACGGAAATGATTCAAGACTGACGCTGATTGTTTTTACCCTGGATGAATCAACATATTCAAGAGAATTGGCGCCGCTTGCAGGCCATTATCCCGCAATGAAATTAGGACCTTCGTGGTGGTTTCATGACAGCATTGAGGGAATGACGAGGTTCAAGCAAAGAGTTATTGAAACTGCAGGAGTTTATAATACCGTTGGCTTTAATGACGACACAAGAGCATTTCTATCGATTCCGGCACGGCATGATTTATCGCGAAGAATTGATTCAAATTTTCTTGCAGGCTTAACAGCAAAGCACATAATTGAAATCGATGAAGCAAAAAAATTAAGTCATGCATTGGCTTACGGGCTTGTAAAGAAAGCTTATAAATTATAAATTTATTATCACAAAAGACAAAGTTATCATTCATAGGGAAATAATTGGAAAAGAGTGCACACATTACTTTAGATGATATTGCGAAGAAGATTGGCGTCTCAAAAGTAACTGTATCCAAAGCGCTTCGAGGTCATCCGGATATTTCTAAAGAGACAACCAAACTAGTAAGAAAAGTCTCTGAAGAATTAGGTTATACTCCAAATTATATGGCGCGTAATTTATCTTCTAAACGCTCAAACACAATTGGTGTTGTAGTTCCCAAAATTGCACACTTTTTTTTCAGCGCCGTTATAGAATCAATTTATGATACCGCATTTCACAACAACTACGAAATTATTTTAACCGTCTCGCAGGAAAATTCAGAAAGAGAAATCAAGCATATAGAATCTCTTTTGGCAATGCGGGTGGACGGCTTAATAGTTTCTATTACGCAGCAGACGCGCGATTCCGCAATTTTTGATAAAGTAAAAAAACAGGGTATACCGTTAACGTTCATCGATAGAGTTTTAGATATTCCCGGAACAAGTTCGGTTACAGTTGACGATAGAGGCGGGACTTTTCAAGCAATTGAACATGCAATAAAACACGGCTACACAAAAATTGCTCACTTAGCCGGTTTCCCTGAAATAAATATCGGATTAAGAAGGTACCAGGGATTTGAAGACGCAATGAAGCAATACAATATTCCGATTAATTCTGATTGGGTTATATACGGCGGCTTCGGCGAGGAAGCAGGTTATCGCGGTTTTATGAAATTGTACAACAGTAATAATCTCCCGGAATTTATTTTTGCTGTAACATATCCTGTTGCGTTAGGAGTTTACGCTGCTGTTGAAGAGGTTGGATTAAAAATTCCCGACGATATTGATATTATGTGTTTTGGTAATAGTGATGTAAACAGATTCATTTCTCCCTCTTTAAGCTGCGTTAATCAGCCTACGGAGCAGCTTGGTAAAACTGCTGTTGAACTGATTCTTGATCAAATAAAAAATATTGATACTTTTGAACCGCAGCATATTGAAATACCAACCGGTCTTTTGCTGAGAGAAACCTGCACCAACAGAGGAAACAATCCTTTCCGAAAAATCATTTCAGTAGAGATCTAATTTTTTTCACAGCGAAAAATTTTTATCCATTATAGTTATCGGTAAAGTGAAGCTTGTAATTGTTTTACCCGAAATAAAAAGTTTGTTAAAATGAAGCCAAGATTTATTAAAATTCACCCTAATGATAATGTTATAATCGCTTTAGAAAATATTCTGAAGGGCGAAGTTATTCAAGTAGATGGTCGAGGAATAAAGATTCTTTCTGAAATAAACCGCGGGCATAAAATTGCTGGAAAAGATATTTCGTCCGGTGAAAATATTTTTAAATACGGTCATATTATTGGTCACGCCATATCAAATATAAATCAAGGCGAGTTAGTCCATTCGCACAATTTAAAAACGAATCTAAGCGATATTATTGATTATAAATATCAACCTTTAGAAATTCCTGAATCTAAAATCGGTTTTAGTATTCCTTCATTTTTAGGATATAAAAGAAAAAATGGAAAAGTGGGAACGCGAAATGAGCTGTGGATAATTAACACTGTGGGTTGTGTTAACACGTCTGCAGAAAGGATTGCAAAAATTTGCAATGAAAAATTTAAGTCGGAAAATTTTGATGGAGTTTTTTCATTCGCCCATCCATACGGCTGCAGCCAGCTTGGCGATGATCTTACCAATACGCAGAAGGTTTTGTCTGGATTGATGAATAATCCTAACGCTGGCGGAATTTTGGTTATAGGTTTGGGCTGCGAGAATAATCAATTAAAAACTTTTTTAAAGTTGACTTCAAATGTTGATTCGGAAAGAATAAGATCGTTCAATTCGCAGGAAGTTAAAGATGAAATTGAATTAGGAGTTAAATTTGCAGAAGAACTTTTTGAAATAATGAAAAATGATAGAAGAGAAGAGTGCCCTGTTTCCAAGCTTACACTTGGCATGAAATGCGGCGGCTCCGACGGCTTCTCCGGTATCTCTGCAAATTCATTAGTCGGAAGGATTACAGATTTGCTTTCATCTTTAAACGGCAAAATTATTCTTACAGAAGTTCCTGAAATGTTTGGCGCCGAACAGCAGTTGATGAATAGAGCCAACTCGAAAGAGGTTTATCAAAGAATTGTGGATATGATAAATAATTTTAAAGAATATTTTATCAGACACAATCAACCGATTTATGAAAACCCCTCGCCTGGAAATAAAGAAGGCGGCTTAACTACGCTTGAGGAAAAATCACTGGGAGCAATTCAGAAAGGCGGGACATCAATTATAAACCAGGTCCTAAATTACGGAGAGCAAATTACTGAAAAGGGTTTAGCATTGCTGCAAGCACCTGGCAATGACGGCGTATCTTCAACCGCAATGACGGCAAGCGGTGCAACGTTAATTTTATTTACCACCGGAAGGGGAACACCGCTCGGATTTCCCGTCCCGACTATAAAAATTTCTTCAAACTCAAATTTATTTTTTAATAAACCTAACTGGATAGATTTTGACGCCGGAAAAATTCTTAGCGGTGAAAAAGATATTGAAGAGTTAACAAAAGAACTGTTCAGCTTAATCATTGAAATTGCATCCGGGAAAATTAAAACTAAAAATGAAATTAACGGTTATAAAGAAATTGCTATCTGGAAAGAAGGCGTAACGTTATAAGATTATTATCCACTTTATCTTCATAATAATAAGAGAGTAAAATGTATTTAAATAAAAAATTTCTTGAAACAAATCGCGACAAACTTAAAGATATTTCAATCGGAAATATGGAAGAAATGCCAGAGCGCGTTATACAATTTGGAGAAGGCAATTTCCTTCGCGCTTTCGTTGACTGGCAATTTGATCAGCTAAATAAAAAAGGACTTTTTAGTGGAAAGGTAGTTATAGTTCAACCGCTTCACGAAGGAATGATAAATGCTATAAATGAGCAAAACGGATTATATACTCTGCTCATGAGAGGAATTAAAAACGGAGAACAAATTGAAAAGACTGAAATCATTACTTCAGTTAGTCGTGGAATCAATCCTTACTCCGGTTGGGATGAATATTTAAAATGTGCATCCAATCCAGAGCTTCGTTTTATGGTTTCAAATACGACAGAAGCCGGAATAGCTTACGTTAAAACTCCGTTGCCAAAAGAAGAATGTCCGGCTTCTTTTCCTGCAAAAGCAACGGCTTTTCTTTACGAGCGTTTTAAAAAATTCAACGGCTCTGACGAGAAAGGAATGATTATCATTCCGTGTGAACTGATTGAAAATAATGGCACGACTTTGAAAAGATATATTCTTCAGCATGCAGCTGATTGGAATCTTGAAAAAGAATTTTCAGAATGGATTGAGGAGAATAATTTCTTTTACAACACTTTGGTTGATAGAATAGTTCCAGGCTTTCCTAAAGATGAGATAGAAGCGATTACTAAAAAATTAGGATACGAAGATAAGATAATCGTTTCTGCGGAAATTTTTCATCTCTGGGTAATCCAAGGAAATGAAATTGCAAAGAATGAACTTCCGTTTACCGATGCCGGTCTAAATGTAGTTTGGACAGACGACATCACGCCTTACCGAACTTTGAAAGTACGCATCTTAAATGGAGCGCATACTATGCTTACAATTCCTTCTTACCTTGCCGGAAACAATACAGTTCGTGAAAGTATCGAAGATGAAGTTGCCGGAGGCTTTTTAAAGGAAGGATTATTTAATGAAATTCTTCCTACGCTTGAATTTCCTTATGATAAGAAATTAAAATATGCCGAGGAAATAATAGAAAGATTCTTGAACCCTTTTATTAAACATTATTTGTTAAGTATTACTTTAAACTCAATTTCAAAATTTAAAGTTCGCGTGCTGCCGTCATTACTACGGTATTTTGAAATAAACAACATCGTTCCAGATGTCCTGACTTTTTCTCTTGCCGCGCTCATTACTTTCTATCGCGGTCAATGTGCCGATGGCTCTGAAACTAAAAAAGATTATCCGGTAAATGATGATGTTGAAGTAATTAAGTTTTTTAATGAGTTAAAAAATCAAAACGATTGTGATAAAATTGTAACGTCGGTTCTTGCTAATAAAAACTTTTGGGATGAAGATTTAAATCGCATTGAAGGTCTTAAAGACGGAGTCGCTTTTTATTACAAATTAATTGGAAGACTTGGAATGAAACCGGCAATAAGTGAGCTGTTAATTTCTAAAACTGCTAAACATAATAAATAAACAAAAACTGTAAAGAATAAGAATATGGAAAGACAAGAGATTATAAAAACATTAATAAATACATCAGCGATAGCGGTTGTAAGATTAACAGAAGCAGCAAAACTTATAAAGGTATCTGAAGCAATATTCGAAGGCGGTGTATCGGCAATAGAAATTACTATGACTGTACCAAATGCGATTAAGATGATATCAGAAGCTGATAAAGTAATCGGAAATTATATGCAGATCGGCGTTGGCTCGGTGCTGGATGCGAAGACCGCACAAGAAGCTATTGATGCCGGAGCTAAATACGTTGTAAGCCCTATATTCAAAAAAGAAATCATTGAAACAGCTCATAAAAATAATATACCGGCAATGCCCGGTGCTTTTACACCGACCGAAATTCAAACAGCTTTCGAAGCGGGTGCCGATATAATAAAAATTTTTCCAGCCGATGTTGTGGGAATGGCATTCTTCAAAGGAGTATTGGCTCCTATGCCGCACTTAAAGCTTATGCCGACCGGCGGAGTGACTCTTATTAACGCCGGAGACTGGCTTAAAGCTGGCGCTTGCGCAGTAGGAGTTGGAACTGCTCTTCTGGATAAAAAAGCAATTGCCGCAGAGGATTATAAAGCTTTAACTTCAAACGCCAAACTATTAATGGAAAGTATAAATAAAGCAAAAGAAGAATTACAGAAAACAAAATCAAAAATTTAAAATTTTTAGGAAGAAAAAAATGTCAGTAAAAGTTGTTACAATGGGAGAAATAATGCTTCGTTTATCTACTCCCGGCTTCAGCAGATTTGTACAAGCACAGAGCTTTGATGTAAACTACGGAGGCGGAGAAGCAAACGTCGCAGTCGCTTTATCGAATTACGGATTTGAAAGTTATTTTATCTCAAAACTTCCTAAGCACGAAATAGGTCAAGCTGCTGTAAATAGCATGAGAAAGTTTGGAGTAAAAGAAGATTATATTCTTAGAGGCGGTGAAAGAGTTGGCATATACTTTCTTGAGAGCGGAGCAAGCCAAAGAGCGTCAAAAGTAATATACGATAGAAGCGGCGCTTCAATTACAACATTATCAGCGGGCGAATTAAATTGGAATGAAGTTTTTAACGAAACAAAATGGTTTCATTGGACAGGGATAACTCCGGCTCTCGGTAAAACTGTTCAGGAATCTTTAGTATCAGCTTGTAAAGCGGCTAAGCAAAGAGGTGCAACAATAAGTGCGGATTTGAATTATAGAGCAAAATTATGGTCAACAAAGGAAGCGCAATCGGTGATGATTCCGCTGATGGAATATGTAGATGTTTGCATAGCTAATGAAGAAGACGCTGAAAAAAGCTTAGGCTTTAAAGCAGAAAGGACAAATGTTGAAAACGCAGAAATAGATGAAGCTGGATATTTTGAATTAGCTAAAGAATTAAAAAAGAAATTTAATTTTAAATCAGTAGCAATCACGCTAAGAGAAAGTTACTCGGCATCAAGAAATGGTTGGAGCGCTCTTTTACATGACGATAAGGACTGCACGATTCCTCAAAGATCAAAAAAATACGACATACAGATTGTTGATAGAGTTGGCGGCGGAGATTCGTTTGCCAGCGGATTGATATACGGACTTCTTACTAAGAATAATACAAAAGAAGCGTTAGAATTTGCAGCGGCAGCATCATGCCTAAAGCAAACTATTCTAGGTGACTTTAATTTAGTTTCTGTCGACGAGGTGGAAAAATTATCTAAAGGCGGCGGCTCAGGCAGAGTTGAAAGATAAAACTGTATTTCTTAAGAGGACGAAATATAATTAACAAATTTCGATCATTATTAATTATTATTACCATAGCAGCTAAAAAATTTATAGCGCATATTCCAATTACTAAATAAAGCTAACGCAAGTAATTGCTTTTAGAATGTCGAGGAGATATTCGAGGAAAGGGTAATGGGTTGGGGTAAAGCCGGGTTATGTGTCATGAACAGCACTAATTCAACCGTTCAAATTTAATTAACTTAATAAGCAGTTTCTTTTCTCTGCCCATTTACATCAGCAAAAAATATATTTTATAGGAGCACATATGAAGAAAGAATTAATACTTTTTTCTGCACTGTTTATTGTTTTTACATTTAAACTTTCGGCGCAGGATACGGCTTCGGTTACATGGAGCCTTCAAACAGATCAGACTTTTTTAACAAGTGGAAATATAAATGGTACAAATCAGGTAATTGCAGGGCTTACTCCTGCATATGAAATACCCGCTAGCGGCACAACTAACAAGGTTCAAAAAACAAAGCCGGATGCTACGACAAGCGATGCTGGCGGTATAGGAACATGGCCAGTCGAAACACAACCTAATGCAAATAGATATATACAGTTTTCAATTTCGCCGCAAACGAATATTAATTTTACAGCTAATTCAATTTATATGTTGATGGGCGCTAAAGGCGTTCACACAATTAATGCTAGTATATATTACTCCACAGACAGCAGCTTTACAACCAAAACTCTTTTAGCGGAAAAAGACAGTCTAATTTCTAATGCTGTTCAGCCAGATACATTCAATATAAATATTGCTGTTAATAATGGACAGACATTATATGTTAGGATTTATCCGTGGAGTTCTGCTCAAATTACAAGTACGTCTAAATACTTCTATTTAGGAAGCGTTGTAATTTCAGGAGTAACGGCAAGCGTTCCGGTTCCTGCGACTGCAACATGGTATTTAACATCGAGCCAAAATGCAACCATTTCAGGTTTATTAGAAGCACAGGATCAATCGTTCAATAATCTTGGCTCATACTCTTACACAACACTTGGCAGCGAATCTTGTGATAGAATTATTACACTTCCGGTTAATAGTGGGACATGGCCCGCAGAGTCAAGTCCAAATTTGACAAGATATATTCAATATGCGGTCTCTCCGAAAACCGGCGGTACTTTTTATGCTGATACTGTTTCTTTTAAACTTGGGGCTCAATTTACTAATAACTTGAGAGCTGCAATATATTATTCTACCGATACATTATTCACCAATGCTATAATGCTTGTTGATACCAGTTTAAATTCCAGCAATCTTGTTCAAAATGGATTTTTAATTAATGATACAGTAAAAACCGGACAAACATTTTATTTAAGAATATATCCGTACGATACAAAAGCTGAAGGTTTTGCAAAACTAGTTTGTGTTGCTAATGTTGTCGTCGGAGGATTCACAACTGGAGTAGCGGCATCCGAAGCGACTATTTCAACAATTGTCCCTTCATATATTTCTACTACATTTGCAACAAGCGGCGGAAACGTAACTGCAGATGGAGGAGGTACTATAACTGAAAGAGGTGTTTGCTGGGACACTACCAAAAGCCCTACAATATTAAATAATAGAACTATCGATGGTGCTGGCACAGGAGCTTTTGTAAGTCATCTGGCTGGTCTAAGCGCTGGCAAAACTTATTATGTAAGAGCGTACGCAACAAATATTGCAGGTACAGCTTATGATACAGCTTTAATTTCATTCACGACACTTGACTCACTTTCAGTTCCAACAGTGGAAACAACGGCGGCGTCAAATATTTTGAATAAGTCTGCTCAATCCGGAGGAAATGTTACTGCCTGGGGAGGAGATACAGTTACAGTACGTGGAGTCTGTTGGAATACTACTGGAGATCCAACTATTATTAACAACAAAACTACTGACGGAAATGATATAGGCTTATACAAAAGCGTAATGATCGAACTTACTCCAAACACTACTTATTATTACCGCGCTTACGCGACTAATAGTACTGGTACCGGTTATGGTGTAGTAGATACTTTCACTACTCAACAAACTTCTCCTTCAATTACTAAGGTCGTTGCCAAGGACGGAAGCGGTGATTATACAACAATTCAGGCAGCTTTTAATAATGTACCTGATAATTATACTGGAACTTATACTATCTTCGTAAAAAATGGAATCTATAAAGAAAAAGATTCTCTTGCATCCACGAAGGAAAATGTGGTACTTGAAGGTGAAAATAGAGACAGCACAATAATAACGTTTGACAGCTATGCAAACATCACTGGAGGTACTTCAACGTCTCAGAGCGTAGCGATAGATGCGAGTGACTTTACCGCAATTAATATTACTTTTCAGAATACTTATAAAAACGACGGCACTGCACCGAACCAGCAGGCTGTGGCTTTGAGAGTAAACGGTGATAGGCAAGCATATTATAACTGTAAACTTCTAGGCTATCAGGATACTTATTATACATGGGGAGGCGCAGGCGTGGGCAGAATTTATATGAAAGATTGTTATTTAGAAGGTTCTGTTGATTTTATTTTTGGGCGGGACATAGTCGTGTTTGACAGCTGTACTATCCACGAGAACAGGAATAATGGAACTCTTACTGCTGCAAGCACCGATGCTACTTCAAAATTTGGTTATGTCTTTTTGAACTGCGTTATCACTGTGGACTCAATTGGATTTGATGGTAATGCTATTACAACATTCTATCTCGGCAGACCGTGGCAGGGTTTGCCGCAAACAGTTTTCCTTAACTGTTACGAACCATCTACTCTAAATTCTGCCGGCTGGTTAGCATGGAATGTAGCAAATCCGTTTTATGCAGAATATAATTGCAGTGGTCCAGGTTATATTCCTTCACAGAGAGTTGCGTGGTCTTCTCAATTAACGAGCACCCAGGCAGCAGATTACACAGTGACTAACATATTTTCAAAAAATTCCAGTCCTTCATTTTCTTATGATTGGAGCCCAACCGAGCCGATCATTACTTCAGTAAAGAATGATCAAGAAAAGCAAATTCCTACGAGCTATGTGCTTTATCAGAATTATCCTAATCCTTTCAATCCGTCTACAATTATAAAATATAGTGTTCCGAAAGTTCAGATGGTTACATTAAAAATTTATAATATACTTGGTCAACTTGTTTCTACTTTGATAAATAAACAGCAGTCTGCTGGCAATTACGAAATAACTTTTAATGCAGACAAACTTGCGAGCGGAATATATTTCTATACTTTAAACGCTGGGGATTTTCATTCTACTAAGAAAATGCTCCTTTTAAAGTAAAAATTAAATTCAATCTAAGTTTTGGGCTGAGAGATCAGTCCAAAACATTTTATCAAAATATTAATATAAATTGTTTTCTATAATTACATGTTATTATTTCTATTTGTTTTATTTGATTAGCTCAAGGTATTATTAAGAATGTTAGTTAAATTTTTGTTCTGAAAATTTAAAATTCCTCTTTTATTTTTTTATTTTAATAATTAATGAAGAAAGCTTAATTGAGCAGGAAAATAATTTTAGGTTTAATTGGGGTTTTGCTAATATCTATTCTTACAGCAATGACTTTTAAAGGTGAAAAGAAAATACAAGTTGTATGCTTTGGCGATTCAATTACCAAAGGTGCTAAGGTTAATGGACACAGTTGGGTTTATTTTCTTTCCAAAGATCATAAGAATATTAATTTTATTAACGAAGGAAGAAACGGCAGAAAAACTTCCGATAAAGGAGAGTTGATTCCGATTTTAAAAAAATATCCTAACGCAAATTATTATCTTATTTTTCTCGGTGTAAATGATCTTAAAGACGGTAACGACAGCCTTGTGAATAATTGCATAGACAATATGAAATGGATGATTAAAAAAATCAAAGAGACAAATGAGGAAGCAAAGATAATCCTACTCTCTCCTGCCAATATAAATCTTAAAACTATGTCTAAGATTAATGTGAAGAAAAAATATAATGAGAATACCGAACTGTCCTTAATTAAGCTTGAAAAAAAATACAAGAACTTAGCTGCGGAAGAGTCGGTTGGTTTTATATCATTACTAAAAGCAGTATCTCCACAGAACTATGAAGATGGTTTACATCCCAATGAACATGGACAAAAGCAAATCGCCGTTGTTGTTTGGAAGGTGTTAGGGAAACAATAAAAAAAATATTTTTAAGTTCTTTATTTATATTCCTGATAGATGAATAGTATAAGATATAATTTTTCGGCTTTCGTTTTCTGTATTTTTGCATTTTTGAATTACGCAGCAGCAAAGGATAACCACTTTATAACAGTAGCGAAAGACGGCAGCGGTGATTTTAAAACTATTACGGAAGCAATAAATTCTCTTCCGATGTTCAATTATGAAAGAGTTGTTATTTACATAAAGAACGGCGTGTATAACGAAAAGATTAGAATTACTCAAGACTATGTAACTTTAAAAGGAGAGAGCGAAGACAGCACGATAATAGAGTATAATCAATTAAGAACTGACTGGATTGCACATAAAGATGCCATAGGTCCGGCGGTTATAAATATTCATGCAGATGATATAATTCTTGAGAGTCTTACATATAATGCTTAAGTTGGAAAGATACTTTTGAAAAATTAACTTATGTATAACAAAACTTCAGGAGTATCAAAATGCCGTCAGAAAAAAGAAAACACAGCGCAGAGTTCAAAGTAAAAATATTAAGAG
>JAKAKL010000004.1 GCA_021824565.1 Bacteroidota bacterium | reverse complement strand
ATAAATATCCTAAATAAAAGTTATGAGCCTGGTCTAATTATTCTACCTTACGTCTTGCTCGGATATTTTTTCAGCGGGTTAGGAGTTTTCTACTCGTTGTTTCCTTTTGTATCATCGAAAAGTCATTACTTCTTATATTCTGATCTGATTGCATTGCTGGTAAACATAATTTTAAATTTTACTTTAATTCCGCTGACAGGAATGATTGGAGCTGCTGCAGCTACTACTTTGGCGTATTTTTCATCGGCATTTTTCCTTTTTGTTGTTTCGAGAAATAAAATTATTATTGACTATCCAATAAGGGAAATAATCATAATTGTTTTTTCTGCAACAATATTTCTATTTGTTGGAATGATTATAAAGGATCTAATACTGGATATTGCTCTAATTATTTCTTATTTGCTTATTAGCATTAAGCTATCTGATATACGATTCGGCAGCTTATTTAAGCTTGGTTAGCCTATCTAAAAATGAAATTAATTTTTTAGATTCAGTCTCCCAATTTTTTCCGCTCTCTATAATTGTCCTTCCATTTTGTGAATGTTCAAGCAATAAATTTTTATTTGTTAAGTACATCTCAATCTTATTGATTATGCCATGCTTGTCATCCGGGTCAACCAGGAAGCCGCAATTAATTTCACCAAGGTTTTCTCTTATTGGCTTAACATCGGAAAAGATAAACGGTTTACCGCATGCCATGTATTCAAAAATTTTTATCGGCAGGGAATTATTATATATGAAATTTCTTTTTCGGAGATCAAAGCAAATATCCGCATCGCTGATTAGATTGGAAATATTTGTGTAGTCTGTCCTGCCAATTTTCTCGATCGATATTTTTTTATATTTTAAAATCACTTCATCAAAAAATTTTTCTTCCTGGTCATCGGGAAAGTTTCCTAGAACCTTTAGCTTAATTTTGATTTTACTGTTACGGTTTGCAAGTTCTTCTGCTATGTCGAGGAGCTGCAAAATACCTCTGCCAAAATTAATTAAGCCGGCGTAGCATAATGTAAGTGTCATACCATCATATCTGGGCGGGCTGTAATTAAAGTAATCTAAAACCGGGTAATAACCTATGATTGTTTTCTTTTTCCACGGTGAAATAAAATCATATCTTTTCTTTTTTATTACCTCGCCGATGATTAACGTGTCTGCAAGGTTTGTAAGTGCAATATTTAAAATAAAAAGAAAAGTATATGACAAATATTTTTTTAAGCCGGAAAATTTGAAAGCTGCATTTTCCGGATACCATTCAGTTATATCGGATACTATTTTGCATTTTCTGTTTTGAAATATTTTGAAAAGAAATGCCGGAACAATTGTCAGTGGTTCACAACAAATTATTAATGCAGGTGAAAACGATTCGAGAATTTTTAAGAATTGTTTAATTTTTTTTTGCTTGCTAATGTTTTCATCACTAAAGCTATTAATACTTAAAGCCTCGGATTCCAAATTAATTTCCTGCTTTGAGCTTACAATCTTTACTAAAAAATTACTCTGGGATAAAGAGCGCGCAAACTTCCAGTAAATCCTTTCGTCATACGGCGGATGCCCCGAAGATAATATAGCTACTTTTGTCTTCATTAGAAAAATAATTTATTGAGTACATGATTAAAATAGAGAGCTATGTTTATTAAACAAAATCCGGCTAAATATTTGAGAGCTGATTTAAAAACAGAAAAGGCTAAACCTCGAATTGAGATTCAGCCTTAATTACGATACGGCAAAATTATAATGATGTCCCCACTTTTAGTCTTAGATTAAAGAAAACCGAAACAGCGGTAAATTTGCCTCCGCTGTCTTTTGACAGCATTAGAGTTGGTCCTAGCGCAAGAGCACTCGTGCCCCATGCATCTGCGATTTTTTGGACTAAAAGATTAAAAGTATACACGGGCTGCCTTACATCGCTCGAAGGCATCGCATCAAAGCTAAAATCAAATGTGCTGCCTGCTAAGGAAAGTTCGCGACCGGTAAAACCAAAATGCATTTCGCTTAAATATTTTGCCACGTAAAATTTTGCTCTCGTCGATCCGAAAACACTAACCGGATAACGCAACTCCCAACTGTAATATGAGCCTCTTAATATTTTTGCTTTTAAATTCAAGGAATCTATATCGTTCCTTGTAAAATAAGTTAGTTCACCTTTATTTGGAGGACTTGTAATATGCTGGTAACTGAATTCAAAAAAATTGCCGAACGGGATAACATACCCAATTTGATATCCGCTTGTAATGTATATATCGTTAAAATTATTTGCTGTCTTCGATTCAGAGAAAGCATCGACCGGTCCCAAAACTCCGCCGTAAAGCCCAAGAATATGAAAATCAGCTTCTACAATGTTTGTTTCAAGCGGACCTGAGTAGGGCGTTCCTAATCCGAATGATATACCGACGTCTCCTTTGATAGGTACTCCAAATCTTTCTCCGCCGAATAACTGCAAGAATGGGTTTATATATCCAAGAGTTGATGAGATTTGATAAAGAGTTGGTGGTGAAAAAATTTTTTTTATTCTCATCTTGCCAATGACTCTTGTAAATACGCTTCCGTAATTAATTTGTTCTTCTAAATTAATTTTAAATGGGTATGTTATAATCTTAGCCCGAGTTTCCGGCTTGAACGCAAGGAATGGATACAGCGCTCCTTTTATCGAAACGGTTTGATTATTAGGATCGCGGAGATCTACAATAATTTCTGCTTTGGGATCAGGCGGATCAATAAAAACTTCCTGCTGAATTTTGATGAATAAACTATCATCAAGCGGCTCCATCTGGTAATATTCTATTTTTTCTCCTGGCTCTGTTTGCGCGCGAAGTATGCTGAATAAAGGTATGAATAAAAAAATCAGAAAAATTAAATTGAGTTTTATTTTCATGTATGCTAACCAACTTAAGAATTATTTATCGAAATCTGTAAAATAAAATGAATCTCCAACTATAACGTGTGCTTTAGACTTTTCATCAACTGCAGTGAAAAAGAAATTTGCTTTATATCTTCCGTTTGAGTCACGTAAATTTCCGTAACGGTCCAGCCAATCCTGAAACCTCTGGTTTGTAGCTGCAAGTTTTAAGGAAACATTATAAATCAAATTGCCGTTATTATCTTTATATGGACCTGAAACAGAAATCGGGCCAGAATATGTAACCTTTAATTGTTCAGGACGCTGATATTTAATTGCCACATTGAAATCGGTTATTCTCTGAAGATCCTGAACGTAAATTGTAGACGCGTCCATTTTAGTAGTAGCTCTATCTATCTTAATTACAGGCGGCTGCATAGGATAAACATTTATAATCTGCTGCTGGTTGCCGAATTTAAGTATAACTGTATTCTGATTTTCTAAATTAAATTTTTTACTTTGGCCTGCCGGAATAACAACTATTGGTGTGCTTAAATTTTTTGAATCAAAAATAGATGCAGGAACGCTGCCTGTATTGTTTGCAACATTCCATGTGTTCTGCAAAAAAGTTTGAGTAACTGAAATGGGTGACTGCAATATTGTTTGTTCCTTGACAACAGGCTTTTGCTCCGGGGGTGGAGTAATTTCTTTTTCCGGCGGTTTAATATTAGCCAATTGAGTGTTTAAAGCCGCCAGTTTTTCTTTTAAGGCTGTATTTTCTTCTACAACATTTGGATCTACTTTTATTTCAAACTTGGATCCGTGCGCATAAAGAGAATCTATAACAACCATCAAAGAATCTCTTACGCTTTTAGATACTGCTTTATCTTTTGAAATCACTTCTTTCAGGTTTAAATCAGCTCCCTTTAAAGCTAAAACTGTTATGACGAAAATGTAAAGAACCTGATAGATAATGAATTTGCTGTCTCTGTTTTTTCTAACCATGTCAGCCCAATTATTTTTTAACGATTGATTCTAAATATTTAAGTCCCCTCAATGCGTTTTCATCACTTAACGAAGCGGATGCCTGAGATATAGAATATGCGAGGGATCTTAATTCTTCAATTTTTTCTTTGCTTATTTGAGGCATAGAATTAATTCTTTCCATCAAGTTATGTACATAAATGTAATTTTCTTTTATGGCAGAACTAAAGTTAGAAATTTCAGACATTAACATTTTGTATTTTTCTACATCATCAATCTGTACTTGAGGAATGCTTTCGGAGATATGATTATTCCCGCCGATCTTATCCAAAATGCCTTTTGTACTTTCTATTTGTACTCTAGAGAAATATCTTTCCTTTATATCTTGTACATGAGTTACAACATTTTGGAACTCTACGCTGAGTTGATTCAGCACCGGTTCGAAAAGTTTTCCTACGGCAAGCACTATCAAGGCTTTAATTTCAAATGGAACGGAAAGACCTAGGAAAATCTCTTCTCCCAATCTTATACTAATTAAAAGAAGAGCGGCTCCAAGCAGTGGTAATGCTGTCGCTATGCTGTCTATAACGCTGCTGTAGGAATCGATTACTCTGTCGATTGTTTCCGATACCGGGTTTCTTAATACCTCATCTTTAAGTTTTTGAAATGCGAGGTAAGACAGAAAAATAAAAAGACCGTAGGTAAGCACCGGCAGCCACCAGAATCTAAACGGCTCAAAGGTTTGTGTTGCCGGCTGCCATCCAGGGAAAAGCGATCTCGCAATATCAACTGATATATTTCCAAGCAAGGGGACGTTTGAAATGTCCATAAAAAATGAAATGAAAAGAGCTGCTAATGAAATAATCGCCGGCTTTATGATTAAAGAAAATCGTATTTTTTCGATCAACGATTTTGCAACGAGTTCCATTTCTTCTTCTAAACCGTTCTTCTTAAAGTACTCGGAATTCTGTACGTGTTTAGGCGTTAAAATGTCATTTGAATTTGGCATTAAGTACCTCTAATAAATTATTTTATATTGTATTTCTTTCGCTGAATTTTTTGATTGACATATTTAAGAACAAGTATCATACCGTAAAAAGTAAAAATTGTACTTATATTCTTTTAAAAGAGAAAATATTATTTGTATAGCTTTTTATTCAAAATTGATAGAGTTAGACTTATTCTAATTAATCTAAGATCTTATTTAGCTAAACTGCACTAAATAAAACACATTAGTTATGTTTATATAAAAATGAAAGTAGGTACTTTTTACGTGCACTAATTACTTCAAAAAAATATTACATCGTATTAACTAAATAGAAAAAATAATTCAACTGCTTAATGCTGGAAGTTTGTTTTAAATATTTATAATAATTTAGAAGAATGCTTTTTTAAGAAACAGTAGGATATGTTGATCCAACTATGGCTGTAAATTTATTCTAATTATTTTGAAAAAAATGTGAATATTATATACACTGTGATTTAGCTATCACGTAGAAATATTCAGCCCGTTTCAATTGTTTTGTATATAGCTAGTTGCTTTTTAGTATTTGAAATGAAAATAAGTTTTGCAAAAAGCGGAGTAAAAAATTATTTATCAACCAAAACAACTGGGAAGTTTTTAAACCCTTCTCTTTAGATTTATGTCATAGGCAAGCTAAATTGGAATTTTGCTCGTCCAATAAACCGTGATTAATACAAATACTGTTAATAGTTTATTATGCCGCTAAAAATAAGAGCTTATCGAAATCCAAATTAGCTCCCGATTACAAGTTAGAAATGAAATATCCATTGGATTGCTCTGGTTTTTTTGTAAATTTAAAAAACTTATTAGGCAATTTTTATTTTGGAAAGACATTAAATGCAGCAATATTTAGATTTAGTCAAGTTGGTTTTAGATGAAGGCATTCGCAAGCCCTCCAGAACGGGCGTTGATACTATTTCATACTTTGGCGCTTTTTATAGAGTTGATCTGTCGAAAGGATTTCCGCTGCTGACAACGAAAAAAATGGAATGGAAATCTGTTTTACACGAGGTGCTCTGGTATCTTTCAGGCGAAAACCATATAAGAAATTTGCAGAAGCACACGAAAATTTGGAATGCATGGGCTGATGAAAATGGAAATTTAGAAACTGCTTATGGCTATTACTGGCGCCATTTCCCAAGTGCTGAGAAAGATAAGAATGGCGAATGGCAGATAAGGGAAGTCGATCAAATCAAATATGTAATCGATGAATTAAAGCGCAGACCATACAGCAGACGCTTGGTTGTTACTGCCTGGGAACCTGGAAATGCTACTCGCAGCAAATTGCCTCCTTGCCATTACAGTTTTGCGTTTAATGTTAATGACGGAAAATTAAATTGTCATCTTACACAGCGCTCCGGCGATATTGCTCTTGGCATCCCGTTTAATTTAGCGGCTTATTCTATGCTGACTCAAATTATCGCGCAGGAAGTAGACCTTAAACTTGGATTTTTTGCTCACACAATTATTGACGCTCATATTTATATAGCCGATAAAAATTCTCCGATGGAAAAATATGATCACAGGGAAGGGTTGATCGAACAGCTTAAGCGCGAGCCGCTGCCGCTTCCTTCTTTAAAAATTGCTCGTAAACCGATCGACGAATTAAAATTTGAAGACTTCGAATTAGAAAATTATAACTGCCATGAAAAAATAAAATTTGAAGTGGCAGTCTGAATTAAACCTAATTAAATAATGATAAAAAAAATTATACTATATAATATTTTTTTTATAACCGCATATTTCAAAGTTATATATCCTCAAAATTTTGCTTCTTATGTCTATAATGATGAAAATGGTCTAGCAAGCAATCTTGTAAAAAGTATTACGCAGGATAACGAGGGTTTCATTTGGGCAGCCACAGATGCGGGTCTTTCTAAGTTCGATGGAACATCATTCGTCAATTACCAGCAGAATCTGCCTTCACTTTATGTTAAACAAATTATTAATACCCGGAAACATAATTTGGAAATTGTTACGGACTTTGGCATTGGCAGCATCATAGAAAAGTCGGGTGGAAATTCTTATGTGCCTTTGTTAACGGCAAGCAGAGACGAGTCAAATCAAAAGCTCTATTATCCAAAAAATATTTTTGAAGACAGTGGCGGAAATTTATGGATAAGCGATTTAACTGGTATTGCTAAATATCATAAAGGTCATTTTGTTAAATATTCCTTTGATCCCAAATATTATGGCGACAGCTACTTCCGATTTTTCCTTGTTGCAGAGATTAGTCATCATAGAATAATTGCGTCTTCGCAGCAAGGTTCCCTTTTTTACTTTGACGAAAAACAAAATAAATTCATCGAACTGCCTTTTTCAAACACTGGAAAAAATTTTACTATCAGCGCGCTTATTAAATATAAAGATGATTCGTTTCTCTTAGGCACAAGCGTCGGGCTTTATCTTGGCAAACTTGAAGTTAAGTCAAATTCATTTTCTATAACGAAGGTTAGTAATTTAAATCAAATATCTTCTATTGCCATTGATAAGGATGGTGACATATTTCTTGGCACCTGGGAAAATGGTTTGTATTACGGGCATGCAGATAACTTTTCTTTTGAAAAGTTTAATGGTCTAAATTTTAATTCAATAAAAGATTTGCTGATCGATGACCAAAATAATCTTTGGGTTGCATCTGACCAGGGAATTGGACTTGTCAAAAAAACTTCATTTAGTCCCTTGCAGCAAACCTATGCTCAAAAAAATTCCGGTTCTTTTATTCAGCAAATTGTTTATGATAATGAAAAAAATCTTTATTACACTGACGGCAATTCAATTTATGAGATTAAAGCCAATGATAAATCCCGCTCCTCAATAAAATTAGTGACAAGGAAATCTTCACCTATTTTATTTTTCGCAGTGAGTAATAAAGGCATCTGGATAACGTATATTAATCAGCTTCTTGAATTTCGCGACAAGAAAACTCTTAAGGTACTTTTCTCATATAGATTTAGTAACGATAGATGTAATTCTCTTTTTGTTGATCGGGGCGGAAATCTTTGGGCTTATCTTGCAAGACGGCGTCAGATTATAAAATTCGATGAATCTTTTAAATCTCAAACGTTCGATTTTAACTTCAACAACTTTGATTTTATCAATCTGTTTGCACAAGCTCCTGACGGAACAATTTATTGCGCCGGCTCAGGCTCTAAACTCTTCATAGCTAAATATGATAAGCTGCAGAAAAAATTTATTGATATCTCGCCGTATTACAACTCGGGTCTCCGGACTCAAATTCAAGTTTATGATATTAAGTTTAACGATGGGAAAATTTATTTAGCCACCACCGAAGGGTTGTTCTATCTGGAAAATAATAATTTGCATACAATTAAACTCCCGTCATATATGCAAAGTAAAATTATCAAGGCTATCAAAATAGATAGAGATAAAATATGGCTCGGCACCGAAAAGGGAATTGTCGTTTTATTAAGAGATGGAAATGCAAATTTTAACGTCCAGGACGGCATGCCCAATTCTTCTGTAGCAAGACAAGGTCTTGTTGAAGACTCTTACGGAAATTTATGGGCTGCAACAGCAAGCGGCGTCTGCTTCTGGCAGCTTGGCAAAACAATTTTTAGTAGGACTGCTGCGCCTGTATTTCGAGATATAAAAATTATTATGCACGGAGAACTTAATTCGTCTTATAATAAAAATGAATTTGTTTCCGGTACAAGCATTAACAGCTCATTTATTTCTCTCACCTATCCGTCTACAAGAACCTTGTATGAATACCGTCTGGAAGGCTTTGACTCAACCTGGTCCGCTCCGCGTAATTTAAACTCTGTTGATCTTTTCAGTCTTCCGGCTGGGAAATACACTTTGCAAGTTAGAGCAAAAAGCCCCGGACATCTTTGGAGTTCAATAAGTGAATTCCCTATCAAGATCGTTCCGCCATGGTATCTGTCAACCCTTTTGTTATTTATTTATTCATTTGTCGGCATTGTTGTTATAGTTGTGTCGATCAACAGCATTTATAACTCACGCATAAAAAAAATGAAGTTGAGAGAAAATCTTTTGTCCCAGATGGTTAATGAAAGAACTAACGACCTTCTTATGGCTAAGACTAAAGCCGAAGAGCTTTTAGCTGAAAGCGAAGATTCACATAAAAGATTAGAAGAAGCAACTGAACAGAAAAGCCACATGTTAAGTGTTGCCGCCCATGATCTGAAAAATCCTTTGCAGTCGATTATTGGATTTGCTTCAATCATCGATGAAGATTCCTCTGACGCTGAAATAAAACACATGGCTGAAATTATACTGGCGTCTTCAAAGGACATGCTGCTGCAGATTAACGAAATGCTCGATGCCGCCGCTGTTGAATCGAAGAATCTAAAACTGGAATTGAAAGCTGCATCAGTCAATAAAGTTCTTTCTGATGTAATAAAAAACAATTACAAACGTGCCTTGCAAAAAGGACAGACTATTATTACTTATTTTGATAACGATTGCTCTGTGCTTATTGATGAACACTGGTTTAAGATTGCTTTTGACAATATCATAAGCAACGCGATAAAATATTCTCCGTTCGATAAACAAATATTTGCAAGCACTGAAATATCGGATTCCAAAGTTACGATAAAAGTAAAAGACGAAGGACAGGGGCTAAGCCCAGATGATATGGAAAAGCTTTTCAACCGTTATCAAAGGTTATCTGCGAAACCTACAGCCGGCGAAAGTTCAACCGGACTTGGTTTATCAATTGTAAAAGATATTATTGATTTCCATAAAGGGAAAATATGGGCAGAAAGTTCTTCCGGGGAAGGTGCTACTTTTATAATTCAACTATCAGTTTATAATCACAAAGAACAAGCTTGAAAAAAATAATTATATCCGCTGTTGCCCGGAATGGAGTGATCGGCAAGTCAAGCGGCGAAATGCCCTGGCACTCTAAGGAAGAGTTTTCTCATTTCAAAAGCACTACTCTTGGATTTCCAATTATTATGGGTAGAAAGACTTTTGATGCGCTCGGCGAGCCGTTGAAAAAAAGATTGAATATTGTGCTTACCCGCAACATGAATACAAAATTCTCTTCGCCCGAAGTTATAATTTTTGATAGTTTACAAAATGCTTATGATTTTTGCAGTACAAAAGGCTTTGAAAAAATTTTTGTAATCGGCGGTGCGGAGATTTATAAGCAAGCCATGACTTCTGTGGATGAGTTATTAATTTCTTATATGAAATTTAACGCCGAAGGTGATGTCTATTTCCCGGAAATTGATTTGAATGTCTGGGAAGTTAAGTCGATTGACAGTAGGAATGAATTTGATATTTATACTTATATTCGAAAAAATTAATGTCTTCTAAAAAAATAAAAATATTACCCGAAAACATAGCAAATAAAATTGCAGCCGGAGAAGTAGTTCAGCGTCCCGAATCTGTCGTTAAAGAATTAATTGAAAATTCTATCGACGCCGGCGCTTCTTCTGTAGAGGTGGTCATAAAAAAAGCCGGCAAATCTTTGATACAGGTATTTGACGATGGGTCCGGCATGACTGAAGAAGATGCGATTTTGTGCATCCAAAAGCACGCTACTAGTAAAATCTCCGAATATTCTGATCTCGAAAATATTTTAACTCTCGGTTTTCGCGGTGAGGCTTTAAGTTCAATTGCGGCTGTAAGCCAGCTCGAAATTAAAACCGAAACAAAAGACGATGACGTTGGCAGCTTAGTTAGAATAGACGAGACCGATAAATTAATAATCGAAAAAGGCTCGTTCTCTAAAGGCACTTCTGTAGCGGTTAAAAATTTATTTTACAATACTCCTGCACGAAGAAATTTCCTTAAGTCTGATGTTACTGAATTAAAACATATAATCGACACATTTAATAAGATTTCGCTGAGCCATCCTAAAATAAATTTTAAACTTCATAATGACGATGAAATAATTTTCACTTATGCTGCCGGGACAATCGAAGATAGAATATGCCAGGTGTTTGCCGATAATATGTTAGATGCTTTGATTAAAGTTGAAGAAAAAACTGATTTCGTTTCCGTCTACGGTTATGTCGGAAAGCCCACGATGCTAAAAAAAAGCAAAGGCGATCAGTATTTGTTTTTAAACAACCGCACGGTTTCAAGCAAGCAGATCAACCACGCGGTGTTCGCCGCTTATGAAAATATTCTAGAGAAAGGCGATTATCCTTTCTTCATTTTATTTGTTGATATTGATCCCCAAAGAATCGACGTTAACATTCATCCTTCAAAGCTCGAGGTACGGTTTGATGATGACAAGGATGTCTACAGCTTTGTAAATGCGGTTGTAAAGAAAAGCATTGCCTCTCACGATCTGGTCCCGTTGATGCACTTCACGGATACGACTTCTGAGGGAGAGAAAATTAAGTTCAATAATTTTAACAAAGTTGCTGCAAACGATTTTTCAGATAGACCGAATTTCAGCGAAAGAAAATCCTTTGCCAGAACAGATTTTTCGGACCGGGAAATAGATTTAATCTTCAGCTCAATTCCCGAAAATATTAAAAGAGAAAATACAACGACTCACCCATTTGAAAAAAATGAACCGGTCGAAGTATTTCACGAAGCCGTATCAGCACAAAAAACAAACGATGAGGACAGCACAAGCTTCATTATACAGCTTCACAATAAATATATTCTTTCTCAAATAAAAACCGGTCTGATGATTGTGGATCAGCATGTCGCGCATGAAAGAATACTTTATGAAAAAGCCTTAAAAAGGTTTGAAGCAAATCTTCCTTTTTCGCAGCAGCTTCTTTTCCCAAAAACTCTCGAGCTTGATCCAGGCAGCTATGGACTGCTAAAAGAGATAAACACGTTCCTTGTTAAGCTTGGTTTTTCTATAAAATATTTTAGCAAGCATACGATAGTGATTGAAGGAGTGCCGGACGATATCAAAAGCGGTTCCGAAGAAAAAATTATACTTGAAATTATTAATGAATACACGACCAATCAAAGAGAAAAAAAATTAGATGCAAGAGAAAATATTGCAAAGTCCTATTCATGCAAAGCGGCAATTAAAGCCGGCGATTTCCTTTCGGAAAAAGAAATGCGCCTGCTTATCGATCAACTCTTTGCTACTTCGATGCCGTACGTATGCCCGCACGGCAGACCGATAGTTATAAAAATTTCTCTCGATGAATTTGACAGAAGGTTCGGCAGAACTTAATTTTGAGAAAGATTACCCAAAAGGTAATGTAAAGTTAGTTTCAAAAAAGACTATATCAATAAGGTGCAAAAATGACGAGCGATGAACTTAAAAATCGAAAACTTGAGTATGAAGCAAGAGCAAAAAAATCTAATTCCAGCGGAATGAAATATACAACCGTTAGCGGCGAAGATGTTAAGGTGCTTTATGATCCGGGCGATGTTGAAAACATTGATTACCTCAACGAGATCGGCTTCCCTGGCGAATATCCGTATACACGCGGAATTCATTCAAACGGCTACCGCGGTAAAATCTGGACGATGAGACAGTTCGCCGGGTTCGGTTCACCTGAAGACACTAATCAAAGATTTCATTATTTACTTAATCACGGTCAAACTGGTCTATCCACAGCTTTTGATCTTCCGACTTTAATGGGTTGGGACGCAGACGCACCGTTGAGCGAAGGCGAAGTAGGTATCTGCGGCGTTTCAGTCTCTTCACTGAAAGATATGGAAATTCTTTTCGATAAGATTCCTCTTGAAAAAGTTTCTACTTCTATGACCATCAATTCTCCCGCCGCAATGGTCTTTGCATTTTATCTTGCAGTAGCTCAAAAGCAGAATGTCGATTTCAAAAATTTAAGAGGAACTCTTCAGAACGATATTTTAAAAGAATACATTGCGCAAAAAGAATATATTTATCCTCCTAATCCTTCAATGCGGATTATTGTTGATATGATCGAATATTGTTCAAAAGAAGTACCGCAATGGAATCCGGTTTCAGTCAGCGGATATCACATCCGTGAAGCCGGCTCTACAGCCGTGCAGGAACTTGCTTATACTTTAGCCGACGGCTTCGCTTACATAGAAGCTTGCATCGAACGGGGAATGGATGTAGACGAGTTCGCTCCACGGATTTCGTTCTTCTTCAATTCCCATCTCGATTTTTTTGAAGAGATTGCAAAGTACCGCGCCGCAAGAAAAATTTATGCGAAAAGGATGAAAGAAAAATACGGAGCAAAAAATCCGCGTTCATGGTGGCTGAGATTTCATACGCAAACTGCAGGCTGCACATTAACAGCACAGCAGCCTGAGAATAATATTATCAGGACTGCTTTTCAAGCCCTTGCAGGCGTGCTCGGCGGGACGCAGTCGCTCCATACAAATTCAATGGACGAAACTCTTGCTCTTCCTAGTGAGAAAGCCGTAAAAATCGCTCTGCGTACTCAGCAGATCATCGCTTATGAAACCGGCGTGATTAATACCGTCGATCCGCTTGGCGGCAGCTATTTTGTTGAAGCGTTAACTGATAAAATGGAAAAGCAGGCGAATGAAATTTTTGAGCAGATTGATTCGCTTGGCGGAGTTATTCCGGCTATCGAAGCTGGCTATTTCCAAAAAGAAATTGCCGACGCCGCTTACCGCTACCAAAAGGAAGTTGAACGTAAAGAAAAGTTTATCGTGGGCGTGAATGAGTTTGTAGAAAAAGATGAAAAAATCGACATCCCGATTTTATATATTTCTCCCGAAGTTGAAAGAATTCAGAAGCAGCGCCTCGCTGATTTGAAGCAGAGCAGAAATATCGAAGCTGTTGAAGAAAGTCTTAACGAAATAAAAGCCGCCGCAGTCGATAATAAGAACCTTATGCCAGTGCTTGTAAAGGCTGCAAGAAATTATGTTACGCTCGGTGAAATGACAGGCGAATTAAAAGAAGTTTTCGGAACGTACGAAGAAACCGCTGTTTTTTAATGGTGAAAAATTATTTCAAACTACTCCGCATTCCGCAATGGATCAAAAACCTTTTCGTTTTTGTACCGCTGCTGTTTTCAAAACATTTTTTCGATCATGATTATTTTGTCTTAGCTTTATTTGGCTTTATAATTTTTTGCTTTACTTCAAGCCTTGTGTATGTTATCAACGACATAATTGACATTGAGGCTGACAAAGCTCATCCGATAAAAAAACAAAGACCTCTGCCTTCAGGTAAAATATCCAGACGAAAAGCGGCAGTCGCAGCGTCAGTCCTTTTTGTAATAGTATTATTTTCTGCTGTTAATTTTGATGTACGCTTTTATTCTTCCGTCGGTGTATACTTTGTGTTAAACTTATTCTATTCCTTTAAATTAAAGAATATTGTTCTGCTTGATATATTCAGCATAGCAGCCGGATTTATGATCCGCGTTGTTGCCGGCGCATATATAATCAACGTGGAAATTTCAAGCTGGCTTTTATTAACCACCATGTTCATCTCATTGTTCCTTGCAATAATGAAAAGACAATCCGAATTGAAGAACTCCGCTATTGTTGAGAATGCGGCGTCGAGAAAAGTATTAACTCATTATTCGCTGGACTTCACAAACCAGATGGCGACAGTCGCTGCTTCGGCTGTTATTATTTGCTACGCTCTTTATACTGTTTCTTCACGTACTGTTTCGATATTTGATACCGAAAATTTAATTTACACAACTCCGTTTGTGGTTTTCGGAATTTTCAGGTATATGTATCTCGTCTATATAAATCAACAGGGTGAAAACACAACCGAAATCATGATAACCGATCTCCCGATGATTTTAAACTTTTTGTTTTATATCTTAGCTACAACTTTGATCGTTTATAAGGTAGTTTAATTTCTTTTTTAATTAACCGGTTTCTTGATGAAGACCATTATCAAATCAAATATTTTTTTGCTTTTAATATCTATCGCAGGCTGTGCAGGTAACATAAATAATAACGGAGAAATGAATCTTAAGATTAATTATCAAAATATCGATGCGTGGATAAATCTCATGCCGGGAGTATCTGCTGGGCATAGAATACATATCGCCGGGAAAATATTAATTAAAAATTTAAGCGATGAAAGCGTTGACAAACTGATGCTTCGAGAAATAAGAATAGTCCAAAATAATTATGCGCTTAGTATGAAAACAATTAGCTTTGCTTCTAATGATACAACAGGAATTCTTCATAACGAAGAAAAGATTTTTTCGTTTAATGCTTCAGACAAGACGACTGGCAGTAAAATTAATTTTGATTCAGCCGCGTCTCTAATTTTCTTTTTCTCCTCTGATGGAAGAACTTTTACCGATAGTTTGAATGATGTTGTAATTAAGAAAGTCTATTGATGAGCTTTAACGATGTTTTAATTTTGGTTTTTCTTTTAATATTCAGCGCATTTTTCTCCGGCTCCGAGATGGCTTTCGTTGTTTCAAACAAATTAAAGCTGGAAGTAAAAGCCCGTCGAAATAGGCTTTCAGCAAAGAGCGCTTTATACTTTACTAAAAATCCGCAGGAATTTTTTTCAACTATATTGCTCTGCAACAACGTTGTCAACATTGCCTTCGCATCCATCTCAGCAATTTATCTTACATATTATTTCAACTTGAATGAATTCTCTGTTCTTGTCATTTCATCTTTCTTCCTGTTGATCTTCGGCGAGTTGATACCAAAATATTTTTCAAGAGAACTGGCTGACTGGATAATTCTAATTTCGGCGCTGCCTCTTAGGATCCTTTCTATTTTTCTCAAGCCGTTGACAAAAGTTACCGAATCTATTTCCTCACGCTTAACTCCGTCGTCAAGCTTCATTGAAGAAAATATTACTTCGCTTTTTGATAAAGAAGATATTGAAACTCTCGTTAAAGAAAGCCACGAAGCCGGAGTTGTAAATATTAAGGAGAGCACTATTATAAATAAAGCCTTATCTCTTGGCGATCAGAAAGTTTATGAAGCAATGCGCCCGCGGACCGAGATGGTCGGCGTTGAAATTGAACAGACAATCGATGAGGCGCTTTCAATATTTATCGACTCTGGTTATTCCAAGCTGCCTGTGTACGAAGAAAATCTCGATAACATAAAAGGCGTAATTTTCGCTTACGATATTTTTAAGCTTCCGCAGAATATTAAAGCAATAACAAGAGAAATTCTCTTTGTGCCGGAAACAAAGCGAAGCATCGATATGCTGAATGAATTCTTAAACAAGCATACTGCGATAGCAATTGTAGTGGACGAATTCGGCGGTACTGCAGGCTTAATTACTATGGAAGACATTATTGAAGAACTATTCGGCGAGATCAAGGACGAGTATGATGTCGAAGAATTTATCTGCAAAAAGATTTCTGAAGATATCTATATGATCAGCGGGAAGGTTGAAATAGATTTCGTCAACGAGAAGTTTCAGCTTAATATCCCATTAGGCGATTATGAAACCATCGCCGGCTACATAACTACACGCACCGGAAGAATCCCGCTTCAAGGCGAAAATATAAAGATTGACAACTTTAATATTACGGTAGTACGCGCTACGCAGATCAAAATTGACCTCGTTAAAATTGTGCTGCTTACAGATAATGAAATATAAATATTGCTTGTCTGTGAAGTGTGCATAATTATTTATTGAAAACATTGCTTGACTTTACTGTTTTAATATTTCATCTTTAAACTGCTTGCCAAAATTCAACTAAAAAAAATCAGGTTCCAATTTTGCTTTTCGATTAATTATTTTTAAGTTTACGTCAGAAATTAAATCATTAACCTTTAACTCTATCCGGAGAGATGGAAAAGGATGAACAAGAAATTAAATAAAAACATTACGAGGTAACCTCCAAGGAAAATTTTTTCCACGGAGGATTTTTTTTATATGCACATAAAATCAAAAATAGTCGATCAGAACGGGCTTGAAAGAATTGTTACCAGAATCGCGCACGAGATACTTGAGCGCAACAAAGGTTCAAAGAACCTCGTGCTTATCGGAATGCGCACGCGCGGCGAATATCTGGCGCGCAAGCTCTTCCAAAAAATAAAAGAGATTGAACGGGTCGAACTTCCTTTCGGTATTCTCGATGTTACGCTTTATCGCGACGACTTCCGCAAGAGGATAAAGCAGCCCGAAGTTTCCGTATCTGATATTACATTCGATATAAGCGACAAAGATATTATTCTTGTCGATGATGTTTTATTTACCGGTCGCACCGTGCGTTCGGCTTTGAACGCGCTAATGGATCTTGGCAGACCGAGCACTATTCAGCTCTTCGTTATGGTCGATAGAGGTCATCGCGAGCTTCCTATCCGCGCCGATTACGTAGGCAAAAATATTCCTACATCAATCAATGAGGAAGTGAAAGTTAAGATGAATGAGATCGACGGCGAGGACGCTATTTATTTAATGGAAATGGACAACAATTAATTATGAGATATATTTATGCCTTTATCTAGCAGACACTTGTTAGGCTTGCAAGGGGTTCCAAAAGAGGATATACAATTAATTTTAGACACCGCAACTACTTTTAGAGAAGTGCTGGAAAGACCGATTAAAAAAGTTCCTACTCTTCAAGGTAAGACAGTTGTAAATCTTTTTTATGAAAACTCTACGCGTACAAGAATTTCTTTTGAGCTTGCAGAAAAAAGATTGTCGGCAGATTCAATAAACTTTTCCGTATCTGCCAGCAGCGTAAGCAAAGGCGAATCGTTCAAGGATACGATAAAAAATATTGAAGCGATGAAAGTAGATATGGTTGTCGTAAGACATTCAGCCGCCGGAACACCTGCTTACCTGACTAAAATTACAAACGCAAATATTATAAATGCCGGCGACGGCATACATGAACACCCTACACAGGGTCTTCTCGATATGTATTCAATAAGAGAAAAGCTTGGAAAGCTTCAAGGCTTGAAAGTCTGTATTGTCGGGGACGTTGCGCACAGCCGTGTCGCTCTTTCAAATATATACGGATTAAAAACGATGGGCGCCGATGTTTCTGTCTGCGGTCCTTCTACAATGATCCCGCGTAATATTGAAGACCTCGGAGTGAAGGTTATATATGATATTGACGAAGCCATCCAGGAGAACGACGTGTTGAACGTTCTTAGGATCCAGCTTGAACGAAAAGCAAGAGAATATTTTCCTTCGATAAGAGAGTATGCAAAATATTTCGGCATCACGGAAGAGCGTCTGGAAAAGAACGGCAAAGATATAGTAATACTTCATCCCGGTCCGATCAACCGCGGTGTTGAGCTTTCCTCAAGCGTTGCTGACGGATTGAACCAGATAATATTAAAACAGGTTACAAACGGCGTTGCGATAAGAATGGCAGTGCTGTATCTGCTTGGAACATTAAATTAACGGAAATGAAAATGAAAGTTATTCTAAAGAATGTAACCCTATTTCATCCTGAACAAAATTTAGATGAAAAGAAAACAGATATTCTCCTTACCGACGGAATAATATCAAAGATTGGAAAGATAAACGCTGACGATAGTGCGGATGCAAAAATTTTTGATTTGACCGGCAAGCATATAGTCCCCGGATTTTTTGATATGCACGTTCATCTTAGAGAGCCGGGAAGGGAAGATGAAGAAACGGTAATTACGGGATGCAACGCCGCGGCTAACGGAGGTTTTACCGGCATCGCGTGTATGCCTAACACTGAGCCTGCTATTGATTCTGCTGAGGTTGTTAACTTAATTAAGAAGCAGGCTAAAGATCATCTGGTTGATGTTGCGGTTGTAGGCGCTGCTACGCTGGGACGCAAAGGCGAATACATATCTCCTATGGCTGAGTTAATTGAGTCGGGCGCGGTAGGTTTTTCTGATGACGGCGCTGCAATTAAAACTGCGGGCATTTTAAAGCGCGCTTTCGAATATTCGAAGATGTACAACGTTCCAATTATAGAACACTGCGAAGACGAAACGCTGGCTGGCGGAGCGATGAATGAAGGAATTAATTCAACTATGCTTGGCTTGCCTCCAATTCCGTCAGTCGCGGAAGAATTAATTGTTATAAGAGATATACTGATGTCGGAATATACCGGTGGGAAAATCCACATCGCGCATATAAGCACAAAGAAATCTGTTGAGATGGTTCGCGAGGCGAAGAAAAAAGGAATTGCGGTTACAGCCGAAGTCACTCCTCATCATTTTACTTTAACTGATGACGTGTTGAAAACGTATGACACGAACTTCAAAATGAATCCTCCGTTAAGAACAAAAGCCGATGTTGACGAAATAATTCTCGGTTTACAGGATGGAACAATCGACTGCATTGCAAGCGATCATGCGCCGCATTCGGCAGAAGAGAAAGAAGCTGAATTTGAACACGCGCCGAATGGGATCACCGGACTTGAAACGCAGATAGGTTTGGCGCTTACAGAGTTGTACCATAAAAAAATTATATCTCTCGAGCAGCTTGTAAAAAAGATGGCAGTCAATCCGAGAAAGATTTTAAATATTGCCGTTCCAAAATTTGAAACGGGGCAGCCGGCAAACTTTACGGTTCTTGATCTGAATGAAATATGGACAGTAGAGATAAGTAAGTCAAAAAGCAAATCTAAGAATTCTCCGTTTGATAAAAGGCTGTTGACAGGAAGGGCAGTTGGGGTAGTAAACAAAGCAAAAATGTTTTACCAGGATGAGTTTACAAATATTTAGTTAGCTTCAGCGAAATTATTTTGTACAGCTTGTTTATTTTTGTGTACAAAGACGGAAGCTAAAATGTTGTAATCCAAACAAATTATAGCAATTCTTTTGGCACTCGATTTGGCTCCTATATTTGAAATATTTATTCAAGGTGTCATAATGAAAAAGACGATTATATTTTTATCCGCATTTTTAATAGCGACAGTATTGACTTCATGTCAGAGAAATATAAATCCAGTTATGGTTAATACTACTCCGCCTTCGGTTCCAACCGGTTTACAGATCATAAATGGAAATAACAGCGTAGAAATTATGTGGAACCAAAATCCCGAAAGTGATGTTGCCGGTTATAATGTGTATTATGCGTATAGTTATTACGGTAAATATACATTAATAGGTTCGACACAAAATACTTATTTCTTTGATAACGGAGCGGTAAACGGAACAACCTATTATTATGCGGTAACCGCATACGACTATAACGGCAATGAGAGTGCACTAAGCCATGATAATGTAAGTGCTACTCCTCGCCCGGACGGCTTTAATGCAACAGTTTTCGATTACAGAAGTTTTCCAAGCACCGGTGGTTTCTCTTTTACTACTTCTTCAGATGTAGCATATAATGATCCAAGCTGCGACTTCTATTTTGAAAATTATAACGGCACATTCTACATTGACGTGCCTACTAAAAGTGATATAGAAGATATGGGACCAACAAACGATATAACTGATGTACCTTATGCTCCGACTACCGGATGGTCTCCTACAAAAGATGCCGTTGCAATTATTGGTCACACTTATGTTATATGGACTTATGACAATTATTACGCAAAGATAAGGGTAACAAATATTACAAGTTCAAGAATGGTTTTTGACTGGGCTTTTCAAACTGTTCAAGGTAATCTCCAGCTTAAGAGAACGAATAATTCTTCGAGCGGGAATTCCAAGACCATGATCCGGTTAGAGCCAAGCAAGTAGATTGAACAAGTTCTTTCGTGTTCTTATAGCTTTTTTCATTCATATAGATTTACTTAATTTTATTACTTAAATTTGTCATAGGCAAATGAGTATTAAGAAGATTCAAATATTATTTTTTATTTCTGCGATAGGAATATTTAGTTCATTATTGACTGCTCAGGAAGAAGCATTTTTGCAGGAAAAAGACGGCAGAAATTCTGAAAGTGTAATTCATTCAATCTTTAATGAGATTGAAAGCGGAATTTCGTCGGGTGATGTTTCTTCTATATCAAGATTTTTCAGCGGACAAATCTACCTGAACTTATCAAACGGAACTACTGGATATTACAGTTCTAACCAGGCGTACTATGTCCTTGAAGATTTTTTTAAGAACTACCAGGAAACTGCTTTCAGCTTTGATAATGTTCAACTGGATGAAGCTAATCCTTATGGAACCGGCGGCTATCAATATATTTTTAAGGGGAAACATGAAACAGCCCAGGTTTATATCTCCCTTAAGCATGTTGGGAAGAATTGGAAAATAACACAAATAACCATTAACTAATGTCATCAGGAATTTTAGAGAAGCTAAAAGGCGATAGGAAATATTTTGCTATCGTCTTTTTTATTTTAGTCTTAGTTTTTGCTTGCGGAATAATTACGCCTATAATAGTAAAAAATGTTGAGACAAATTGGGAAGGCGTTCTTTCAGGAAAAATAACTGAGATACAGAATTCAGTTACGGCTCTATTTAATGAGCATGAAAATAAACTTTTAGAGCAAAGCAAAAAAATCAAAAATGAATTGCGCCGCACTTTAGACCCTAACAACTCTTCTTATGCAGATTTGCTGAAGCTCGTTAACCGGAAAGATTATGAAAAAATTTCTATCGAAGTTCTTGCTCCCAACGGGAAGTTAATTGCATGGAACAATCAGATAGCCGTGCAGCAAAACGATATATTGCCGCTTTCATTTCCTGCAGGTGAAGCACATTTCTATTCAACAAATTTAATTACGTATTTGACTGTTACTGATACTATAAATGTAGACGGCGATCAGTTTTATTATGTAGTCAGCGCACCTTTCGAGAAGCATTATAAGCTTAATAACCAATATTATGAGGGAGTTAATTTTACAAAAACAATTTCCGAAAAATTCTTAACCCAGTTTGAGATGTCCTATACGCCTTTCGATGAAAAAACAAATGACGGAAGAAAATATTCTTTTGAAATATTTAATAACGCAGGTAATAAAATTGGGCTGGTTACTTTTTATAAGCCTGCACTTGATATTGAGTTGAACTCGATTTACGAGACTGCGAACGATATACAATCTATATTGATTGTCGTTGGATTTGTCTTTCTTTGTTTTGGATTTAAAAAAGATTTTTCAAAAGTTAAATATCGAGCTGTAAAAATGCTGATATTTGCTTTGGGCATTTCCGTATTCCGGGCGCTTCTTTTTTATACCGGAATTCCATCTAACTTTATTGAAGGCGGGTTAGCCGAGCCTTCGTATTTTTCTTCAACGTTCGGCGGTGGAATTGTAAAATCTCCTATAGAGTTTTTTATTACTGTTCTTCTATTTTTGATCATTGTGCTAAAAGGGTTTTCATATTTGCAGCAATATTTAGAAACTGAGGGCAACAGAGTACTAACTCAGGCAAAAATATTTTGGATAATATTGGTTCCTGCGGTCATAATTTTTGTGTGGATAATTCGCGGCTTCGCTTCTTCAATCAAGAGCGTAATATTTGATTCCACTTTAAGGTACTTTAAAGAACCAAACCTGATTCCAAATCTTCCGTCCATCTTGATGAACTTAAACGTTCTTCTGTTTGGAATTTCTATAATAGTAATATTATGCGGCTTGATAATATTTCTCAGTTCATTCTTAAAACGACATGAAATAAAAAAACAAAAAAGAAATTTTCTTTATTTATTCCTTTTCTTCCAGGTAACCGGACAGCTTTTTCTAATATATGAAAACGAGCCTTTATTATCGCCTTTCTTAAATTTTTTGATTATCACTTTAGTGTTTGTCCTTTCTTACAAAATGAATTTCGTAAAGAGTAATGACCGGTTCAATTTCATTTATGCAGCAATTGCCGCTTCAATATTTACGATTGCTTTGATGAATTTCTTTAATATAGAATTGGAAAAAGTTTCATTAAGAACTACAGCTTTCGAAATCAACAGACCGAACGACAACCTGCTTCATTTTATAATATCTGAAGCGTTGAGCAACGCGGCTAAGAATAAAAATTGTATTGAAAGTTTTTATAACCGCTATTCTAATTACAACAGCGAAGCATTTTTATTATGGGCTAATAGTTCGCTTCAAAAAGAGTCACTTAATTCTTCGATAAATATTTACGACAAAAATTTATCTCTGCTCGGGTCTTTCAGTGCAGGCGATGAGATACAGAAAATTCCATTAAGCCAATATGCTTTGAATAATTCGCCCGTGCCGCAGATAATAGAACTAAGCCAGCGGAGCGACTCAGCGAAAAAAATAGTGATTGGTATTATCCCCGTGATTGATAGAGGAATAAAGATCGGTTATCTTTCCGCTTCCATCAGCTATGATCTCAAAACATTTTTTGTAAATAATATCCCGGATTTCTTAGAATCGAAACGCAACCTTATAAATTCAGTTCTTGATATTAACAATCTAAAAATATTTTTATTAAAAGATTCAAAGCTGTCTCAAGTGTACGGCGATATATATCCGTCGTTTGAGCAAATTAAGCCGATCATAAATGCAGGCTTTAATGCGGATAATGAAGCCTGGCTTAATCTTAATCTAAACGGAGAAAATTTTATTGTATTTGCATTAAGAAATTTTCAGAATGGAGCAGAGAAAATAACCGCCGTAGCAACAGGCGAGAAAAAAATTTCATGGGATCTTTTCAATTTTTTTAAAATATTTCTTGTGCACAGTATTTTTATACTGGTGATTTCAACTTTCATTTTTCTTACAAACATCAAAACGTTCAGATATTCATTCCGCGCCCAGTTAATGATAGCGCTTTTATTTGTCTCTATTATACCGGTAATAATACTGGCAATATACAGCCGCCAGATTTTTGAAGATAAAAAACAAAGTGCAATTCTTGAAGAACTAAACGAACGCACAATTTACTTAGAAAACAATATCCGTGAGGAAATAATAGAAGTTAAGAATGGGGATATTATTAAAGCGTTCCAAAACGCAGCCCGCGATATGAAAATTTCTTTTGGAATTTATAATGGAAACAATCAAATTTATAACTCACGCGATCAATTCTATAAAGCGGGTCTCTTTACAAACAGCTTAAATCCTCAAGTTTATTATGAATTAAATTATTTGAACTACCGTGAATATCTTGCGCATGAGCGCATTGATAACTATGTCTACGATTCATATTATAAAAAAGTAAACTTCGGCGATAGAACTTTTATCATTGGAGTTAATGATGCCTTTAACAAAGTTCATTTGTCTTTTTCGGTAGTTGATCTGGACGTCTTTTTGTTTGGCGTGTATTCGTTTGCAACTTTGCTGATGATAATTTTAAGCGCAATACTTGCTAACAGGATTTCATCTCCGGTAAGAAGGTTAACCACGGCTACGAGTTCAATTGCACATGGCGATTTTAATGTCCAGCTTAACAGTAATCAGCGAGGGGAAATCAAAGAGCTATTTAACGGCTTTAATTTTATGACGCGGGAACTTCAAAAAAATCAAACAGAACTTGCCGAACTTGAAAGAGAAAATGCATGGAAAGAAATGGCTAAGCAGGTAGCACATGAAATTAAGAACCCATTAACGCCGATGAAACTTGCTATGCAGCAATTGCTTGTCGCTTACAAAGACAAAAATATTAATCTGGATTCTATTTTTGAAAAAGTTTCTTCAACTATTCTTAATCAAATTGAAAACCTAAGTTTAATTGCTTCGGAGTTCTCAAGGTTTGCGAGAATGCCAAATCTTAATTTGGAGAGGATTGATCTTATTAATATAATGAATGACACTGTAAATCTTTTTATTGAGGAAAAAATTAGGATAAAAATTTATTCGGATGTGGACGATGCAGTTATAGAAAGTGATAAATCGCAGTTGCGAAGAATGTTTATTAATTTGATCCGCAATTCAATCCAGGCTGAGGCAAAAAATATTTTAATTAGCTTGAGAGAGAATGAAAAAGATTTTGTGGTAATGATCAGCGATGACGGGAAAGGAATACCGGCAGAAATTCAAAATAAAGTTTTTGATAGTAACTTTACTACTAAATCTAAAGGCATGGGCTTGGGACTCAAAATGTCTAAACGCTTTCTTGAAAACATAGGAGGAAGTATTTGCTTAGAAGGAAAACAAACGATGGGCTGCGAATTTAAAATTACAATCCCGAAATTCAAAGGGTGAAAAATGGGTTTGCTTACGGAACATCAAAAAAGAGCGCTTAATTATAAAAATCATATTTCATTGACTGCTAATGCCGGCTCCGGTAAAACTTTTGTCTTATCTAAAAGATATTTGCAAATAGCCTTAAACGAAAATATATCTTTGCGAAATATTGCGGCGATAACTTTTACAGATAAAGCTGCCGGCGAGCTATATAAAAAAATTGCAAATGAAATTGATGAATGCTACACGGCATCAGCCAGCACTCTGGAAAAGAAAAAACTTGAGTCTATTCGCAGACAATTAGTGTCTTCAAATATTTCAACGATACATTCTTTTTGTATAGATATTCTGAAAGAATTTCCGATTGAAGCAAATCTTGACGCAAACTTTATTCCTATCGACGAAAGGCTTTCGAATGAGTTTATTGAATTATCAATTGAAGAATCAATTAAAAATTATTTAAGAGACGATAAAAAGAAAGGTGATCTGGAATATCTTATCAGAATTTTTTCTTCTAAGAATATCTTAGCAAAACAAATTGCGTCTCTAATTAAGCAGAGGAAAAATGTCCTTGCTGTCAAGAGGAAGATTTATCATGAGAGCGATAGCAAAATCGCAGAATATTTTTATAATTCTTTCGCTGAATATTCAGAAAAAATATTTGGTAGCAGAAGCAATTCAATCTTAAATATAATAGATGAAATCAATCAAGTCGTTTTATCTACAAATCAAGAAAATATTTTAGCCATCGAAGTATCGGCCTTTCTGAATGAAGCACGTTTACAAGAGGATTTTCTACCTAAGTTAAATTTGCTGACCAAAATTAAAAATAAGATTTCGACTAAAGATGGAACGATTAAGAAAATAGGATATTTAGCTGCCAAGCTCAGGGTAAATCTTGAAGAGAAAGTAAATCAGTTAGAAAGTTTTATTGATGATTTGGAATTTATTCAGGTAAGCGATAATCATAATGAGCTTGAACTAGCGTTAGCAGTATGTGGTAAAAAAATTATCTCATTTTTTGACGAAGCTTTAGAATTATACTCGAAGAAAAAAAGAGAGAATGGTTATTTAGATTACGAAGATATCCTTCTGCATACACAAGCAACAATTACAAATGAATCTGTCAGGAATGCTTTGTCTGAGAAATATAAATATTTGTTGATAGATGAATATCAGGACACGAATGAAATACAGTATAATATCTTTTTGCCGATTCTTGAAGAGTTAAAAAAAGGAAATCTATTTGTCGTGGGCGATGAGAAGCAAAGTATTTATATGTTCAGAGATGCCGAACTTGAAGTATTTAACAGAACAAAAAAAAATATTGAGGAGATTGACGGGAACAACTCTTTGCTATCTCTTCCGGATAGTTTCAGGATGTCGCCGGAACTATGTTTGTTTACCAATGTGCTTTTTAGGAATTTATTTTCTGACCCAAATGAACTTTATAATGAAGTTCATCACTCAGATTTAGTTTGTGCTGTGGATGAAAAAGTAAAAGGGAAAATTGAAATACTTATCTCTAAAAATAATTCTCAGACAGATTATACCGAGGGTTCCGAGTCATTGAGCGAGCCGGAATTAGTTGCGAGAAGAATCTTACAACTGGTTTCCCAGGGAGGCGAAGAAAAAATAAGTTGGCAGGATATTGCAATACTTTGCCGGAAGAGAAAATCATTCAAACAACTTGAAGAAGTTTTTATAAGATTCAAAATCCCTTTCCTAATTCTTGGAGGCAGAGATTTTTATCAGCGCCAAATGATTTATGATGTATATAATTATTTTTCTTTCCTTCTTGACGAGAATAATGATGCGGCTTTAATAGGTTTTCTCCGCTCTCCTTTTTGCTTACTATCGGATCCGGATATATTCCAGATATCAATGCAGCCTGGAATTAATTTTTATAATAAGCTGATCGCTTATTGTGAAAAAAATATTGCAGCCAAAAAGAAAACTGAAACACTTTATGAGATTAAAAACAAACATATTAGCGCCGACTTTGTTTTCTTGTTGAGGAAAATATTTAATACAACAAATTACCTTGCTGTAGCTGCCGCTAAGCCTGACGGCGAACAGGAGCTTGCAAATATCAAGAAGTTGATTCAACTTACAATTAATTATCATTCGCAAGGCTTTAAAACTTTGTACGACTATGTAAACTTCTTGAAAGATTCAATTGAAAATTCTTATGATGAAGCGCAAGCCGCTGTGGCAGATGATTCTAATGCGATAAAACTTATGACGCTGCATCAGGCAAAAGGTTTGGAATTTCCGGTTGTTTTTTTGTTCGATTCAAACGACAGCACATCTCCGGATCTAACAAAAAGCAAATCCATATCGGTTGATAAAAATTTCGGTTTGTTAACAAAGCTTCCCTATAAAGAAGATTATTTTGCAGAGTACGTGTCTGCGCCTATTGTTGGAGTTAACGACTTAATAAACAAGAGGAAGAACTTAGCCGAACTAAAAAGACTTTTTTATGTAGGCGTTACACGAGCAAAAAAATATTTAATAATAAGCGCGGCTTTGGGGAAAGAATTAAAGTTAAAAAAAGATTCTTTTATTGGTCTTTTAACGAGCGGCTTAAATATTAATCTTGATGAACAAGAAGCGGTTATAAAATCAGAACTGACTTTCTTAAAATCTAAAGAGGAAAAATATTTTAATGAAACTAAAAATCTGGAGTTGAATATCCCGATTGTTTCATTCTGTGCAGAAGCTGCTTTGAGAAAAGATTCCGCGAAGACTGATTACTTATCCAAAAAAATAATGATCGCAAATGTCTCAGAGGAATCAAAAGGAGAAATTATATCTGCTACAAAATATGCAGTATATTCGCAGTGTCAATTAAAATATCATTTAAGCTTTGATCTTGGCTTAAATTCCTTCTTTGAAAATATGAAGAGCAATGAGAGAATTAATCTCAAAAAAAAATTATACAACTTTAAAGATGAAGAAACTGAGACGGAAGACCAAGATGAAGAAAATAATTTAATTGAAACTTCGGGCTTTGCAGCGATAAAAGGCAGAATCATACATACAATGTTAGAGCGTGAGGTTGACATCGAAAGCTTTGAATCGATGTGGAATGAGGCTTCAGCTAATTATTCAGGTCAATTTAGTTTGCAAGGTGACGTTATCGCTGCCCTTAAATCGGAAATAAAAAATACTTTGGAAAAGTACTCACACTCGCAAATATTTAAGGAAATCAAGAAGTATTATGATTATAAGAATGAGTTTGAAGTTTATTCTAAAGAAGATGTTTACTTCCTCCATGGAATTATTGATAAAATTATTTTTGACGGTCCAAAAATAATTATAGTCGACTATAAGACGGATGAACTTCGCATTGATGAAATAGAAGAAAAATCTTATACGTATATAAACCAATTGAAATTTTATTCTTATATTGTAAGCAGATTATTTCCAGATGTTCCAGAAATAAAGTTATTTCTTATCTTCCTTGAGCATCCGGGAAAATTTATAACTTTTAACTTATCTCAGAATGATTTTAAAGAGATAAAGAATAATATAAATCTGATGTTGCAAAATATTTCACAACAGGTTTATCCTAAAAATCTTAATCACTGCAAAAAATGTAGATTCTCTATAAATTCAGGCAGATGTATTAAAGCTTAAATACAAAATGTAGTTTGAAAAATAATAGGTACAGAATGCGAAGAATTATTCAGCCGGTTAGAGATATTGAGACAATTGAAAGTGAGCTCAAATCATCTATTGCTGGAATTATTACTGTTTTCTCTCATGATGAAAAAATTATCCAGCTTGCCGTAACGTATGTATATTTAGACAAGAATATTTATATCTTTTTGCCCGACGAAGAAGAGTTGTTCGATAAAATTAATTTTGAAGTAAAAGCTAAATTTGCCCTATTGAAGGCGATTAAACCAAAGAAGATACGGACTCTAATTACTGAACCGACATATAATTTTTTATCAATAAATATTACAGGTTATATCCGGAAAATTGATGACACGAAAATTATAGATGAAATGATCAAGCAATACCTTTTGAAATATAAAAAGGAAGAGAATTCTGATACAGACAATTCTAGCTTGAAAGAAATTTTTATCATCGATACTGAAGAGATCCAGGCTTTTGAAGAAACCGGCGGATAATTCTAAATTATCTCTAATGAATAAATAAGGAATATCAAATGCTTAATTATGTTTGGCTCGCCTTGCTGTTATTAGGAATTGGCGCTGCAATTACAACAGACATAATTGACCAAAATCAAAATAAATATAGAAACGGCGAATCTCTTGCCGTTACATTAAATGTTGAAAAACAAATTCAGCTAGGCAAACCACAAAGCTTCAACGCAGTCCTTCATGTTGAACCCGCAAACTTTGATAGCTTTTATGATGAAAAACTTGGTCAAAGCATTAATATACCCGCGCAAATTACAACTCAAAAAGATCAGACTAAAAACTCGATTTATTTCAAAGTTGATCAAACCGCTCCGCAAATATGGCAGGAAATGGCGGCGTCTTCAGGTAACAAAGATGATCTCCTTGGAAAAATAAAAATTGATTCTTTAATTTCACCCTCGTCGATTGCGGCTCAAATTACATTTGAAGAAGTATCATTTCTAAAACTAAAAGAGGTAACTGCCGCTGCGCTGGATTATGCCGGAACAGCCGTAAACATTTCTCTCGGACTTATCGGAGTTATGGCGTTGTGGCTAGGTGTTATGAAGGTTGCCGAAGATGCCGGACTTATTTCTATGATCGCAAAATGGCTTAAGCCAGTTACTAAAAAATTATTTCCCGATGTACCTTCCGATCATCCCGCAATGGGCTCAATGATTATGAATATTTCGGCAAATATGCTCGGGCTTGGGAATGCTGCTACTCCCTTCGGCTTAAAGGCAATGGAAGAATTGAATGAATTAAATCCGGAAAAAGAAACTGCGACAAATGCGATGTGCACATTCCTTGCAATCAACACTGCGGGCATGACTTTAATCCCCGCTACTGCAATTGCTATTCGGGCTGCTTCGGGCAGTTCCGAGCCGGCAATAATCATCGGTACTTCATTGTTTGGTTCCTTCTGCGCTACAGTCGCCGGAATAACAGCCGCAAAAATCTTAGAAAAATTTCCATTAAAAAAAGAAGCAAGAACTTCTTGGCTGAAAAACAATCTAAAAAATATTTTCTTCTTTCTTGGAATAATTTTGCTAATCTCATTAGCGGCTTATACCAGAGTAGATAAAAGTTTTGCTCCGCTCCTTCAATTTATTTCACCGAATGCCATAAAAAATGTTTTACAAATTTTTTCAACACTTGCTATACCAGCTTTAATAATTATTTTTATAGGATACGGTGCGATCAAAAAAGTAAAAGTTTATGAACGATTTGTAGAAGGAGCAAAAGAAGGCTTTAGTATAGCTGTTCGGATTATTCCGTATCTTGTCGCAATGCTTGTTGCAATTGGTATTTTTAGAGCCGGAGGTGCAATGCAATGGCTTGTGAATGTGCTTCATCCAATTACTAGCTTAATAGGATTGCCTGCGGAAGCTGTACCAATGGCTTTAATGCGGCCGCTTTCCGGCAGCGGCTCACTTGGAATAATGGCGGAAATAATTTCAGTTCACGGTCCGGATTCTTTCATAGGAATTTTAGTCTCTACATTTTATGGCAGCTCTGAGACTACTTTTTATGTACTCGCAGTTTACTTTGGTGCTGTGAATATAAAAAAAATTAGGCATGCCCTTGCCGCCGGTTTGATAGCCGATATTGTTGGTGTACTGGCTGCAATATTTATTGTTAGAATGTTATTTGGTCAATGATATATGAAAGTATTTATTACAAGAAAAATTCCGGATGTCGCTGTAGAACTTCTTAGAAAAAAGAATATAAATGTTATCGTCTATCAAAAAGATAAACAACTAGCTCAAAGAGAGTTGTTAAAAAATGTAAAAGATGTTGACGGTGTTATATCTTTGTTATCGGATAAATTTGACAGGACAATAATCGCGCAAATGAAACAATGCAGAATTATAGCTAACTACGCTGTAGGCTTTAATAACATTGACATTGATTTCGCTAAACAGAAAAATATTATCGTAACTAATACGCCTGATGTGTTAACCGATGCGACTGCCGATTTAGCTGTTGCTTTAACTTTATCATGCGCAAGAAATATTATTGAGGGCGAGAACTTAGTTAGAAATGGTAAATTTAAAGGCTGGTCTCCTGAGCTTTTACTTGGGGTAGAATTAAAAGATAAAATTTTTGGAATTCTGGGAGCCGGCAGAATTGGTACTGCTGCAGCAATACGCGCACACGCATTCGGTACTAAAATACTTTACTTTTCTAACTCGAAAAATAATTATCTTGAATTAAAAACGGATGCGAAAAAAGTTTCGCTTGATTTTCTGCTTAAACATTCGGATATAGTTTCAATTCATCTTCCACTTACGCCGAAAACTTTTCATCTGCTAAGCAGTGACAAATTATCGCTTCTAAAAGAAACAGCAATAATAATTAATACAGCGAGAGGAGAAATTGTAGACGAGAAAGCCCTAATTGAATTTCTCAAAGCAAAAAAAATTTTTTCAGCCGGTTTTGATGTGTACGAAAACGAGCCGCATCTTAACCTAGAACTTCTGAAATTAAAAAATGTTGTCCTTCTCCCTCATATTGGAAGCGCTTCTTTCGAGGCAAGAAGCAAGATGGCTGAACTTGCCGCCAAGAATATAGTTAGTGTACTTTCCGGTAAGGCGCCACTAACGCGCGTGAACTGAAAAATATCTTTTGATTTTATCTTCAAAATAAATAAGTTAGAGTAGACTGGTTGTAAAAGTATATATAATTAATCAGAAAAGAATATGAGAATAGGGATACCTAAAGAAAATATTCAAGAAGAAAAAAGAGTTGCTTTAGCTCCTGCGGGAGTAGATTCTTTAACGAGGTCTGGTCATACGATTTATTTTCAGAGCGGAGCCGGCGAAGGCAGCAACTTTAGCGATGAAGATTATCAACAAGCCGGAGCTGTGGTTGTATACAGCGCTGAAGAAGTTTACCGCAGAGCAGAATTAATTTCTAAAGTAACGCCGCTTTCTGATGATGAAGTCGACCTTCTTCAAGAAAATCAAACTTTATTTTCGTTTCTTCATTTGGCTGTTGGAAAAAAATCCGCAATAGAAGTTCTCCTTAAGAAAAATATTACTGCAATCGGATACGAACTGATAGAAAATGAATCCGGGCTGCCTGTGCTTCATTCGATGAGTGAAATTGCCGGACAGCTGTCAATACAGATTGCAGAACGATATTTGGAAAGTTATTCTAAAGGCGGAAGAGGAATTTTGCTCGGCGGGATCACAGGTGTTGCACCTGCAGCAGTTGTAATTTTAGGCGCAGGTGTTGTCGGAACAACTGCCGCAAGAGCTGCTTTAGGACGTGGTGCTCACGTTGTAGTACTTGATAAAGACTTAAGCAGGTTAAGAAAAATTGATTCCACCTTCAATAAACAATTAACTACCGTAATTGCAAATCCATATACAATTTCAAGAGGGGTTAAATTTGCAGATGTCCTGATAGGGGCGGTGCTTATTAAGGGTGAAAAAACTCCGCACCTCGTTACTGAAGAAATGGTCAAGCAGATGAAAAAAGGCGCGGTGATCATTGATGTTTCAATAGACCAGGGAGGCTGCATAGAAACAAGCCATATCAAGACACTTTCCGATCCAGTTTATTATATGCATGATGTCATACATTATTGTGTCCCCAATATGCCGGCGCTTGTATCAAAAACTGCAAGTTACGGTTTGAATAATGCTTCACTGCCTTACATACAGGATATTGCTGATAACGGTTTATCAAATGCTCTTCTCGGAGATGAAGGGCTTGCCAAAGGGGTTTGTACTTATAATGGGTATGTTTCAAATGAAGCCATCGCTAATATTTTTAATTTTGAATATAGAAGGCTTCGTATATTTTCAACTAATTAAAAGTTGAATTTCAAAATCCAAAAGATAAGAAATTTATGGTCTCAATCGACGATCAAAGAACAAGAAATTCAATCCCGTTTAATATCCTCAAAACCTATAACGAGAAAATTGTTACTGCAGACGAAGCCGTCAAGGTAATCAAATCGGGAGATAAAATTTTAGCTCATTCAAATTGCGCTTTCCCGGCGGTGCTGATTGATGCTTTAGTAAGAAGGAAAGATGAACTTGAGAATGTAGAAATAATGCATGCTCTTGCGGTAGGGGATGTTTCTTATCTTGCTCAAGGGCTTGAAAAGAATTTTAGACACAATGCTTTTTTTATCGGCGCCAATACAAGGAATGCAGTAAGAGAGGGAAGAGCAGACTTTACTCCAATTTTTCTTTACGAAACTCCATTGCTTTTTTCTAAAGGAATAATAAAGCTTGATGCTGCTTTTATACACGTTTCACCGCCCGACGAGCACGGCTTTTGCAGCTTTGGAGTTGAGGTTGGTCTGACAAAGACGGGTGCTGAAAGAGCAAAGATTATTATTGCACAGGTAAATAAAAATATGCCTAGAACATTAGGCGATAGCTTTATTCACATTAACAAAATAAAATATATTGTTGAAGTTGATGAAGACATTGCTGAACTTCCTCAAGGAGAGAGAGAAACTTGCCCGGAAGTTACTGAAGTCAACAAAGCTATCGCCTATAATATTTCTCAGCTTATTGAAGACGGCTCTACATTGCAAATGGGCATTGGCGCAATACCGGATTTCGTATTAAAATATTTGTCCGATAGAAAAGCTTTGGGTATTCATTCGGAAATGTTCTCCGATGGTGCAGTTGAGCTTGTGGAAAAAGGTGTTATTAGTAATGAAATGAAAACGCTTCATCCGGGCAAAATAGTTGCGGGCTTTGTTTTGGGAACTAAGAAGCTGTATAAATTCATTAACAATAACCCAATGATAGAATTCCATCCTCAGGAATATGTTAACGACCCGTTCATTATTGCCAAGAATAATAAGATGGTTGCAATTAATTCAGCGATAGAAGTTGATATAACAGGACAAGTATGTTCTGATTCAATTGGAGCAAAGTTGTTCAGCGGATTTGGCGGGCAGCTTGATTTTATTAGAGGAGCGTCAAGATCTGAAGGCGGCAAACCTATAATTGCGCTGCCGTCAACTACGAAAGATTTTAAAATATCACGCATAGTACCATTTCTTAATCCTGGTGCCGGCGTAATTACAGGTCGGGGAGACGTTCATTACGTTGTTACCGAATACGGCTATGCACAACTGTTTGGCAAAACATTAAGAGAGAGAGTTAAGCTTCTAATCAATATTGCTCACCCAAATTTTCGTGACGGGCTGTACGAATACGCACGAAAAAATAATTATATTTAATTATCTCAAAAATAGTTTAAGAATTATTCTTTATGATTGCTGTTATCGGCGATATTCATGGCTGTTATTATACTTTGAAAAATTTGGTCAGCAAAATTAGACAAAAGTATCCCGGCATTACTTTGTATTCTGTAGGCGATTTAGTCGACCGAGGTAATTTTAGTTATGAAGTTGTAGATTTCATAATTTCCGAAAAGATTAATTTTGTACCCGGCAATCACGATCTTATGTTTTATAATTTTATTAAACATCCTGCAAGCGCGATGGGAACTGCTTGGCTGTATAACGGATATGAAAAAACAGTGGCGTCATACAACAATCATTTTGATAAATTAGAACAACACCTTAGCTTTATTAATCAAGCACCACTTTTCATAAATATACCAGCCTCCCCGAGTTTAGAAGGGGACGACTGTTTTATATCCCATGCCGGAGTTTCTAAATTTTTTAAGAAAGATATACCTTCTGATTTTAACAATGATATAGACATTCTAGAAAACATTCTTAAAAAAGATATCGAGAGTCCGCACGGTATCCTTTGGACAAGAGATGAGTTAGTAAATCTAGGCAAGCTGCAAATTGTTGGACATACCAGAATGAATGATGTAACATTTAAAAAGAATAACAATGTTGTTTATATTGATACTTCCGTTTATACCGGCAATAAGCTAAGCGCAGTTGTTATTGCCAATGGTAAAATCATTGATGCATTATCAGAACCTACAAACAACGATGATATAAAATGACTTGCCAGAGGCTGGTTTGTATTATCCTTTAGTTATATATCTTACAATTCTTTTGCATAGATTTTATTAACTTTAAGGGACAAAGATTGCGGTTTGGTTTTAATAAGTATTTTATTTATCTCTTTTTTGCTTATAATGAATTTCGGCGATAAAAATAATTTTAAAAAATTTTTTTTTGGTACGTTGCTATTGTTTTTTTGCATTAGTGCAATTTCATGTAATGCACCGCGAAACAATCCGCTTGATCCCGCAAACCCGAATTATTCATATGTCTCTATTTCAGGAACTGTTCAAACCTTTAGCGTACCATATACTGGTATAGCAGGAGTTTCAGTATACTGGCAGCCAGGCAACATAGTTGTTAGCTCTGACGCTAATGGAAATTTTGTAATCAGCAATATCAAGCCTGTCGATGGTAAATTAATTTTTCAGAAGAACGGATTTTTGTCTGATACGATTAATGTGGCTTGGAACAATATGCAAAAATTAAGTTATCAAATAAATTTGAATCAGATTCCACAGCTTGACAGCATATTAATTTACACAGTGGTCATCAACCAGTTTAGTCCGCCTGGACAAACTTATCAGCTTTTTATTAATGCTAAGATTTCGGACAAAGATAACGATCTTGATTCTGTTTTTGTACAAAGCACTGATTTGAATTTAAAAAAAACGCTTAGCTTTGATGTTACGAGTAAAACTTATCAAACTACTCTTACAACACAAGACATGAATATTTCGGATATAGAACAGACAATAGGACTTAACTTTAACATTATTGCAAAAGATATTTTCGGAAGAGAATTCCCTGTCGGAAGCGAGAAGGTGACACGAGTAATTAAAAACGGTATTTTAATTCAAAGTCCGGCAAACGATACAACAGTAACGTCAACACCGCTTTTAACGTGGCAAAGATTTACGTCGGGTTATCCGTTTACATACATGATTCAAGTTTATACAAATGACTTTGCTAATTCGCAACTTGTATTGCAGAAGAATGGCGTATCTTCCGATTCAGTTTCGTACCAAATTACGTCTCCTCTTGCGGTGAAAAATTATTATTGGGTAATTTGGATTGTAGATCAATTTCAAAATAGTTCAAGATCGCTTCCCGCAACTTTTCGTGTGCAATAAAAAATATTATCATTATTATAGATAAGGTATAAATGATTTCATACAATACGGAGAAAATCAGACTTCTTGACAAAGAGCAATTTGAAACTCTTTACCAGATCAGCAAAACTCTTAACTCAGCCGTTTACCAGGACTCGCTTATTAGCGATACGCTTGATATTATTATTAAAGTAATAAACGCTGAGCGCGGGCTTTTTGTTAAATACAATGAGGTGACAAACGATTATACTATAATTGCCGCAAGAAATATTCAGCAGGAAAACATTGAAGACCTTAAGGTTTTTTCTTCTGGGATTATACAGAAGGTGGTCGCGCAAAGAGAACCGTGCATATATCATGATGTTCAAAGCGATCCTAATATTTCGCAATTTAAAAGTGTACAGATACATAATATTAAATCCATTCTCGGAGTCCCGATTATTCGTGATGATAAAGTTTGGGGTGTAATCCTTGTCGATAGCCAGATTAACAGGAAAGAGTTTACTGATGCTAATCTTATCTTTCTTGATTTCTTTTCAAATCTGGTTTCGCTTGCACTCGATAAGATAAGTAACATTGAAAAACTGCAGGATGAAAATTCAATATTGCTGAATCAGCTTCAATCGGTAAAACAAATTCCGGAATTGATCGGTGAGAGCCCTGCGATGCAGAAAATGATTTCACTGATTCATAAAGTTGCTGCAACTGATGCTACCGTTTTACTGCTCGGCGAAAGCGGTACCGGCAAAGAATTAGTTGCAAGAGCGATTCACAATTTGAGTATGCGGAAAAACCGACCTTATCTCGCACAGTTCTGCGGCTCTATCCCTGACACATTACTTGAAAGTGAATTGTTTGGATATAAACGGGGCGCGTTTACCGGTGCCACCGGCGATAAAAAAGGATTATTTGAAGTTGCTAACAACGGTACTTTCTTCCTGGATGAAATTGCCGATATATCGATAGCGCTTCAGGCTAAACTTTTAAGAGTTCTTCAAAATAAAGAAATTATAAGGCTTGGCGATACAAACGTTATTAAAGTTGATGTAAGAATTATAGCAGCAACAAACAAAGATCTTAGACAACTTTCAAAAGAAGAAAAGTTCAGGGAGGATTTATTTTATAGGCTTAATGTTTTCCCGATTAAAATTCCGCCGCTTCGTGAAAGGCGCGGAGATATTCCTCTTCTCGTTAATCATTTTATAAAAAAATATTTCGATAAAAAAATTTATCTCGACCCGAGAGCGATGAAAATTCTTGAGTCGTTTAACTGGCCCGGAAATGTTCGACAGCTTGAAAATGTTATCCAGCGTGCATTAATCTTATGCGAAGGCGATAAGATTTTACCCGAACATGTAATTATTGAAGAGGATGGTGATAAGTTAAGTTTTAGCGGAACGCTCAGAGATTTTGAAAAAGTTTTGTTGAAGAAACGTCTTGAAGAATTTAACGGCAACCGGACTCTTGTTGCCAAATCGCTGGATGTGTCAGTTCGCTGGGTTCAGCTTAAGATTAAGGAGATTGGCGAAAATTTGTAGATGGAAAAAACTACAACTGAAATATTATTTGACAAGTTTGAAGTAATAAAGCTTCTTAAGAAAGATGACTGCGCCGCAGTTTATCTTGCAGATCATATTTACCTTGGCAAGAAAATAATTCTTAAAACGCTTGATGTGGATAATCTTCCTGATAAATCAATGCTCGAAAGATTTAAGCGCGAAGCAAAGATTCTTGCTATGCTCGATCATCCGAATCTTATCAAGGTGCTTGATTTCGGAATGTACAAAAATTTTTTTTACATCTCTTTTGAATTTTTTGAGAGCCGCAATCTTCGTGACGTTATCAATAAAAATGTTCTTACATTAGATGAAAAGATAAAACTTGTAACTCAGCTTCTGCAGTCATTGAACTTCGCACATCAAAATAAAATAATTCATCGTGATATAAAGCCGGAAAATATACTCGTTAATATTGACCTTCATTTAAAAGTAGCAGACTTTGGACTTGCATTAATCATCAATGAAAATACTTTGACCAAATCTACCTCGATTGTAGGTACGCCTGGCTACATGGCGCCTGAACAAATAAGAGGAGAAAAAGTTTTACAGAGCGACCTTTTTTCCGCAGGCACGGTTGCTTATGAATTATTAACAGGATCAAATCCTTTCCTTGGTGAGAATATTAATGAAACTCTTAACAATATATTAACCTTTAATGAAGAAAAAATTTTCGCCGGTACGAAAAATTTGCCTGAAAATATTCAGCAAGCATTAAAACTTTTGCTTAAAAAGAATCTCGACGATAGAGCTAAATCTTCGTACGATGTGTTAAAAATAATTAGTTCTGATGCATTAGTCTCGGAAACTCATGTTAATATTCAACTTAAAAAGCTGGGTAGAAAACGCCTTGTTTTTGTGCTGGTTGTTATGCTTGTAGCTTCTGCTGCTCTTTCAGGATTAATTTTATTTAGATCTGGCGCTTTTGATAATAAGCGCAGTGTCATATCTCAGCAAGAATCGCCTTTAGAGAATAAAACTACACAGGAGATATTGCCTCAGTCTCAAAAAAATATCACTAAAAATAATGATGCAGCTCGGGTAAAAAAAGAAGACGAAATTAAACCGATAATACAACAATCTAAAAATGTAAATGCCGTTTCCAATATGCCTGGAGAACTGTCGGTTGAATGTTTCCCGTGGGCTGACGTTTATGTAGATGGGAAAAAAATTGATCAGACGCCTATAAATGGTTATCAATTAGTACCGGGAACACATAAAATCTCGCTTGAAAACCCTGACTTCCCAACGTACAATCAAAATGTTGATGTGGAGCCGAACAATCTTTCATCGGTCAAAATAAATTTTAGTGAAATTGTAGGTTATTTATCATGTGATATTTTTCCCTGGGGCAAAATATATGTTGACGGAATTTATAAAGGCACAACTCCGCTGCAAAAACCACTTGCTCTTTTCCCTGGAGAATATATGCTGACTATAGTTAATCCAAATTTTAAAGAGGTAACTAAAAATATTAAAATTTCTGCAAAAGAGACATACGACTTTAAATTGAATATGGAAATCTCGCAACAATGAATGGCATTATTATTGTTATTTTACTATTATATTAAGTTTTATTAGAAAAAGAATGAAGATAGCTGCAACTATAATTTTTTTATTTAGCACTTTTGTATTTGCTCAGTCGTGGCAAGTAATTGGGAAAATGCCGTATCCAGTTTATGGCGGACAGGCTGTCGTAGCTGACTCAATGATTTATATTTTAGGCGGCTTCTCTGAAGAAAGATATTCGAGTGTAAATCTTATTCAGCAATACAACCCACAGTCCGGCGAATGGAAAATTGCGGATACCATGCTCGCAGCTCGTCGTAATTTTGTTGCAGGCTCTTATAATGATGATATTATCTATTTCGGTGGTACAGATTCCAACGCTCCTTATGCCGCCTCTCTTGAAGAATGGAGCGATACTTCTAATTCTTCTGTTGTCGACAGCAATCAATATCTGAACCGGCAATATTCTACAGGAATAATATTAGGCGATACAATTTTTGTATTCGGAGGAGGTTATAAAACCGTCAGTTCTAACAATCCCTACATGTTTGAGTATAACATAAAATCTTCTAGCGTAATTTACTCAACTGATACGCTTTTTGGCGGAACGTTACCGTCGTTGCAAATGTCGGCAGCGCTCGGCAATAATATTTTTGTAATTGGCGGAGCGCTTGATGTGCTTCAATCAACCATTTTTAAATATAGCATTACACATAAAAATTTTTCTCTGATGTCGTCAGTTCTTTCTGCTCCTCGCTCCGAAGGTGTTGCTGTAACCGCGGGTAATGAAATATATGTTATAGGCGGTCGAAGTGAAACTTCAAGGTCAGTCTCATCTGTTGATGTTTTAAATATTAATAGTGATGGTTCAATTAATGTCCAAACTGGACCACAGCTAAACTATAGCCGTTCGCAGCCGATGGCGGTATATTACAACGGCTCAATTTATGTCTTCGGTGGAAAATATAGCAGCGAAGGTGAAACACAGACTGTTTCATCCGTTGAAAAACTTGATATTGTTACTGGTATTTCAGACTCTCATCCACAAATAGCAACAGGTTTTAAATTAAACAACAATTATCCAAACCCATTTAATCCATCAACACAAATATCTTATACAATAGCAAAAGAAAGCCGCGTCTCGGTCGATATATATGATGTTCTCGGCGAGCATATCAAAAACTTAACTTCAAGAATATATATGCCTGGCAATTATCGTTTGACCTGGGACGGAACAAACAATTTCGGAAGGCAGGTTTCCGGAGGCGTGTATGTTTATAAACTTTCTTCTGATTATTTTACGGATGCAAAAAAAATGATTTTACTGAAATAAATGATCAAATATGCATCTGTTATTATTTTACTGCTGCTAATAACATCCGTGTCTTCAGCACAGCAAAAGATTGATTCTGTTGAGCAGATTAAAAATGAATTTGAATCTTTTGAATATAAAAATGTGATAATGCATGCTGACGAAATGCTCTCGCTTAAAAAAAATTTAAGCATGGAACAGCGGATTCAGATTTATATGATGAAAGGCGTTTCGCAATATTCTTTATCAGATGATAATGGCGCGCAAAAAACTTTTGAGGAAATTCTAAAAATAAATCCTGCTTATGTTCTCGATTCTACGAAAACTTCTCCTAAAATAATTTCTTTTTTTAATCTGGTAAAACAGGCTTATAATCAAAATCTCGCTGAAAAAAATAATATTCAAAAAATAAAGACCGACACTGTTTTTATCCCGAAAATTGTTCACGAGCCGGAGCAAGAGTTTGATATGCAGCAGGCAATGCTTCGCTCGATTTTGCTGCCTGGCCTTGGTCATTTTTATCTGCATGAATATGGCAAAGGTTTCGTTTTGACAGCATTAAGCGCGGCAGCATTGGCATCTTCCATATATTACATTATTGATAGTAACAATAAAGAAAAAGCCTATTCCAATGAAACAAACAGTGTCTTAATACAGCAAAAATATAATTCGTATAACACCTCTTATAAATTGAAGAACATTTCAATTTTAGCCTATGCAGCTATTTGGCTGTATAGCCAGGCTGATATTTTGTTATTTCATCATCAGCTTGATTCAGCAAACGGTACCACATCCATTGTTCCTCAAATAGACTTTAATTATTCTTATAGCCTTCGTCTGAATTTTAATCTTGCTTTTTAGACCTATGACAAAAAGTTAATAATATTTTATCTTTATATTATTATTAGTTAATAACTCAGAACGACCAGTTTACAATCGGGAAAACGGGAAATTGTCCGCCGGTCTTTATGAAATTGATCAGACCGATCTGGAGACCATATAAACTCTCTGCCATGTTTACCAAACCTAATTGGAAACCGCTAACATGTTTGCCAGTATTAAACCATCCCCATTGGAATCCTTTAACATCCCGATTGCTTAAGTTTATCGCGCCGTTTTGCCAGCCGGTTACGTTCCCGTCATCAATGTTGATTAAGCCCCATTGGACACCTGTAAAACCGCCTGTACCAACGTGGTTTGCTAATCCCCAGTCAAGCCCGGACATAGAAATATTCTTACCGTAAATGATGTTTATGCGAATACCTGCAATAGAATTATTTTCCGGGAATATCTGAATTGGATTGAAAAGTGCTACGTTAATAGGTTTATTCTGGGCGTTGCCCGCAGACGACAAAATAAGAACCAGGAAACAGATCGACAAAAGTACAGAAACTTTTTTCATATTATTCTCCAGTATTTTTTTTGTTGACTGTAATATACACTATAAAAAAATATTTTGCATAATTTTTATAATGACAAAAAATTTAATTGCAATAAACTCCAAGAGCAAATGGTGATCTAATCGTCTAACCCTTTTCCCATTAAAATTTGCCGACCGTATTTTTCAATCCTTACCATACTGGTTTTAGGTTGATTTGGCTGCGAATAATAAAAAACCTATGCCCCTTATCGTCATGGTGTCAGCGCTTCAAAAGATTTTTTCAACACATTATTTTCGTCTAACTTATTTTGAAATCCTTCTGAAACATTAAAGTCCGAAATTTTTTTCATTTCCTATTTCAAACCTAATTTTCCTAGTACGAAGGCTTCATAAATGTATGCTCCTATTATTGATTCCAGCTTAAGTTTTTCAGGATTTGCTTCAAGTCTTGATCTCTCCTTACACCATTAAAAATCATTATGCCTGTGCATGCTTTCTTCAAAGCGGGCTTTAAATATTTTGAATAGTCCCTCGGTTTGGTTTTGTGATAATTTCTTTTTCAATTAATGACAATATATAATTGCGTGCAAGAAATTATTTTAAACTTATCCTTATCGCTTACTTACTTTTGGGCGTGTTCAAAGCGGCGGCGTTTAAAATAATCGCCTTGAGTGCGGCTTCATTTATAACATCCACTTCGTAGAAGTCGATGGCGCGAACTGTCTTGCTCTCAAGTCGTGTGTTAAAAAGTTTTTTAGGATCATTCACCTGAGCGCCTTTGGGGAATGTCAGCCTCACCGCTTTCTTGAGAGTATCTGCAACGCATATTATTCCATCATGAGACCAAACAGGAACTCCAGATGGCTTTGACGGTTTTTTCCACTTCACTTCTTCGACCACTGCAGGATAAGCTTTCTTGATCAAAGCACGAAGCAGTGATAATTTCTTTCCCCGCCAGTCGGGTGTCTCTTTAATTATGTCATCAATCTGTTGAGATGCAGACTTTTCCTTCGGCGATAAATTCATACTTGTTTTCATTCATCTCACCGCTTTCTTAACAAGCGCAATGATCTTTGCCTCGTCTGCGGTAGTCAGTTCAGGAAGTGCATAGGCTATGGGCCACATGCTACCTTCATCCAGTTTCGCTGAATCGTTGAAGCCGAACATCGAATATCTTTCTTTGAACTTTTGTCTGTCGCGGAAATAGCAGACTATTTTGCCTTCGTTATTAGCATACGAAGGCATTCCATACCATGTTTTCGGCGAGAGTTCCGGCACGCTGGCTTTGATAATTCCATGAAGCCGTTTTGCCATAGAGCGATCCGGTTCCTTCATGGCGTTTATTGCAGTGATTGCTGCGTTTTCTCCTTCAGCCTTATCTTTATTTGCTCGCTCTTCCGCCTTCAACTCCCGGGCGCGGGCTTTCATTGCGGCTTTTTCTTCGTCCGTAAACCCCTTTGATTTATTATTAATCCTGGCGGTGTTATTAATTTGTTTCATGAAAATCTCCTTATCTTTTATTGACATTGCTTTTTATTTTTTTACCTGAATTTTTTTCCATTCTAATTTCCAATTTATAAAACTTTTTAAATAAGCGAAGGTATCTGTGTTTTCATGTGTCCTTCCTGACAAACCATGATACTGCTTAAAGCGTTTGGTTAAGAAGTATTTTAATTGCGAAAACAAAAGTGCGTTCGCCTAAAAAGTAATAAACGATGAAAACTATGATGTCGGAAATTGGCGAAGTGATCCGACGACGAATATCATTGGTTAGCTAAAATAATTTTTCTGTCAGCCGGTCTGAAATACCAAGATAGCGCAGTTAAGATTAGAAGCAGCAATGCCGGCAGAATTCCGGTTAATGGATCACCTGCCACAATATGTGAAAATATCGCTCCGGTCATGGCAAAGAAAAAGCCTGCATAAGCCCATTCTTTAAGTAAAGGATATTTTGGTATTAATACAGCCGCTACTCCCAATATTTTCCAAACGCCTAATAATGTCAACAAATAAACAGGATAGCCCAGATGTGAAATCATATCCGATCCGCCCTGTCCGGCTTTCATCTTGAATAACTGTCCTCCTCCGGTAGATACCATTCCCAATGCAAGCCAGAGAGTAGCAATCCAATAGATAATTTTATTTCGCTTTGTCATAATCGTTCCTTTATGATTTCATTTTATTTTAATTTGTCAACTATTTCTTGCAGCCGGTTATGAGCATAATTTAAGCCTTGCGCAAAAGGTAGTTTCAGCACCTGGTCTCTTTTTGCCACGGATTCATATACTACGTGCATATTTAATTTGCTTCTGCTGCCGGTAAGTTTTTCAAATTCATAAAACTCAAGCTGAACTCCGAAAGGAGTATTATCCATTTCAAATGTTCGCGTGATTTTCCTGTTCGGAGTAAACTCGTGGATAACTCCATTAGCCTGGAATACAACATTCCCTTGAGCATCTTTTGTTTCGTAACGGTAACTGCCGTGTTTTTTACTTTCAAGTTTCAGAACTTTAGTTCCCATCCATTGTTCAACGAGACCGGGTTCTTCAAAAGCTTTGAAAAGTAATTCCAGCGGCAGATCAAATTCTCTTGTAATCAGCAATTCTTGTCTGCCGTCTTCTGCGTTAATTTTTGTTTTCTGTTCCATAACTAATCTTCCTATTTTTTTGTTTATATTTTTTCATTACTGTTTCCAGTTTATTAAGCCTGTCATCCCACATTTTGCGGAACGGTTCTATAAAGTCTGCTATCTCTTTTATCTTTACAGGATTTAAATGATAATATATTTCTCTGCCGTTTTGTTCTTGTTTAAGCAGCTCACATTCAATGAGTATTTTCAAATGTTTTGAAACAGTCGGTCTAGCGGTGTCGAAGTTTGATGCTATTGCACCTGCCGACATTGATTGTGAAGCGATCAGTAGAATTATTGCTCTTCTCGTCGGGTCTGCAATTGCTTGAAATATGTCTCTTCTTAAGTGCATTGTTTTATTCCGTAGCTATCTGGCTACAAATATAAGTGTTGCCATTTGACTACGCAATACTTTTCTTGATCTAAATTTTTGCCGGTGCCCCAGCTTACATATTGTCTTTATGGAAAGAAAATATTTGTAACCCTTTCTTAAAGGACTTAAAAATTAATTTTGCTTAAAAAATTTTTTTATTATTGTGCTTCTTTGACTACCGTATATTCTTTCTTTTCTTTCCACGAAGGTCTAATAAATTTATTTCCCTTTTTTGAAAGCGACAGAAATATAATTGCCGCCGCCAAACAAAATATGGTTGCCTGCAATGAATTTTCCGGTCCAAAAGCTCCGCCGGTTACAAGCGTAACGCCGACAAACTTCGCTGTGAATAAACTTTTCGAAATTTGTGCGCCGGAAATTATTGCTCCGTATATGCCAGATTCGGCAAAATTCCATCCAAAATGTAAAGCAATGGGAAGCCATAAATTTTTTGAATATATAAAAGATGCTCCGAGCAAAACTCCTGCCTGAACTGCAACTGACAATGCAGAATATAAATTACTGTTTTTATTTGCAAGGTGCATTAACCCAAAAATCGATGCGGAAATAGTAAGCGCAATTATACTGCCTAATTTTTCTTCCAATAAACGAAACAGTATTCCGCGAAATAATATCTCTTCGAATATTGCAGAAGAAAATGCAATTGCAAAGCCGGGCAATACATAAGAAATAGGATTAACCTTAAGAACCGAATAGCTTCCAAAAGAAAAAATTACTAAAATCACCAGCGACTGCAGAATTAAGCCGGTCATCAATCCAATGCCGGCATTTTTCCCAAAGGAACTTATTCCTATTTCATTGACATGTCTTCTTTCATAATAATGGAAAAGTGTAATATAGCTTATCAATGCGGCTGCTGCCGCGGCAATACTTGTAATAACATCTTTATAATCTTTATTAATTTGAGTTTTTGCTAGTATTGAAACACTTGATAATTGTATCGACACTACAATAACACTGACGAGAATAAAACCGATAAATAATCTTGTATAAGAAGAATAAAATATTTTTTTCATATAGCTTTTTGCCTTAAGTATTAATTTTATTTTGCTGCCACTTCTATTAAATATTATTTTTTATTGTAATTACATTTTTAGTATTGCAGATTCCATTTTAATTTTCTTTGTAATATTACGAACATAACGCTCACGCAATCTAAACTGGATAATTATCTTCTTTACCGCTTTGTTGAATGGGTTCTGACTTTTTCAAATATTCAGTCAACATAAGCAATAATGCAAAGGCGCTAATTAAATATGGTCCCGAGAAGAAACGAATCCAAATTACCGGGAACAAAAGAAAATGTGTTGAAACAAATATTAAGCAAACAATAGAAAGCAAAGCCGGCTGTGAATTGCTTATATAAACTAAGACTTTTGTTTTATTATAATGTAATATTAAGAATAGGGAATAGCCAGAAAATATTATAAATAATAAAAATCTTTTGTTTGCAGCCAGTTCTTTGATCCCGTTAAAAAACACAAAAAGGTATTGATGCCATGTTAGCGTTACCGGTATTGAAAGCGGATGTGCCTGTCTTTGTATTAATGTGAAGTAAAAAATAGTAGACCAGCCGGGGTTTCTCCAATAAGTTGCAATAGCGATGTATAACATGATTGATATTAAAATTGATACTGCTGCTTTCTTTCGGAAAGTCTTTTGAAACATAAATATAAAAACCAACAGCGGAATCGAAAACAGGATCAAATCAGTCCTTATGCCGAGAATAAATGGGAGAAGAATTAACAACGACATTATGTGCTGCTTCAGGTAGAGATAAGCGATAAATATAATTGCGAGAAACGCCATACCGTCGGGAGTTGAGTATTTTGCCAAATCTAATACGCTAAAAATGACTGCAAGCAGCGGGACAAAATAAGTAACCGGGTTTTTTAAGAGTGAAATAGATAAAAAGTATAGAAGGATCAGCGCGGCGGCAACAGCAGCTCCGGAGATTATGTGTGTTGCAAACACAATATTAATCCCGGCTTTATAAAGAAGATATATAGTACCGGTATATAAAGGACGTATTTGATAAAAGGGAAGTTGCTCTTTAAAGGCGGATGAATCCGAATATATCTCCCCTCTATATTTCCCATGTGTTAAATTCTCATATTCCTGTTCTGACAGCGAGTTTCGCACCGCTTTGTATGTGAATGTTTGAAGCTCCGCGGTATTCTGTCCTTCATAAGATTTTGCGGCTGCAATATACATAATCATGTCCCAGTTGTTATAAGGTTGATTGGCTGATACAAAAATGTTGTAAGAAGCAAGCGCTATAAATAAAAATAGAAGTATCAGATTGTTGATAGATTTCATTGCTTCTTTTTTATTTGCTCATAGTACTTTTGTTTAAGAAGATCATGCTTCGCTTCGTTTAATGCAGCACACAAACCTAAATGAATTATTCATTGTTATAAATATCGAAATAATTTTTCTCGCACGCCATTATATAGAAATAATATTCCACTTTTTTTTCTGCCGAATACTAACGCCATTATAATGCTCTAAAATAAAATACTCATTCGTTTTTCCTTATACAAGCATTGGGGAAACAATCCAAATGAAAACTGTAATCCTACGTTTTATATGCGCCGGTTAAAATTTTCTTGACTTTAATTCTTCAATAGTTAAATTATTCTTCGCATTATAAAATCATTTTTTCTTTTCTTCTGATTTAAAGTCAAATAAATAATTAAAATTGGGATGGTAATATGATTACTAATGAATACCTTGATATACAGAATCAACTGCTTGATCGCCAAAGGAAACTAAAGAAAATAGTCGGGAGCATTGAGGAAGTTCCGCAGCTCGTGGGGCTGCTTAAAGAAGTAGACGCCGCGCTTGAAAGAATTGACAACGGCACTTACGGTTTTTGCATAACGTGTCATGATCAAATAGAAAAAGAAAGATTAACTGCCGACCCGCTGGTTACCTTTTGTCTCGATCACTTAGATAAATCCCAGAGGAAATCGCTTGAGCAGGACCTTGAACTTGCCTCGCAAGTGCAAAATACTCTTCTACCGAAAAACAATATTATTAAAAGCGGCTTCGAGATATGCTATCATTATCTTCCCGCGGGACTTATCGGCGGAGACTACTGCGACCTTGTTGTTTCAAAAAACGAAACTAACAATTTATACTTTATTCTCGGCGATATAACCGGCAAGGGCATTGCAGCTTCAATGCTCGTTAATCATTTGTATGCTTTGTTCCACAGCTTAATCGATCTTGATTTGCCTCTGGTAGATTTGTTTAACCGTGTGAATAGACTTTTTTGCGAGAGCACTCTTTATACGCATTTTGCTACGATGGTTTGCGGCAAGGCTAATTCAAACGGAGAGATTGAAATTTGCAATGCAGGTCATTGCCTGCCGGTTCTTGTTAAAGAAAATGAATTAATCAGCATAGATTCTACCGGCTTGCCGGTAGGCTTGTTTCATTCGTTCGGTTATTCATCTCAAAAGTTAAGCATGGATAAAGGCGACAGTCTTTTGATATACAGCGACGGTCTTTCTGAAGCAAGAAAGGGTGACGAAGAATTCGGCGTTGAACGAATTAATCAAATTGCAAAACGATTGTTTAATACTCCGGCAGCAGAAACAATAAAAATATTTTTAGAAAGCCTGGATAATTTCACTCCCGATTCAAAATCAAGCGATGATTTAACGCTTATGGTTATTCATCGTCTTGAATGAATTGAATAAAGCAAATAATTATTTTTTCCGGCGCTTTTATTTTTATCGGGCGTGATTCTTCTTCAAGATTATCGTCCAGATGAAGTCACATAAAGTCAACTCAGGAATGCTTATTAAAATGTGTTTGTGACATATTAATTTGGTAATAAGGTATAATCTTGTGGTTGCTTGTAATTACTATGGTCTGAAATGAAATAAGGTTTCTTTAGCGTTAATTATCAGCGCATCTTATATACAAAATATTGTTGATAATTTGCCGATAACCTTATGTGCTTTTACAACCTTAGTAATAAATAAAAAGCATGCGATTAAAACCTTATTAGCTCATAGTATGTATGAACGAAATTTAAGGGCGTGGATACAAAAGAATAATCTGTATCTACAGCATTATTTAGAAAAATTAAGTTGACACTTCTGCGATAAAAACGGGACTAAATGAAAATCTAAATTACTCTCCAACAGTGCCTGTCTTTACTTTTCCGGCTCGTTTGTAGTTGGCAATAATTACTCCGCTTGGCGTAGCTATGCTCTCTATTAGAGTGAACGCCGCCGGAATCGTACCGTTGTCAAATAATTTTTTCCCTTTGCCGAGTGTCAACGGAAATATTTTAAGCCAGAGTTCGTCGACTAAATCATTCTTTAGCAGCGTCTGGATTAGATTACTGCTGCCCCAAACTTTAATATCTAAACCTTTGGAGCTTTTGATCTTTTTTATATCTGCAACGCTTTTGATGAAAACCGAGTTCTTCCAAGCCGACTTTTTCATTGTCCTGGACATGACGTATTTTGTAACATCATTGATGCCCCGCCAGTTGTCCGCATGTTCGGGCCAGTAGTTTGCAAAGATCTCGAATGTTTTTCTGCCTAAAAGAAGATCAGCAGGCTGCATCTGTTTTTCCAGAACCTTATAGAAGACTTCGTCGCCGAACGATGCAGTCCAGCCGCCGTATTTAAACCTGCCTGATGTATCTTCTTTCGGTCCACCGGGCGCTTGAATCACGCCGTCCATGGTAATAAATGGAAGGACAATTATTTTTCTCATATAATTACTCCTTAATTTTAAATAATACTATTGTTTATTTTAACCGTCAATAATCTATTAAAACGTATATGATAAAGAAAGGGCTTAGGGCGTCATTCTTGGATGCTGATTGCGGCATTTTGTGCATTATTAACGGGCTTATCTCTGTGCTAATCAGTCAACCTAAAAAACTGATGCAAAGAAAAGGAAGCGGCAGTCTTTTATTTATAAAAATATTTTTTATTATACCAATGACTTTTTGCTAACAAGTCCGGCTCCCGAAGGATAAAATATGTTAAATTGTTCCTGTTCAGAAATTATTTTAAAAAGCATATGTTTTATAATTTAGTTCGACAGCATAAAACAATGATGACTTTGACAAAATGTTTATCCATTCTGTTTCTTCGCCGGGACTAACGTTTACCTGACCTACTTGAAAATGCGATGGGATATGAAACATGCTGAATCTGCTTTTTAATAATTCCCAGTCTTGAATATCCGGTGGATTAAAATCCTTTATCCATAATACTATATTTAATTCCGAAGTACTATCATTATAAGCAAATGTTGATTGTCCCTTCCAAACATATGATCTTGACTCAAGCGTTGATATTATTACTTGCATGCTGTCTTTTGGCAGTGTCGAATAATAATTAAATGCAACTATATTATTTATTGAAATATTTTTCATGGAATAAATATAATTTGCATACTCTTCTAATGTTATGCTATCTTTTAATGCTGTCAATACTTCGCCGGCAGCATAATCTTCAGTACCACTTTGCGGATTATTTATATTAGGGCTGTTTTTATCCGTACAGCCGAATAAAATAACAGTTGATAACATTAACAATATAATTTTCATATCAGTATCCTTGTAAAGTAGCGGTCTGTCTCAAGCCGCGTATTTTATTCTTTATCTCAGAACTCATGACTGACTAAATGTATTATGCCTTGCCAGCTAAAAGGTATATAATTCAATCTGTTCAGAAAATATATTATGCGCCTTTTCAAAATATTTCGAACCTTCATCAATGGAGTATACTAAAACATTTGTATCGAGTAATATTTTACTCATAAGCCCTTTCTCGAACGTTCACATTATCGAGTTGTCCTTTTAGATTAAATGTGCGAATCCTCTTTTTGCCTGCTTTTTTAGCCTCAAGGGAAGTAATATATTTATAGACTTTTTCTATTAAATCATTAGGCATTCTGTCTATTTCTTTTTTTACTCTTTCTTTTGTTGTCATTTTACTTTTCCTGAAATTAACTAACTAAAATATAAAATATCTTCTAAAATATTCAACTGCTGTTAGCGGCATAACGATGTTGCGCTAACCGGCAGCCCAAAACGACAATTCTACAATTGCAAACCGACTTTTAATTTTTAAATCAACTTTATTTACTAATCTCATTTTATACAACAAACTTACTTTGAAAACGAATGCCGATAACCTCATCAAACGACCGCATCAAAGATAGCGGTAGCTTTGAATTGCGGGTTAGGGCGTATTTTATAATAACCTTATTTACTAATTATTAACTTCTTTTTTTACTTCATACATAACAGACAAACAAAGATTAGCTAGTTTAACAAATTTGATTTCTTTTCTTTTTTTAACTTCTCTCAACTTCAACTCAATATTATTAAGATAATCTGGCAGCATTCCACTGCCATCCATATAAAATGCCATTGCAGCAATATGTTTTTGTTGTTCTTCATTTCTTTTTAAGAGTGTATTCAAAAAGAAATCTGTTTTATGAAGGAAGAGTTCTCCTAAAATTGTTCCTAAAAGCTCAGATACGGCTCCATCTGATTTAAACGTTAGATTAAATAATGCAGATAAAACTAATGTGTCTTCCTTTTGCACAAATATATCAGCACTATCTAAAGCGGCTAAAACTGTTTCAACCGGCAATTCTTTCGAATTATTAAGGCTGGTAATTAACTGTTTGCGTTCATTAATTTTATTAGTTTGTCCAAAACTTTTATTGACAAAAAGAAGTCCTAATAATATAACCCAGAGAATTATATAAATATGTTTTCTCATAAAAATATTAGCGCCCTAACTATATATTAATCCGATCATACCGTAGCTCTATTGACGTAATAGCCCGATTTGTATTTCCGCCTATCACTCCAACTGAATTTATGCATAACCTTTCTAACTTGTTTATCTCTCATTAAATTCTTTCGAGTAATCATTGCGAATTGTATTAATACTTGTGAGTTTATCGGTAGTGTTCTGCGAACTGATAATCCAAAGAAGATTTCCTTCTCAGTCATTCCTATTTCCCGCTGTGTGTACCAAAAATTTTTCCCTCAATAATTATTTTTCTGAAAGATCAAAGAAGACATCTTTAGGAAAAGATGTCTTCTTTATATGATTAATTTAATTATACTTTCTACTTTATCCAAGCATTAAGTAAAAATAATTCTTACACAGAGTAGCACAGAGTGCACACAAAGTTTCACAGAGATTTAAAATTCCGTGAAAGTCTGTGTCACCATCCATCCAATAATTTAAACGGCGACCTACAGAATTACCAGTCCACAACAAATTACAGACAGCCAACAAGCCACCTCCAATCCGCTTTGTATTGAGTAAGCTTTTCCCCGCGTGACAAAATGACTGTTGACGGTTTATTCCGCCTTTAGAGTCCGCTTAGTGCCTATTCCTTTTTGTTTGGATTTATTAAGGATGCTTATTTTAATCAAAATTCGCAATAAAGTAGTTTTTAGCGTCAATTATGTAGTCTGCAGAGGCAATTATGTGACTTAATATCACAATTATGTTCCTTGCAGAAGCAATTATGTAGTCTTCACTGTGCGTCTAGTCATTTATAGCTCTCATTATGTTACATCGAGCTGACATTATGTAAGTTGTTTTGCCAATTATGTAAGCTGTTTTTCCAATTATGTTCCTCGCAGATGCAATTATGCAGCTCGCAGATGGGATTATGTAGCGTGCAGATGCAATTATGTTCCTCGCAGATTCAATTATGTAGCGCGCAGAAGTAATTATGTAGCTCTCAGTTGCAATTATGTTCCTTGCAGAAGGCGTTAAGTAAATTGCAGCGGACATTTTGTAAACCCTGGCGGACTTTATGTAATAGTTAGAGATAATAAAAAAGAGTAGTCAGGCGTTAAGTCACCGCAATAAATAGTTTGGCAGATATAGGAATGGGAAAAATAATCTTCATTTTGATTCAAGAAAGTTTTGACGACAGTTGCGGGGTAAAGCTGTGTTTAGTTTTCTGAAAAGATGGAGCGGCAATGAAGAACGCAATGCAATTTTTTTTTAATTAAGTTTTCAACGTAATATATTTGATTATATTCTTATAGAAATTTTAGGATTACAATTTAAAAGCTTTCATGCTCAAAGTAGAAAATCTAACAAAAGAATTTACCGGCACTTGCGCGGTAAAAAATTTATCCTTCTCCGTTGAGGAAGGAAAAATCTTTGGACTGCTTGGACCAAACGGCGCCGGCAAGACTACTACTATAAGGACTATCCTAAATATCATAAAGCCTACGTCAGGCAAAATTTCTTATAATATTAGAAAACCCGATGATAATTTTTTTAACCGAATCGGTTATCTTCCCGAAGAACGTGGACTGTATAAGAAGAGCAAGGTAATGGACGTTATACTTTATCTTGCCGAAATCAAAGGGATGAATACTTCCGATGCAAAAAGCAAAGCTGCGGTGTGGATTGAAAAGCTTGGTCTTGAAAATATGCCGCAGAAAAAACTTGAGGAGCTTTCCAAAGGCAACCAGCAGAAGGTACAATTTATAACAGCGGTAATTCACGACCCGGATTTGATAATTTTAGATGAACCATTCAGCGGCTTCGATCCGATTAACCAGCAGATTATAAAAGATGAGATATTGTCGTTTGCTCAGTCGGGCAAAATTGTTATACTTTCGACCCATCAAATGGAAACGGCTGAAAAGTTATGCACGGATATTTTATTACTTAATAAAGGCGAGGAAGTATGCAGCGGCGCTTTGAATGATATAAAGAAAAAGTTCGGAAGCAATTCGGTTAAAGTTGAATACAACGGCGACGGCACAGCGCTGAACTCGCTTCCGGAAGTAATCCACATCGACAATTACAGCAACTCCGCCGAAGTGCAGCTTAAAGAGGAAATTCTTCCGCAGGAATTTCTTAGAAAGATTATTTCTCTCGTCGAGGTAAAGTATTATTCAGTTATCGAGCCGTCATTAAATAAAATTTTTATTGATCTTATAAAACAAAGCTCAAACTAATTTTATGAAAAAGATTTTTGCAGTAGCGAAATGGGAATATTTAGAAAAAGTTAAAACGAAAACATTTCTTGTCTCTCTTATTTTAACTCCTGCAATAATTATTTTATTCGGTCTCGCTCCGACTTTATTAACAGGCAAGGATGAAAACTCAACAAAGATCATCGGTATTATAGATAGTTCCGGCATTTTTACACGCGGCATGAAGAACGAGTTGGATCAATATAAATTAAAAAACGGCGCCCCGGAATTTATCCTGGTCAATCTTAATGATAAATCGCAAAACGAAAGAGAATTAATTTATTCCGCCGACTCGCTTGTTCTTGCCGGAAGAGTTGAAGGTTATTTTTTAATTAAATACAGCGGCGCTAATTTTTCCCAGACAGAGTTTCGTACAAAAAGCGATGAATCCAGCCATGACTACTTTAAGTTGAAAGACGCGTTTAATAAAGCGCAAATAAAATTTAAGCTGGAGAAAGAAAACTTAGACCCGTATCTTATTAATGTTTTAACGAGCAGCGGCGAATTAACAGAAGTAAAAATAGTAACAAACGGAGAGCGTCATCAGAGGGACTTTTTAGTCGTCTTTTTCACGTCGTTCATTTTTATAATTTTATTAATGATGATGATCTTATCATCTGGAGGAATGCTTGTAAGAAATCTAGTCGAGGAGAAATCAAACCGGCTGATCGAAATATTAATTTCAAGTTTATCGACAAACGATTTACTCGCGGGGAAAGTATTAGGATTAAGCGCGCTCGGCTTAACGCAGGTAATTATCTGGAGCCTGATAGGAATTGTATTATCGGGAGCATCGGTCATTCCTCCTCACGCTTTTGATTATATACTGCCGCAATTTATTTACTTCGTGCTCGGCTTTGTTTTTTACACAGCAATCTTTGTCGGCGTAGGTTCATTAGTTACGACTGAGCAGGAAGCCCAGCAGATTACAAGCTATTTAAGCTTAACGCTGATACTTCCGATAGCTATAAGCGTACCGGCTATAGAAAATCCGAATTCACCATTTATACATGTCCTTTCTTACATTCCGTTTACAATACCATCAATAATGATCTTAAGATTTAACATTGAGACCGTTCCGTTCCGGGAAATTTTAATTACAAGCTTGATCATGCTCGTATCCATTTACATTGCGGTAAATGTATCTTCCAAAATATTCAGGATAGGAATTCTATCTTACGGCAAGAAACCATCTTTAAAAGAATTATTCACCTGGCTGAAAGAAAAGTGATCTAAATGCATTATACAGCTTCGGCAATAGCTGCAATAGTACCGATGTTAATATATTTAATTATCATCTGGCGATTTGATATGTACGACCGCGAACCATTCGGCTTAGTTCTTTTAAATTTTTTGTGGGGAGCATTAGGAGCGATTTTTTTCGCAATAATAGGAAGCGCAATTATATCTTCCGCGTTATCTATTATAATCACCAGCCCAAAAAATTTAACAAACGCGGAAACAATTTTCGTAGCACCTTACGTTGAAGAAATTACAAAGGGACTTTTTCTTTTCATTACTTTTACAAACAAAAAATTTGATAACATCACGGACGGAATTGTATACGGAGGCGCAATCGGTCTCGGCTTCGGAATGACCGAGAACTTTTTATATTTCATAACATTCGGCAACACTCTTTATCAATGGATAACGATTGTAATAATCCGGACTTTGTTTTCCGGAGTGATGCACTGCGTTGCAACCGCTACCTTCGGCGCTTTCCTGGGCTACTCAAAGTTCAGACGCAAAAAAGGTAAAATATTTTTCCCGTTGACCGGGCTGTTTATCGCAATGTTCATACATTTTATTTGGAATTACAGCGTAACCATGGGATCAACAACTGCCGCCGGATTTATTTTTATGTTTTTTACTATTTTAATTTTTATAATAACTTTTGTGCTTGCCATAAGCGGCGAAAGAAAAATTATTTTCGAGGAATTGTTTGATGAATATAAAAGCGGCTTAATACCTTTTGAGCATTTAACGATCTTAAATTCGTCTAAAAGAAAAAGGACGGGCTGGGTTGATGAAAGCATACGCAAATTATATATTAGGGCAGCAACAACTTTAGCATTTAGAAAAATGGAATTAAAAAATTCTTCCGGCTCAAGCAGAGACTTTTATGAGAAAGATATCGAATACTACAGGCAGTTTATTTCTAACCTGCTCTACTTACCTAAAAGTTAAACGCCATGAAGACTGATTCTATTATTTATTACGTTTCTCTTTCGCCCGCGTTTAACTGCGATTCGGTAAGCTTGTTTGAATCGTTCAGCAAAGAAAATTCACAACTGCTTCAACAGGCATTAATTGAAAACCACCGCGAGATAGCATGCCAAACACAGGCAATAAGCCCCGCTGTTTTCAGCTTTGATATTAGAGACAAAGATTTTGTTCCTTACGATTTCTTCAACATTAATATAACAAGTTTCTTTGGCGACACCTGTGTAAAGCAAAATTATATTAAATCCCTCGCGGAAAAATTTTCAAATAAGTTTTCTAATAATCTTATTATTTTTTCAAACTCAATCGGGATCAGTTCGAACGATATCTCCAAAGCTTTTAATTTACTGGCAATGGAAGATGAAGCCATTGTAATTGGGAAATCTTTCAGCAGCCGCATCGCTTTCATTGGGTTTAATTCTTACAATAAAGAGTTGTTCATGGATATTGACTGGGAAAATTTAAACTATGACAGCCTGCTGTTAAAAGTAAATAAGCATGAAAATTTTATCCACGTGATGAACAATTTTATGTTGATTGAAAATCTAAACGACTTCAAGCAATTATATGCGGAGCTTTCAAAAAAAGAAAGCCTATCTTATTGCAGTCAGCAAATGCACGAAAAGTTTACTCATCTATTTATCGAATATAAGGAACTTCTTAAATGAGCGCTGTTGGAATCTTCGGAGGAACTTTCGATCCAATACACCTGGGGCATTTAATTACGGCTCAATCAGTAAGAGAGATTAGAAGCCTTGATAAAATTATTTTTATACCGGCATTTATCTCGCCGCATAAAGCCGATATACCTGCGTTAAATCCTGCTCATAGACTTGAGATGGTTAAGCTGGCTATAAAAGATATTCCCTATTTCGATTATTCGGATGTTGAAGTGAACAATAAAACCATATCATACACTGTCGATACGCTTCGCCTATTGATTAAGAAATATAAAAAGATAGAGTTGATAATCGGTTATGATAACATCTTGAAGTTCAATACATGGAAGGAGCCGGACGAAATTTTGAAGTTAGCCAGTCTTGTTGTGTTGAACCGAAAGTCATTTGAAATTCCCAGAGTTCAGGATAAATATTATAAATCTGCAATTTTTGTAGACACACCTTCAATTGAAATAAGTTCAAGCGATATAAGAGAGAGAGTTGCAAAAAATTTACCTGTAAATTTTCTTGTGCCGTCCAAAGTAGAACGATATATTTACAACAACAAATTATATAAGGAGTAAACTGTGAAGATTCTTGTAACAGGTGGAGCCGGATTTATTGCTTCACAAGTAGCCGATGCTTTCATCAATGAAGGGAATGATGTTTTTATATTAGACAATCTTTCGACCGGCTTTGAAAAGAATATAAATCCTAAAGCGAAATTTATTAAAGCGGATATCTGCGACAAAAGCTTAATTGATCTTTTCGAAAAAGAAAAATTTGATCTGATCAATCATCATGCGGCGCAGATGGACGTTCGCCGGTCAGTTGCCGATCCTGCATTTGACGCTAACACAAATATTTTAGGAACAATAAACCTGCTTCAATGTTCGATCCGAACCGGAGTAAAAAAATTCATGTTCGCATCTACCGGCGGCGCTGTTTACGGCGAACAAAAATATTTTCCGGCAGATGAAAATCATCTCACTTCGCCTCTTTCGCCTTACGGCATATCAAAGCTTGCAGTCGAAAAATATTTATACTTTTACAACGCTCAGTACAATTTAAATTATACAATCCTTCGATACGCAAATATATACGGACCGAGGCAAAACCCGTTTGGCGAGGCTGGAGTTGTTGCTATTTTTACTTCAAGATTATTGAAGGGAGACCAGACAATAATTAACGGGCACGGAAATCAAACCCGCGATTATGTTTTTGTCGGCGATGTCGTTAAAGCTAATTTGATTGCAGCCAAAGATGAAGCGAGCGACATCTATAATATCGGCACCGGCAAGGAGACCACGGTAAATGAATTATTTGCAATGTTAAATACAATTACCGAAAAAGGACAAACTGAAAAACACGGTCCCGCCGCACCAGGAGAACAAATGAGAAGCGTTATTACTTCGGATAAATTTCATAATAGATTTAACTGGCGACCTTCAACTAATATCGAAGACGGCTTGAAACTAACTGTAGAATTTTTTAAACGACAAATTAAATAGAATAAAAATTTCTTCATGCTTATTGGAAATCAGTTCATAGAAAAATTATTTCAAAACGACAGAAGAAGCGTTGCGCGTTTAATCTCTATTGTTGAATCAGACGGAGTGCAAGCGACGGATTTGTTAAAAAATATTTATTGCAGAGTAGGCAACGCATATAGAATAGGAATTACCGGACCTCCAGGCGCCGGCAAAAGCACAATTACCAATCAGCTTGCAAAATTATTGCGAAGTAAAAATAAAACCGTAGGAATAATTGCAGTCGATCCTTCAAGTCCTTTTACAGGCGGCGCACTTTTAGGCGACCGGGTTAGAATGAATGAAATTGGTCAGGATGCCGGAATTTTTATACGCAGCATGGCTACGCGCGGAAGCCTCGGCGGCTTAAGCAGAAAAGCAAACGACGCAGCGGACATTCTTGACGTTGCTGGTTATGATTATATTATTTTTGAAACAGTAGGCGTAGGTCAATCTGAACTCGATATCGCACAGGCGGCTGATACAACAATAGTTGTGCTGGTGCCTGAGTCTGGAGATTCTGTTCAGGCGATGAAAGCAGGATTAATGGAAATCGCTGATTTTTTCGTGCTAAATAAAAGCGACAGACCAGGCTCGGAGCAGGCAGTTACCGCGCTCAAAACCATTTTGATGATGAAAGAGCATGATCAAAAATCATGGCTGAATTCGATTGTAAAAACTACAGCTACCGAGAATAAAGGCATAGCCGAAGTTGAACAAGAAATTTTAAAACATAAAACATATTTAGAAAATACAGGCAAGTTTCGGACGAAAAGAGAAGAACGTACAAAAGTACGGGTAAAGGAAATCGTCGAAGAGCAAATACGGAAAAAGCTTTGGGATGATGAAGGAGAAAAATCTTTGGCTTCTTCATTGGAAAAAATTGTGTTAGGAAATTCGTCTCCGTATCACATTGCCGAAGAGATCATAGAAAATTTCAAAAAGCAATTGTAATTTAGTTTCGATTATAATTAACTAAAGATAAAATGTTCAAAAGATATTTTATCTAAAAAAATAAATCAGAAAACAAACTGAAAAACTGAAAGGAAAAATATGCAAACAGCGCAGGATGCTTATTTAATCGGCCTTACTGAAAATCAAATTATTATCCGGGATACAATACGCGAATTTGCTTCAGAAAAAATTCAACCAAGAATTATGGAGTACGATGAGTCTCAAAAATTCCCGGTTGAAATTTTTAAGGAGCTTGGCAGCTTAGGATTTTTAGGTATTGTAGTAGATGAAGAATACGGCGGTTCCGGATTAGGCTATATCGAGTTTGCCATTATCATAGAAGAACTTGCTAAAGTTGACCCGTCAATTGCGCTTTCTGTTGCGGCTCATAACGGGCTATGCACAAATCATATTTTTCGCTTTGCAAACCAGGATCAAAAGAAAAAATATTTGCCTGATTTAGCTTCAGGGAATAAAATTGGAGCATGGGGATTGACTGAATCATCGTCAGGCAGCGATGCTGGCGGATTAAAATCATTTGCGGAAAAAAAGGAAGGATACTATCTCCTAAACGGAGGCAAGACCTTTATCACTCACGGCTCTGTCGGAGAGACAGCTGTAGTAATGGCAATTACCGATAAGCAAAAAGGAAGCAAAGGTATTTCAGCCTTTATTCTTGAAAAAGGGATGGAAGGATTTTCGGCAGGTAAAAAAGAAAATAAATTAGGAATGCGCGCAAGCGATACTTCCCAGCTTATATTTGAAAATTGCAAAGTGCCAAAAGAAAATTTAATCGGTAACGAAGGAGAAGGTTTTGTCCAGGCTTTAAAAATTCTTGAAGGCGGAAGAATTTCAATTGCCGCGCTTAGCGTGGGATTGGCTCAGGGCGCTTTGAACGCAGCGTTAAAATACAGCAAAGAAAGATTTCAGTTTGGAAAATCGTTAAGCGAATTCCAGGCGATCCAATTTAAGTTAGCTGACATGCAAACACAGATTGATGCAGCGCGCATGTTAACATTTCGTTCTGCATTTATGAAAGACAGCGGAAAGCCGAATTTTAAGGAAGCAGCGATGGCAAAATTATATGCAAGCGAAGTAGCGGAAAAGACAGCGAGCGAGGCAGTTCAAATTTTCGGCGGCTACGGCTACATAAAAGATTTTCCTGTAGAAAAATTCTATCGCGATGTAAAGCTCTTAACGATAGGCGAAGGAACTTCGGAAATACAAAGATTAGTAATTGCAAAAGAATTATTAAAAGATTAATCACCGGACTAATCATGGCGCAAATAGGCAAAGCAATTAAAGAAAATGAAATTTATTTAAGACGGCAGGACTACTACAAAAATCTTATCCGCAAACTAAACGCAGAAAAGGAAAAAATAAAACTCGGCGGAGGCAAGAGAGCAATTGAACGGCAAAAAGAAAAAGGCAAGCTGACTGCAAGAGAGCGCATAAGCAAGTTAGTAGATGATGAAAAAAGTTTTTTCGAACTCAGCGCGTTCGCAGCTTACGGTATGTATGAAGAGCAAGGCGGCGCGCCTTCGTCAGGAACAATATACGGCGTCGGGAAAATTAACGGCAAGTATCACGTGATAGTTGCGAATGACGCTACAGTAAAAGCCGGAGCGTGGTTCCCGATTACTGTTAAAAAAAATATCCGTGCTCAGGAAATATCAATTGAAAATAAATTACCGGTAATTTATCTTGTAGACAGCGCCGGAGTTTTTCTGCCGATGCAGGATGAAATTTTCCCAGATAAAGAACACTTCGGAAGAATTTTCAGGAACAATGCCATTATGTCTTCCACGGGCATACCGCAGATTGCCGCGATCATGGGACCGTGCGTTGCCGGAGGAGCATATCTTCCGATAATGAGTGATGAGGCTTTGATCGTCGAAGGAGAAGGCTCAGTTTTTTTAGCAGGCTCTCATCTTGTTCGAGCGGCAATAGGTGAAATCATAGACAATGAAAGTCTCGGCGGCGCGAAAGTTCAGTCGAATATTTCAGGCGTAACGGACTACGTTATGAAAAATGACGACGAGTGTATTCAAAAAATAAGAAGCTTAACAAATAAAAACTGGAATGGTAATAATGCAGGCTTCAACAGAATAGAAAGCAAGCCTCCAAAATTTAATCCGGATGAAATATACGGATTGCTGCCTGAAGATCCGATTAAGCCTTATGATACTTATGAAATTATTTCACGAATTGTTGACGACTCGGAGATCGACGAATACAAAGCCGGTTATGGAAAAACGATAATTACTGCATACGCGAGAATTGACGGCTGGGCAGTCGGCATTGTGGCAAATCAACGGAGCATTATAAAAACGGAAACCGGAGAAATGCAGGTTGGCGGAGTAATATATTCTGACAGCGCGGATAAAGCTGCAAGGTTTATAATGAACTGCAATCAGAAAAAAATTCCGCTGCTGTTTCTGCAGGATGTTACAGGATTTATGGTCGGCAGCAGAGCCGAGCACGGCGGAATTATTAAAGACGGAGCAAAGATGGTGAACGCCGTAGCTAATTCTGTCGTTCCGAAAATTACAATTATTACCGGCAACAGTTTCGGCGCGGGAAACTATGCAATGTGCGGGAAAGCGTACGACCCGAGATTTATTTTCGCTTATCCGAACGCGAAGATAGCGGTTATGGGAGGCGCACAGGCAAGCAGTGTTTTGCTAGACATAAAATTAAAACAAGCGGAAAAAGACGGAAAAATTTTCAGCGAAACTGAAAAGAAAAATCTATTGAACGATATAAATAAATCGTATGATGAAAAGAGCACTCCGCTTTATGCTGCTGCGCGGCTGTGGATCGACGAAATCATCGATCCGGCTTTAACTCGAGAGTACGTTTCGATGGCTTTGGAAGCGGCTAACAATAATCCTGATATTTCTAAGTTCAATGTCGGAGTTATTCAGACTTAATGTTCATAAATAAAAGCAAATCTCAGCTAATAAAATATTTTTTGCTTTTGCTGGTATTCCAGAGCTTTTCAATTACAATAACATTTGCTCAACAGAGCCATCTTTCCAAGAGTATAAATTACATTTCAAAATTTATCGCCTCGGATTATTTTTCAGATCTAAAAAAAACCAACAACGATCTAGCGTTAGTGGATACAATTTATCTGCGCGCCTTGCAGTTCAATAAAAATAATTTTTCGGAAACATTATTTGATTTAACAATGGCAGTAATCCCGTATAATCATGTTCATGTGAGGTTCCCCTTGATTGACGCAATGGTTGATTACAGGCTACCTTCTGCGGAAGAAGATATTTATAATGGAAAAAACAAAAATCTTCCGAAGTGGCTTTTTTTTGATACGCCTGAAGACAGCTTCGGCGATAAAGATAAACTTGCGCATTTTTTCGGGAGCGCCTTCATTTCTTACTCTTCAAACTTTTTTGATTTAGGCAATCTAATTGGTTATTTTATAGAAGTTTTTGAACAAGATTTTGAAGTGCAAAACTCAATTGATCCGAGAGATTTGCAGACTAACATTCTTGGAAACATCTTTGGTCAAATTTTAAAGGACAATAAAAAGGTTTTGCCGTCTGATGTTTTGATAATTCGTTCACTTATTTTTTTTAGATATAATTTATGAATTCAGTTTTAATTATTGATGACGAAAAGGAAATTTGCGAAAGCATAAAAATGATCCTTGATTATGAAGGTTACAATGTTGAATACTCCACTTCAGCCGCCGAAGGAATAGATAAAATTTCCGCCTTACAATTTTCTACAGTTCTGCTTGATATTCAAATGCCGGCGATGAACGGCTTTGAAGTTTTAAAAAAGGCTAAGGAAATTAATTCTTCGATTTCAGTAATAATTATTTCCGCACACGGCAGCGTTGAGAATGCGATCAAAGCAACACGGCTGGGCGCTTTTGATTTTATTGAAAAGCCAATCGACCGCGAAAAGCTTTTGATCAGCATTAGAAACGCTGTCGAGCAGTCAAATCTTCTTTCCGAAAACAAAGAGATAAAAAAAACTCTTTTGGGAAGCGACAAAATTCTTGGTAATAGCAGAGCTATCACAAACATACTCGAAGTAATTGAACGCGTCGCGCCAATCGACACAAGGGTTTTGATTACCGGAGACAACGGGACAGGCAAAGAGCTTGTAGCAAGAGCAATTCACAACAAGAGCTTGCGAAAGGATAAACCTTTTATTGAAGTGAATTGCGCAGCTATTCCGAATGAATTAATTGAGTCGGAATTATTTGGTCATGAGAAAGGTTCCTTCACAGGCGCAATACAGCAGCGTATAGGAAAGTTCGAGCTGGCAAACAAAGGCACAATTTTTTTAGATGAAATCGGCGATATGAGTTTGCAGGCGCAGGCAAAGGTTCTTCGCGCTATTGAAGATAATAAGATTGAAAGAGTAGGCGGTACTAAAAAAATTGAAATTGATGTTAGGATTTTGTCGGCTACAAATAAAAATTTAAAAGATGAAATTGAAAAAGGAAATTTCAGAGAAGACCTTTTCCACCGCTTGAACGTTATCCCGATTTCTATTCCGCCGCTTCAGGAAAGGGTTGAAGATATTCCGATTCTTATAAATCATTTTATTGATGAAATTACTGAGAAGCATAAAAAATCTAAAGTCGCCTTTGAAGATGACGCCGTTAAATTTTTGCAAAGCTTAAAATGGAGCGGCAACATCCGGGAGCTTAGAAACGCTATTGAACGAATTATTATTCTTGTTGATAAAAGATCAATTTCAAAAAAAGAAATTGAATTTCTTTTTCCCGCTGAAAACAAACAGACGGATAATATCATATACGACAGCAATTCATTCCAGGAATTTAAAGAAAAAGCGGAAAGAGCTTTCATAATTAAGCAGCTAAATGCCAACGACTGGAACATCAGCAAAACGGCTGACATTCTTGAAATTCAACGAAGCCATTTATATAATAAAATAAAAAAATACGGCATAGAGAAAGAAGAAAAATCATGAGCGAAACAATTTTTTCTAAAATTATAAGAAAAGAAATACCCGCCGATATAGTTTTTGAAAATGAACATGTCCTTGCGTTTAAAGATATTAATCCAAAAGCGCCGGTTCATGTTTTAATAATTCCAAAAGTTGAAATCCCTACAATTACAAATATCAATGGCAAAGAACATTCCGAATTGTTGGGACAATTATTCGACGCGGCAAATTCTATTGCGAAGGAAATGGGTGTTGATTCGGAAGGCTTTAGGCTCGTTATAAACTGCGGCAAGAACGGCGGACAGGAAGTTTATCATCTCCATATGCATTTATTAGGCGGGAGACCGATGAACTGGCCTCCCGGCTGATATTTCACATACTATTTAGTCGCCAAGAGAATATTCCAGCCCGGCTGTTATCCATCGCCCGGGAAGCTGAACTCCGCTTATCTCTACGTATTGCTTGTTAAATAAATTTGTAATGTTTACGAAGATTTCAAAATCATAAATCTGTCGTGAAATTTTTGTATCGACAAGAAAATAATTTTGCAGGTTCACTCGATCTTCATAACGCAATTCCCAATTCTGTTTTATATCGTACCACCAGACATTATCAATACCGACGATCAGTTGATGTCTCAGATACTCAAACAAATATTGAGAATTATTCTGCAAAGTATTTTTATCTGAACTCAAATAAGTGTAATCAATATTGATATCATTGATTGGAAATTGAGAGAGAAGTTCTTTTGTAAATAAATTGAAGTTTAATTCAAAGCCGTTTGTATTTAATGTAGAAATGTTTGTAGCTGTCCATGCCTCGCCCGGATTGAACCTGACCCAATCAATTAGATTCTTCCCTTCCTTGCGGAAGAAGCTGAGCTTGGATGTAAAAAAATATTGATTGAAGTTCACGCCGGCTTCATAATCCAGAGTCTCTTCATTTGTTAAATTAGGATTGCCCATGCTTAAGCCGGGAGATGTATAATAAAGTTCTGTATAATTAGGGATTCTAAATGCTTTACCAATAGAGCCAAATGCGCGAAGGCTGTTTGATATATTATATCCGAGATCAAGCCCTGGCCAAAATTTCCAGCCGAGAGTTGGGTAATCATAATCGAATGCGTTGACAATTACGGTCAGTTTATGCAGCGGAGAAAATATTTGTTCTGCAAAAAATCCTTTTGTTTCGCGCGAATGATCGCCGAGATTTGAGCTAACTATTTTATCGAAAGTATAATTGCCGCCAAACGAAGTAGTGCCGAAATTGGAATTTATAGAAGCCTGCAGCTCACCTCCATAAACATTTGTCTGGTGGATATTATGATAAAACGGAGGATTGGTATAATCTAAAAGATAGTTGTCGTCGTTCCTTCTCCAATAAATTTTAGGAGATAAAATAAAATTAGAGCTGCCAAGGTTCCCGGTAAGACTTAACAGCTTTGTTGTAGTATGTTCCCATTGATTGGAAAAATAAGTAGTATAAAAAGTATTTGCACCGAATTTTTTATCGTTATATCCAAAATATAAATTTATATCTCCGGCTTCAGTGTTTATCGACGAGCCGTAACCAAAATTGACGATATCAAAATCGGAATCGTGCATGTATCCGTTGGATTTTTTCTTTGAAAAAAATAAATGATTGTTAAAAATCCCGACCGGGTAAGCGGCGTAAACGGAGCCTTTATAATAAGCATTCTGTCCGCCTTCCGTTTGCAGTGACAAAGCTTTATCACTTCCCTTTTTGGTTATAATATTAATAACTCCGCTGAAAGCATTAGCTCCATAAATGCTCGAAGCCGGACCTTTAAGAATTTCGATCCTGTCAATGTCGTTCAAAGAGACCGGAAGGTTTAAATTATGATGACCCGTCTGCGGATCGTCAACATCAACGCCGTCGATCATTATCAATGTCTCTTCCGAATTTCCTCCTCTAATATTTACATCAGCTTGAACGCCGTCAACGCCTCTTTGTTCAAGCGCAACGCCGGCAGCATACTGAAGCAGATCCTGCACGCTGCTTACAGGAAGCTCGGAGATTTTTTCCGAATCAATAACAACTACGCTCCTTGTCAAGTTAGAATAAGAAACAGGCGTTCTGCTAGCGGTAACAACGACTTCATTCATGTTATATTCGCTTGAGTCCTGTGAATACGCGTTCGGAGCAAGCGCTGCACCAAATAAAATTATCAACGCCAATATTCTCATAAAAAATTTTATTCTTATAGTTCGATCATTTTTAATTCCCGGCTGTACGATTAAATTTTTCATTTTTCTCCAGAGTTTATGATAGATATATTAATTAGCAAGTTATCTTACGCATTCTTTAACATACTCATCTCATTGATCAAGGAAATGAACTCGCAATCCACGCTTATACTTTCCTCGTCCAACGAATTATTTTGCGTATGGTAACTTAATAATTAAGAATGGCGAAAAATTTAATTTATCCGCAAATTCATGATTTAGTGCGGTAAAAATATATCTAACAAAGCAGGTTGTCAAACCATTTTAACTAAAAATAGCAGGAATGCAAAATATTTTTTATCATTTGAACAACTCTAAAACACATATTGTTTGTTAACTAATGCTTGCAGAATGATCCTTTACAATGCTTGAATAGATATTCATGCTAAAGAGATAATTTCTGTGCTATCTTAATTACGCGCAAAACTATCATTTTGATCCCACTGTTTATCTGGACATCCCGAACGTGATGCTGTATCACACTTATTAGTGTCTGTGTTGTTCGCCGGACATGCAGAGTTGTTCGCAAGAGTTGCTGAATCGTTCGGAGGTGATGCTTTATCACACTATTTAATATCTGAGTCGTTCGCGAAAATTGCAGAGTTGTTCGCAAGAGTTGCTGACTTGTTCGCAAATACATCAGTGTCTTCCGCAAAGATCGCTGAGTTGTTCGGAGACAAATCTGAGTCTTTCGCTAAGATAGCTGAGTTGTTCGGAGAGAGATCTGAGTCGTTCGCTAAGATTTAGGAGTGACCCGCATTACTTTCTGAGTTATTAGGAGAGGCTTTTGCAATGGTTAAGTCTGTACATTAGTTAGTAAATTAAACAGGTGTAAGCAGCCCCGAAGGCGATTGCGATGACCTTTGGGGCTGGGAGAATAATTTATTATTTAGCGGGAGGTGCAGCAGGCGGGGTATCTGTGCCGCCGCTGGTTTGCGCTTTACCAATTGCTTTAACTGTTTTTGCGAATGAGAACATTGCCTGCTTTTGAGGATTACCTTTGAATTTATTGCGCGCGGCAGTGCCAATGCCGATTATTGTTGTGTAATAGCCGTTAACTTCGTTTATAGTTTCCGCCGTATATTCCTTGCGGCTTCCTTTTGCAGTTTCCTGATCTGTGTTTTTATCTCCGAATGTTGAGGCAAAAGCTTTTATCGAGGCAATGATCTCAGCGTCCATTCCTTTGTCAATGATAGTCTTTTCAAGTTCAGGCGTCATATTCTTATTGAACTGTTTAAGCAGAGTATCAAGTTCTACCTGGTTCCCTTTTTGGGATTTTGAATAATGGCCTGTAAAGCCGAGAACTTTGAGTATTTCGTTTTTTGCGGGGTCATCCTTAAAATCGTCACAGAAGTCAGCGTAAAATTCTGAAAGAAAGTCAAGCGCTCCAGATTGCTCGGTTTGAACTGCGAGAGTTTTGTCCCGAAGAGCTTTAGAACTGTCCGTGCCAAGTATTCTTTCTTCTGCTTCCTGAAGCTTTGTAAGAAGGTTGGGAAAATACGGGTTCTCCCATTTCTTTCTTTTCATTATCAGCTCGTCATAATTAAGTATGCACTGTTTAACGATAGTTATAGCTGCAGTAAAAAACACAGCCATAGAACACGAGAATTTTCTTGCTAAAGCTGCCATTATGTTTTTCCTTTTATTTGTTGAATATTTCCTTGTAGAACGGATTTCCTCCTGCTCTACAATAGTTTAGTTAATTTTTTTATTTAAATAGATACTGCTATTTTTTTTCTAAAATTATTTATGAAAAAGAAATAGAATATTGAATTGATATCTCAAATCAGAAATACTTCGTGGTTGGTTTTGTCAGTTTGTTTGGAGTGAGAGAACTCTCGTAGATTTGAATTTTTATAATTGCCTATTAATAGATTTGTGCGGACAATATACGGCTTGCCGTTTCTCCCGTGCTTTCCGCTTCTTACACTTGCTCTGCTGCCAAGTATTGATAGCCTTACACTGTGTCTTGTAACCTCAGAATAAGTATGATGTTTTATATTAACCTGAATGCTCGATTGACACTGCCCGCTTATCAGATTTGTTTTGGAATTATTATTTAAGGGAAGAGGATTAGAGTTAAGTAAGAGCAGGAAGAAAGACGTAATCCCTAAAAATAAAAAAGCAGAGTAATATTTATACTTCCTATTAAACATTCTCATTAATGAAATTCTATGATATAAAACTTATTAATTGTTCGATTAAAGTCAAGAAAAACAAAAAATATTTTAGATCATAACTATTGGAACTCGAATATCCTTTTCTGATTTTGTCGGATCAAGCTCCTATGAACAAAGTTTATTAAATTCACATGAGGACGACCAGTTATCTCGTCTTTAAACTAAATTATTTATCAATTTATTGTTTCAGCATCCTTCAAGGTCTAAACGTGAGGTCTTGAAGAATAATGTATTAGTGGTTTGAGAAAGGGTTGTTTAGTATTACTCGCTTAAGCAATTGAGATGAAAAAAATTTTTACACATGAAGCAAGAATATTTTTTCCAGCGATTCAATCATCTTCTCTCTGAAGATCGGCTTTGAAATAAAATCATTGAAACCCGTTGCAATAAATTTTTCTTTATCGCCCGGGAGAACGTAAGCCGTAACAGCTATTATCGGTATGTTTTCATATCCAGGCATTTTATGAATTATTTTTAAAGCGTCTAAACCGTTGTATTCACCCTGAAGATTAATATCCATAACGATAAAGTCAAAATGCGATGAGTCAAGCAGCGGAAGCGCATCTTCAAAGCTGACTGCAAATTTTATTTCTTTCAGCTCTTTCATTTGAACTTTGAAAAGTATCTGCGAGTCAACCTGGTCTTCAATGTAAAGACAATTTAATGAAGAAATATCAACATGCTCTATTTTCTTCGGCTGCTCAGGCAGTTTCATTTCACTTAACGGAACAACTCTTTCGGCTTCGTATTCTTCTTCTTCGTAAACTTCTTCTTCAAAAGCAAGAGATTCCTTTATTTTCAGATCAGGTTTTGCTTCAGCTTTTGTTTCTTCAGCCTTTTCACTTTGCGGCTCGATAGGTTCTTCGCTGCTTACTCCAATTACTTGAGCAAGCGAAACCGGGAATATAAATCCGTAGTCATTCTTATCTGCAGGTTTACCAAGCACTTTAAATTCGCCTTTTAATAAGATCAGCAGCGACTTTGCGAGTTTCAAAGATATCCTCGAAATACCCATATCCTTGAATTGAGAAGATTCCTCTCCAAGAAATAATGATGTTAAAGTTTCAACTAAATATTTCGACGCAGAAGAATAATTATCCTTTATACTTATTACGAAGGAATTTTCTTCTAACTGTAAAGCGGAGAAATAAACCTTTTTAGATTTAGCGATCTGAAAAATAATTTTTGTTAGAATCGAAATTATAGTTTGAAATTTTTGTTTATCGGTTTCAAACTTTAGCGATGAAGAAATTTTTCCGTAACCGAATTCAATTCCTCTCGCACTAGAAATTTCTTTTGTCTCATCGTGCAGATAATCAATCAGTTCTGTTATTTGAACTTCCTGGTAATCAAGCTTAACAGCCTGCTGTGATAAACTTGAGTACTCCACGATTGAATTCATAGTTGCAAGAAGCCGTTCTCTATTTTGATTTATAAAATCAATCGCTTCTTTCTGTTCATCCGAAGGATTAGAGATGCTTTCTTTCAATTCTTGAACAAATCCAAGTATCACGTTAATCGGCGTAAGAATCTCGTGGAAAATATTCGGCAGCAGAGCAGGACTAAGACCTGCTGCTTGATTCGACGCGACCGGCTCGGAATATTTTTGCACTAAGACTTCTTTAGCCATTTCCGCTTCGTCACTCTTAAGCGCTCTGGAAATTATCGTGAACGAATCGACGACGCCGTTGTAATCCAGCACCGGAGTCGCGGTCAATTCGGTTTCAAAGAAATTGCCGTCATTTTTTTTCAAGTCTACTTTAATAGAAACAGTTTCTTTTAAATGGGATTGGAAAATACTTGTATTAACAACAGCCCTATCGTCGTCTTTTGCAAGCGAAGTAAAAGTTGTTCCGTCTAACTCCTGAATAGTATAACCAAGTTTATTTTTAACCGAGGAATTAATAAACGTGATAAAGCCGTTTGCATCTGTTACAAATAATAAATCTTCGGTATTATCAAACACTGATTTGAAAAGCTGACTCTTCTTTTCAGCTTCAAGATTTTCAGTAACGTCTCTAATAATATTAAAGTGCGCATCTTTATCGTTGTATTTAAAATTTACTTTGCTTATTTCCACATAGACAAACGTGCCGTTTTTTCTTTTTTGCTTGAAGGGACCATTGAACTTGCCCATTGCAGATGCGGCGTTTGTAGTATCGAGTAATGTTTGAATATCCTCGGCGGTATACAAATCCGTAAGATCCATCTGCATAAATTCATTTCTTGTGTAGCCGTAGAGTGCCAGCGCGGCTTCATTCACCTCAATGAACCTAAGGTTCTCAGTATCGTAAATAAATATCGGTTCGGGATTGTTTTGAATTAATATGTCAAACATTCTTCCTCGAGTTTTTATTATTGTTTCAAGTTCGTCAACAAGTTTAGCTGTCTCAACATAAGCAGTAATTCCGGCATGATTATTTTCATTGTCAAATATTTTGCCGAGCTTCAAAAAATATTTAGAATTATCGTTAACAGATTTAACATTTTCCGAAATGTCAATGGTTTCATTCGATGAAGATGACTTAACAAACTCATGAATTCTTTCAGACAGAGCTAACGGTAGAATCTGCTCAAACCTGTAATTTCTAAAATCATTATTTTCTGACGAAAATAATTTACAAAATTCTTTGCTTTGATGCCTAATAATTCCTTCACTATCTATAAAACAAATCGGCTTCTCATAATTTTCGAGCAAATTAAAATCTGCGGCTAAAAGGCTTGCCTGCTGACTATTATTTTGTTCTTGTTTAACTTTCTGGGTAATGCCTATGAAAGCTATTACACTATTTTCAGCGTCTATTATCGGTATAAAAATAGTTTCATTGCCGCTTGAGGCAGAAGCGCCAAACAAAGAAATTCCTTCTACAATTACGAAGTTGCAAGTCTCTTTAATATAATTTTCAACCGACTCCAAAAAATTATTTAGGAAAGACGGGATAAAACTCTTTACGCTCTTTCCTTCAAGCTGTGAATTGCTTAAGCCGATAAACTTTGCGAGGCTTTTATTCGCTACTACAAAATTGCCTTCAATATCCTTGATCCAAAAGAAGTCGTCTATCTTATTAATGTCCGCTAAAACTTTTTCTTTTCCTATAAAAGTAAAAGGATATAAAGACTTCAACCCGCTAAGGATTTCAAAAATATTTTCATCATGTATTACTTCTTTTAGATCTTCGACAGTTGATTTAATTTCTGTTTTACCGGCAGCGCCTAATTTTAAATCCATCGGCTTGAAAGTACAGAAAACAAACAGCTCGTTTTCTTTTTTATATGTGCTTATGGTAATCTGCGAACTGACAGAGTTTCCATTTGCAAAGCTTAACAATATATTCTCGGTAACCGATTTATTTGAGACATAAACGTCGTCAACAAGGCTGCTGATTTTTTTAGTAGAGAATTCCGCAAGCAAATCAAAAAGGTTTTCATCCTTTTTCTGAATACGTAAAAGAGACGCTGCTTCTTCATTATGGAATAATATTTTTCCATTATGATCAAGCGCTACAAAAGGATATTTAAAATTTTCCTTCATCGAATCAAAAAGTGCAATATTTAATCTATGATCTTTTTGCAATTTGCCGCCGTAAAAATATTTTATCTTTTATTGTTCCTTCAATTTGAAAGTGTCTTGACGTAAAATTCAGGTGACCATGAAGAATCGGAGCTCGAAATAGCTTTAACTCTATAATAATATTCAGTCGCCGGAATAAGCCCGCTGGCGCTGTCTGCAAATTGTGTAAAACTTCCATTAACATTTGCAACAACAGTGTAGGTTGACCAAGTATATCTGCGTTCAATCTTAAAATAGTTTACTCCAGAACCCGAGTAAGTCCAGTTGAGCTGAACTGAGGTCGGTCCGGTAGCTTTCACAACAACATTCATTGGCGGAGGAATGCTTCTCAATGACCCATCACCATAAGTAGAAAGCACCGGACTGAAAGCAGAAGCGCCGTACTTATTTATACCGCGAATTTTGTAATAATAAATTATTGTATCAGAAAGATTATTATCGTTAACATTGAAAGTGTTCGGAGCGGATGTAAGGTGACCTTGAAAGGTTCCGTAGAAGCCAACCTTTCTCCAGATTTCATATCCCGGCGCATCGCCAAGACTGGAATCTTTCCATGAAAGATTAATTGAATTATTTGTCAGCTTAGTATAAGCAAAATTATAAGGAACAGCAGGCGGAGTTCTAATTGCCGTTATTAGCAAGTTGCTTATTGTATCGCTGTTTGAAGAGCCGCCGTCTTTGTCGTAATAAATCAAATAGAAGCTGACCTTCGAGCCGATTGTAGTTGAATCAAAGCTTAAGGATATTGTAGGCTGTGAGCCGTCGCTGTTTGGAGGAATCCAGCCGTTTGATAATTGCCCGTTAACGAAAAGCGCAAGGAATTGTATGCCCTGATCTTGAACAAGAGTATAATTAATTTTTGTACCGATATATCCGATGGAATCGTTAGTAGCCGGAGAAGTAATTGTTATTTTAAGTTTACTGGTTGCTGTAGTGCTGTCAGAAGTGTTGTTGTTTGCTGAACTGGGATTAACAAATAAATCTGTGCATCCAAAAAAATAAAATAAAATCAGAAACATCAGGTAATAATAATATTGAATTCTGGGTTTCATTTATATCCGTCTTTTTATTTGATGTTTCCAATTATTTTTTATGCGTTGGGTTTTGTATAATCAAGATAGTAGGTTCTCGAATCACCGCCGTTCAGATCATTAATATAGACATAAACGATGTGGTTCTTCTTATCATACTCTAGATGGGCTAATTTAGTTCCGATAATTTCGGCGCTTAAATTTATATTCGATGCATCTTCATTTAGATCTACCTGAATTACCAAGTTGCTTATTGCGTCTTTGCCCGGATTTGAAACAGTTAAAGCAACTCTTGTATCGCCGCGCTTAGACACTTTTACTTCCACATAATTTCTCTTTGCCCACCAATTTTCAATTTGCGCGCCTGTAGTGATCCAAAAATTTTTCTTCTTAAGATCGTCAATTATTTCTTTAACAACACCTATATTCTGAGGCTGCAATTGATATTGAGGATGAAGTTTCAAAACATATAAACCGCCTTCGAAAAGAATTCTATCAACATCTTCCTGGTAGGTATAAAATTGGAATTCAGGATCGGTTAAATTAAAATCTCTTATCACTTCGTAATCATCTCGCGCTGTCTTCGTCATACTTACTATCAGGCTGTCGCCTCTTATTAATGTCTTTGGAACCGATCTATCAGTTAATGAATCTGAAAAAACATATTTATATTTTGCTTTTATCAAAGCGCTGATAGTATTCTGATTATATATTCCGTATAGCGGCATGCACCCTATTACATTTGACTTAGTCAACCCTTCTAAGGTGGTTTTAGCGTTTACTAATTTTTGATATTGAGTATTCAGATCGTTCAAAGAATTTATTGTGTCGTTCACTGATGCAAGATAACCGATGTCAACCAACGAGCCTACTTCGCCGTAAGCGGGCAGTGATTGAATTAAACTTTTATATTTTACCAATGACGGATCCACAAAGAAAGAAGCTTTTACCTTCTCCGAATTTAATATCCCTAAAAGGCTTCCAATATTTGAGTTTGATGACAGCTCAGGGACTAAAATTGCGGCAGCATTATAATCTGAAGGCCAGTCCTTCGCAAAAGCAATAGGCTTGTATGCAAGCCAATCCATGCTATTTGAAAACAAGCGGTCGAAATAAATATAGTCCTCCTGCTCTCCAATAATAGAATTGATTTCAAAGCCCATCCACACAAATCTGCCGGAGCCGTAAGTTCCATAAACTATACCAGCGCTTTTCTTTATTTCTTCTCTCGTCAATCCGTCCTGCAGCCGGTAGTTATACCAGAAACTTACCTGAACCGTTCTGGGATCCAAAACTTCCACAGACATGGGACGGTCCCAGGTTGCAACTCTTAAAGGATACCCTGCGGGAATATTAGCAGTAATCGGCAAGCCGCCTCTTAATGTGTGAATTTTTGTTACTTCGTCATTTGAAATTTCTTTTGAGAACTTTAAACCAAAAACTTCTGAAAAGAAATCCCAGCCTCTCCATTTGCCGTTATCCGAATATGATGCTGTTCCGCTTGTAGCAAAAACGCTTCCGCCGTTCCCAATAAATTTTTTCAGTTGAACAATTTCTTTATCGCTTAACGATCTGGAACCGGGAAGAATTAATATTTTATATTTAGATTCAAGCCCAAGTTCGATTGTTGAATCAGCAATTATGTCAAAAGAATACCCGTTGCTTTTTAAAACCTTTTTCCATGTATTAATATTATCGTTTAACCAGGTACTTCCTTGAGGCAGCATGTTTTCAGTGTACTTTGAGTATAGAATTCCAATTGCAGGCTTTCCTCCGCCAAGAAAATCTTTAATCATGCCCGGGTTAGGAAGTAATTCTGCTGCATTAAAGCTTCCGAATACTCCGCGCAAAATGAATAAATAAATCAGCACAGCGCCGAGCAATATTATCACTCCGCTAAGGAAAATTATTCCTTGGTTAATCCCGTTCCTGGCTCGAGATTTTATCTCCACTTCAAGGCTCCAGAGGGTTTGTCTTCTTTAGCAGGAACATAACCTTCGGAAGTATACTTCATAAATCTGGAATCAATATTCTTTTTTTCTTCTTCAGTTAAGCCTCTGCTTTCATAGCCGCGCTGCTGTGTGTATTCAGTGCCTTGATACTGACGCGCTTGATTTGTAAAACCTGCAAAAGGTTGCGCGACCGGTGTAAATCTCTGCTGCGGCTGACCGGCTCTTTGCTGAATAAAAATAGGCTGTCTTTGGCTTCCTGGCTGCGGCATACCTCTTTCAGATGGTTGAGGCAGCTGTGAAGGAGCTGATGCCGGAGTTATTAGTTCTGCTTTAACTTCAGCAGGCTGTTGTGCTGATGCCTGTGAGCCTTTTCGTTCTCTAACTTTGTAGAGAATGTAAGCGCCCACAGCCAGCATAAAAGTGCTGATCGTAGCGACTAATATAATTGTTGATAGAATCGGAATTAGCTCCATAAATACCTCGTGTATAAAAATTTAAAATCTATGCTTTGGCTCCTACTCGCTCTAACTTTCCCCATGTCATCCTGATGCCGAGAAATTCTTCCACTGTAGCCATAGCTTTGCATATATCAATAATCAGGATGAAGAACATTCTGTATATCAACGAATAGCTGACGAGTCTGAATTCTTCTTTTTCGACTGCAACACAATAAAGAGCGGTGACCAAATCAAGTAAACCTAATCCAGCCCACCAGAAAAATATAAGCGAAGAAAAACCAAAAGCAAGCGCTGCAATAATGAAAAATAAATTTGCCGCAATATTCATAAACGGCCAGATTAAAGCTTCAAAAAACATTGTCCATAATATAAAAGTATCGCCGAAATTTATGCTTGGGTTAGCTAACAATCTTTTATGTTTTTTAATTGACTGCAAAATTCCTCTTGTCCATCTGTATCTTTGTTTCAATAACTGCTGAAGCTTAGCCGGCGCTTCGGTATATGAAATTGAACTCGGCTCATAATAGATCTTCCAGCCGTTGGCGAGAATTTTTAGAGTTAAGTCGGCATCTTCCGCAAAAGTGTCGCTGGAATAATAGCCTGCTTCTTCAAGGGCTTTCTTTCTGAATAATCCAATAGGCCCCGGAATGATGTTTACAAGCTTAACAAAACTTTGGGCGCTTCTTGCCATGTTTAAACCTTCGATGTATTCAAGCGCCTGGAGATCGGTGAAGAACTTTCGTCTATTCAGAACTTTTACGTTTCCCGCCACTGCGCCGATTTCACGGTTTACAAAATGTCTAACTGCAAGTTTTACTGAATCTGGAGACAGCTGCGAATCGCCGTCCATGCAAAGAACAATTTCAGCTTTTGAAAGTCTTATCCCTGCGTTTAAAGCTCTTGCTTTTCCGCCGTTGGGTTTGTTAATCAATGAAACTTTTATATCGGAATATTTTCCTTTTTGATAACCGACCAGAGATTCAGCAACTTCTTTAGTATGATCGGCAGAGCCGTCGTTTACAACTATTATTTCATAATTATTATAGTCCAATTCCAAAAGCGATTTTACAGAATCTGCTACAACTTTTTCTTCATTATAAACCGGAACGATGATAGATACAAATGGATGGTAACCGCTCTCCGGCGCAGAGTAAGTATATTCGTTAATATATAAATATGCCAAAACCAAAATTGCAAAGTATCTAAATAATAGCACAAACAAGAATATTACAAGCGCTACAATTGTTGTATATTCTATTAGCGACTTAACGCCGAGGACAGTTTCAGGAAGTGTAATAATAATAATGAGCAATAATATTAATGAAGCTATTCCGCTAATAATCATTCTTCTAAGCAGCTTTTTTGCGTCAGTCTGTCCACTCTCATCCAGTTCCCGGTTATCGAGTGTGATTATCAATTTCTTAACTTCTTGATTTACATTCATAATTTTAAATACTTTTTTTTGATATAAAAACAACTATGGTGCCATTAATTACTTCCCTTCTCATTCTAAATTTTATTATAAGAAAAGCTTAAGTGTAACAGAATAGGATGCTTTTTTATAACTGTATCAGAATAATTCAAGCGAAGCTTTTGTTATCATTATTTCTTCTTACTAATAAAATTAGCTCAAAGATAAAACTAGATTATTAGACTTTATTTGCTACAATCGTTCTTTGTTATTTTAAAAATAAAAAGGGAAGTTTCTTAAATAAACTTCCCTAAATTTTGTGATCACTATTTTTTAAATTTTATAGCGACCAGTATGCTGTTAAGTAAGCGCTAAATGACTGATAAGTAGCTGCATACAAATAGCTTCCTCCTCCAACAATTCTTCCTTGAATAGTAAAACGGTCTGTAAGCCTTACAGTCGCAGCAGCATATCCTTGCCGGATGACATAATTACTGTTTGCAATAAAGCCAATTAAGCCGCCAATGGTAACAGTTGTAGTTGAGTCTTTAATCAAGTCCCAATCCGCCGTAATGTTGTGCGAAGAATAAGATGAAGGCGAATAATATAATGCCGATGTTTTTGCAAAACCGGAAGTAAAATATTCATATCCCAGGAGAAAATCAGGATAAAAATATTTTCCAATTCTTAAAGATAAATTGTATCCTACGTTGTTATCTGAAAAGCCGAAATATGTATAATCTGCAGAAATTTTTACGCCGGTTTTAAATTGATATGCCCCGCCCAGTCTGAAAAGATTCGCGTTCAATCTTGTATTGACTAAATGAATCGAATATATTACCTGTGAAGCGTCAAGCCTGTCATAGGTGCCGTATAAAGAGTAAACGTTTGGCACTTCTGCTCTCAAATAAACATTAGCAAGCGGCTCAGTAACATTATTTCCGAAATAAGAACTGCCGAATCCTACACCGAACGTAACATGGTCAGCCAGTCTTAGCCCGATATTCCATTTAAAATTATTAACATTAAGAACAACAGCATTCGACGCCAGAGACATGCGGAATGCTTCGGCGCCAACCGATAAAAATCCTGTCAACCCGAAATCCAATCTTAGACCTTGAGTATTTTCCTTTACGCCGGTATTGTCCATATAAAATGAACCATAAGGAGTAAGTAATGTATACGTTGGAAATGAAGCGAGAAACCCTCTAAATCCTGTAACAGGCAGCCAGGAAATTCTTTGAGCAACAGTAGCGTTTTCCGTCGAATCGAGTTTCATTTTATCCTGCATATTATAAAATACGTCTCTTGCTTTGCTGTACTGGTGCATTCTTGTGTAGGAATCTCCTAGATAGAGATTTGTCGTAAAATCATCCGGCTGATCTTTAGCTAACTTCTGGAATGAGGCGAGAGCATTTACAGAATCACCCATATAATAATAAGCCTTAGCTCTTTGCAGGTCAACTGCCGGATCATAACCCTGATTTAAAATGCTTGTATATATATCAATTGCTTTTTGATAATTGCCTGCACAAACATTCACATCGGCGTATTCTCTTTCAATAAGAATATTGGATTCTGTTTGAGCAAGATATTCGTCATACTTTTCCAGAGCTTGATGGCAATGTCCCTCACCATATAAGGCTTCCCCCTGAAGTAGGATTGCAAACGCCTGTTCCTGTTTATAGCGGAGTTTTTGGACATACATATCTGATTCAAGTTGTTTTAAATCAGAGCTTGTCGGATCGAGAACTTTAATTGTGTCCATATAATCTTGCGCCGATACAAAATCATTAGTATGCATGCTTAACGAACTCATTGCTATCAAGGCGGCAACATTGTTAGGATTGTCAGTTAAAACATTACCAAGATATTTCTTTGCAAGCTCATTATCATGTCCCATCCACACCGCTAACTGTCCTCTAAAAAGCTGGTATTTTAAATTATTTGGTTCAATGGTAAGGAGTGTATCCATGTTGGCAGAAGCTTTATCAAACTCTCTATTCAATGATTGCGAAACAGCATATCCGTACAAAACTTCACGATCATGCGGATATAAATTCAAGTAGTTTTCGTAAACCGCTTCCGCAGAGTCATAGCTGCCAAGATCATTATAATATTTTCCGAGATTAATAACAGCTTCTTTATCGGTAGAATCCTTTGCAAGCTTGTCTTTATAATCCTGCACTTTCTGCATATAAACTACCGTCTCCGCCGAATCAACCTGAGCGGATAAAGCCGCAACTTCCGATGAATCATAATTCGCACGACTTAATATATTAAGCTGCTGCGAAGCTTCTTCAAAACGGTTTACCTGGAATAAGGCTTTAACTAAAATAAGTCTCGTTTCATTATCCTCCGGTTTTCTTTTAAGTATCCTATAATATTTGTCTATTGGATAAACAAAAGCAGGTCTAACAGGAGGCATACCGTAATTAAAATGCTTAATAGAAGTGTCGTTAACTGTGTAAATATAACCTTTGCCACGCGCTTCGTCTAGTCCATCTTGTGCTTCTCTAAAAAATGGTTTTAAGGCGAGTGCATTTTGAAAAGCGTCAATAGCAATTTTAGTCTTTCCGAGCCACAAAGAAAAATATCCGAACCTTGACCATAATCTTTGATCGTTTGGATATTCTTCGGTATATCTTTTTAGAATAGGCCAGCCTTTTGCTATATGGTTATTCTTCGCTAAAATTTCCGAGTACCTGATCACTTCATCGGGCGAAGCATGAGCTCTGGCTAAATATCTGTCATACCATTCTTCAGCTACGTTCCACTGACCTAAGTTTTTATACGCTATCCCGATTTGAAGATAATTGTCCGGCTTGTCGGGATTGATTGCAATCTCTCTTTTATATCCTTCAATCTGATTATATAAAAGCGAGTACCAAAGCTGTGTTGCTCTTGCTAAATTTTGATTTATTTCTTTATTGGATGGAGCTAATTTTAATGCTGATCGGTAGTCATATACTGCATTTTCGAACTGTTCCCTTTTTTCATTGCAAATTCCTCTTAGATTGTATCCATCAGGCTGCTGCGGATAAGCTGAGATATATTTATTTAAAAGATCAATTGCTTCGCCGTAGCGCCCGGACTTCATTTCGTTTATGGCTTCGTTCCGCATTGCTATAAACTGAGGCTGCGCATAAGCAGTAAATGAAATACCGCCGGCTAAAAGCAGTAAGATTAAATAAAGTACTTTCTTCATCTATTTTTGTTTTAATTAAATCCAAGAATATTTTTCTCAGGTTTTTCATCAGCTAAAATCTGTTGAAACACATCATCGGCAGTGTGAATGCTTTCATCAATTTTAACAGCATACACGGATATATACTGCATTACCTTGCTTAAGTAGTTTGGTTCAGCACTCGGCAGGTTTGTTTTAATTTTACTTAAGAAAACATTTATTCCTCTTTGTTCTGCTCTAATAATCAATACAACAACTTTATTATTAAGAGCACAAATTTTGTCTTTTCTATCGGTGGAAAGTCTTACAGCATTTTGAAGCTGATTAAGTGTCAGCAGTTCGTCTCTTTCGGCGCCGGGATCAAGCCTGAAAGAAAGAATAGAAAAAGTTTGTCCGGTGCTTTGATAAAGCGCAATTTGATTATTGAGAATCAGCTTAAAATCAGCCATAGAATATACGTTTGAAATCGAGTAATTCTCTTGAGGTAGTTCTATATCGGCTAAAGATTTATATTTAAGATCTTTCTTGGGAAGCTGCTGCTGATCTGCCGGACGGGAATATGTTTTAGGTTTATAATCAACAGTAATGCCTTTATAAGGCTCAATAAAATAGTTTGCTTTAAACTGACCTTCTGCATGTCCGATGTTGGGAGTAATTGTCATAACGCCGTTAAGCTGCTGATTTGATTCGCCGTCTTTTTTCTGAAGATAAATAATGCCTGTCGAATAGGTAGCAAGAGCTTCAACAATAGAGTTAGCTAACGGCGTGGCAGGGTCGCCAAGAACAAACAGACTTGTTATTCCGTTGTCTTCAATAGCCTCTGTGGTGCGTACGAAAACATCCTGAAGCAAATTAACATTATTAAAGCCGATAAACGGTGTAAGCTCATCGAATACAATTTTGTTAGGCTGGTATTGCTCAACAACAGTAACAATATCATTAAGATATTCAACTAAAAAATCATCAGGATTTCCAACGCCGTATAAATCCGAAGGAGGAGCAACTCTAACAACTATAATAAGATTTTGGTTCATATAATGCTGCAGATCAAAATCAATTGAGGCTGCGTGAATCATTAAATCTTTTGGTCGCATGCTTGTAAAATAAAGGCAGACTTCTTTCTGGCTAGCGCATTCAAGGGCGTACTGAAGCGCGAGCAGAGTTCTGCCTGACTTTCTTGCTCCGATAAGCAAGTAGGTACCTCCTCGATAAAATCCTCCCCATGCATTGTCAACCAAGGAGATACCGGTTTGTAAAAGTTGTATTTTCTTTTTCATGACCATATAGTTTTTTTTGAAATTTTCCAAATATTATGCCGTTAATTATTGTTGGTAAATAGCTTTTTCAATCTAAAACGTAAATTGAGTTGATTTAAACAGAGACAAAAACAAGTTTCTGTATTATATTGCTACAAAGGCGCTTCAACCGGTTCACCTTTCGGAAAAATATCCGTAAACGAAAATTGCAGTTGCATTGCCGGTAATTGTCGGCTCGTTCGTTATGTAATTGCCGTAATCATCAAAATATTTTGTTTCGTCCGAATTAAAATAATCGTAACGATGATCTTTCTGCTCAATATTATAATTCTTCAAAATGCTTTCCGGGGCAGGCCCGGCAGATAAAGCGCCTGGCAAATAACCGCCGTGAAAGAATCCAACTTGCGAATGTAAATGCCTTGGAAAAACTGAGCCTACACCATATATAAAACTAAGCCCCCATGGATTTCTTCCAAGCACATAATCACGCTGAAAGATTTCCAAAGAATCATAAGCAGAATTGCCGGTTAATTTTTTATAAAGAATTGCTTGAAGCGCCGCACCTAGAAAAGAATTTGTACTTCCCCAAGTATAAACCATTGCTTCGTGAAAAACGGAAGAATCTTTTCTCGCATTAAAACTTTTCAAGTTATTTAAAATATAATTTGAAAAGCGCGGAAGTATTTTGGCAAGCCGGTAGTCAGCGAGAGAATTTAAGTTGTCCCAGCTCCACCAGTAATCTGAGCCGGCGCTGTCGGCATATTTGATCGCATCCTCAAAGTACATCGGCTTACTGGTAGTCAAATATAATTCAATAGCGCCAAGAGCAAGCTTGCCGTAGAAATTATTGTCCTGGTAAAATCCCGACTGGCTGCTGTCCTCGTTGGGAACATTATTTCTAATTGAATATAAAGCTTCAGCGGCATCCAGACATTTTTTTGCAAAATCAGCTTTATGAAATTTTTCATTCCAAATGCGCGAAGCAAGCGCCATTACAGCGGCATACATTCCGATCTGGTTCTTTCCCATTCCAACATAACCAGGTCTGTCAAAGCGAAGGGAATCATCTTCGGGCATTCTCCATTTCTGTGCATGATCGCGAACATCCTGAACCTGAGTTACCAATTTATATTTAGAATAATTGCATCTAAGCATCCAATCAAGCCCTATTTTGGCTTCTGCCAGAACATCGGGAACGCCGTCATTATTATTATCAAATCCAAATTTGTTTTTGTCAAAATCATACGAGAAGATTAACATATAAGTTGTGTAGGCGGTGGTTGAAAGAAATTTTATGTAATCGCCAGCATCATGCCAGCCGCCGGTAAGATCAACACCACTCGACTGATCTTTGTCGCCGATTAATCTTACTACATCGGACAGGTGACACGGTTTGTGAAGTATCGGATTAGTAGGACCGCAGCGCTGTTCTTGAAAGAAAAGCATTAACGAATCAACAACGTTATTAAATATCTCGCGGCCAATTTTAAAAGGCTCTGAATATTCGCCGTCAATATTAATCCTGTAAGTGCCGGGTAAAATTAGTTTTGAGAAATCAAGTTCATAACAATATTTAAAATTGCCGAAAGTATGATTTTGTTCTTCTAATGTTCCGGAGTAGGCTGTAGATTTTGTGTTTACGTTTATAACAGAAAATTTTTTTTCCGTAAACGAAGATTGCGACATTACGACGGCGGTTTTCAAGTCCCCCGGCAGAAATCCAACCTGCGATGCTCTTATATATAGATGGTTCCGTGCAGCAGAGCCGTCAAATAGTGTAACAACAAAGAAAAATAAAAACAAAATTCCTTTGGAGATTTTGTGCATAAATTATTTCGTTTGATTTTTTTACGCCGAAGTTCGGAGCTAAAGATAAATAATATTTGTGTATTATTCTATTTGACTGCCGTCGAGAAATGTTAATTCTTCAAAAATTTTTTGAGTTTCTAAAAAATCTTAGAAAAGTTTTTAGGTATAATCGTCCGTCAACGCATAAAACTTCTCACGCATCAGGATTATTGCAATCAGCATCTAAATTCTGCTGCTGTAAGTATAAAAAAAATAAACGTTAATGATTACATTCGCAGTTTATTTATTCGGCTGGCTCAAAGCTTTTGACATTATGCTAAAAATATCTCCGTCCGAGTTAGAATTATTTAACTTCTCTAAAATAGCTTTCTTCTGTTCCGGTGTTAAAACGGAGGACACTTTCCATATCGCATCGGCAGCCATATCCAAAGCATGATTAATTTGCGCTACCATTTCTCTATGATATTTTTTCTTCAGCTTCATATCCGGCTTTTGAGAAAGCATATTCTTAAAAGCATCTTTAAGCAAGCCTGTAAAATTTTTCATTCTGCTTTCAAGATTTTTGCCCATTTCATCTTTTAAATTTGACAGTTTATCCAGTTGTTCTTTACTTAGCATCAATGATGAGTCTATTTGCTTTGCCGGTTCCGGAGCTTTCCAGTTTACGACGGTATCAACAATTGTAAGTCCATCGTGCGAGACCATCTGCCTATTATTTATATCGTTATTATTCTCCGCCGTTTCAACCGTGCTCCAGCCGCCAAGCGTGTATTTATATTCGTATTTCTTGTCGTCAAAAAGCGGAACAGTCAGCGAATAAATATCATCTCCAATTTTATTCATAAGATACATTGAATCTTGCGGGTTCCAGCAGTTAAAAGAACCTGCAAGAAATACTGAAGAATCTTTCTGCAATCCCGAAGACGGAATCTTTACTTCAAACTTAACTGCCGCAGTTTGCGCGGAAGAGAAATTCATCCCGATGGCGAGAAAGAATAAGCATGACAATGTGAATGATAAACGTTTCATTTTTTTCACTCCTTTTTTTTTAATTAAAATGAAAATGATGCTGATTAAATATCTTTACTTCTTTATATAATATTTCCAAATATGGTAGCCAGCCAGCAGAAAGGCGCCCGACATATTTACATTGTAAAATATTTTTTGCAATGCGGTAGGCTTTGACCATAAATAGATATTGTGAAAATTATTTTGAATCGCCTTTGTATTTTCAAAAAGGTTATTTTCCGTTTGAGAAAACGCCAGCGAAGACAACAATACTTTATCATCTTCTCTATACAAAAACTCCGGCGACGAATAAAATATATTATCAAGAATTAGGCTCCCCTTTCCATCAACTATACCTCCAGTCGGGATATTAAATTTTTCACTCTCATTTGCACTAATAACGTTGTTATCAATAAACTTCACTTGTCCGATATTAGTTGTATCGGCAGCGTGCATTACCTGGCAATTTGTTTCGCATGCTAATAATCCGCACAGTGAAATGATCCATTTATAATTCACAATTCATTCCTCTAAAAAATCCTTTTAAAAGAATCAATCTTTTTTTAAAATTCCACATCGAACAAAGTTCCAGACCACCACAACGTTAACATAATATATATAAGCAAACTGAACACAGAATAAATTGAAAAAGAAACGATGAACATTTTCCTATTTTCTATAATCTCATACACAATCCATCCGGCGATTACCAAGTACAGAACCGCCGCAATATACGGCGCAACGCTGTAGCCGAGTTCAAATTCATTAATAACTACGACCAAAAGCAGCGAAAAAATAGTAGGGAGAAGGAATGCGACAAGCCATAAAAGGCTTTTCTTATTATCGTTCATTTTTGTTTGTCTTCTTTTAAAGTATATATAGAGACGCGGCACCGCCACGTCTCTACATTTATTTTTTCAATTGTGGTAACAACCCGCCGGGTCGTCTCTTTTCATGACTTTAATAATTTATTTATCAATATCATTAATATTAAAACAGAAACGAACACCGTATATATAATTCATGTCCGTTCTTACTGATTCATAAAAATTATAATTTAAATAAGGCTCAATGCCTAATGCTACGTTCGGGATTATGAAGAACAGCGGAGAAATATAAAACTGACTGTCTAATGATATTCCAAGTCCCCAGAAAGATTGGCTGTTCTTAGTTGCATCATTATAAGTTTTCCCGATACTTGCCGAGGGTCCGATATTAAATGAACCGAACAACATTCTCTTTACAAAGTACGAGTATCCGATCCCGTAATTTACTGTTGCAATAAAGTTGTTACTTCCCAATAAAGGACTTGTAAAATTTAATCCAGCACTATTAGTATAGCTGCCATATTTCCAGTTAACATTCATCCCAACATTTAATAAGCCGCGGTTATCATTGCTTAACACTCTGGATACTCCAAAATTAAACCAGCCGCTCTTAAGGTTATTTTGCGGTTTAATCTCTTGCTGAATTGAAATAAATAATATGAATATTAAAATTATTTTATTGTTATATCTCATATAAACTAAAATTTTTATTGTTCGTTCTGTACTTCAAATTGCAAATTTGCATTTCATTGAGACGCGGCACCGCCGCGTCTCTACATTTATTTTATTTAATCGTAGAGACGACCCCGCCTACTGGACGGGCAGGCCGGCGGGTCGTCTCTAACGCATTCGGTTACTTAATCACAATCATAAGCACATTGCTTCAATTACCTGAAGCAAAGAATAACCATCAGCCTTTTACTGTGCCGGAGGAGCCGGCGGTTCGGGCGGAGTATCTTCTTCAAGATTTATTTTCCCGCCAAGATCATAAACTACTCTCGATGCAAAGTATTCGTTATAAACATCAAGGCTTACTTTCTTTACCGCTTCGATTAGTTCATCTATGTGATCGTGTAAAATGTCATTCTCAGTCTTAGTTTGTGCTTCGAGAGAAATACGAAGCGCTTTCCTTGTGCTTACTCCCAAGCCCTGATCATCGACAGCAGAATTAAGTTTATTGTAATCCGTCCTGGCAGTTGCTACATTTTCAGGAGTTATCAAGCTGGCTGCCATTACATCCGGATGCTGCTCTGCCTCCGATAATATATCATCAATAACGGTCAGCTTGGTTTCCTGTCGCAGCCTGTCCTTTATCGCATTCGGAGTAATAGTTACCTTCGCAAGCAGCACTTCATCTTTTTCTTTCCTTGCATGGCTCCTTAATGCCGCGCTCATCGGTGTTAATTCATTTACTACAGTATCAACAGAGTTATGTTTTTGCTTGGTCTTTCCAGCAGAAGCATTCTTAAAGTCTATCGCCGTCTTCTTAAGCTTTTCAAAATTGTCGAAGAATAGCTGGACGTATTCCATTAGCGCAGGGAAGGCAGAAATTACGGTTAGCCTTGCTCTAAGCGTAGCTCTAACCCTTCTAAACATGCCGAAATCGTTAATTATTTCAGAAGTCATACTTTTACTCCTTTATATAAGTTATGATAAAATAGAAAAAGTCTGTTATTTATAAGAAAACAAGCTTTTTCGTTAAAAAATTCATTTTTCAATCTAATTAAATCTCTTTGCAATCATCCAAATTTGTTTTGCAGTGACTGGAGATTACTTTGCAGTCTTCCAAATATTCTTTGCAGTGATCGAATATCACATTGTAGTCTTCCAATAATGCTTTGCAGTGACCGGAACTCACATTGCAGCCTACCAAATATTCTTTGCAGTAACCAGAGATCACATTGCAGGCCTCCAAAAATTCTTTGCAGTGATTGGAGATCACTTTGCTGCCTTCAAAGTTTGTTTTGCAGTGATCGGAGATCACTTTGCAGCCTTCCAATAATGCTTTGCAGCGCTGCAAAAATGTTTTGCAAACCAGGTAATACTTTTATCTTTTTACAAAAATCTTTTCCCGGTCGAATTATTTTTCTTTTTGTCTTTACCTGTTTTTATTACACTGCAGGGGATTCTTTCTTTCATGTCAGATAAATAAAATGCAAAGACCATACTAATGCTTCAAAGAACGTAATTATCCTGACGGATAAATTATTCGCCGCATTAATTGCAGCGGCGCTTAATCTCTAACCGAACTAAATTTATTTATTGATGGATTATTAATTAGAGGAGAGAAAATCATCGTCCCTTGTAAAGAGATTTGATTTAGTCCTTTGGACACTCCGTCAAGCCGGAGGAAAATATTTTGCTCACAAAAGAGACCCGAATTTAGAAATAGTTTCATCGAAAAAAATTCCCTGATAACTTTTAATCTGAACTATTAAAAACGAAAGCAGAACAAAAATCAATTACTTTCTATGACTAACTTTAAAATAAATAGTTTAATTGTCAAGAGATAAATATATAAAAGTTGAAAATACAATTTTGACATTTGCCATATATGATAACTTGTTGTTCAGCGTATCAAATATTTTTAATTTTATCAGGTAGAAGTTTCTATCCATTAACTTTGCGCGTCCCCGTCAGAAAATTTTATAATTATTCTTTCCTTTACTATTCATACGCAGAGTAAAATTTATTGTGATATGATTACAGGCTGCATTTACCGTCATAATTTTCTTAGTGCAACTATCTTATTTTTGTAACGGTAAATAAAGAATAAACAAAAACTCAAGGTGAATAAAATATGGAGACAAAAATAGCGCTGGTTACAGGAGGCAGCCGGGGTCTTGGCAAAGACATGGCAATATCATTAGCTAAAAAAGGAATCGATGTAATACTAACATACAATACAAAGAAAGCAGAAGCGGAAAACACTGCCGCGGAAATTACTTCGTTAAAACGAAAAGCCGCTGTATTGCAACTGGATGTTTCAGACATAAAATCATTTGGAAATTTCTTTACAGGGCTTTCGGAAGCGCTGCGAACAAATTGGGAAACGGATAAATTTGATTTCTTAATTAATAATGCGGGCATCGGCGCAACGATTCCAATCCCGCAGGTAACTGAAGAAGTATTTGATAATTTAGTTAACATACATTTTAAATCTGTTTATTTCTTAACTCAACGGTCCGTCTCCATGATGAACGACAACGGTGGAATAATTTATATTTCATCGGGCACGACGAGATTCTGTGTTAACGGATATTCTGTTTACTCATCCTTAAAAGGCGCGGTAGAAATTCTATCAAAGTATGCGGCGCAGGAATTTGGCGCAAGAGGAATACGGTCCAATGTTGTCGCGCCCGGGGCTATTGAAACTGATTTTAATAACGCGAACATCAGGAACAATCCGCAGCTTAAAAATATTTTGTCAAGCCGGACCGCATTGGGTCGCGTCGGAAGAGCCGACGACATCGGCAGCGTGGTTGCTTTCTTATGCACCGACGACGCTAAATGGATAAACGCCCAGCGCATTGAAGTCTCCGGCGGAATGGCGTTATAAAAACCGTTCGGCGATGTTAATACAAATATTATATTTGAGTAATTATTAACCGGCATAAAAGCAAGACAACATAAAATATTTTATCACCGGTTTTCTATCATTTGTTGTGTGAATTATAAATATATTTTAGACATATAAATTATTTTAAACAATTAGCAGGAGCAAAGATGAAAATATCCATCATTGGCACAGGAACAGTAGGACAGACGCTTGCGGTAAAGATCATCTCAGCCGGTCATGAAGTAATGATCGGTACAAGAAACGTTTCAGAAAAACTTGCGAGCCAGGTAAAAGACGGTTACGGCAATCCTTCTTTTGCAGAATGGCATGAGACTAATCCACAAGTAAAATTAGGAACATTCGCAGAAGCGGGAGCTTTCGGCGAAATAATTTTTAACGCTACACACGGTGCAAGCTCAACTGCGGCGTTAAAACTTGCCAATGCAAAAAACTTGGAAGGAAAAGTTTTAGTCGATGTATCAAACCCTCTCGATTTCAGCAAAGGCATGCCGCCTTCTTTAATTCCCTCGATGAGCAATTATAATTCTTTAGGAGAAGAAATTCAAAAAGCATTTCCAGGCGCTAAGGTAGTTAAGACCTTAAACACGATGTGGTGCGGCGTAATGGTAAACCCATCGATGATAAACAACGGCGACCATGCAAATTTCATCTGCGGAAATGACGAAAGCGCAAAGCAAAAAGTTAAATCGCTGCTGAATGATTTCGGATGGAAAAATGAAAACATAATTGACTTGGGCGACATAACCGCTTCAAGAGGCATGGAAGGAATCTTACCGCTATGGCTAAGAATTATGGTAACTTCAAAAAGCGGCGCGTTTAATTTTAAAATAGTCCGCTGATCATAGAATGAAGTACGCACTTATAACAGGCGCAAACAAAGGGATCGGATTTGAAACTGCAAGACAGCTTGCGCAGAAAGGATTCCATGTTTTTATTTCCGGTTGCGATGAAACAAAGTTGTCCGAAGCATTAAAGAACCTGGAGGATGAAACTGATTCTGCGGAAGCTGTCTTGATGGATGTAAGCAAAGATGAAAGCGTAAGTGGAGCGGCAAAGTTTTTTTCATCAAACAAGATTAAACTTGACGTACTTATAAATAATGCTGGTATTCTTCTTAAAGAAGACAGATCGCTTGTCGAATCTGATGCGGAATTATTAGAAATGATCATCAATACCAACAGCTACGGACCGATGCGGGTAATAAAAACTTTTATTCATGTTATGAATAATCCGGGAAGAATTATAAACATAACAAGCGGAGGAGGATCGATGTTTGAGCCGGTTGGCGGCTGGTCTCCGGCATATTGTGTTTCCAAGACTTTGCTAAATTCATTCACAAGACATCTGGCATATGAATTAAAAGGAAACGGGATTTCTGTAAATGCAGTTTGCCCCGGCTGGGTACGGACAGACATGGGCGGAAGATCGGCTCCGCGCTCTGTTCGGCAAGGAGCTGAAACACAAGTGTGGCTGGCTTCCGAGGCGCCGCAAAAATTAACCGGGAAAATCTTTAGAGATAAATCTGAAATCGAGTGGTAATTAGTTTTCTCCTCCTTATTTAATCTCAATCATGTCGAGTGTGATATGCATCCGGCTATTCACTTTTTTATAATGTAATAGTTCTACTTGTGTTTCAAAATATTTTGATTGAGCCGCAAAGTAATATATTAGCATTATCACAATATTTTCTATTCCATTACTATTAAAAAATAATATTAATAAGTTAACGCTGATTTCTAAAATACTTGAAAGAGTAGAATGATAATAGGCATAGAAGCATCTTCTCTAAGCAGTAAACAAACCGGTACAAGCCGGTATTTAAATTGCCTTCTTGAACAATTAAATCAAACTGATAATAAAGTTGAAATGTTTAATGCTCAAGATCAGTTTAAGAGAAATAATATCCGGGATAAGTTTAGAAAGAACTGGCAGAGAAATTTTTCGCTGGCTCATGATATTAAGAAGTCATACGTTGACTGCATGATATTTCCGGATTACTATATGCCTTTTGGCGTTAAGAAAAAATCTGCAATAATTATTCATGATCTGTCCTTCATAACTCATCCTCAATTCTATTCGAAAAGCTTCGCAGCATATTATAACTTCCAGATACTAAAAACATTAAAGCAAAATCCGGTTGTAGTAACGGTCAGCGAACATACTAAAAAGAATGTCGGCAAATATCTTGGTGTTAAGGAAGAAGAAATATTAATTGTACAGGGTTACTCGTCTCTAATCAGCAAGACTAATTTTGATTCTGGAAGAAAACAAGGCGAGCAGCCTTATCTTTTATACGTTGGTCATATAGAGCCGCGCAAGAATTTAAGTTTTCTTGTCGAAGGATTTATAGAATGGAAAGAAAAAACTAAAAGTAATCTGAGGTTAAAATTAGCCGGCGAGCTTTGGATAAAATCTTCCGCTCTAAACATTCTGATAAATAAATTTAAAGACCATCCAGATATTGACTTCTACGGTTACATTTCCGAAGAAGAATTGCGGTCACTCTATGTTGATGCTTCCGGTTTTGTTCATACAAGCTTTGAAGAAGGATTTGGATTTCCAGTGCTTGAAGCTATGCATTTCGGTCTGCCAGTTCTATGTTCAGAAGGAATTGCTACTGAAGAAATTTCCAAACCTTGTTCTGTAACAATAAATCCGTTTGACATGACAAGCTATCTCGAAGGATTAGACAGACTGAACGAATTAATTTGTTCAGACCGCAAAATAAATTATGAGATAAAATATTCGGCGGAAAGGACGAGACAACAATTAGACGTCTTGCTTGAAAGGCTGAATCATAAAAGTATTTACGCAGCCGGGTTGCCCAAAGCGAAAAATTACGAAGAAGCTCTGGAAAAGACTTTAATTTATTCGAGCCTTTTCAATTGCGGTATTGCGGAAGAAAAGATTCATCCGCAGGTATTTGATGTCATGATGACTGAAAAGGATCTCCATCAAACTATACGGAAATTAATTCTCGACGGTAAAGCTGAATGGAAAGAAGACAGCCTTTTCTTAAAAGCCCGCGCTAACGGTTTTTATAAACGATCAAATAAAACCATAAACAAAAAGAAGGCGAAGAAGATATTAGATTTTTTAAATACCCTGCCGCTTGTTTCAATGATCGCGTTCAGCGGAGGCACTTCAAACTACGGAATTGCAAGTCACGACGACGTAGATTTATTTATAATTACAAAACCTCATTCGGTTTATCTTGTTTACTTGATGATCCACATTTATTCAATCCTTTCCGGAGCAAGGAAGCAATTGTGCGCCAATTATTTGATTGATGAAACAAACATGAAGATAAATTATTCATACGATTTTTATACCGCGCACCAGATAATTACTTTAACGCCGTTTAAGAATCCTGAAATGCTTAACAATTTTTGGAATGGTAATGAATGGGTGAAGAAATTTTTTCCGAATTTTTATTTCTCTTTTTCTGCCCGGCAAAACCGCAAACACCAAATTAGATTCTCATGTTTAAGACCATTCAACTTTTTAATAAAAGTATTTTACCGGATATTATATTCAAAGAAATTATCGTTAGCAGGGAAAAATAAATCTTTAGTTATTGAGTCAGACTGTTTAAAACTTCACACGAATGATCATCGCCAAAGGATAACCGAAGAATTTGAGGACGCATTAATTAAATTTTATGCTGATAGAAATATTACTATAGATGCAGCCGCAGAACAGAAAGCATTAGTTATATAATTTTTAACTGGCGAAATGAAAATACTCATAGGACAATCGTATTTTAGAATTTTAGACCCGAAAGAGATGAAGCGAAATATGCCTTACCCGCCGCTCGGCTCTTTATACGCGGCTGCATTATTAAAAGCCGCAGGGCATGAAGTTATATTTTTCGATGCGATGCTAAGCCGCGGTGTAAATGATTTCATCTCGCAAATTGCAATTTCTAAACCCGATATTCTTCTCATCTATGACGATGAATTTAATTACCTGACTAAAATGTGTCTCTCAAAAATGCGCAGCGCCGCAGTAAGCGCTATAAGCGAAGCAAAAGTTTTGTCCATCCCGGTTTTAATTTATAGTTCCGATGCCGCAGATTTCCCCGCCGAATATTTTAGCGCGGGCTGCGACGCTATAATCTACGGCGAAGGAGAGGAAACACTTTTGGAAACGGTTAAAGTTTTTGCAGAAAATTATTTTTTGTCGACAAGAGAAAATATTAATGGCTTAAAATTCATAAAAGATAATTCAGTATTTACAACTTCAGGCAGAGCTTTAATTTCTGATCTGGACTCGCTTCCTAATCCTGATTATACTTTTGTCGATTTACCGGCATATCAAAATATCTGGCGAAAGAACCACGGATATTTTTCTTTAAATATTTCCACTACACGGGGATGCCCCTACAGCTGCAACTGGTGCGCAAAGCCGCTGTACGGGAGGACATATTCTTCCCGCTCGCCGAAGCACGTTGCCGGGCAGATCAAAACGCTGAAAGAAAAATATTCAATCGATCATCTTTGGATTACCGATGACATCTTTGGGCTTAAAACAAATTGGATAAAAGATTTTTCCTCCGAGATGAAAAGACAAAACACAATTGTCCCGTACAAATGCTTGTCGCGTCCGGATCTTCTTATAAAAGGAAGCACATTGAATGATTTAAAAGAATCCGGCTGCAAAACAATCTGGATCGGCGCTGAATCCGGCAGCCAGAAGATCCTTAACGCAATGGATAAAGGGATTACGGTCGAACAAATATATGAAGCCGCAAAAAAAGCGCGCAAACTCGGAATTGAAATCGCATTCTTTATCCAGTTCGGCTATCTCGGCGAAGATTGGAACGATATTAAACTTACGCGTAAAATGATCCTGGATAATTTGCCCGATGATATTGGAGTTTCAGTTTCCTATCCATTGCCGGGAACAAAGTTTTATCATATTGTAAAACAGCAATTGAACGCTAAAACTAACTGGCTGGATTCGGACGATCTTGATATGCTTTTCCACGGCTCTTATGAAAGAAATTTTTATAAGATTCTTCACCGCTTTGTTCACGCCGAGTACAGAGCTAAGAAAATTTTTTCAAAGAAAATCTTCAAAGACTTTCCACATCTTATTTTTTATCTTATAAAACTGGTTAAGCTCCGCGTTCAACTCTCAAGCTATTTAAAGAATAAAAAGATTAACATAGCTATTCAATAAAATTTATATTTTTTACTTTACCTCTGCCTTTATCTTTACCTTTTCTTCTTCCTTTCCTTTCACTGCATATAAAATCCTTCCACTTCGGGCTTCCTATATCTTAACCAGAATTTCTGCAGAGCTTTGATTTCGTAAGGGAACGCAAAAAAATTATTTCTATACCGGAACGATGAAAATAATTTTATAAGCTTTCGTTGAAAGTGTGAAAGTTTGTAGTCTGAAACTGTCGGTGAAAAGCCATTCAACACAGTCTCAAAGTTGTGAATCTTATTTACCATTCCTCTTGTAAGCCACGGAGTAAGCGGATTGCGGTGCAGATCAAATTTTTCCCATTCCGGCTCAAGCCAATCCTCAAGCCTCTGCGGGAATTTAAATCCCATTTCCTTGGCTTGAATAAAAAGCTCCGAGCCTTCAGTCGGCACCGGACTGAAAATATAAATAATAATTTCCGCTGCCGGATTCGCCTCTTTAATTTTTTTGATGAACGCGATTTCATCTTCAATCTGACGAATTACTTTCTCCGGCGTTTCCGCTGGAAAGCCGAGCACAAAAGAATATTCTGGAATTATATCAAACTTTCTGAGTCTCTCAGCAAAGCTAATTAATAAAGCTCCGGTTTGCGTTCCGCCTTTTTCCATTTTATTTAGAAGTTCATCGCTGCCGCTCTCTGCACCGAAGAAAACCATGCGGCATCCGGCTTCGCGCATCAAGTACAAAGTTGAATCGTCGTATCTGTCCATCGTATCGATCCGGCTTTCTCCCCACCAATTCATTTTTTCATCTTTAATTAATTTGCAGAACTCAATTATCCTTTTCTCCGATACGAAGAAATTATTATCATGAAACTCTATCGAGTCGGCGCCGTATTTTTCTTTTATATATTTTATTTCCCTGTACATTCTTTCCGCCGACTTCCCTTTCCATCTCGCTTCGTAAATCGGTACAACACCGCAGAAAGCACACGTGAAAGGACATCCAATACTTGAGTGATAGCCTAACGTTCTTTTACCTAAAAATGTTTTCCCTAAATATTTTTTTACCGGATAGAAATTATTTAGATAATCATAAGGCAGCTCCGGAAGCGAATCCTGATCGAGCAGCGGCGCTTTCCGAGTTTTTATTATCTCCAGATTATTTTTGAAGACAAGGTTTTCAATATCATTAACAGGAAGATCGTTTTTCAGAGCATTAATTAGTTTTGGGAAAGCGCTGTCGCCAGGTCCATAAACTACATAATCAACATAATCCGAACTGATCGACGTTCTATACTGATTTGAGGCGAAGTAACCGCCCCAAATATTTATTACATCGGGATATTCAGATTTAATTTTCTTTGTAAATGGAATCGCCTGCTTTAGCTGCGGTCCCGGCATTACTGTGCAGCCGAAATATTTATACTCGCCGGTCTTCAAATAATCATTTAACTTGCTCCATGCGTCAGTTTCCATGTTGCCGTCGACAATTGCGTAATCGTATTTGCCGTGAATTGACGCAGCTACTTGCAAAATTGAATTCGGTACTCTATGATTGTACCTGCCCGCGCGTGGATTAAATAAAAGTATTTTGTTCATGGATTATTTGAATACGATTTAAGAGTCATAATCATTTTGAGTTTTAATATAAGTCCGAAGATGAAGTTAAAAAATGTTATAAATCATTTCCATAATCTTCTTGATGCGCCTTTAAACCCGGAAGACGCTTACGACATTTGGGCGAGCACTTATGACCTTGAGGATAATAACCTTGTCTTCAAATTAGAGAAAGAAATTCTTGATTCTTTTTTCGTCAATATAAACCTGGAAGAAAGAAACATTCTCGATTACGGCTGCGGCACCGGCAGAAATTGGAAAAGATTTATCTCTCAAAATCCTAAAAGCATAACCGGCTGCGACGTGTCATCCAACATGCTTGAAAAACTTAAACAAAAATTCCCATCTTACACAGCATATTTAATTAAAGATGATTCCTCCTTGCCGTTTCTAAAATCCTCATTTGATTTTATTTCATCTACTCTTGTAATAGCGCAGATAAAAAACCTAAAGAAGATATTTTCATTCTGGAATGATTGGCTTAAGCCCGGCGGAATTATTATTATCACCGATCTGCATCCGGAGATTTTAAAGTCCGGCGGCAAACGAACTTTTCAAGATAACGGCAAGACACTTGAAGTAAAAAATTACATTTATACTATTGACGAAGTAATGAAACTATGCCGCACATTTAATTGGAAAATCATTGAGACAAAAGAAAAATTTATAACTGAAGAAGTGAAACATTATTATGCTGAAAAGAACGCGCTTCACATTTATGATAAATTCTCCGGGATGCCGTTGGTTTACGGAATGTTTATAAGGAAATGAAATGCTTTTAACAAACCTTGAATTGCTCGAATCAGCAGGCAGTCAATGGCTAAAAATTGAAAGCGGGAAGTTCACTTCCAGCAGCATCTGGAGCGGAGACAAAGCATACAGCGAAGAAGATAAAATAGAATTTGAAAATGCTATCGCGTTTCCCGGCTTAATTAATTCGCATGATCACCTTGAGTTTAATCTTTTCCCTAAACTCGGCAATAAAAGATATAAAGATTACGTAGAATGGGGCGAAGATATTCACCGGGTTAATAAAGATGAAATTGAAAGAATAAAAAAAATCCCTCGCGATGAAAGAATCGCACACGGCATACACAAAAATATTCTTAACGGCGTTACCACTGTTGTCGATCACGGCAGTTATTCTGTACAAAAGAATTATCTAATTGATGTATTTACGCAATACAATTACCTTCATTCAATAAGACTTGAAAAAAATTGGAAAGCTAAGCTGCTGCTCACGCTGAACAAAAAGCCGTTTGTAATTCACATCGGTGAAGGAACAAACGACGAAGCGTATTCAGAGATCAATGAGCTAATTCGATGGAATATATTTCATAGAAAAATTATCGGCGTTCATGCAATAATGATGGACGAAAAGCAAGCGGCGCATTTTAAGGCGGTTGTTTGGTGCCCGGATTCAAATAATTTCTTGTACGGAAAGACTTCCTGTGTTGATAAGCTTAAGAGAAAAACAAACATTCTTTTCGGAACTGATTCTACTGTAAGCGCCGGCTGGAATTTATGGGATCATCTAAGGCTCGCGCGAAGTACAAATCTATTAACAGACCAGGAACTTTATAATTCTTTAACTTCGTCTCCGGCAAAAATCTGGAATTTAAAACGACGTGGCGCAATCGCAAAAGATTTTGACGCAGATATTGTAATAGCCGAAAAAAAATCGGACAATTTCTTCAACTCATTCTTCAGTATTGATCCGAAAGATATTCTAATGATTATAAAAAGCGGAGATATAATTTTATTTGACGAAAGATTACTAAATAAAATAGGAAATAGAATTAATCTGCCGGATTACGCCAGGGTTGAACAAGACAAAGCAATTAAGTTTTTAAAAACAAATTCTGATAAAGGTATAGGATATTTCAACTCGTTCCGGTAAAGCGGAATTGCTTTTCCTAAACCCGCGGCACACACTTCAGCGTGTTCTGCTTAATACTCTAATCACCAAATACATTATCAACTTCCTTCTTGTGACTGTGAGTCACGGACAAGTTTATTTTCATCTGTAAAAAGATTTAATCTCGTTAGTTTTTCAAAAAAAGTGCGAAATTCGAGAATTCTTGTTGGAACTTCCGGAATTTCCAGCCGAACTTCTGCAATTTCCAGCCGAACTTCCGGAATCTCCGGCCGAACTTCTGCAATTTCCAGCCGAACTTCCGGAATCTCCAGCCGAACTTCCGGAATCTCCAGCCGAACTTCTGCAATTCCCAGCCGAACTTCCGGAATCTCCAGCCGAACTTCTAGAATTTCCAGCCGAACTTTTAGAATCTTTCCGAAGAATTGCAGAAATGTTCTGAAGAATTCCGGAATCTTTCCGAAGAATTGCAGAAATTCTCCGAGGAATTCCAGAATCTTCCTGAAGAATTCTTCAATTTATTTTAGTGAACATAAGAAACATGAATTAAATTGGCGCGATATTGATCAATATTCTTATGCAGCTAAAACCTATAGCCAATGCCTAAGCCTGCCCAGGGATAAATACCTGTCATAATAAACATATCAAACGCAGCACTGAAAAATATTCCTCCGTCTTTAGGGCTGTAGCGGTAACCAATCGCGGTTGTGGGAACTGCTACAGACTGTGACTGCGGGTATTTGTCATTGGTTATTTCAAAATTGGTTGATGAAATTAAGAGCCCGCCGCCAACTTCAATAAAATTATTTCCATAAACATCAAAAGTATAGTTGCACATTGCAATCGGGAAGAATGCAGTAGTATGATGCGATCCTGAATTAGACAGGGAATTGCTAAAGGCAAACCCCAAACCAAAACGCAAGCTAACATTGTTTGAAACTTCTCTTTCGTAATTGAGAGATGAGAAAAGCCCGTTCCCTAATAGTTCCGCATAAATTATATTATGCGAATTTTCTATTGACTGTGGAAATAATGAAGATGAAGCAAAGATTAAAGCAATGCAGATTAACTTTTTCATATCGACTCCCGGAATTAGTTATTAAGTATTTTAATTAATAAAACTAAAATGAAAAAACCGTTAGAAGGAAATGGCTTTCCCTTCAGCGGCTGCAATCCGCAATTGCAAAGACGAGCAGTAAGAACTATTATAACTTAAGCAAATCAAAGCTTTATTTCAAAAAGCATTTTCAATATGATTGATCAATGGCGGAAGGTCTTGCCGGAATAAAATCGCAATTACATCGAAGCGGCATTCGATTTCGTCGATTTCCTTTTCATACAAATACATTTCTGCAATCTTCTTGATTTGTTTTATTTTAGATTGAGTAACAGCATACTCAGGTTCGCCGTATTCTAAATTCTGCCGTGTTTTAACTTCCACAAAGACGAGAAAGCCGTCGCGCGGATCTTTAGCAATAACATCGATCTCACCTTTACCAAAGCGGTAATTCTGTTTTATTATCTCAAACTGTTTTGATTTAAGCAAATCAACCGCAAGCTTTTCGCCTTCTTCGCCGATCTCTTTACTAGACTTTGTCATAAACAAGTATATTCTTTAAAAAAGATTTCCTGTGGAGAGAACTTGCGCCGTATGTTTTAACAGCCTCAATATGTTCTTTGGTGGGATAGCCTTTGTTTTTCTGCCAATTATAATCCGGGAAATATTTATCCAATCGTTTCATAATTCTATCTCGGGCAACTTTAGCAATAATTGAAGCGGCTGCAATTGAAAATGATTTTGAATCGCCTTTTACTACTGCGATGGCTGGAACTGAGTATTCAAAAGTTTTGTTTCCGTCAATAAGTATTAACTGCGGCTGAATGTGAAGCCGGCTTACTGCTACTTTCATTGACAGCAGCGATGCCTGCAGAATATTTATCTCATCTATCTTTCCGTGAGATACTGCCGCAACTGAATACGAAACAGCTCTTCTTAAAATTTGCGGAAGCAGCTCTTCCCTTTCGGCTTCAGAAAGTTTTTTTGAATCATTCACACCGTCGATATAAACATCGGGAGCGAAAATTACGGATGCACTTACAACCGGTCCGGCAAGCGGACCGCGCCCGGCTTCATCCACGCCGGCAATCAGTTTTATACTTTCGCTTAAATATGAATTATCAAAGTTCTTCATTTGCCAAAATAAATTGCAGCTAATCCAAATAACATGCACAGCTTTAATAACGAGCTTAGCTTTCTTAAATTTTTTATTGAGTCGTCGTTAAACAAGGACCGCATGGCGTAAACAATAATCGGGTTAACAAGAACCATTACTATAATAAAAAATTTCAGATTATATATACCGTACAGGTAAGGAAGAAAAGTCGCAGCAATAAGAAGCGCTGAGAAAAATAATATTGTTTTTTTAGCCCGCGCAAATCCAAACTTACTGGGAAAAGTAATTACTCCTAACTTTGCATCTCCTTCTTGATCTTCCATATCTTTCACTATCTCTCTAATTAAATTAATTATGAAAGCAAAAGCTGCGGGTATAATAGAAGACTTCCAATTACCAACAACAACCCCGCCGTATATGAATGCAAGTCCGGTTAAGAGCGCAATTGTAATATTGCCCAACAAAATTTTCTTTTTTAATACCAATGAGTAAATGAACAAAAAGGAAATAGTAATTAGTACAATCAAAAAAGGAATTACGCCGACTATGAACGAAACGGTAAGAGAAAAAATATTAAGCATGATGTAAAACGCGGCGGCTGAATTCCTTGAAATAGTATTGTTAGCCAGCGGTCTTTCAGGCTTGTTTAGCTTGTCAATCTGAATATCAAAGATATCATTAATAACATTTCCGCCAGCGGCTGTAAAGCCTCCCGCTGCGGCGGCTAAAGCAACTTTAAGAAGTAGGAATTCTCCGCCGGCGCATATTAAAGAAGCGACAATAATTGATATAAAAGTAATAAAAGTATTTAGCGGTCTTGATAATTTAATTAACGCGGAAAATTTATTTAGTAAGCTTACACTCATTTAATCTCATCATAAAGAAAATGAAAACACATTAGAATATAATTAAAATTGGTTGACTATACCAAAATGAATTTTCCCGTTAGAAAAGGAATCGCCTTTTGCAAGAGCAAAGCTTACGCTTAAAACGCCGAGACTTGTTTCTACGTTCATGCCTACGCCGTAACCAATATTAAATCCCTGGGTCTTTAAAATATTTTTCGCGGGATAAGCGTTGCGCAAATAATATCCGGTATCTAGAAATAAAAATACGAATGATCGTTTAGTAAGAAGAGAACGGAATTCCAGGTTAGTCCATGTAACGCGGTTCCCGAGGAATTGGCTTTCGCTGTAGCCGCGCAGAGAATTTGTTCCGCCGAGCCGGTACAAATCGCTGTTTTCAAAAAACGGACCTCGTAGTTCTCTGCCGTGCAAGCCGAGTGCAATTACCTGGCGGGTAAATATTTCATAAAATCCTTCAAGATCTAATTCAAGCCTTTGCAGGTTTATATTAGTTGCAAGATCGGGAGTAAAGAATTGTACCGGACCGGAAATTTTTTTCCTGCTGAATGAATAAGTATTGAGGAATAAAATTCCCTGCGTTGGAGAATACGGATCATCGCGCGTATCAATCTTAAGATTAATACCGGTCGTAACAGAGCTTGAATTATAAACAGTAAAAGTCTGGCTGCCGTTATCAGTTGGAATTACCGCATCGGTTGAAATAAAAACGGAAGCCGAAATTGCATCGGTCGCTAAATATTCGAGCGAGGCTTCAACATCTCTTTGAACATAAGTGCTGTCCTGGCTTCTCTGCTGAAAGCTTAAATTTAAATTAAACGGATAGCCGAAAAGCCAGGGTTCAAGATATTTTAATTCAAGGTCCTGCGAATTGCGGTCATACTGCTGCCAGTGGATTGCCGCCGCTCTTCCCGTTCCAAATAAATTTCTCAGACTAACATCCACAAGACCGGTAAAATAGCCTGTAGCATTTTGCGCAGCCGCGGGAATATATCCGATAATGCCGTCAAAGTTGTTTGTCTGTTTTTCTTTCACGCTGATTCTTAGAATGCCTGTGTTTTTAGAATCGACATAATAATCAGGCGCTGAGACAGGCTCAAAGAAAGCGAGCCTGTTTAATCGGTTAGGCAGGTCGTCAATTAATTTTTGAGAATACTCTTCGCCTGGATTAATGTGAAGTTCTCTCTGGATAACATTTGGCTTTGTTTTGGTGTTGCCAACAATTTCAATCCTGTCAATCCTGCAGTATCTTTCTTTTTTAAAACCGATATGAACGTCAGCAAAGTAATCGTCCTTCGCTGAATCCGTAGTAAAATAAACCGAAGCTACTTTTATTTTAGCAAAAGGATAGCCATGATCCTGGAAGAAATCGAGCGCAGATGAAATATTTTCTTCAAGATCAGATTTATTATAAATATGATTTTCAAGAAAACTAAAATCGGAAATAATATTTTTATCCTTAGCGGAATCCAGTCCGGCAAAATAAATTTTCTTCACATAGGTTGGATTGCCTTCATTGACTGCGATGATAAGATTTACTTGCCCGGAGTCGGACGATTCTTCAAATCTTGTTTTACTAAAGTCCGAGTGAAAATATCCTTGCTCACTCAAGCTGGCTGCTAACTTTGTTTTAATCGAGTCAATAATGCCGGGAAATAATTTTGTGCCTGCGCTTATTCCGCTCCAGTTTAAATAATTATCCTTAGAAAAAATTCTATTACCCTCAACATCAATCTTGCCTATTGATTGAGAGAACATAAAAGCAGATGAGAATAGATAAATGAGAGAAATACTAGTTAGGCGAGTCATTTATTATTTTCATTTTTTTACCGACAGGTTGAACTGCAATCTTATCTTTAACTTTTTCTATCTCGGACGGCTTCACCGAACAAACATTAAACTCAGAAGCATTAAGAGCGCCTAATGATACAGCGTTTATTACGCTCTCTTCAAATGTAAAATCTTTTTCCAGACCGTGAACTATTCCGGCAACAAAAGCGTCGCCGCTACCGGTTGAATCTACAACATTAATTTTAGGTGGAATAACTTTATAATGAAAATCAAAATTTGCGGCGTAAAGCGGTTTATTGCCATCCGATAAAAATGCTTGCTTTATTCCCTTGATATAAAGTGAATTTAAAAATTCAAGCTTTTCATTTTCTTCTCTTAGAGAAATGTGCAGCGAATTTTCCAGTTCAGAAATGTTATTGTGAATAACAGTAGGAGAAGCTTCCAGACAATTCCTTAAATGATCGCCGTAAGTATCAAGTACGGAAATTTTATCAAGATTATTTGCGAGTTCTATCCCATACCGGAATATTGAATCTGCTTCAGGACAAGGTGAGCTTCCGGAAAAGACAACTATCTCGCAGTTTTGAATCATCTTTTCCATTTTTAATTTAAACTCTTCAGCTTCCTTGGGCGTTATGGCTGAATTCTTTTCAAAGAAAGTAGAAATTTTGTTTAACGATTCGTCAATGATAATGCTTGCGTCCCTCGTGCTGCTTTCAGTTCTCACAGATGTAATTTTAATATCTTCTTTAATTAGAGTTTCTTTTAATTGTTTTCCGCTAGTTCCACCGAGAAAAGTCAGAGCTACATTTTCTGAGCTTAGAAAATTTAACTGACGGCTTACATTTATTCCTTTGCCGCCAGCTTTTAATTCCGAAATGCCGTGACGGTTCTCTTCAAAGAATTTCACTTTAGAAAATTTGTACCGCCGTTCAAGCAGCGGATTTAGAGTTACAGTTAAAATCATATTTGTGAAGGTAAATAAGGTTGAGGCTAAAAAAAAGAAAATAATTTTTATCTTCTAAACCTGTACAGGTCTCCCGTCAGCGGCGTTATTAATCGATAATCTCCGAAACCAGTTTCATCAACAAATGTAAGGCTGACATTTAAATTGTAATATTCCCACACTTCATAAGGTTTGCTGTCTATATTAAACGGATGCCTATCAACATTATCGGGAGGTCCGAGCAAAATAAAGACCATACCTCTATCGGTTTTCCATCCCTCTATATATTGTGAAAAATGTTCATCAGCATAATTTATTCTTCTATAATATTCATCAAAGACAGGGTTATCATCAGAGTTTGGAGTAGGGCTGACCGATTTCCAGAAGGCAATATAGCGTTTCATTTTTTCATCCCTTGTCTTGCCGTCTTTGATATAGTCTATTTGTTTTGAAGACGCAATATAGATGAGCTGGTTAATCGCTTTATCAAGATCTGCTATCGACGTCGGCACTCCGACCCATTGTGAATAAAAAGGTCTTTCAATTGAAGCAAGCCTTCTATTGTCTAAATTTGTAATTACAATATTTAATTTATAATATCCAAGGCTAAAGCTGCTGTCGCGAATAGTATAAAAAATCTGAGTCTTTCCAGAATCAATATTTTTCTGTTGTTCTTCTTTATAAATTACCGCATTTTTTTTATCCAAAATTTCATAATTAATTTTTACATCTTCAGGCTTTATTGAATAGATTTCATAAAAGACCGGCAGACCTGTTTGAAGCGTTGCCACGTTGCCTGATACATTCGGGACTATTTTACTTTTGCCTTCTTCTTCGGAACGTTTAGTAAGAATCATTATATCGCTGATAGAGAAGCTGCCCGAAATATTCCTAACATTATAATGAACTTCCATCGGGTACTCGGCTTTTGATTCGTTATCATCGTATGCGGTTCGTATAGTATATTTTCCAGGGGAAAGATAAAAAGATTTTAAGTTAAGGCTTGAATTTTTTTTAGAAACCGTCTCATCAAAATTATTTACAAAGAGTTTGTCAGTCCATGATTTTTCAGTAAGCAGTTTGGATTTGTCATCATTAAAGATAGAAACAGTAAGTGTAAAATTACCGGTATAACCGGAGTCGTTTTTAACGAATTGTACTGTTGTGTATGGAACCTGAATAAAAACGTCTACGCGCGTTGTGGTCGATTTGCCGGAAGAAAAATTAAGGAAGTTTTCATAGAACATGGGCTTTTTGCTAAGCGCGTTCTGCTCTGTAGCGTCTTCAATCATTTGAGCATGAAGAATCATTTGAACGAGCAGCAACAAAAATATGGTAGAGAGTTTTTTCATATTTCATTTTTCAGAATTCACAAACCGTCCGAAAAGATCATATTCATTATAATCAAAAACCTCAATAGTATGAAATTTGCCCAAAGCATTTTTCCCTTCGTCTGCCGGTATTAATATTTCGCCATCGACATCAGGGGCATCGCGGTATGAGCGGGCTACATAAAAATCTCCTTCGATTCCTTCTACCAGCACTTTAAGTTTTTTCCCTAAAAATGATTTGTTATTCTCCATAGAAATTTCTTTCTGGATTTCCATTAAAATATTTTTTCGCCTTTGCTTTTCTTTTTCTGAAACCGGATCGCCTAGAATGAAGCTTGAAGTATTTTCTTCTACAGAAAAAGTAAAAACTCCTATGCGGTCAAATTTAATTTCTTTTACAAACTCGCAAAGCTCATTAAAATCTTTTTCTGTTTCATTCGGATAGCCGACAATGAAAGTAGTTCTGAGCGTTATATCAGGAATTCTTTCTCTAAGATTTAAAAGTAATTCTCTTGTCCGTTTAGCCGTAACACCTCTTCTCATAGATTTTAAAACATTATCCGAAATATGCTGAAGCGGTATATCTACATAATTACAAATTTTGGGATTGTAGGCAATGATATTTATAACCTCATCGGGAAAGTGGGATGGATAAGCATACATCAGACGCAGCCATTCTACACCATCGACTTCACTTAATTTTTTAAGCAAAATAGATAACGACGGCCTTCCATAAATATCCTTGCCGTAGTCGGTTGTATCTTGTGCAATAATTATAATTTCTTTGGCGCCGTTCTTTGCAAGGAATTTAGTTTCTTCAATAAGCGACTCAATTGATTTTGATTTATGCGTGCCGCGCATCAATGGAATTGCACAGAACGAGCAAGGATGATCGCAGCCCTCAGATATTTTCAGATAAGCGGTGTGTGCAGGAGTGGTAACAACTCTTTCGCCCAACAAATTATATTTAAGCTCTCCCCCTAATTTTTTCAAAATACCTTCGTAGTTCTCTGTACCGAAGTAAGCATCTACGCCTGAAATTTCTTTTTCAAGATCATCTTTGTAACGTTCGGAAAGACAGCCCGCAACAATTACTTTCCCAATTTTACCTTCTTCTTTTAAAGCAACTGCGTTAAGAATCGTATTTATTGATTCCTGCTTGGCGGCTTCGATAAATCCGCACGTGTTGATAATAACGGTTCCGGCATCACCAGGATCTTCGGTGAGTTTAAAATTATTCAGCTTAATTTGATTCATCAATCTTTCTGAATCAACCGTGTTCTTTGAACAGCCAAGTGTAATTACATTTATTTTTTCTTTTTTACTCATCAGAGTTTAAAGCTTGCAAAATATTTTAAAGTAAGTAAAATGATCGGTGCGGAGAAAAGTAAAGAATCAAATCTGTCAAAAACACCGCCGTGCCCCGGAATAATATTAGAAGAGTCTTTTACACCGGCATCACGTTTTAATAGCGACTCGACAAAATCCCCTAGCTGTCCGACTGTTCCAATTATAATTCCGAAAATTATAACTTCAATCCACGGCAAAAAATTAAGCAAGAGTTGATGGGCTAATATCATTGTTAGCACGGAAAAGATAAAGCCAAAAAGCGCGCCTTCCCAGCTTTTTTTAGGACTGACACGCGGAAAGATTTTATGTTTTCCTAAAGCAGTGCCTCCAAAAAATGCGGCTGAATCGCAAATCCATATAGCCGCCAATATTGAAATAATCAGATAACCGCCGCGGGCGTAATTTGCAATATCGGCTGAATAGAATTCTCTTATACCTATTAAGGCGGATGAAAATATTCCGATATAAAAAATTCCGAGAAAAGTTGAGCCAATATTTAAAATCGCAGAGCCGTTATTTCGATAAAGTTCAAATAGTGAGATTAAAAAAATTATTATAAGAAAAAGCGAACCATAGCTTATGAAAGGCTGAAACTGGTTAAGCAAAAGTATTAATATAAAAACTTCGCCCGCAATAAGGTTTACATTTGCACCTTTATTTTTTGCAAGAGAATTAAATTCATAAAAAGATATTGAAGCAATCCCAAAGACGAGCACGGAAAAAAATATGCCGCCGAAATAACACGCTGCAAGTATTACTGGTATCGAGACAATCGATACTAAAACTCTTTTTGCAGTGTTACCTAAGCCCATTATTGATCTTGATCCTGCTCGTTAATATTATTTTTGATCTGTTGAATAAAATTAAGTGCGGCTCTCACATCGGACTTATGAACCATGAGTTTGACCACCGACAGGTCTCCAAGCGCGGGAAAATTTCTATCTGCTTGTGAAAGAACTGCCGCAGGAATTCCTGCTCCTTCAAGATTATTTTTCATCATATCGGCTTCATATTCATATGTCGACGTGAAAACGACTTCCCAATTTTTTTCAGTCCATTCCTCAGGTTTAACAAAAAGATCTTCGTTTACCAATACAGAACCGCAATCAGGACAGATGGTCATTCCTTCAATATATTCGTAATTGCAATCAGGACAAATTGGCATAAAACCTCCTACTCATTTTTAGCTTTAGCATAAAATTTATTAATTAAGAACAATACGACGCCAAATAAAATAATAAGCGCAAGTAGAATTATCAAAGAAGAATTTAAATCAAAATTTTTGCTCAGAGAATCATTCAGCACATCGTCTTCACCAAAGATAAAATAAAAAATAACTGCGGTAAAGTTATTAAAAAAATGCAGAGACATCGGGACAAATATGGAGTTGCTTTTGTATGCAGCAAACCCGAAATAAAACCCGAGGAAAATCAACGGCAGAAGTTCGTAAGGATTGAAATGATAAACTCCGAAGAAGAAAGCGGTAATTAAAGCAGCCCAAAATGGTTTTATTTTAAATTCAAAACTGCGCTGTATAAATCCACGGAACATAACCTCCTCGCAAACAGCAGGAACCAGCGCGACCACAATTACAACTATTACACCGCTGAAAATAGAATGAACAGTGAGTAAGTTACCGTAAGATTTATCTACGAGATCATTAAGCTTATCAAGAGCAGTTTTTATAGAATAAATAAAATGAGAACTGTGTGCCCAAGTATCTATAAAATAAGTTTGGATTGACAAATAATATTGAAGCAGAGGAGTAAGAATTACTATGCCCAATGTGAACAAAAGTATTTCTTCCCATCGTGGAAAACGAAACCGGATAATTTCCGTTACATCTTCATAGAACCATTTTGCAAATACAAGCGCGGGTAAAAGTATAAATAAAATCTGTCCTGCCATTGTCATCAAGCGGAGGCTTTGGACCGGCGCATTATGCAAATTAAATCCTAAAATTGCAAGCGTTAAGAATCCGCCTACTATTTGATAAAGAAAGAATCCGCCAAACAGCCCAATAAATGCTGCTGTTATTGGCGAGATGCGCGGATTGATTTTACCAAGCGGCGAATTTTCTTTATTCCGCGTCTGAGAATTATCATCATCAGGCTTATTATCTTGAGGCAGATTATTTAATTCATCCATAAATATTTTTTATCACTCGCTAGATAGAGTTTTTTATTTTATTAGTTAACTTTTGATTTAAGCGGTCCGGCTAAACCTTCATAGCTTGTAAGATCTGCGTCTATGGCACCGATGAGAACTTTTGTCTTCACTTTGACCGGTATTTTAAGTTCGTCATCGCTAAGCCATACATATATGCTTCCTTCACTTTTGAACAATCCGCCTTTCTGAACTATCGGTTCAACAACTATGCAATTAAAAGTACCGGCAGTAACAGTTACTCTCTCTTTCCCGAGATATTTTACTTCGAGATTATAAACAGAATCTTTATAAAAATTTTGAAGATGAATATAATCATTCACTTTCAGCTTTGAATAGTCTAATGTTCTCGCATAATAAAAAGCTGAAACAATATCGTTAACATATTCCGGGATTTTATATTCGCCGCCGGTAGTTTTTGCTTTGCCGTTTCGCTGATCGAAGAAAGCAGAAAAGTCACGGCTGTAATGTCCTTCGCGAATATGCTGCTCAAAGCGCCAGGGGAAAAGCCCTTCTACATCGAGATAAGTTTCATAATGATCGCGAACTTTATAAATCCAGTCGAAGCTTGGAACGGAATTCACATCAAAAGTAATGTTGTACACGTCTCTGCCTGAAATTTTTTTTAACCTTGGAATTGCCATTGTCGCAATCCCGGCTGTTACAAATCCGTATTTTACCGCAAAGGTTAACTTTTCTCCCACGGTAAAAGCATGGTTGGGAAGTTTTCTAAATTTGTCACCTGCAAGAGCAGTTGATTCATTTTCCAAATTTATCATTTGAAAAATTATTAAGAACACTAAAAGAGCCGCAAAATATTTACGCATTAATTTCTCCGTTATTTACAATAAACTTATAAATATTATTAATTTCTGCAAATACATTTTTAATATTAATTGAATTCATGCAGTTTATCTTTTCACATTTTCCCCTTGTACAATTTTCGCAATTTATCTCCGGTGTAAAAATTAAACTTTTAGTTGAATAAGGTCCCCATCTTTTAGCTGAGCATGATAAAATTTTGGGATAGAAACCTACAACATATTTTCCCAGTGCCGCAGCAATATGAATCGGTCCGGTTGAATTAGAAATAAATATATCAGACATTGAAATCATTGCTGTCAATTGGCTGAGGTTTAAAATCCCGGCAAAATTTTTTATTTCATCAGAAGTTACAAGGCTTTCGCACAAATTTATTTCCGATTTGCTGCCGGTTAGTATTATTCTTGCTTTTAAATTAGTGTTTAACAAAATAATTAGTTCATTAAATTTTGTTAAAGGCAAATCAACGGCGCTGCCGCCGCTTCCGGGATGGACAATAATAATCGGCTCTTCAATATTGATCCCGTTTTTGAGAAGTATTTTTTCTACTTCTTTTTTACTTTCTTCATTTATCCGAAGATCAAAAGCAATATTTCCAGGAGAAACATTTTTTACGATATCGATTTCTTTGAGCAAATCTACGTTGAACTCCAATTCATGCTTTTCTGCAAATCTTCTATGAGCGAAAACTTTTTTATTAAATAACAAAGAGTACCATCTGTAACCTGTACCAATACGTTTGGAAATCCCGGCAGAAAAAACAATGAGTGAGATTAAAAAAGTTGGATAGACAACAATTGAGTAATCGTAATTCTTCAGCG
>JAKAKL010000086.1 GCA_021824565.1 Bacteroidota bacterium | reverse complement strand
AATATAATTACTTGCGGACTGCATGAAGTCCGGGTGCGTAATCGCAATATAATCTGCTTGATTGCTTGAGTTTCTTAAATCTACGAATTGCTTTTGATAATAAAAGACCGGCTTTAAAATCTTTGAAGGTGAAATGACGATATAAGTATCGCCTGCCCCGACTGTATCCGTAAAGTACAAATTATTTGAAGAAAAGACATAATTCAATATCCGTGTAAAGTTCGGCTTAACTTTATAGATAATAAGATTTGTATCTGTAACATTGCTGATTTTAATAATTCTTAATTGTCTTATTACGTCATCGCTTACTCTAAAGTAAAGAGAATCATTCTGCATTGTTAAATAGGACGGATATTCTATATCATACCAGTCAATAGCGAAGTAATTAGGGCTCGTTCCATTGTCGTAATTTTGGACATAGAGTTGATTGTTTCCGGTTATCAGTTTATTGGAATTTAAAGTCCCGTGCAATACAACCTGCTGATACCTATTTACGACTTCTGAATCAAGCGTGGTATTATTTACAGATAAAATAACATTATGCGAATTAGTAGAAACGTTTGAACCCGCACTGACAAGTTTGAAATAAAAATTAGCCGGTTCGTTCGGATATAAGTTTGGTGCTTGAAAAGTATATGAAGACTTACCGACAAACAGCCATGTCCAGTACCAGCTTCTGTTCCTTATCCATCCTGGAGTTTGGTTTTCTACCTGGTCATCATACAGATTTTGTTCCATTGTGTTTTTTTCATAATGCTGGAACCGGGTATAATAATTCAGCGTATCTGCCGTTGATGCATTAAAGACCGAATCAATATTAGCGCGGATGCCGTTCTGATTTCCCCATGTTAAAAAATAAACTGAAGTGTCTGTATATCTGTTAAGATACTCATTATAATTTTGATTTGGTGCGTTGATTGTTCTGTAAGATATGGACGGATAATTTTTCGTACCGTAAAATTCTATGTAGTCGCTGTCCGAGAATACTCCGGTGTTTTCATCTTTGACAAAAACCGGCACTTCTTTTCCGTATAAAAAAAGTTGAAATGTTTTTGGGTTTATCCCGTTTACATTTACTCCAAGATTAGCGAGATCACCTTTGTATATGCGAAACAAGCCGTCGTTAACTACTCCAAGCTTTACATAAGTAGAGTTATAATTAAACCAGCTACCGGTGGAATCGTTCAAGATAAGTTTAGGCGAGGTCCTAAATTGTTCTGCTATATCAGAATCGTAAATTAGGTTCTTAAGCTCTTTATCATAATCAGAAATAATTTTTATCGGCGAATTTTGTGTTATCGGCTGCGTGAATCCTAAAGACAGCTTAAGATTTTTATACTGAACAATTCTGGAACTGTTCTGATCAAAATAGCAGTCATTAATTCTGAGATTAACACAATAAAAATCCCTGTACCAAAAGTATCCAACTACTTCTACGATATTCTGCGGTTTATAATTCTCTATGTTTTTATAGCCGATATTTTTAAATATAATAGTTGAGTCGTTTGTTAAAGCAGACTGCGGATTAGTTGCCGGTACATAATTCTGCAGAATAGTTTCTTGTTTATTTACTACTTGAACGACGGGTTTTGAATACGGCGGAATTGCAAGTATAATATTTCTATAAGGCAATGTATATGTGCCGGGTAAGGATGGATTTGAAAAATTATAGTAATCACGGACAATAAACTTACCTTTGGCAGTATCGGTATAATTATAAGCGCTGGTGTCTATCGTAATAAAAAAAGTGCTGCCTTGAACCGAAGTAACATGGTTCTGCTGGGCATAATGAACTTGTGTACAAACAGCCAGTAAAATAATAACGCAGAGGAAATGTTTCATATTAATATTTAAAATATTTTATCTTTATTACTCTATATAAAAATAATGGAATTCCTATTAAATATCTCTTCCACATTGTTACAGGATTATTAATTAATCTTATGAGCCACTCCAAACCAAGTGTTTGAAATACTCTCCCTCCTCTTTTTTTAGTACCTGCGAAAACCTTTATGCCGTCGCCAACGGCTATAATAATGTTGGCGTTGAGCTTGTCTTTATTTTCTGTGATCCATATTTCCTGTTTGGGACAGCCAAGACCAACTATTAATATTTGACAGCCTGAATCATTTATCTTTTTGATGAGGTCTTCATCTCTGTAGTTGAAACCGTTTTGAGTACCGCATATTTTTAAGCTGGAATTTTTCTCAACCGCTTTCGCTAAAGTTTCTTCAGTATCGCCGAACAAAAAAATTTTCCAGTTATTTTTTATTGCGGAGCTGATCAATATAGGATAGAAATCGGAGCCGGTGATTCTTTTTTCTAATCCGTTTTTGCCATATAATAACCTTGAAGCAAGATAAACAGCAAAGCCGTCGGCATGGAGTATATTAAATGAGTTTATTTTATCCGTCAGCTCGTTTGATTCATTTACATGAATAATCGTATGAAAAGCCGCATACGAAATTATATTTTTTTTATTCTCGGCAACAGCGCATTCAATATAATTTAACAATTCAGCGTACGAGATTTTTGTAATAAAAACATTTAATATTTTTATGTTTTTCAATCAATTCTCAAATGTCAATTTTTTATAAATATCTTCGTATCGAGATATATTTTTTTCAAGCGTGTAATTATTCAAAACTTTCTTTTTAAGGTTTGCCCCTAATTCTAAGGTATCATATTCTCCAGACAGAGCCTTAGAAATTTTATTTTTTAGGTCTAAATAATTTTCAGGTTCGAACAATAAACCGTCGTACCCATCTTTTATAAATTCAGCTATACCATCTACTCTTGCTCCTATAAATATTTTTCCAAATAGACCTGCTTCAAGCATAACAAGAGGGAAAGGATCTACCCTAGATGGTAAGATGACAATATCCATCAAGTGGTATAAGCTTTCAATATTATCCGTAGGCTTTATTATTTTTACCATCAAAGAATTTTCTTTGATTATTTTTTCATAATAGTCCAACTCTTTTCCATTTCCAATCAGCAACAAGCATAATAAGTCGAATTTACATTGTAAAAGTTGATACGCTTTTAGCAAAACGTCAACTCCTTTTTCTTTATCGAACCTTCCGATAAAGCCCAATACTTTTGTGTTTTCTTGAATACCGAGTTTTACCTTACTAAATATATTATTTTCACCAGATCCAGTCAGATTTGCTGCAACAAAATTTTTGATGACCGCTATTCGAGTTTCAGCTAAGCCAAAGTTTTTCATTAAATGATCTTTTATTGATGTGCTAACAGCAATAATTTTTGGTGATTTATAACTAAACCTTCCTTTCCCTCCTACTTTGCTATGCACCGTTGTTATTGTTTTAACATCAATAAACATTGATATAATATATGCTATAAAATCAAAATAACGATGATGAGAGTGAATAATATTGATTTTATTTTTATAGCAAAAGTTTAAAATCTTCAAAATAATTTTCACATGACTAACCAGTTTCAAGTAAGAATATTTTAATGCGGTCACTGGTATAGATGCAGACTCAAATTTATTAATATCATCGCCGCCGGTAGTTATTACGTAGTGTTCAAAATCTTCACTATGATATTTGGCAATATTAAAAATCATTCTAGTGATTCCGCACGTTTTATTTAGCTCTGGCTGAAGATGAAGTATCCTAATCATGCGAATAGCTTTCAAGGAAATTTTTTAAGCCTGCCAATTTCAGTCCCGTATCTGAAAAATAAATGACCATACAACTATCTTGATTTAATACTGGGTTAAATTTAATTAGTATTTTGGAAGCGATTCCTTTTTTATAATTCTGAAAATCTTTAGGGACAATATCAAAATTATTTTTAACAAGAGTTAGGTGGTCAAATTTTTTGGTTGGAAATGGAACAAATCCTCCGCTATAATTTTCAGAAACCATAATATTAGATTTATAAACATGATAATTTATTGATGCGTCAGGTTCGCTAAAGCTGTTTCCTTCATAATAGGCTGCTTTCTCAAACTTTGTATATCTATGATCAGGAATTGAATCGTATTTCATACTCGCTATTAATTCAACATCAGGATCAGCCCATGACTCACCAAGTCTTGCAAGCGGAGTAAGCAAAAAACAAACTTTCATTTTTTTATAATCGTCAAACGAAGGAATTACTTGTTCAAGATTTGAATAAAATTTATTTATTATAAAAGTTCGTTTGACAACTAAAAAATCACCATAAATAGCTAGTCCTGCAAATGCGAGGATCATAATAAATATAAATAACTTCTTCGCTTCAATTTTTTTAATAATAAATGCTAATCCAATGAACAAGATAGGATAATGAACATACATCAATCGCATTTGAGGATATGCCTTAAAATATATCATAAGACTTGAAGTAAGAATCACGACAGAAAAAATAAGAGATAGCAGGTTTTCTTTTGCCCTGAAATTTATAGTCAATTTTAAAAACGTAAAAAGAAATATAATTGACAACAACAACAGAATAAAAGCTAAGAAAAATTTGTAATGATCTATAAATAACGCATCAACTACACCAATAGGGGAAAAAATACTCCATAACCCATACAGAAAATATTTCAAATCAACAGGTGCATGTTTTTCACCAAACCCGCTCCCAACGAATGCTTTTGTGCTAAAAATAAAAAAACGGAATAGTATGTAGAGTGCACTAGCTGAAAGATAAGGTAAGATTAATCTTTTATAATTTATCTTGCTTTTTTTCAGCATTAAAAGTAATACCAGCAAAGCGAAATAAAAATTTCCCAACATTGCTGTTTCTTTGCTCATACAACTCAGAACAAATAATATAATAGTGGAAAATAAAAGCAGCAGGTCCCCTGAATTTAAATACTTAATTAAAAAGTAAAATGATATAAATAAAAACAAGGCGCATACCAAATCAGTCCTGCCAGAAATCCACAAAACGTTCATTATATTTTGTGGAATTATGAGAAAAACTAGTCCAAAGAGAAAAGATGGTAAAATAATTTTCTTGCTTTCATTTATACCTGAAATTTCATAAGAAATTAAGAAGACGAAGAACGAACAGAATAAGTGGACAAAAAAATTAAACAAGTAATAAGAATAAGGATTGCAGCCGCTTATGAGGTAATTTAAGAAGAAACTTAAAATTACAACTGGTCTATAAAGATTTGCCTGACTCCTATTCCAGTCAATCAGAACTGGGAAATGATTTTCTAACGAAGACTTTAGCAATTGCAAATCATCGGCAACAAAACCAAAGTGCTTAAAAAAAAATAGAAGTGGACTTATGATCATAAAGTAATATAACAATACCTTGAATGCATTTGCAGCAAATGTTTCGGATTCATCAATCGAAAATATTTTTAGAGTTTGTTTAAGCATCTATTGTACTATTCTGCCATTTAATATTTTGTAAAATTCTTTTCGTGCTTCTTTTACACGAGAAGACTTGTAATCCAGCATATACTCTATCCGAAATCTTAGTCTAAATTCTTTAAGTGATAAGAACATCTTTTCGGGTAAGAAGGTAAATAAAAATGCTATAATTAATCTAAAGCTGATTGCTCTTGAAAGGATATGGCTTCTCCATATTTTTCTTGCTTCATATTTATTTCCCCAAAAATATTCACGCCAACCTTTTATCAATACAACTTCTTCATTTGTCATTATAGCTTCTTCTTCCATCAACGAAACTGGAAATTCATTTTCAAGAATTGTGTATATTTTTTTATTCTTTTCATTAATATCGTTCCTTGAAAATGAGTCTTTTCTATATCTAACGAACGTCAGCACCCTTGGTATATTATAAAACTCCGTTCGATTTCTTAGTCTAAGCCATAAGTCAAAATCTTCAAAAACAAAATTTCTATATCCCCCCACCGCAAAAACCAAATTTTTGTTGAAGAATGAGCCAGGATGAATAATTTCGTTCTGGAGAGCGAACCTTTTTTTTATCATTACTGATTCGACGCTTGTTGTTACCAAGTATAAAATTTTCTTACCGTTATGAATTGAATACCAGCTTGAAATAACCCCGTAGCCAGTATTATTCTCTACAAATTCAGTTTGAAGCTTTAACCTTTCTGGGTGAGAAAAATCATCCGCATCAATTCTTGCAATCCAATCATGCGTGGCATTATTTAATCCGAAATTTAATGCGGTACCTAGACCAGAGTGTTCAATCTTTTTATATACAATACGTGAATCTTTAAAGTTAGAAATTATTTCTTCGCTGTTATCGGTTGAACCATCGTTAATTATTATAAATTCAAAATTAGTGTACGATTGTTTTAAAATGCTCATAATTGCAGTACTTAAATACTGTGAGGAATTATAAATAGGAAGCAATACGGTTATTCCGTTTATTTTGTCAGACATTCTTTATAAACCTGAATAGTTTTTAATACCATAGTTTTTAGACTAAATAAATTTAGTGCCCTATCATGAAAATGTTTAGCCTCTGGTAGAATCCGTTCAAAATTATTAATGCAATCTTCTAGTCTTTCTCTTAAACTTTCAACATTACCGTTTTCAAATACAAGACCGTCTACATTCTCTTCAAAAATTTCATCAAGCCAAGGCAAACGGGAAATTATAACCAAACAGGTAGCAAAGCTTGCTTCTATTAAAGTCATTGGGAGGGCTTCAGAAAGCGATGGAATTATAAAAATATCTATTTCATTTAGCTTGTTTCTTAAATCATCAATATTGCCTAAAAACCTTATAGGAGCTTTATACTTGTTAATTTCGGATAATAAAAAATTTTCTTTTTCTCCCGTGCCTGCTAAAAGAAAGTTAGCTTTATTTTGTATCGACTGTGGTAACCTTATAACCGCATTAATATATAATTCAATTCCTTTGCCAGATACAAGTCTCGACGCAACAAGAATATTTAATTTTTTATGAAATATTTTTTTAACCTCTGTTGTTTCAAATATCCCATTTCTGATCATCCTGATGTTTTTAGGATTAATAATTTTTTTGGCTTTTATTTGATCAAAAATATAATTATTCAAAACAATTACATAATTTGCCGCAAAATGACTAAGCCTTCCAATATCTGGAAGAAGCGCATGATTTGTCATAACCGTTTTGATCCCACAAAATCTAGCAGTCTTGTCCGCCATATTAGCCGCATAATGATGATGGGAATGCACAATATCTATTTGATGTTTCTTTATGATTTTGTACAGCTTCATCAAGCCTATTATATATTTTAATACACTTCTTCCTTCGTGCCGTATCTCTTTTTCAACAATAACTTTATATCCTAATTTTCTATATTTGTCAATTGCATTTCCTCCTCCGCATAATATTATAATTTCAATATTCTTATGCTCCTTAATGCCATACAAAAGATTATAGACATGGTTTGAAACGCCGCAGGTATATAGTAGTTCATTTACAATAAATAATATTTTCATATTTATGCAAACTGTCTATAATTTTCGTTAGCTATTTTGTTTCTCATCTCAAAAGACTTTCATATATGTTTATGTATTCGGCAGAAATCTTTTGCCAGCATATTTGTTGATAAATTTTTTTAGTTTCATCTATTAGTTCTTTCAATTGCGCCTCTTTATTATTGATCATATACAAGATGTGCAAAAGCTCGTTTGAATCTCCATAATTATACACAAATCCATTTTTACCGTTTTTAATTAATTCTGATATTCCCGTCTCTTTAGTAACAACCGGAATTACCCCGGCAGACATTGCTTCTGCTACTGAAATAGAAAAATTTTCATAGAAACTAGCTGATATAATAACATCTTTATCTTTTAGGAATTCTATAAACTCAGCTTGCTCTTTCTTCTCAACAAACTGCAAATGCAAATTAGTATTCTCTATTTTGTCAAAATGATCTGTATTTTCTCCAACAATAAAAAGCTCAACTGGAATTGTTATTTCAGCCAGGCTTTTAATAAGAAAATCCATCCCTTTTTCTTTTCTAGAACAATCTCCAACAAAAATTATTCTAAGTCTATCATTCAAGCTATACTTAGTAGATTTTACAACTTTATTGAAAGCTTCATCGACCCCGTTAGGAATAACTGATACCTTCCCCTTAAGTACATTAAAAAAATTTTTTGAAAAATTCATCGATATATTCGTAAGGAATACAATTTTATCAGAATATTTAAATATAATTCTTTCAAAGAACTTATTTTTGATTTTATATGTCCTGGTCAGATCTGTTTTTAATTCGCTATCCTCAAATTGTATAATCCCGTGCACTGTATAAATTATTTTTACATCCTTCAACATTTTATAGATGAAAGCAATAAAGCTGAATCTTTCAAAAGTAATAAGATGAATTACATCCGGTCTCTCCTTAATTAAAAAGAATAATAGCCTAATTAAGCCAAATCTTATTATTAAAGTTTCCTTATACAATGTTATTTCCTTGCCAAATAATTTTTGTGAAAGTTTGTACTTTTTTCCCTCAAAGAAGTACTCTATAAAAATACTATTTGGCTCTTTTTGCAAAACATTTTCGAACAATCTTTTGGCAACTTTTTCAGGTCCGCTTAACCTTTCCGATACGTTATATCTGCCAAAAAAAAATATTTTCATTCTCTACTTTATTTTAGTTCTTTTCCGAAACTATATCACGTTAAGGTAACTTGCTTTAAACGGCTTTTACTTATGCTCAATATTATAAAAAATTGTATAATAAAATTCATGTATTCAGTAATAATGGTTGCTATTATTGCGCCTGATATTCCTATTTTTTTTAACAATAATAAATTTACTAATATGTTGGTTGTCATTGCAGCAAAACCGGAATACATTACAAGTTTTTCTTTCTTTAATGAATTTAGTGTAACGCCTGTTAACCCGTTCAAAAACAAACCGGGCAATGCTATGCTTAATAAATTTAAAATCCATATTGAATTTAAAAATTTCGCGCCGTATATCATCGTCAGCAAAAACCTTGAAGTTATATTAATACCGGCGATTAATAATAAACTAATTATTACTAATGCGCTCGCCGGCTTAACAAGAACGCTCAAGGAAAAATTATTTCTATCATGAAACATATTTGAGAAGTCTGAAAATAAAGGAACAAGAAATACTGAGGATAACAATTGAGGCAGTTTATATATAGAATAGCCAACCGAGTAGAATGCTACCGCAACAGGCCCGATCATATTTTCAATTAGAACTACATCTATTTTATCATATACGAATACAAAAGAAATCCCTATTCCTATCGGTAGCGATGATGCTAATATTCTTTGCAATACTTTTTTTCGGAAAACAAACGCTCTTGTATGAATTCCTTGAGAGTTCAAAAAGACTATAAGTATATAACTTTGTATCATACTCCCTATCAATAATGAGCAAAATACAAAGTAAAGATTCCCGAATAAAATAAATAATAATATAGTAGCTGCTATTATAAATATCCTGCTGTATAAAAGTGCGTAAAAAGACTTGGAGTATAAATTTTTACCGTACAGAATGCTGGTGAATATTAAGTTTAAACTGAAGAAGTATATTGAAGTGCCTATGATTAAAAGTAGTATCGTATCTCCCTTGTAAAAAAAAATATTATACACAAATAAAAGCGTAATGAAGAAAGGTAAAATAAATAATTTGAAAGCTAAAGCAGTTTCTACTTCCTCTTTTAAAGCAATATTATTGCTTGAAGTCTCTCTTTGAAAATAAGGTCCGAAACCTAATTCAAAAAAATTTGTTAATATATTTGCAAATGCAAATGCGGTTACTATACTGCCGTATTCAACTAATTCTATTCTCCTTGCCAGATAAACAAAGAAAACAAAAAAGGTAAGCTTTTCGATTAAGGCTGAATAAAGAGTGTACTGCCCTTTTGCGATTAGACCTTTAATAGAGACATTATATTTCTGCATTGCCGGCATATAACCAAATGTCTATATATAAATAAATATGATTATTCATTTTTAAGTTGTAGGTCTGCTTGCTTAATATTTTCTGCTGTAAATAAGTTAAAACCAAAAAATAATAAATTTGTTTATCAATTATATCCCTCACCTTCCCATAAACAAAATTGCGTCCAACTAGCTTTCTATTATAAATTTATTATAATTATATATCTTGTTTATTAAATAGAATTTTCTAATATTACTTAGAGGCTAAAAATAACTTATTACTATTATTAATCTAGATTTCCAATATATTAAATATTATTTTTCAATTCTTTCTGATTTAATCTATTCATCTATCTAAAAGCCTTCTCAATCCCCTGTGAAAGCCCTCTGAATCCCTTATGAAAGCCCTTTAATCCGTATTCTGTTACTATCACATTAGACTGTAATTATACTTTTTAAAGCCAATTTATAATATTTAGAAGCAATTTCTTGCCTCTCTTAAATATTCCGGACTGATTAAATAAAAAATAGCTATAATAGTTCTGAAATGAAAATGAATATTCTTCTTATGTATGATGGTACTCTGTCTTATTACTATGCTTGCTAATTTCAGAATCAAAGTTTTTCAGCATTTTTATATTTTTACTTATATTCTCTTTGGTTTTATTGATCATTAATTATCAACTATTTGAAAATCTTTCTTGAAATTATAGATTTGCTGTAATGAATAATGATATTCTAAATAATCTTGTTGAAGAAACTCCTTTCTGTATAATCGACGTTGAAACAACGGGGCTTTCTGCCGCCCGCAACAATATTATAGAAATAGGGATGGTAAAGGTTTTTAATTCAAAGATTACGCAAAAGTATCATTCCATGATAAACCCGGGGAAAGAAATTCCTTATTACATCACTCAGCTTACCGGAATTTCAAACGACGAAGTTTACGACGCTCCTTTCTTTGAAGATGTTGTAAATGATATATCAACATTCATCGAAGACGAAATCCTCGTTGGACATAATTTTTCTTTTGACTTGAGCTTTCTAAGAAAAGAATTTCGTTACTGCGGAAGAGAAACTATTGCAAATCCGAATTTGTGCACTCTTAAAATAGCAAGAAGACTGTATCCCTTCCTGCACAGCAAATCTTTGGGCACGGTGCTCAACCATCTTAAGATTAAAAATATTTCATCGCACCGCGCATTAGGCGACGCCGAGGCAACCGCAAGAGCTTTTATTAAAATGACAAAAGCATTACAAGAAAATTATAATTTCAAAACGGTAAGCGAAATAATAAACTTTCAGAGCGAACCCAAAGGCTTACAAGGCTCACAGCGTAAAATAAAAAAAGAACTTGGTGAAGATGTTTCCGCTCTGCCGGATGCGCCGGGCATCTATTATTTCCTTAATTCTCATGACGACATAATTTATATCGGAAAAGCGAGGTCATTGAAAAATAGAGTAAAGTCATATTTTTCTTCCGCTGCTCCGCGAAAAGCAAAAAAGATAGTTCAGCAAGCAGCTCGGTTAAAGATTGAAATTACAAACTCCGAGCTTACAGCTTTTCTTACGGAAGCGGAAGCAATTAAAATGCTTCGTCCGAAACATAATACTATGCTTAAAAGATATAGCAGCAAATATTTTTTGAGGATTAATTTATCCCATGCTTTCCCTGCAATTGAGATCTGTAATTATTTTGACTTCGACGGCAATGATTACTTCGGATTATTTATTTCCCGCGCAAAAGCTCTTTCTGTTCTTGATCTAATTAATAGAACTTTCGAGATTAGAGAATGTTCCGATGAAGAATTTGCCAAAGGCAGAAAGTGCTTTCTCGCCGATATTGAGCGCTGCACAGCTCCTTGTGTTAACAAAGAAAAAAATATTTACACTGACGAACTTGAAAAAGTTTATGAGTTCCTTTACGGCAAAAGCCAGTTCGCTTTGAACCGGTTAATCAATAAGATGAAAGCATATTCGGAACTGCTGAAGTTTGAAAAGGCTGCTGAAGTAAAAAGTCTAATCGACATAATCCTTGCGCAGACTCATAAATCCTCTCTTCTCGCCGAACCGGTAAACAGCGCTAATATTCTGATCGATATAAACGAAGGTTTTACACACGATTTTATTTTAATGCTCCGGGGAAAAATTTATATCAAAAGATATGCTCTTAAAGAGAAAGATAATTTTGAAGAAGTGCTTGAAGATTACTTTGAAGGAACGATAAATCGTAATCTATTCCCCGATGAAGAAGATCTTGAAAAAGTTAAAATTACCCTTAACTGGCTGATTAAAAACCGGAATAAAGTTAGAGTTTTTTATCTAAAAGATTATTCATCCAAAGCTGAATTTTACTCTCAGCTTTCAAGCTATAATTCATTCCACGAGCCGCCGGAAGCTTCTACTTTTGACATAAGAAATTTTATATCGAAAGATCTGCAAGCTATTGATGAAGATTAAGTCTTTAACAAGAAAAAAATTATTTTTTATTTACTACCCATTCCATAATTTTTTCGGGACTGGAAAGTTCTGTAAAACCGAATTTTTTATATAATCCATGGGCGTCTGTAGTAGTTAGCATCCACTTTTTTATTGAAGAAAGTTTATCATTATCAAAAATGTATCGCAATAACTTTTTAGAATATCCATTCCCTCGATAAGGGTCAATAATGAATACATCAAATAGATATGCAAAATATGTATAGTCGGTAACAACTCTTGCAAAGCCTATTTGCCTGTCATTATCGTAAATACCAAAACAAAGTGAGTTTGAAATAGATTTGAGAACAGCTTCCCTTTCTCTTCCTTTTCCCCAGTATGATTGACTTAAAAAATTATAAATGAAATCAATATCAAGTTTCGATTTGTCTTCGCTTACTAAAATGTTTTTTTCTGTCATACTTTTCTTCATAACTAATAAAAAATTTTTTATGAAGAAATTTACTGCCGGTATTATACATTTTCCACTATGTAAAAAAGCTTGTATTAAAAAATTCAATCGCCCAAAAAATTATAAAGCTGAAACGCAATAATAATTATCTTCGACGAATTAAATTGGTCTCATATTATCCCAGATCGGCTGTCCCTTATCGTTTCTCAACTGCAGGATAATTCTATTGGAAACTATTCTTGAAGCGATAATAATTGAATCTCCGTTAAATTTTACGCGAGACCCGGTAAGTTCAACTTCATCTTTAGGTTTGATCAAAATATGCAAGCATTGAGTAAACCAGGTTGGTCCGATAAAAGCCGAAATGGTCTCTTTAGAAGTTTTAATAATAAGTTTGATACCGTAAGACATACCCTTCATAGGCACAAGGCTGTCCACGCTTACAACTTCGCCTTGAAGAGTATCTATATTGTTAATATCAAACAGATTATCGAATTTACTTCCTTCTTCCCAGCCGTCGTGAGCATTCTGGGAGAACATGTATGGAGCGCTCATTAAAATGAGCATACCAATTAGCGCCAAAGAAGATTTAGTTCTCATACTAACTCCTTCCTCAGGCTGATGGTTATTCAGTCTGAATGAAAAATTAACCTACCCAGTTTTCTGCAAAAGTATTACGCAGAGAAATTGTTTCTTTCTGTAAAGGTACGTTTGATTTAATGCAGATAGTCGGGATATCCGAATAGCGTAAAACTTTGTTTGCAACATTGCCGGTGATTAAATGTGATAATCCAGTCCAGCCGTGCGAAGCAATCACTATTAGGTCAACGTGATTTTTCCTCGCGTAGTTTAGAATTTGTTCGTGCGGTTTACCGGGATTCAAAGCTTCGATGATATCAATTCCCTGAGTGGAAATCTTATTGACAAAGCGTCGTAATTCTTCTTCAGCATCAAGAACACGCGCTTGTTCAAATCTTTTTTCATTGAAATCATCCAGGATTTGATTTGCATTATAAACCGGTTCGATAATATGCAGAACATGCAAAATGGCTCTCGTCTGCTTAGCCAGCAGATGACCAAACTCTAAAGCTTGTACTGAATTCACAGAAAAATCAGTCGGCACTAAGATGTTTTGGAAATTCACCATAGCAACCTCCTAAAAATTTTTGCTTAACGAGTACTTCCAAAATTTAGACGAACAACGATGTCAATTGTTTCGTCACCTCGTTCAAGTCAAATGGTTTATAAAAGATCGTATTAGCGCATTGCCTGATATTCTTATCAAAATCTTTTACATGATTATCATAAACATAGGTTAGAACAATGGGAACATTTGGTTTTTTGCTTCGGACTTCCAGGCAAAACGTTTCTATTTTTTTTGATGGTTCAGTATCGATAATTATCATGTCAAAGTCAAGATAAGAAATCATCATCTTTAAAACAGAAAAATCCGTAGTCGTAGTTACGTTGTAATCAGCATGCAGGTACATTAAAAAACTTAAACACATGCTGGCATCAGAACTAAATATTATGATGTTTTTCATATCTTGTTTTTTTTCCATCGAATTTATAAGTGTGTGCTTTTAGAATAGTGCGATTTATGTGCCAACTGGAAATGAACGACCGCTTGTATAAAATAATTTAGGGAAATGCTAAATAGAAGCAAATATCATCATTTAACAAGTAATTTATAATATTTAATGACCATTGCTTTCTCGTTAGTGAAAAATGACCCGCGATTCTTATAAAGATTGAGAAGCCCCTAACCGATAGAAAATTACTTATTTTGGGTGCTGGAATATTTTGCCGGACTAATTATTTTTAAGCCTTAATGTCAAGTTCTTTTAATTTTCTGTATAAAGTTGAAAGCCCAACTTGCAGCAGCTCAGCAGTTTTTTCTTTATCGAAGCTGTTATTTTCGAGAGCCTTAAAAATATAATCCCTTTCAATTTTTTTTACGTAATCTTCTAAGGAGCCTATTTTAGAGAAATCAGCAATCGGAATTTTAGAATTGAATGATTGAGGTAAATCCGCCACCGTAACAAATTCGCTTCGGCAAAAGATAGCTGCCCTTTCCATCGTGTTTTCCAATTCTCGAATCTCGCCTTTCCATTCGTAATTCATCAGCGCTCTCATAGCATCGCTGTCTATTCCCTTTATATTTTTATTAAGTTCTTTGCGATATTTATTCAAGAAATGATCAGCCAAAAGCGGAATATCTTCTTCTCTTTCTTTTAACGAAGGCAGATTTATCTCGACAATATTTAAACGATAATAAAGATCTTCTCTAAATCTGCCGGCAGCAACTTCTTCTTTCAAATCGCGGTTTGTCGAAGCAATAAATCTTACGTTTACCGAAATGGCAGTTGTGGAACCAACCGGGGTATACTCTTTTTCCTGCAGCACTCGCAAAAGTTTTACCTGAAGCTGCAATGGGAGTTCGCTGATTTCATCAAGAAATAAAGTGCTGCCGTCGGCGGCTTTTACAAGCCCTTCTTTATCGGCTATTGCGCCTGTAAATGCTCCGCGCTTATGTCCGAAAAGTTCGCTCTCTATTAAATTCTCCGTGATAGTACCGCAGTTGACAGCTATTAAGGTTTTATTTTTCCTTTTACTGTTATAATGTAAAGCTCTTGCTACCAGTTCTTTTCCCGTACCGCTTTTACCTGATATTAAAACAGTTGTGTCGGTATCAGCAACTGTTTGAATAATATCAAAAATTTTTTTGATTGCAGGGCTTTTGCCTATAATGTTTTCAAAATCAAAATTCCTCTGAATTTCCTTTTTCAGAAGCCTGTTCTCAAGGATTAAGTTTCTAACTTCAAAGAGCCGTTTTATTTTTATTAGGAGTTCATCAAACTCGATAGGCTTCAATAAATAATCGCTTGCTCCGTTACGCAAAGCTGAAATGGCTGTGTCAAGCGATCCGAAAGCGGTTATAATAACCACCGATGTCTGGATATTTAATTTTTTTATTTCTTCAAGAAGTTCAATGCCCTTCATTTCAGGCATTTCAAGGTCTGTTATTACAAGGTCAAAAGTTTCCTCAAGAAGTTTGTTGTAAGCAACGCGTCCGTTTTCAGCTTCCTGGACAAAGTATCCTTCCTTTTTTAATACGAAGGACAAAGATTCTCTTATTATATCTTCATCATCAACGACTAAAATTCTTTCTGCCATAATTTCCTCTATTTTAAGGTTGTATTGGTAATGTTATTGTAAATGTTGTGCCTGTTCCAACTTTGCTTTCTACTTTAATATCGCCCTGAAAACTTTTTATAATCCCATAGCTGACCCACAATCCAAGCCCTGTTCCTTTCCCTGCTTTTTTAGTGGTAAAGAACGGCTCAAATACTTTTGATAGATTTTCTTCAGGTATTCCTTTACCATTATCTTTAAAAGTTAAAATAACCATATCATCCAAAATATCCGAGCTTACTTCAATTCTTTTGGGATTTACTTCTGCGCTTAGCTCTGCAATAGCATCAACCGCATTTAAAAGTATATTTACAAATATTTGTTGTATCTGATCTGAAATTAAAGGTAGTAGCGGAATTTTATCACCAAGATCCAACTCAAACATTATATCCTTAGCTTTGGCTCCAACTTTTATTATTTCTATCGCCTCGGCAATATTCTGATTTATGTCAGTCAACTGCAGTTCATAGTTTGACGGTCTCGAAAAGTCCACCAGGTCGCGGATTATTTTTGATATCCTGGTAACTTGTTTTTTTACAAGCTCTAACTTTTCTTTGGCAAATTCATCTTTCGTTGTTCTCTGAACTATCTGCACCAAAGCCGATATTGATGCAAGCGGATTTCCAACCTCATGTGCAACGCCAGCCGCTAAAGTCCCGATACTTTCCATTTTTTGCGTATGGATTAATTGTTTCTCCAATAATTTTTTTTCACTTAGGTCACGATGAATTCCAAAGAAGCCGTTAACCTTTCCGTCGCTGTCAAGAATCGGTGAAATTAATAGCTGCGTATAAAAAGGGTCGCCGTTCTTTCTACGGTTTTCCACTTCACCAACCCAAACTTTTCCGGCATTAATTGTCGCCCACATCTTTGCCCAGAATTTTTTTGAATGCTTCCCGCTGCTGAATACACTCGGGTTCTTTCCGATTAACTCTTCCCTGCTGTATCCGCTTGATTCTACAAAAGCAGGATTAACGTATATCATCTTCCCCTGGATGTCCGCAATCTGAACCGGGTTTACAGTGTTTTGAGCGACATAGTAAAACCTCATTAGTTCTACCTCTTTTAAGCGCTCGTCGGTAATGTCTCTCGCAAGTATAAAGCAGTTTACATCGTTATTGTCTTGAGATGAATCATGAAAAGGAATTAATATTAAATTTATATCAAAATATTTTCCGTTGATGTTGAATTTAGAATAAAGATTTTCATTTTTCAATTCTTCAATGCAGCCTGTTAATGCCAATTTGGTTCTTCCTACAAAAGCCGGTTCAATTAAATCAAAAAAATTTTGATTAACCAAATTCTTTGAAGTAATATTTAAGCTTTCGTACACTGCCTTGTTCAAATTTAAAATAGTACCTGTACTTGAAATGACAAAGCACATGTCTTTGAAATTTTCAAAGAGATCAAAATCAAATATAAATTTCTTGTTTAAAGTCGCTTTCATTCAAAAACTGTTTTGCTGTACCTTAATTTGGGAATGCAATATAAAAAATTGAACTAACTATAAAAAGCTGACCGCTTTCCTTCTTTTACAGTTTTGTTATTCTCTATATAAAATAATGCCATAATATTTTAGCGGGCTTCTATTAAAATTATTTCAATTTACCAAAAGTATCTTTTTACTAAATAATAATTTGAAAAAATATTCCCACTATTGCAAACGACAATTACTCTCTTCCCAATGTAAAGAATATTATTTACAAACACATGCTTAAAAAATAAACTTTATGCGGGAAAAACTAAATTTATGATAAAAGGAATGTAGAATTTTCCTTTGGAATGAAGATTGTTATGTTTTTTGCAGTCCTGGCAACATTACGTTTCATATTTCGAGAGTTTAGAATAAAGGTTACAGTAATCCTCCATATATTCTTCTGCAGCCTTTAATCTACACTATCCTGTAACGATTAAAAATGTTGCCTCTCTTCAAAACAAGCCCACCTTAGGGCAAGATAAATGTTGATCCGCAAGTTGAATATCTTGCCCTAAATTTTTTATAACGTTGCGAAAAATTTTTTTATTATATCGTTAAGCTGGTTGAATTCTATCAGAAATGCATCGTGCCCGTATATTGAATTTATTTCAGCATAAACCGAGTTCCGGATTTTAGATGCTATTTCAATTTGTTCTTCGGCGGGATAAAGAACGTCGGTTGATATACCGATGTTGAGTGATTTCGCTTTTATGCTGTTAAGTACTTCATCAAAAGAACCCCGTTTATAACTAACGTCGTGCAAGTCCATCGCTCTTGTAATGTACAAATAGCTGTTTGCGTCAAAGCGGTTTACTAATTTTTCTCCCTGGTATTCCAGATAGCTCTGGATTTTAAATTTATCTCTCGGCTCGTTGGAGCTGTCATCGTATTCGTCGTCGTCTCTGCCAAATTTCAAATCGAAGGAAACCTTGCTGCGGTAACTTATCATTGCAATTTTTCTTGCAAGGCTTAATCCCTTAAACGGCTGCCTTTCATAATTTCCATCATGCCAGCTTGGATCGTCCATAACCGCATTTCTGGCAGTTTCGTTTAACGCTATTCCCCAGGCGGAATGTCTCGCTGATGTTGCAATAGGAATTATTGTTTGCACAAAGTCGGGATACATAATCGCAAACTCCAAAACCTGCATTCCTCCCAACGAACCTCCTGCAGCAGAAAATAGTTTTTTAACTCCTAAATATTTCAGCAGCTCATATTGAACTTTAACCATGTCTCTAACCGTAACCGTTGGAAACTTCATTCTGAAAATTTGATTTGTAGCGGCGTCTTTGCTTGCCGGTCCGGTTGTTCCATAACAGCTTCCTAAGAAGTTAGAACAAACTACAAAATATTTATTTGTATCAAATATTTTTCCCGGTCCAATTATGTTGTTCCACCAGCCGGGCTTTCCAAAATTCATTTTGTTGTACTTATAAAGAAATTCGTGCGGCTTGGAATTCGTCAATTCGTCTTCGCCTATAATACCGGCTGCATGAGCGTTCCCGGTTAAAGCATGACATATTAATATAGCATTATCTCCGGCTGAATTTAACTCGCCGTAAGTTTGAAAAGCTGTATTAACAACATCTATATTTTTACCGCTCTCAAGCGTAAGCGGATTTTCTTTTGAAAAAAGTTCAACAACTTTTGTCAGCGGGAATATTTCTACTTTTTCTTTCAGGTTTAGTTCCATTTTTTTATTTCCGAAAGATAAATAATGTTTAACTAAAGAAAGAAAATCAGAGCAGAAAATATTAGTGCTCTGATTTTTCTTTTCATTTTGTTTTTAGAAATCAAATCGATTGCATTAAGCAGTAACTTTTTGGTTAACCGCATTTAAAGCAATCTCAAAGTCTTCAATGATGTCATCGATGTGTTCAATACCGACGGAAACACGGATCAACTCCGGTGTTACGCCGGATTCAAGCTGCTCTTTTTCAGATAGCTGCTGATGGGTAGTTGAAGCAGGATGAATTACTAAAGTCTTTGCATCGCCAACATTCGCCAGCAAGCTTGAAAGCTTTACATTGTTGATAAACGTTTTCCCGGCTTCAACGCCGCCTTTTATACCGAAAGCCAGCATTGATCCGAATAATCCGTGACGCAAATATTTCTTTGCCAGGTTATGATACGGATGGCTTTCAAGTCCCGGGTATGAAACCCACTCAACGTTTGGATTTTTCTCAAGCCACTTTGCAAGCGCTAATCCGTTTTGCCCGTGCCTTTCTATTCTTAATGATAAAGTCTCAAGCCCTTGCAAAAGAAGGAATGCATTGAATGGACTTAAAGCCGGTCCAAGATCTCTTAAGCCTTCAACTCTTGCCTTAATAATAAATGCAATATTGCCAAACTGTGAACCTTTACCGAATACCTGGTTGAAGTTCAATCCATGATAGCCGGGAGATGGTTCCGTAAAAATTGGAAAGTTTCCGTTTCCCCAATCAAATTTCCCGGAGTCTACAATTACGCCGCCAATAGAAGTTCCGTGCCCGCCGATCCATTTTGTTGCCGAAGCTACTACAATATCTGCACCGTGGTCGATTGGCCGGACTAAATATCCTGCGGCGCCGAATGTATTATCTACTATCAACGGGATTCCATGCTTGTGTGCAACCGCTGCTACAGCTTCAAAGTCCACAACATTTAAACGCGGGTTGCCGATTGATTCTACATACAATGCTTTTGTTTTTTTATCGATTAATTTTTCAAAGTCTTCCGCTTTGTCTCCGTCGACAAATTTAACATCTATTCCAAGCCGCGGAAGAGTTACTTTAAATTGATTATAAGTTCCGCCGTAAAGTAGACTTGTTGATACAATATTTTCTCCCGCTTTGGCAATTGTAGTGATTGCCAAAAATTGCGCAGCCTGACCTGAAGATGTCGCTAATGCCGCTGCGCCGCCTTCTAACGCGGCTATCCTCTGCTCGAAAACATCTGTAGTCGGATTCATGATCCTTGTATAAATGTTACCGAATTTTTGCAGACCGAATAAGTCCGCCGCGTGCTGTGCATCATTAAAATTATATGATGTCGTTTGATAAATTGGTACAGCCCTTGCGCCTGTCGTTGGATCAGGCTGCTGTCCTGCGTGCAGTTGAAGCGTTTCATACCGATAGTTTCTTTGTTTTCCGTTCGTGCTCATTTGAATGAACCTTTCTTTTATTATTTATTGTTAGTTGATTGAAATCTCTTTAAACTAAAAAACCTCTCCGGGAAAGATTCTCGAAGAGGTTTTCTAAACTTCTTTTCTCATCTTTCCCATAGTCCGACTTAATCGAACCGGGCAGGAAGTAGCACCCCGATTTTCCGGGGTTGCTAAGGTTTCGTCGGGCCTGTTCCCTCAACCTTTCTCGATAAGAGTTATATTTAAATTTTTTCTATGTCATATTTAGTTATAAAAAAACCCTTCTCGATTCGTCGGGAAGGGCTCAGTATAAAATTATTATAATAAAATTAAGCTGCGTCCTCCCGCGATGACATACACATCATCATACAGCAACAACACATTGCCTCGTGATTAAATTTCTTTGCTATATTTATAAAAATCTTGTTCATAAAACTTAGGCGCAAAATAACAAATGAATTATTTTGTGTCAAGATATATTTCTTTTATTTATTTCTAATCAGCTTATAAATCACATTTCGAGCTTTATATCTTTTGTGAAAATTAATTTAACAGTATTATTATGCAAATTAATAAGTAAAGTTTTAATTTTGTTCATCTCTGCTTTGCTTGAACCCATTGCTTATTTTAATTTCAAAAGTAAAGTTAAAACAAGTTTGGAGAAATGAAAGGAAGATACTAGATGGATTTAAAAAAATATCTTGAGAGAATAAACTTTCAAGGAAATGTTGAACCGGATCTTAATACGCTGATAGAACTTCATAAGACTCATCTATTTAATGTGCCGTTTGAAAACCTAGACATACACCTTGGAAGAAAAATAATTTTAGACACGGAAGAATTTTATAACAAGATTGTATTAAATAACCGCGGAGGTTTTTGTTACGAACTTAACGGGCTTTTTTATAAACTGCTCAGAGAAATAGGATTTAAAGTAAGAATGGTTTCAGCACGCGTTACTAACGGCAAAGGAGATTTCGGAAAAGACTTTGACCACATGGCTTTAATTGTTAATCTCGAAGACGAATGGCTCGTTGATGTCGGCTTCGGAGATTCATTTATTCTCCCTGTCAAAATTCAATCGGATGCCCCGCAGCAGCAATTTGGTTTTCTATATAAAGTAGAAAAATATAAAGATGAATATCTGAAATTAAGCAGATCATCTGGTGACGGCGTATTTAAGGATCAATACATATTTACTTTGAAAGAAAGAAAGCTGGAAGAATTCAATGAGATGTGCATTCATAACCAAACTTCACCAACTACGATGTTTACACAAAAGCGTATTTGCACTCTTGCAGCAAGCGATGGCAGAAAGACTCTTAGCAATCTAAAATTTATTGTTACTAAAGACGGCTCTAAATCCGAAACTGATCTCTCCAGCGAAGCTGAGTATTCCGGGGCGCTAAAAAAATATTTCGGTATTATTATTTAGCTGAAAATATTTTAGCTAAAGCTAACCGGGATTAATTTACAGTCCACATATTTCCTGCAAATAATAATTTCTTCAAATCGCCCTCTCCTTTTACTTTCTTTATCCTTTCAATCTGCTCGTGGAAATCCTTATCATATGTCGATCTTTTTATCTGTCTAAACACACCGACCGGCAAAGGCATATTTTCATTTTCGGTAAACTGTGCTAAGATAAACGCTCTTGCGGGCGATTCATCAAACTCATCGTGAATCCATAAATCATTCACAGAAGCTTCTCCGTTAGCTAAGTCCACAACCTTAGGATTCAATCCCTCCAGTTTAATTCCCTTATCCTGATTCTTACCGAAGATCATCGGTTTGCCGTGTTCAAGGAATACGACGTTATCAGGCTTTGTATCTTTCTCAGTGTAAAGTTCAAAAGCTCCGTCGTTAAAGATATTGCAGTTCTGGTATATCTCTATAAAAGCCGTACCGGCATGCTCCGATGCTCTCTTAATTATTGCCTGAAGATGTTTCGGATCGCGGTCTAAACTGCGTGCTACAAAAGTTGCTTCCGCACCAAGCGCAAGACTAAGCGGGTTAAATGGAAAGTCAACGCTTCCGAAAGGAGTGCTTTTAGTCTTTTTACCTTTCTCCGAAGTCGGCGAATACTGTCCTTTCGTTAACCCGTAAATCTTATTGTTGAACAACAAAATTTTTATATCAACATTCCTTCTGCACGCGTGGATAAAATGATTCCCTCCAATACTTAAAAGATCGCCGTCACCGGTTGCAACCCAGACATCAAGATTCGGATTATTGACTTTTACTCCTGTTGCGATTGCAGGCGCTCTCCCGTGAATTCCATGTATGCCATAAGTGTCCATATAGTATGGAAAGCGCGACGAGCAGCCTATGCCCGATACCCAAACTACATTTTCTTTCTTAAACCCAAGATCGGGTGATGTTCTTTGTACCTGCGCCAGGATTGAATAATCTCCGCAGCCCGGGCACCATCTTACATCCTGAGACGAAGTAAAATCTTTTGCAGTATATTTTATTTTTTCTTGTGAGTTTTCTTTTGGTTGATTGTCTATCATTTTGAATATCCTCCTATAACGGTTTCGATCTTCTTCTCGATCTCAGAAGATTTAAATGGAAGTCCTTGTATCTTAGTAAAAGAATCTATGTCAACGAGATACTCGCTCTTCAAAAATTTTGCAAGCTGCCCCATATTTAATTCCGCGCAGATGATGTGTTTGTATTTATTCAGAACCTCACCGGTGTTCTTCGGAAAAGGATTTAAATATTTAAAATGTGCTTGAGCAACCCTGCCGCCGTTTCTTCTTGCACGGCTGACTGCTTCCGTAATTGATCCGTATGTCCCGCCCCAGCCTATTACTAGCACATCCGCATCAATATCTCCGGTTACTTCAAGCTCCGGAATATCATTCTCAATATTTTTTACTTTTTGCGCTCGAAGCCTGACCATGAACTCGTGGTTTTCAGGATCATAACTTACATTGCCTGAAACATTTGACTTTTCAAGCCCGCCTATTCGGTGCTCTAAACCTGCCGTGCCGGGAATTGCCCACGGTCTTGCTAAGTTTTCATCTCGCATATATGGAGCAAATCCTTCTTTCTCTGTTCTGAACTTTACTTCTATTCCCGGGATGGAATCAGGCTCCGGGATTTTCCACGGCTCCGAACCATTGGCTATATAACCATCCGATAAATAAAGTACCGGCACCATATACTTTGTTGCAAGCCTCGCTGCTTCCAACGCCATATTGAAGCAGTCCGCTGGAGTACACGCTGCAATTACAACTACAGGCGCCTCTCCATTCCTGCCGTTGATCGCTTGCTGTAAATCAGATTGTTCAGTCTTAGTTGGAAGTCCTGTGCTTGGTCCGCCGCGCTGCACATCTATGATGATCAGCGGAAGCTCGGTCATCACTGCAAGTCCGATTGCTTCTGTTTTTAGCGCGACTCCGGGACCGCTTGTTGTAGTAATAGCAAGTGCGCCGCTGAATGCCGCGCCGATAGCAGAAGTAATTGCCGCTATTTCATCCTCCGCTTGAAATGTTCTTACACCAAAATTTTTATGCTTGCTTAGCTCGTGAAGAATATCAGATGCAGGAGTAATCGGATATGAGCCAAGAAACAAAGGCAAGCCTGATTTTACAGATGCAGTTACAAAGCCTATTGCCAATGCTTCGTTGCCTGATATGTTGCGGTAAATTCCTTTCGGCAGCTTAGCCGGCTCAACTTGATAGCGAGTAGTAAATAATTCTGTGTTCTCACCAAAATAATATCCTGCCAACAATGCTTTTTCATTTGCCGCTGCCAGAAGCGGAGTGTCTTTAAACTTATCCTTTATCCATTTTAATGTCGGCTCTATCGGTCGGCTGTAAAGCCAGTACATCATACCTAACGCAAAAAAGTTTTTACACCTTGAAATTTCCTTTGCCGATAAGCCGCTGTCCTCAAGCGCTTTGCTTGTTTGCTGGCTTAATGGAACCTGTACTACGTTGTAGCCTTCAAGCGAGCCGTCTTCAAGCGGATTTGTATCATATCCAGCAAGCTTAAGATTCCTTGCATCGAAAGAATTAATGTTGATTATTATCGCAGCATTATGCTTTAAATCTTTTACGTTCACCTTTAACGCCGCGGGATTCATAGCGACTAAAATATCCGGGGAATCTCCGGGAGTTTGAATATCGCTGCTGCTGAAATGCAATTGAAAACCGCTTACGCCGTAAGTTGTACCAACAGGCGCGCGTATTTCCGCCGGGTAATCCGGCAATGTACTTAGATCATTGCCTACTAACGCCGTTGTATTTGTAAACTGGGTTCCGGTTAGCTGCATGCCGTCGCCTGAATCTCCTGCAAACCGTACTGTTACATCGGAGAGTTCTAGAACTTCTTTTCCTACTTTCATAGTTCTTCTTTAACCTTTGCTGTTTTTTATTTGTTACTTAAGATCTATCCGCAATCTTGAAGTAAGAAAACTTCATCTAAGAAATTTTCTTGATTAAAATAAAGCTAAAGAAAATTTTATGCAATCAATTATGCAGGTTATTTTATTTAGAGGTGATAAAAGGAACAGGTGCGTTAACACCTGTTCCATTAGAGGTATTAATGAGCCAGAACTAATTTACTTCCCATGTGCTGCCAGTGAATAAGACTTTTTCAAGGTCTCCTTCGCCCTTCTTTGATGTAACAGATGTAATCTGTTCTTCAACGTCGCCGTCGTAAGTAGATTTTGTTACCTGTCTGAAAACTCCTATCGGTGTCGGCATAGAAGGATCGTCAGTCATGTGAGCTAATAATGTGGCAAGCAGCGGGCTTTCATCAAACTCATCATGTACCAGCACATCTTCAATTCTGTGTTTTCCTTCTCCGATTTCAACAGCTTTCGGTTTGGCGCCGTCCATAATAATTCCTTTGTCTTTATTGGCTCCAAACAGCATGGGCTTTCCATGTTCAAGCACAAGTACGTTATCATCTTTAGTTTTCTTATCTGTAAGTATATCAAAAGCGCCGTCATTAAAGATGCTGCAGTTCTGAAATATTTCTAAGAACGCGAGACCTTTATGCGCTGCCGCTCTTCTGATCATCTCCTGTAAATGCTTTGTGTCTCTATCGAGAGAGCGCGCAACAAAAGTAGCGTTTGAACCAAGTGCCAGTGCAGCAGGATTAAACGGATAGTCAACGCTTCCATACGGAGATGTCTTTGTAATTTTCCCTTTTTCAGAAGTAGGAGAATACTGTCCTTTCGTTAGTCCGTATATTCTATTGTTGAAAAGAAGTACCTTAAGATCAACATTCTTTCTGCACGCATGAATAAAATGATTACCGCCGATGCTAAGCAAGTCTCCGTCTCCCGCCGCAACCCAAACAGAAAGTTCAGGACGGCTTACTTTAACTCCGGTTGCAATTGCCGGCGCTCTTCCGTGAATGCTATGGAAACCGTAGGTGTTCATGTAATATGGAAATCTCGAAGAGCAGCCTATGCCTGATATCCAAACTATGTTTTCTTTTTTTATTCCGACTAAATCCGGGAAAGATCTTTGCACCTGCGCGAGTATAGAATAATCGCCGCAGCCCGGACACCATCTTACATCCTGATCCGTCGCAAAATCTTTTGCCGTAAGTTTAATTTCTTTCGTTTCTATTATTTGATCAGCCATTATGCTATTCCTCCAAGTACTTCTTTAATTTTATTTTCAATATCGGATACACGGAATGGTAATCCTCTTACTATATTCAACTGCTTAACAGGTATTAAAAACTCGCTCCTAATAATCTTAGAAAGCTGCCCGAGATTTATCTCAGGTATTAGAACATTTTTAAACCCTTTCAGAACATACTCGGTATTTTTCGGTAAAGGATTAATATATTTCAAGTGAGCTTGCGAAACATTATAGCCGGCTTCACGGGCTTTTATAACTGCTTCTTTAATTGCTCCATAAGTTCCGCCCCAGCCTAAGACAAGAATATCGCCTTCCATATCGCCGTCGACTGTAAGATCGGGAATATCGTTAACCATGTTCTTAACTTTTTGCGCTCTAAGATTAATCATCAAGTTATGATTTTCCGGATCATAGCTTACCGCGCCGGAGATGTTTGCCTTTTCCAGACCGCCGATTCTGTGTTCCAGTCCAGGCGTTCCAGGCTTTACCCAGGGTCGTGAAAGATTTCCATCTCTCAGATAAGGAGCGAATCCTTCTTTCTCCGTTCTGAATTTTACAGGTATATCAGGAAGCTCATTCGCATGAGGAATCTTCCACGGTTCCGAGCCGTTTGCAAGATAACCGTCAGTTAATAAGATTACAGGCGTCATATATTTTATTGCAAGGCGCGAGGCTTCAATAGCCATATTAAAGCAATCGCTCGGAGTAGAAGCCGCAAGAACCGCTACGGGCGCTTCGCCGTTTCTTCCGTAAACAGCTTGAAGAAGATCAGCCTGTTCTGTTTTAGTCGGCAAGCCTGTGCTAGGTCCGCCGCGCTGGACGTCAACAATAACAATTGGAAGCTCGGTCATCAAAGCCAAGCCTATGGCTTCCGTCTTTAATGCGAGACCCGGACCGCTTGTAGTTGTAATAGCAAGATTCCCCGCAAACGCAGCGCCGATTGCCGACGTAATACCCGCTATCTCATCTTCAGCTTGAAGAGTCTTTACTCCGAAGTTTTTATAATTGCTTAAGTATTGTAATATTTCCGAGGCAGGCGTAATAGGATATGAACCGAGGAACAATGGTAATTTACTTTTTACCGAAGCTGCTAAAAATCCAAGCGCGGTTGCTTCGTTGCCAGAAATGCTTCTATAAGTTCCCTTCGGCAGCTTTGCCGGCTCAACATTATAACGAGTATTGAACAGCTCGGTATTCTCTCCGTAATTATAGCCTGCTAATAACGCATTTGTATTAGCTTCTATAAATTCAGGCTTCTTAGCAAACTTCTTTTGAATCCAGCTTACGGTTTGATCAACCTGTCTGTCGAAAAGCCAGTACATAAGTCCGAGAGCGAAAAAGTTTTTACAGCGTGAAACTTCTTTAGGCGAAAGAGAAGTTCCCTGCAATGCCTTTGCAGTAAGAGAGCCGATCGGCACCGGGTAAACTTCATATCCTTCAAGGCTGCTGTCTTCAAGCGGGTTGGTTTCATACTTAGCAAGCTGAAGATTTTTCCTATCGAAAGAATCTATGTTGGCTATGATCATCGCGCCGGGTTTTAATTCACTTATATTTTTTTTGATGGCTGCGGGATTCATTGCGACAAGAATATCAGGTCTATCGCCTGGAGTATGAATATCGCTGCTGCTGAAGTGAAGCTGAAAGCCGCTGACACCGTAGACGGTTCCTATAGGCGCTCTAATTTCAGCCGGATAATCGGGCAATGTGCTTAAGTCATTTCCCATTAAAGCCGTTGTATCGCTAAATTGACTTCCCGTAAGCTGCATTCCATCTCCGGAATCGCCTGCAAAACGAACAGTAACCTCAGATAAATTTTGAACTTCTTTTTCTTTGGGCATAGTTGATCTCTTTAAAATTTTATAATTAAAACTGTCAACATTTATCCATATACCGTGCCATTTGTAAATTATCGCGCTCTATGGAATGATCGGAAGACTAATTATAAATCTTAACCAGGATTTAAGAAGGCATACTTCTTAATACGGCTTAAAAACTTAGTTAATGGTAATCATAAATAGAGTAATTAGTATCGAATAGAATTTTAAGTGTTGAAATATTCAGTGAGAGATGCAAAATGCTTCTCATTATCGGGAAAAGTATTTTTATTATTTTGGAATAAAAACTCAATATCCGGTCATTTCTTTGATCGTTTGAAGAACAGTTAATTAGAATTGCAAGCTTAAATTATTCATGCAAAGAGGAAAGTTTTCTGCATAAAATAGATCATTGCAAACAAATAGTTATGAAAATTTAACAAAAACCAATCGTCTGCAAGTGCGCAAGGCTATTCCGTCAATAAGAACCATAGGCTGTCGCACTGCGAAAGGCTATCCCGTCAATAAGAACCATAGGCTATCGCATGCGCAAGGGTATCCCGTCAATAAGAACCATAGGTTATTACATGCGTAAGGGTATCCCGTCAATAAGAACCATAGGCTATCGCATGCGTAAGGGTATCCCGTCAATAAGAACTATGGGCTATCGCATGCGTAAGGCTATCCCGTCAATAAGAACCATAGGTTATTACATGCGCAAGGCTATCCCGTCAATAAGAACCATAGGTTATTACATGCGTAAGGCTATCCCGTCAATAAGAACTATGGGCTATCGCATGCGCAAGGCTGTCCCGTCAATAAGAACCATAGCCTATCGCATGCGCAAGGCTATCCCGTCAATAAGAACCATAGCCTATCGCACTGTGCGGAGGATGTTTCTTAAGGAAAATACCTCCTTTTAAGAGAAAAAGGTAAATGCAATGTTAGGTTAAATCTATCTCAAATGATAATAAAGTATCACTACTGTCCAACTATAAATTGAATAAAGATAACTGATTAGAGTTATAGGTATTTTCAATATTGTAATTTGAATCAGAAAACATTGAAATAATTGGCGTTTTTTCAAATATTAAGACACTAACAAG
>JAKAKL010000088.1 GCA_021824565.1 Bacteroidota bacterium | reverse complement strand
CTCTGTAAACTCCTTAAATAATCTATCCTAAGAAATTCTCTTAATTGATTGCTTCTTAATAATGATAAATTTGGCGTCATCTTTTTTCCTTTGATTTTCAACAAATATAATCATTATTTCAATTATTTCCTATGTTAGTGCCATTACCCGCATACGGGGCAGGCAGGTTTATGGCATTGCCCCGCCATTTATGGCGGGGATTAGTGTAAGAAAGATAATTATGGCTTTAGCCACATAAATAGCACAAATGGGGCTGAAGCCCGGTATTTATTGGAGTTCATTTCACCCCGACATAAATGTCGGGGCAATAAAAAAACATATTACTGTAGTCATATTTCAAAACCATAATTAGAATATTTATTCATCACTTCTGAATTTTCACACAGCCTCTTCAAAGCGGGCTTCTTGTCTTATCGGATAAAGCTCCTTCTTTTCCTTTCATTAGGTTAGATATCCACCCGGCAAAATGGTTCAGATTTAATTACATTCATGCCTGGCTTAATTCCGGTGTAATTGATTCAACTGTCTCTTATGCTACTTTGCTTCCTGGTAATAGCAGAACAATCTTCCGAAGTAAATATCTTGCGCAGCATACTTTGACTCTTACGCCTGAAAGGGGACTTGATATTTCCCTTGGCGAATCGATTGTGTACAGCGATAATCTGCAGTTATCTTATTCAATCCTGCTAAACAAAGGAATCAGCTTGGATTTACTCTCGGCGGATCAGTAACTGATTTGCCTATCGATAACCTTACTTTAACGGCAGAGTTTACAAAAATATTCCCTTACGTCTATACGCATTACATACCTACACAGACGTATCAAAACAATGGTTACGTAATGGGTGATTGGATGGGGAATAATGCAGACCTTATTTACGGCGCTATAAATTATCGTTTTATAAGAGGACTGCAAGCAACTGTATGGGGACAGTATGTCAGAAAAGGCGGGCAGGGCCCGGAAACCGGTCAATACACCCAGCCGCAGCCGCCATTCCTATATGGCTTAAGAACAAACTATGCCTATCTTGGCGCTGAACTAAAATACGAAATCACCCACGAACTATTTGCCAGACTCCAATTTCAAACCACAACCATTTCCACCCAACAGCCCGACCTGACTTTTTCCGACCACAGAATGAACGAATTTTACGTATCCATGTATTATGGTATACAGTAATAACAAGTAACGAGAAATTAGTGACAAGTGACATTGATTTGCTAATTTGTGGGATCGGAAATGAGTGACGAGTGACACTCGTTACATAAAAATTATATCGTAGAAAAGAACAGAACTAAGATAATATCCTTTGGAAAAGGAAACCATTGACCAGCTATTTCCTTTTATAAAGGAAAAGATTATCTTTACTCAGAGGTGTTAAGATGAAGGAAATAATTAAAAGCATAATAAAGGACTTTCATGAAAGTCCTTTGCAAGAGTTAATTGAAAGAAAGCTTTCTGTTCCTTTAAATTCAAAAAAGATTATAACAGTTATCGGCTCAAGGCGGTCGGGTAAAACATACTTTTTATATCAGCTAATGAAAGAACTGCCTAAAAGCGTACGGCGGGAAGATATCATTTATATAAATTTTGAGGACGAAAGGCTAAACCTTGTAGCTAGTGATTTGCAGCTTATTCTGGAATCATATTATGAATTGTATCCGTATAATAAAAATCCTTTGTACTTCTTTTTTGATGAGTTACAAAATATTGAAAATTGGGAAAAGTTTGTCCGACGAATATATGATACGGTATCCAGGAACATTTTTATAACAGGGTCCTCATCAAAATTATTAAGTAAAGAAATAGCCACGAGTTTAAGGGGGCGATCAATATCATATGAGCTTTTCCCTCTTACGTTCGATGAATATTTAAAATTTAAGAATATTAGGGCTGATGATCTTTATTCAACAAAAAACAAAGCCCGCATAGTAAATGCCTTTAATGATTATCTAAGTGAAGGCGGTTTTCCCGAAGTAGTTAATTATGATAGGGAGTTAAGATCTAAGACAATGCAGTCATATTTGGATGTAATGATATACCGGGATATTATAGAAAGATATGATATAAAGAATGCATCTGCGTTAAGATATTTTATAGTTAAAAGCTTATCAAATGTCTCAAATTACTTTTCAGTAAACAAATTGTTCAATGAATTAAAGTCAGCCGGTATAAAAATAAGCAAAGATTCAACCTATGAATTTATTAATTATGTGAATGATTGTTATTTGGTATTTCTAATCAATAAATATTCGGAATCTATAAGCATTCAAAATGCTAATGATAAGAAGCTATACTGCATAGATAATGGAATTGTTAATAGCGTATCGTTTAAATTTTCCGGGAACAAAGGCAGGATGCTGGAAAATGCAGTTTATCTACATTTAAAAGCTGCAGAAGAAACAGTATACTATTACAAGGGGAAAGGTGAATGCGATTTCATAATACACACAGATACAAAAGTAAATACCGCAATTCAGGTTACTACCGAATTAAATGATGTAAATAAGAAAAGGGAAACTGAAGGATTATTGGAGGCAATGCGATATTTCAAGTTGAATGAAGGATTTATCTTAACTATAGATGAAACTGATGAAATAATTATTGATAATAAAAAAATTAATGTGATGCCTGCATGGCGTTGGATGATGGTTAATTAGTGATGAGGGGGTGAAGGGATTAGAGGGTGAGGAGAAGATGTCTTGTCCGGCATTAAGTTTACAAAGTAAAGAGAGAAAACTTAATAAAGGATATAGAAATGGAAAGCAGAGGCAAAGTGATAATGAAGTACAGTTTAGCGTTTAAGCAAAAAGTAGTAATGGAAATAGAGGGAGGTAAATTAAGTATAAGCGAAGCCCAAAAGTTATATAACATAAAAGGAGGTTGGACAATACAGCGATGGATAAAAAAGATGGGAAAGAATGAATTGTTGAACAAGGTAGTAAAGATAGAACTGAGCGATGAAGTGAATATGTTAAAACAAAGAGAAAGAGAGAATCGGGAATTAGAATCAGCCTTAGCCCAAGCACATTTGAAAATAATGAGTTTAGAAAAGATGTTAGAGGTAGCCGGACGAGAATATGGAGAGGACTTTAAAAAAAAGTACGATACGAAAGCATAGAAGAAATGATCACGGAGCTTGGGAAATATACGGGTCTATATCGAGTTGAAACAATATGTTTTGTCCACGGCATAAGCCGTCAGAGCTATTATCAGTGGAAGAAAAGAGAAATAAAGGAAAACTATCAAGAAGAAATAGTACTTCAGTTGGTTAGTGAGAAACGGAAGCGACAGACAAAGGTGGGGGTAAAAAAATTGTACAAGATGTCTTGTCCTGAAATAGGTTGACATCATCACATAGCGCGACAAGCTTGCCTACCGGCAGGCCGCAATGGAATATGGAATATGTAAAACAAAAAAATCGCTAAAAAATATTTTGACATAAAAAACAAAGATTTAGAAGTCAATACTATAGTGACCAAGATTATTGTTTTTTATGTCATAACATTTCGCTGCAGATTATTATCTTTCCATTTTAATTTCTAATTTTTAATTTTCAATAATTATTGAGTTCACTCTAAAAAGGGTGTAATGATTTCATAATAATTTTCATCAGAGTAAATTTTTAAATACATTCCTGAAGACAAATTTACTCACTTTTTATAGAAAAGAATGTTTAAGAAAAACACCAAGCACACGCAATCAAACATATTTGGATATACAAATATCATATCTGAAAAAATGGCAAAGGAACTTCAAGAATCAGAAGAACAACAATTCTATAAGCTCATCTTCTGCAATATAAAAGAAGAAGACTTCGCTTGTTTATATTCGGAGATAGACAGCCGCCCGAATGTTCCGGTTAATTGCATGGTCTCGGCAATTTTGCTGCAACACAGAGGCAAACTTACATACGAAAAATTATTCGACAGCATAAAGTTTAATTTATTGACCAAAACAGCTCTTGGATTGCAAACATTAGATGAAGTTCCGTTTTCCGAAGCATCACTATTTAATTTCCAAAACAAGCTTAACTCATATTTTATCGAGACCGGAATAAACCTTCTTGAGAGAGTATTCGATAATTTAACGGAAAAACAACTAAAAGATTTAAAGATAAAAACCGACATACAAAGGACAGATTCATTTCAAGCCGCATCTAATATAAGGAGATACAGTCGCCTTCAACTACTTGTGGAAATGCTTATTAGAATATATCGGGTAATAAATGAAGAAGACAAAAAGCAATATGATGAACTCTTTATTCCTTATGTAAAGAAAACATCGGGACAGTTTATTTACCGGCTCGATACGGATGACCTTTCATCTGAGCTTGAGAAAGTCGGAAAAGTTTATAGAGAAATAAACGACACGTTAAAGCCAAAGTATAAAGATGTTGATATTTTCAAAACATTTGAAAGAGTATATTTAGAACACTTTACGGTTATTGAAGAAGAAATAATCATCAGGACACCGGAAGAATTAACCAGTAGCTGTTTGCAATCGCCGGATGATATAGATGCAACCTACCGAAAGAAAAACAACAAGCAGTTTTATGGACAAACAGTAAATATTGTAGAGACATGCAATCCGGTCAATCCAATAAATTTAGTTACGGATATATCGGTTCACGCCAACAACATAGATGACTCTAAAGAATTAAATGAAAGAATAGATATAGTCAAGGAAAAGACGCCGGATATAAACGAGTTGCATTTTGACGGTGCCTATGGCAGTAAAGACAACGATAAAAAGTTTGATAAGCATTCAGTTACTCCAATACAAACAGCTATAAGGGGAAGAGAAAACAGCGGAGTAGAAATTACGATTAATCAAATAAACGAAGGCTACTATTTAGCTAGTTGTCCAAATCAAAATATAAAATCTGAGTTAGTAACAAAGCGTTTCAAAGCAGAATTTGATTTAAATATTTGTTCGTCATGTGTCTTTGCTTCAGTGTGTAATTTGATAAAAAAGAAATCTGTTAGGGTCTATTATTTTACCGAAGAAGAATATCTTAAAAAGCAGCGTTTAGCAAGCATACAAATGATACCCAAAGAAAGAAGAAGTTTAAGAACAAACGTTGAGGCAACGGTTTCGGAGTTCACAAGAAAGATGAATAACCGGAAGCTAAAAGTCAGAGGTACCTTCAAAGCAGAGATATTTGCCTTTGCCGTTGGGATAGGTGTGAACTTTGGAAGAATCTATCGTTACCTATGTTCACAAATCTCCGAAGGAGCGCTCATCCGGCAATGCATAACATAGGAAAAGACAGAAAAGTGCATCTCTGCCAGCGCGATTTGGTCAATAAGTCAAAGAACAAGAACAAAATGTAAAATTCAAATAAAAAATATTACACAATAATTTTTATTGGACTAATAGCCCCCTTAAAAATTTAATCAACATTTTTTTTTCAACAATTAAACTAAAAAGCAGGGCTACTTAATATTAGCTTTTTAGAGCGGACTCATAATTTAATATTAGAAAGAGAGTAAATATGAAAACTAAAATACACTTAAGTCTTTTGGTATTTCTATTTTTTTATTTTGCTGGTGCGGGAATAGTTCTGTCGCAAAGTACAATGAAGGGAACCCTTGAAGGCCGGATTATTGGATCGGACACAAAGAAAGCGCTACCATACGCAACTGTTATGATCGTGGGAACAAACAATGGCGCTGCTGCTGATGCCGATGGTAATTACATCATACGAAATGTTGAAGCCGGGAAACAAGAAATATCTGTCTCTTATATAGGTTATGAAACAAAAAAGGTGAGTACTGTTATTAAA
>JAKAKL010000128.1 GCA_021824565.1 Bacteroidota bacterium | reverse complement strand
AACTTGAAAATGCCGAACAGCTAAGACTTAATTACTGGAAAGAAAAAAATCAAGCAGCTTAATTTATGAATGATTTTTTCCACAATCTTTTTTTATTAAAAGTATCTTTTCCCTTGAAGCATTACAATATGATATGAAGAAAATATTTTTACGGATTACAGTTATTCTAATCAGTTTTTTATTTGCGAGCGCCGTAAAAGCGCAATGGGTAAAGACAAATGGACCATGCGGCGGACAGATAGAGTCACTTGCGGTAAGCGGTACGGATATATTTGCCGGCACTTATAACGGAATATATATTTCAACAAACGACGGACAAAACTGGAATGCAGCTGACAATGGTTTGTCAAAGACTAATGTTCAGTCTATGGCTGTAAGCGAGGGAAATATATTTGCCGGTACCTGGGGCGGCGGAGTATATTTATCCACCAATAACGGATCAAGCTGGATTGCTGCTAATAATGGTTTGACGGATAAATATATTAATACACTTGCAGTATGCGGTAAAGACATTTTTGCCGGAACGGATGGCGACGGAGTTTATTTGTCAACCAACAACGGTGCAAGCTGGACTCTGGTTAATAATGGTCTCGCGTTTACAAATGTTCAGGCTCTTGCTGTAAGCGGTACTAATATTTTTGCCGGTACCGACGGAGGAGTATATTTATCCACTAATAACGGATCAAGCTGGATGGCAGTTAACAATGGTTTAGCTAATATTTATATATCATCTTTTACTGTATGCGGGACAAATATTTTCGCCGGTACCAATAGCGGAGTATATTTATCCACTAGCAATGGATCAAGCTGGGCTGCGGTCAATAAGGGTTTAACTAATGTTGATATATCATCTCTTGCCGCAGACGGAACAAATATTTTTGCAGGTACCGGCTGCGGGGTATATTTATCCACTAATAATGGCTCAAGCTGGACAGCAGTTAACAAAGGTTTATCGAAATCAATTGTCTTGTCCCTTGTAATAAGCGGAACAAATATTTTTGCCGGTACAAGCTGCAATGGCATTTGGAAATGCCCTCTTTCGGAAATGGTTACGGCAATAAAAGGGACTCAAGATAACTTACAAAGTTATTGTTTACTTTCCCAGAACTATTCACAAATCAATTCAACCCGGGTGCACTTAATAACTACGCGGTTCAAGAAATCAGTTTTATTAACGTTAATGTTTATAATATAACGGAGAAAATTATGTCATCCCAAAAATTAAAACACTCAGTTCTATTTATGATGTTTCTTCTTTTTATTTCTTCACCGGTTATTGCTAAACAAAAAGCCGGTAATAATAAAAAGCCTGTTAATGTTTCGAGTACCGCAGTAAGCAGCACGTATCTCGATATAAACAATCTTAAAGCGCTTGAATCAAACTTTGGATTCAGTGATTATAATTTAAATTCTAGTTTGGAAGGAATGGAATTTCCGAAAGGCAGCGGCAAGAATGTTGTATTTGAGACCGGGTTACTCTGGGGAGGTTTTGTACCTGGAGATCCACAAGTAAGAGTAGGAGGCTCTGCATACATCAGTGGACTTCAGCCAGGTCCTATAATGTCCGACGGTACACCAGCCCCCAATGCATATACAGATCCGCGTTGGAGAATTTATAGAGTGAGACCGGATATATTTCCAGGCGGTCCAGCAGTAGATTTATCAGAAGATTCAGTATTAGAAGGATTATCGCAAGCGCAGATCAGAGCGCAATATGAAGCAGACTGGACAGACTGGCCTGCGGCGGGAACTACTAATGATCTGGGAGCGCCGTTTACTGATGTCAACGGAGACGGAAAGTATGAACCGAACATAGATATTCCCGGAGTTCCTGGAGCGGATCAAACTATTTATTATGTGGCTAATGATCAGAATGCTGCTATTACGGTTAATATGTACGGCGCACAGCCATTAGGAATAGAACTGCATGCAACATACTGGGCGTATAATCAACCTGGATCTCTTGGTAATACGTATTTTAAAAAATACGATATTATTCACAAAGGAAATTTAGGAGGCACTACGCCTATTGACAGCATGTTCATTTCATTTTGGGCTGATCCAGATTTAGGAAATGCTAATGATGATATAGTCGGAACAGATACTACATTAAGTTTGATTTATACATATAATGGAGAACCGACAGACGCTGTTTATGCTCCCGATACGCCGCCTTCAGTAGGTTTTGCATTTTTACAGGGACCTATGGTTAATGGTAACTCGGCAGACACTGCAATATTTAACGGAAGGAAATTCGCAGGCAAAAAAAATTTACCAATGACTTCTTCATACTTCTTTATAAATGGTTCTGCTGAATTCGGCGATCCGCCGCAGTTTAATGTTTCAGGATCAACGCAATTTTATAATTTTTTTAATGGAGAATACGGATTAACAGGAAATGTATTTCAGGATCCGAGTGGTAATCTTACAAGATTTGTTTTCCCTGGCGATCCAGTTGCGGAAACCGGCTGGCTCGATGGCATCACAAATCCTCCTGCCGATAGAAGACAGGGTATGGCATCAGGACCATTTACATTTGCACCGGGCGATACACAGGAAGTGGTTTTTGCGGAAGTAGCAGGGGAAGGATCTGATTACAGTCATTCTGTATATACTGTAAAAAAATATTGGTATAACCTATCTTTAGCTTATAACAATATGCTTAAGGGAATAAACTATCCTACTTCTCCTGCTGCCCCAATTACTTCTGTAATAAATGACAGTAACGGAGTTCAAATTCAGTGGCAGAACAATGCAGAAAGCTTTAATGATAGCGGCTATACATTTGAAGGATATAACGTATACCAATTGTCGTCATCAATAGCCTCTAAGGAAGCGGCAAAACTAATAGCGACATATGATAAATCAGACGGGATAAAGGCAATATTCGGGAAAGCTCTTGATCCGGCTACAGACCAGGTAATAACACAGCAGCAGCAATTTGGAACTGATTCAGGACTAGAGTACAAGTTCACTGCAACAAAAGATTATATAAATAATGTACCCTATGTAAAAGGGAAGAAATATTATTATGCAGTAACTGCATATTCATTTAACCCGAATTTAGATGCGAATCCGACAAACACGGAAAGCAGATTTGTGCCTAATACGGTAATATATAACTATAATATACCCGGACTTAACTACGGGGATAACATAAAAGTAACTCATATCTCAGGTCAAGCAGATGCTTCTGCAAATGTTTCGATTGATGACCCTTCAAAGATAACGAATGATCTGTACCAGGTTTCTTTCCATGATGAAAAATATTCTTTAGATTCCACAGGGGTGTGGTCGGATATTACATCTGTAAATAAAAAGATGGGCAAGATTTCTGATTTAACAGGTTCTTATCTAACCTCAACAATGGCGTGGAACGAAAAGAAAGGGGAAATCGATATTCATTTTACTCCTGTTATCGTTTCATCGAACTATGATTACTGCGACGGGATTTTAATTAAGTTTCCTTTAAATGTTGTTATAGATACCGCTTACAGACCTACAAGCAACAATACAGGTTCACCTATTCCAGTATTTATATTTAGGTCTACCAACTCTATATTTTTTGGCAATATATCTGTGTTTAATAATCCAACCGACTCGACTTTGAGAACCCAAAATGGTGTGTTTACAGGTGGTGAAGATATAATAGTGACTGTTCAACAATCAACATTCCCAATTATTACAGACTATGATATGTATGATGATAATTTTGGGTCTACCAATGGATACGGCGGGAAGCTTGTAGATGTAGCGGGTAAAGATAGTGTGGAAGGTCCTATAGCAAATAAAATAGTAACACAGCACCAATGGAATTTGACAGACCTAACAAACGGCAACATATTAATGAAAAACCAAACTATATACGGCAATACTGATACATATGCTCCCAGTCTTTTCTTCCCTACACATTTCTTTAACGGTCCCGGCGGATCATCGGGAAGTTATTATCCGTATGTAAATGCTCCGGTTGCCGGCGGATTTAAGGTAGATGTTTCAGGAAGTTTTTCAGCTCCTACTACAATCAGCATGTTAGAGTTAAACGGCAATCCGCTTGGGATATATGATTCTTACGCTAATTATACTATAACAGACTATAGTGTGTTTGGATCTGGAGATGGTACTGCGAATTCAACCTTGCCTATATATGGCGGTGCAGGAGGCACCACTGATATTAATTCATTACAACAAGATTATGAATTAAGATGGACAGGAGTTACCGGCGATACAACAATAAATGGTCAACCTGTGGTAATAACAAAGTCTGGCGGCTCATTTGCGACGCTTTGTTATGCAAGAAACTACAACTTAGCCAATCATCCATTAAATCCTAATCCTGGCAGCAACAATCCATTCCTAATCAGAATACCGTTTGAGGTGTGGAATATAGATAAGAACGAACAGGTTAATTTACTTGTTATGGATAGAAATACTGCTAACCTTAATCAACCAGGAGTTGCAGCGGACACGTTTGAAGTTTGGAACAGCAGAGATAGAATGTATACATGGACTTTAAATACAAAGTATAATAGTAGCGCCGTAATAAATCCGATAGCAGCAATAGTAAAAGACAGCGCAACCTGGAACTGGGTATTTTTTAAATCCTATTTCAAAACCGGAGATGATATAAAAATAGTTTATAATAATCCTATTCAGATTGGCAAAGATATTTTTACATTTACCGGCAACGGTGTTACAAGAGTATCAGCGCCGACTGATAATATTATCAAAGATTTTTCTTTAGCCCAGAACTATCCGAATCCATTTAATCCGACAACAATAATTGAATACTCAATACCGAAAGCAGAGAAAGTAACGCTTAAGATATATGACGTGTTAGGAAGAGAGATAAGGACGCTGGTAAATAACGAACAAATACAGGGGAAATACAGTGTCGAATTTAACGCAGGCAATCTGGCAAGCGGAGTATACTTCTATAGGCTGGAGGCAGGAAATTTTGCACAAACGAAAAAATTAATCTTGTTGAAATGAACTAAAATAACTTTAAGAATAAGGCTATTCATATGAAAATAAATCGCTCTATTATATTTTTATTCTTTTTATCTACCAGTATTTCTTTTGGTCAATGGGTACAAATAAATGGAAATGGACCTTATGGACATCAAGTTGAGTGTTTAGCAGTCAGTGGTACGAATCTCTTTGCGGGAACTGGCGGCGGTGGTATTTTTCTTTCCACGGATAACGGCACAAGCTGGTCAGCAGTCAATACAGGCTTGAGCAACCCTTATGTTCAGTCACTTGCAGTCAGTGGTACGAATCTCTTTGCCGGGACTGGCGTCGGAGTTTTTCTTTCCACGAACAACGGCACGAGCTGGACAGCGGTCAATTCGGGATTGACAAACACTACTATTCATTCACTTGCAGTCAACGGTAGGAATATCTTTGCAGGAACTGTCTCCGATGGTATTTTTCTTTCCACAAACAATGGCAAAAGCTGGACTGCGGTCAATACGGGATTGACAAATACTGATGTTCAGTCACTTTCAGTCAGCGGTACAAACGTCTTTGCCGGGACTAATGGCGGCGGAGTTTTTCTTTCCACAAACAACGGCACAAGCTGGGCTGCGGTTAATTCGGGCTTGGCAAACAATAATGTCTTGTCACTTGCAGTCAGCGGTACGAATATCTTTGCAGGAACTTGGGGTGGAGGAGTTTTTCTTTCCACAAACAACGGCACAAGCTGGACAGCGGTTAATACGGACTTGGGAGCCTTTTGGGTTAATTCACTTGCAGTCAGCGGTACGAATCTCTTTGCCGGGACTGGCGGCGGAGTTTTTCTTTCCACAAAC
>JAKAKL010000014.1:13818-29531 GCA_021824565.1 Bacteroidota bacterium | reverse complement strand
AATATAAGCCGCAGACCCAAGCATCCCCATTGTAGCTACCGCTGTTCCGAAGAGACCTGCGTCCTGCAATCCAGTAGCCTGTCCTAAGAAATATGTACTGACAATACCTGCGCCGATAACTATTGCCGGCAACCCTGTTGATTCCATTCCAATTGCGAGACCGGAAATAATATTTGTCGCAGGTCCGGTTTGCGAAGCTTCAGCAATATATTTGACGGGTCGGTATTTATATTCAGTGTAATATTGTGTTAGATAAACAAAAGCTAAAGATATTAAAACACCGATTGCGCCGCAGAAGAAAAAGTTCAGATAATGTGAACCGAGAAGCCATTTAGAAGCAATAAAAAATCCGACGGTTGCAAGCGCTGCAGTAACGTAAAAGCCTCTATTAAGAGCCTGCATCGGATCTTCTTTCTCATTAGTTCTAACAATCATAACTCCTACCATTGAAGCTATGATTCCGAATGCACGGGCAACAAGCGGAAACAATAAGACTCCTATTAAAGTTAAGCCTTCATTATTCATTGAAGCGAAATTTGCTTTATATAAAGTTGCAGCTAAAATCATTGCGCCGATATTTTCAGCAGCAGTAGATTCAAACAAATCTGCGCCACGACCGGCGCAATCGCCAACGTTATCTCCAACCAGGTCGGCTATAACTGCCGGATTACGCGGATCATCTTCAGGAATACCCGCTTCAACTTTTCCGACTAAGTCAGCGCCAACATCGGCAGCCTTGGTATAGATTCCGCCGCCAAGCTGTGCAAAGAGAGCAACGAAGCTTGCTCCGAATCCATAACCGACAATCATCAAAGGAATTTTTGTAATATCCTGCGTTACGCCGGAAACTTTTACAAGAGTAAATAATCCAGCTACTCCAAGAAGGCTCATTGCAACAACAAAGAATCCCGAAACCGCACCGCCTCTCAATGCAGTTTGTAACGCTCCGTTCATTCCTTTTATTGCGGATGCTGCTGTTCTAATGTTTGATCTAATCGCAACCCACATTCCCATGTATCCGGCGGCTACTGAACAGAGTGCGCCGAATATAAATGAAATTGTCGTCCATAGTGCAAGTTCGCCAGGACCGGCTGGATCATTCGCCGTAGGAGTTCTGATTATCGCATACATTATGTATATAAAAGCCGCCAGCGCAATTGCTAAATAAAGAATGGTTTTATTCTGACGCCTCAGGAAAGCCTCCGCTCCTTCTTTTATAGCGTTAGAAATTTCCTGCATTCTCTCACTGCCTGTATCGCGTTTAAGAACATTACGGATAAGATAAACCGCAAACAATAGTCCAATAATACTGATGGCAAAAATTAACTGAAGTTCCATTTATACCTCTTGCTTATTTTTATAAGATTGTTATGAAATTAGCTTATTAATGGTTTGCATCTCTATTTAAGAAAAAAGGAATATGTTTTAAGTAGGATTAGAAAAAAGTTCAGCATAATAGCATTGTAAAGTTATTATCAGTAAACCTTTAATTATTTAATTTTTGTATGATAAACATAATAACCAGTTTTTATTCCGCCAAATTAATTTTTCATTCTATAAGAGAAAAGTAAAATGGTTCGGGTTAAAAAAATTGCTGTTAACAAATCAAATCTCTTAATTCGGAAAGTCTAATTAATCAAGAGCCTTTTTAATTATGGAAATAACTTCAATTAAGTTAACAGCTTCAAAATCGGGAACGATAGAAATATTTTTTGAAAAAGTTTTATTTGTTTTGCCTGTATAAATTAAAACAGCTTTACCGCCTGCATTCTGCGCTCCCGTAATATCTGTTTCAATGTCATCACCTATCATAATAAATTCAGAATCTTTATTAAAGCCGAGCTCAGCTAATGCAGATTGGAAATAAACCGGCGACGGCTTTCCGATTAGAGTGGAACTTTTCGATGAGGCAAATTCTATCGCTGCAACAAAAGCTCCGGCATCAAGAGAAATATTCCTGCCCGGCGGAACCCAATATTTATTTTTTTGCATAGCGATTATTTCGGCGCCGTTCAGAACTTTCCTTAAAATATCATTTAGAATGTCATAAGACCATTCTTCTCCCAAATCGCCTATAAGTACCGCAGACGGATTTCTGTCGTCTATAAAATCAACAAACAATTTTTTTATTCTTTCATCGCAGTAAACCGAAATTTTCTTTTTAGAGCCGTACACAAAATTCAGCGCCGCGTCTACTGTTGTCATCGCAGGAATTTCAAGAGATATTTTATTATCGGTAAAAAATTTCTTTACGTCTGCCGATGAAGATAAAGTAGAATTGCTTAAAATTATCGAGGGGATTTTTTCAGCGGTGAGAAAATTAAATAATTCTGCAACGCCTTCAGCTGGTTTATTACCAAGCCTTAAAACCCCATCAAGGTCAATAAGAATCGGGATGGTACGTTTTAAACTCATAAGCTGCAGAAAATTATTTTAAAAGCCGGGGCGATATTCATCGCCCCTGAAATTAATTTTTAAGCCTTCATTTCTGCTAAAGCAGGAATTTTCCACTGGACAAGTTCAAATACTCCGAAGAATATTCCTACATAGAATAAATCACCAACTGCCGTGTAGCTGAAAAACGGGATTGCCGCGGCGAAACATTCCGCTAATCCAGTAAAAGTTAACGGATAAATCCCGCCCGAAACCCAAACAGCAAAATTTGTTACAATAAAAAATAGAACCGACGATGAAACAGAAGCGAGGAATATGCTGGAAATTTTCTTACCGTTTCTCAGCAAGAACCCTATCATTACAATTAATGCGAAGCTCAAATAGACAGCCCACATAGTTGAATGAAACCCGATGACTAAATCAGAAAGCAGCATCGCGGCAAAAGGAATTATGAATGCCGTTTTTTTATTTGAGAAATATGCTCCCCCAAACAACGCCATCGCGGCAACCGGGGTAAAGTTCGGATAATGAGGAACGAGCCGCAATGCAGCAGCCGCAAGCACCATTATGCTCAAAGTAAAAAGCCGGGGATTTAAAAACTGTTTGTTCATTTTTTACTCCTTAAAATAAAATCGCACTGATTGATTTCGATTGAAAAAAATTTATCTACAATTAACTAAAATTAAAATAACAATAATTTCCTTTTGGTTCAAAAGACATTTTGCACATCTTAGAAATTAACTTTAATTCCAAAATAACCCGACTGACCCGGCGTTGCATAGCCAAGGACATCTTCATAATATCTGTTGAAAAGATTATCTATCCTTCCATAAACCTGAATTTCTTTTGTGAAATTATAAGATGCTGAAAGATTTACAAGCGCATAATCTGGAAGCTTGACTCTTGGCACCGGGTACTGATTAAAATCTTCGTCGTATCTTTCTCCAACATAAATAAACTCAATGTCAGCATTTATTTTCTCTGAAAAATTATAATCTGCATTAAAGCCTAGTTTATTTTTTGGTCGTCTTAAGAGTGCAAGATTCTTATCCGGTGAGTTATCGCTTAAATCTTTTGCTTCGGTATAAGTATAGTTGAATTTGAGATTGATATTATCAACTGGTTTTGCCGTAATATAAAATTCAACTCCCTTGGTCTCGGCTTTATCGATATTTATAGCCCTATAGTTATTATCAAGCCCAAATAGATCTGTAAAAGAATTTTCAAAATAATTTACACCAAAATCCAATTGATCCTTAAATAAAAATTGTTCAACGCCGGCATCCCAGCCTTTACTTTTTTCCGGCTTTAGATTAATATTTCCGTAAGCCGGATCAAAAAGATAGAACAGAGATGGTGCTTTGAAGCCTGTTCCAAACGTCGCTTTAATCTTTGTGCCTGTTTCCCAGAAAATATAAGCCGGAGCAATTCTATATGTTACAACGGAGCCGAAGCGGTTGTGCTTATCATACCTGATTCCTAAAGAACTGAAAAGATTTTTTCCGGCGTTCACTTGGTCCTGAAGAAAAACTCCAAATGTTGAAGCGCTGTTCTGCGGGAATAAACTATTGTAATTCCCGTAGACAGATGAATAATAAAAATAATTTGATATCGCTCCCTCTTTTTCTTCATCAAGTCCGATGGAAATTAAATTATATGGAAGCCTAAGATTATTCTGCCAGCTAAAATCAGCTCTGTTGCCGTCGTACAAACTGTTTGATGACGCCGGATTATAAAGCGTAGAATCAAAATTATACTTCCGAACATTTCTGATGAATGAGGCGGAAAAAATTTGATCCCATATGCCGCCGAATAAAGAAAGATTTCCTTCAGCGCGATACGACTGCTCCTCGGTATTATAAACATAAGTCGGATCATCGCCTTGATAACCGCCGTGCTGATCAAGCGAAGTTTGTGCTTTTGTAAAATGAATAAATAAATTCAGATTAAAGTTAGAAGAAAGCGTGGCGCCAAGCCTCGAATTTATATTATAATTTGATGTGCCGTCTTTTTCTTTGTTACCGTATCTTGAGGATGCAGATGAAAAGCCGTCGGTTTTAAATCTGCTGTAAGTAAGCGAATAATTAAAAATATTTAAACCTCCGTTAACGCCGGCGTCGGCTTTAAAACTGTTGTACGAGCCTCCTTCAGTCGAAATAAAAAATTTTGGTTTGCCCGAGCCTGCTTTTGTTATAATATTAATTACTCCTGCAAGCGCATCCGAGCCGTAAAGAGTGCTTTGCGGACCTCTTAATATTTCTATCCGGTCAATGTTTTCAACCGGAAGATTTGCAAAGTCGTAAGTATTATCCGGATCATTTGTCATGTTAAGTGCAATGCCGTCGATCAGCACCAATGTTTGTCCCGGATCGGCGCCTCGAAGATAAACATAAGAAAGCGATCCGGGCGCTCCTTCCTGCGTATAACTCACGCCGTATTGATCTTTCAGCAAACCGAAGACGCTTCTTTTATTTAGCGCGGCAATTTCATTCGAATCAATCACCGTAATAGAACTTGCAGCTTCAATTGCCGGAATCTTTGTTCTGGTTGCCGTAATAACGACTTCCGAAAGCCGGAAAGTTTTTGAAGAATCCGATTGAGCGTAAAATGGATTTGCAAATGAGAAAATCAAAATTGCCAGAGGCAAAAAGAATTTTTTGTAATACATTGAAGTTACTCCTGATAAAAAATGATTAGGGTTGTAACTTCGTGGGGAGATAAAGAAAATAGAAACCAAAGCCGGTTGGAAATTTTCTTTAATCTAACCTCGCCCGCGAAGGTTGATTATTATTATTCTACGGCAGGTCTCCTGGCTGAAAATAAATTATTTTATTAATTTATTTATCACAGTTGCGCGTCAGTTCCGGAATTTTCTGTTTTAGGCAGAATCACCGGATTCCCTATAATTCCCGTTATCTCGATTAAATCGAGACCGGGACACCGTAAAAATTTTTTAAGAACTGCCGCAAAATACAAAAATTTTTTTTAATTCAAATTTCTGCATGCCGTTCAATCATTTTTCCACGACTTAATATTTCAATAACCTTCAGTTAATATTTTCTTAATAATGCTGATTTACTTTTACGGCGAAAGTTAAATTAGTATGAAAAAGAAAATCCTTTTTATCTGCGGCTCGTTAAATCAGACGACAATCATGCATCAGATTTCAAAACATCTTGCAGGTTATGATTGCTACTTCACGCCGTATTATGCCGACGGTTTCTTAAAATTACTTGCCGGCTACGGGTTATTAAACTTCTCAATCCTCGGCGGAAAATTTTTCAAAAAGACTTTTGAATATCTCAATGCAAATTATCTTAAGATTGATTTACGCGGCGCTACAAATGATTATGATTTAATTTTTACGTGCAGCGATCTGGTAATTCAAAGAAATATCTGCGGTAAAAAAATTATTCTTGTCCAGGAAGGAATGACAGACCCCGAAAATATTTTTTACTGGCTTGTAAAAATGCTTAAACTTCCGCGCTACGTTGCAAGCACCTCTACGACGGGCTTATCCAACGCTTATGATTATTTCTGCGTTGCATCGGAAGGTTATAAAAATTTATTTATAAAAAAAGGTGTAATGCAGGAAAAAATTATTGTGACCGGTCTGCCGAATTTCGACAACTGCCTGTCTTTTATGAACAATGATTTTCCGTACAAAAATTTTGTTCTTGCTGCAACTTCGGATGCAAGAGAAACATTTAAATATGAAAATAGAAAAAAATTTATTCGAAGCGCTTTAAAAATTGCCGGCGGCAGAAAATTAATATTTAAGCTTCACCCGAATGAAAATTTCAAACGCGCTTATGCGGAGATAAATAAATTGGCTCCTTCAGCCGAGATTTATACTGAAATTAATATAAATGAAATGATAGCTAACTGCGACGTGCTTATAACAAAATACTCAAGCGTCGTTTATATCGGCTTGGCATTAGGAAAAGAAGTTTATTCGGATTTTGATCTTTCCGAATTGAAGGAAATGACGCCGCTTCAAAACGAAGGTCAATCATCCTTTAGAATCGCGCAAGTCGGCAAAATGATTTTGGAAAAAGAGTACAGTTCGAACACCGATGAGTCATATACTACCTCTTCCTTTAGCTCAAGAAAAAAATACTTTACAACTTTATTTGGAGGATTCAATGAAATCAAGAAATCAGAAGCTTCTGTTTAATTCGATTGCATTCTTCATCGCGGGAATTATTTCGGTCTTAAGATCGGAATCAGTTGAAATAATAATCTCATTTGCATTTTCAATTTTGTTTCTCGCTTTGAACTTTATAATCAAAGAAAAAAATAACGAAACTGTTTTCCAGCAATTTGAAATTTAGCGGGAACATACTTGACACAAAAATTAAATATCGTAACTGTCGTTCAGGCAAGAATGTCTTCCACACGATATCCGTATAAAGTGATGATGGATCTGGCTGGCAAGCCGCTGCTGTTCAGGCTTCTTGAAAGAATTTTCGCTTCCCCGTCAGCCGGAAAGGTGGTAGTTGCAACTACTACCGATCCGGCTGATGATTATATTTCCGATTTCTGTCATAAAGAAAATATCTCCTTCTACCGCGGCGATTCCATGGACTTGCTTGATCGACATTATAAAACGGCTCTGTGCTATAATGCTGATGTTGTAGTTAAAATTCCTTCCGATTGCCCGTTGATCGATCCCGGAATAATCTCAAGAGTTATTAATTATTTTGTCGATAACTATGGAAGCTTGGACTACGTAAGCAATCTTCATCCGCCAACGTATCCCGACGGAAACGACGTTGAAGTTATGACTTTCCCGGCGCTAAAAACTGCATGGCTTAATGCAGAAAAAAATTTTGAACGCGAACATACCACTCCGTACTTCTGGGAAAATTCCCAACTGTTCAGAATCGGTAACGTGAAATGGGAAACCGGTTTGGATTACTCAATGCAGCACCGCTGGACTATTGATTACGAAGAAGATTATTTTTTCATCAAAACTGTTTATGAAGAACTGTATCCTAAGAACAAGCTTTTTAATATGCACGATATTCTAAGCCTGCTGGAACAAAAACCGTCTATTAAAAAAATAAATGAAAAATATATCGGAGTTAACTGGTATAGAAATTATATCGGCGAGTTAAAAACTATTCCGGTCTCTCAAACAAAATTAATTTAAAGAAAATGAAAGAAGCAGAATTAAAAGATTTACAAGCTGTTTCACTTAAAGTCCGGGAGCATATTATAAAAATGTCCGGCAGCGGCGGTTGCTTTATCGGAGCCTCACTCTCGTGTGCCGATATAATTGTTTATCTCTATAAAAAAATTTTGAACATCACGCCTTTTAACTTAAAGCACGAAAGCCGCGATTACATGTTTTTATCAAAAGGACACGACGTGCCTGCGCTCTACGCTGTGTTGGCTGAGCTTGGCTTCATCGAAAAAAACAGATTGAAGAATCATCTCAAAACAAATGATAATATTTATTGGCATCCTAACACAAATATTCCCGGAATCGAATTCCACTCCGGCTCGCTCGGTCATTTAATATCTGTCGCAATGGGTGTTGCTTACGACTGCGTCTTAAAAAATTCTTCTAATAAAATTGTTGTCGTTCTAGGTGACGGCGAGCTGAACGAAGGATCTGTCTGGGAAGCTGTACAAATTTCATCGGCTATGAAACTTGATAATTTAACCGCCGTAGTTGACCGCAACCAGTTCCAGGCAAATGTAAGGACCGAACATCTTATTCCCCTTGAACCGCTTGAAAGAAAATTTGAAGCTTTCGGATGGAATGTCTTCTCATGCGATGGAAATGATTTTGAAAGTCTCGAAGAATCTTTTCTGCAAATCAAAAGCAGCAGAGGCAGACCTTCGGTTTTAATTGCGGATACTATCCGCGGGAAAGGTCTTCCAAGCATTGAATCGAGAGCTGACAGATGGTTCTGTAATTTTTCTGAAAAAGAAATTGAAGGCTTACTGAATGAGCTTCATACAAAAGAAAAAACAAATTTGATATCCGAAACTTTAATGGTAAGATAAATGACTTACGAAAATTTATTGCTGGAAATTATCGAGACTGATGACCGCTTCATTGTAATGACGGCTGAGAATCGCGCCGCAATCAGAAATCTTCCCGCTCAAACTGGCAAAAGATTTATCGACGTTGGGATTGCCGAACAGACTTTAATCGGAATGGCTGCCGGACTGGCTTTGCGAGGAAGAATACCAATTGTTCATGCGCTTGCTTCGTTCTTAACAATGCGCTCATTTGAATTTATAAGAACAGATGTTGGCATCCCTGCGCTTCCTGTAAAACTAATCGGCGGCGTGCCCGGTTTTTTATCTGACGGCAACGGTCCGACGCATCAGGCTATTGAAGACATTTCCTTAATGCGCGGCATCCCGAACGTAAATATTTTTTGCCCATCAGATGAGGAAGATTTGCTAATCGGGCTTACTTCTGTTTTAATGTCGCCCAAACCTTTTTATATCCGCTACAATAATTTGAAGTCGTCTGTTCAGCATTCAAAACATTTTGAAATTGGAAAAGCTGAAATAATTTCTCAAGGCAGCGACATTACAATTCTTACTTACGGAATGATGCTGAATGAATCATTAAAAGCAAAAAAAATTTTAGAGAAGCTCGGTTATTCAATCGGGCTGGTGAACTTAAGAACATTAAAGCCTGTCGATTCTAAATCGATAATTAAAGCATTAAAGTCATCTTCGCTTACCGTAACCATTGAAGATCATTTTTTAACCGGCGGATTATTTTCAATTGTAAGTGAAATTTTGGCGAAAGAAAAAATAATGGCGAATGTTTTGCCTATTGCATTGCCGGACCGCTGGTTTAAGCCCGCTCTGCTTGATGATGTTCTGGAATATGAAAAATTCAACGGCGAACATCTTGCATTAAAAATCATCGACGTGCTTCAGCAGGAAAGAAAATTTATAACGCATTTTTATTAAAATTTTTTTAGGTATTAAAATGAAAAACGGAATTAAATTTAACGGCGCTTACCCGCCAATAGATGAATCGAACATATTTTATAAACGAGCTTCTGCCCTAATTCCAAACGCGACTCAAACACTTGCAAAAGGTCCAACTCAATTTGTTGAAGGCATCGCGCCGAAATATTTGCTTCGCGGCAAAGGCTCGCATGTTTGGGATGTTGACGGCAATGAATATCTGGATTACATAATGGGCGTCGGTCCGATTTCCCTTGGCTACGCTTTCCCGGAAGTCGACAAAGCAATTCAAAATCAGCTTGAAGACGGAATCACTTTTTCATTAATGCATCCGCTCGAAGTCGAGGTCGCGGAATTGATAAATCAAGTTGTCCCAAATGCGGAGTCAATTCGTTTCAGCAAAACCGGCGCCGACGTTACCAGCGCTGCTGTTAGATTAGCCCGCGCTTATACAGGCAAAGAAAAAATTTTATGCTGCGGTTACCACGGCTGGCATGATTGGTACATTTCCGTTACCGATAGAAATTCTGGAATACCTGCTGCGGTAAAAAATATGACATACACATTTAACTACAACGATATTCAGTCGTTGATAAACGCTGTCGACGATGAAACCGCGGCAATAATTCTTGAGCCGTTTGTTTTTCAAGAACCCAAAAATAATTTTCTACAAGATATCCGCGATATATGCGACCGCTTAGGAATCATACTAATCTTTGATGAAATGTGGACCGGCTTCAGAATCTCACTCGGCGGCGCGCAGGAATTTTTTAATGTTAAAGCCGACCTTGCGTGCTTCTCTAAAGCAGTCGCAAACGGAATGCCTATTTCAATCCTGACAGGCAGAAAAGAAATTATGAGCTTGCTTGAAAAAGAAGTTTTCTTCTTTACCACTTTCGGCGGCGAAACACTTTCGCTGGCGGCGGCAAAAGCGACAATAGATTTTATGAGACAGAATAACGTGCAGGAATATTTGTGGAATCAAGGTTTAAAATTAAAAGACGGATATAATAAAATTGCCGCAAAGCTTGATCTGAGCTATACAAAATGCAGCGGCTACAATTGCCGGACAATCGTTTCCTTTAATTCTTCAGCCGGGAATTCATTAGAAATGAAATCGCTTGTTCAGCAGGAAATGATTAAGCGCGGAATCCTCTGGGGCGGCATTCATAATATGAGCTACTCACATAACGACAAAGATATTGAGTACACTTTGAAAGCTTATGAAGACGCTCTTCCGATTCTTAAAAAAGCTGTCGAAGAAAAAAACATTGTTAAATATTTAAAAGGAAAAGTTGTGGAGCCGGTCTTCAGAAAGACTGAAAATTTTAACACAAAGCCTTTCAGCAAGCCGGTAAAGATTTTTGACGATTCAAAGTATTAATCTCTTTTTATGTTGGAAAAATATTTCAGTTTAAAAAATAAAACAGCAGTTGTAACCGGCGCCTTAGGATTGCTCGGCAAGCAGCATTGCTATGCGCTTTCGGAAGCCGGCGCCTCTGTAATCGCTTGCGATCTCAACGACAAAAAATGCAAAGCTTTTGCAGAAGAACTCGGCAGCAATTCTATCGGAGTTGGCGCAGACATAACAAATCCATTATCTCTGAAAAGTTTATTAAAAACAGTAAGGAAGAATTTTAACTCGTTAGACATTCTTGTAAACAACGCGGCGATAAATGATAAGTTTGAAGATCCGTCTTCTGCCGCCGAGCTTTCTAAATTTGAAAATTATCCTTTAGACTCTTGGAATAAGTCCATCAGCGTAAACCTTACGGGCATGTTTCTTTGCAGCCAGGCTATCGGTCAGGAGATGATAAACAAAGGAAGCGGAAGCATTATTAATATTGCGTCTACTTACGGCGTGGTCGCGCCCGATCAATCTTTATACAAAGATAAAAATGATGAGCAGAAATTTTATAAAACGGTCGCATATCCAACAACAAAAGGCGCCGTAATATCCTTTACTAAATATCTTGCGGCTTACTGGGGCAGCAAAGGCGTTAGAGTAAATTCGCTTTCGCCCGGCGGCGTGGAAAATTCTCAGGATGATTTTTTTATTGACAACTATTCCAGGAGAACGCCGCTCGGCAGAATGGCTAAGCCGTATGATTATAAAGGCGCTTTAATATTTCTTGCAAGCGATGCTTCCGCTTATATGACCGGCGCCAACTTAATTGTCGACGGCGGCTTTACGATCTGGTAAAAAATTTTTTAACTACAACGGAGTTTATATGATATTAAATAGAACTGTAAAAATTGGAGATAAAATTATAGGCGATGGACAGCCGGTTTTTGTAATTGCTGAAATCGGTATTAATCATAACGGCTCTGTTGATATTGCAAAGAAGATGATCGAAGGCGCGGCGTTTGCAGGCTGCGATGCTGTCAAGTTTCAGAAAAGGACGCCGGAACTCTGCGTCCCGAAAGATCAGTGGAATATCGAAAGGGATACGCCGTGGGGACGAATGACTTACATAGAATACCGTCATCGCATGGAGTTTACCAAAGAACAGTTCGCTGAGATTGTTAATTTCTGCAATCAAAAAAATATTCTCTGGTTCGCTTCATGCTGGGATGAAGACGCAGTCGATTTTATTGAAGAGTTTGATCCCGGACTTTATAAAATTGCTTCGGCATCTTTAACCGACGCCGGCTTGCTTCTGAAGCATGTTTCCTTAGATAAGCCTGTTATACTTTCGACGGGTATGTCTACTATGGAAGAAATTGAATGCGCCGCAGATCTATTGGGAACTCAAAACCTCCTTATGGCTCATGCAACGTCTTCATACCCGTGCAAGAATGAAGAGTTGAACTTAAAGATGATAAAAACTCTAAGAGAAAAATTTCCGGAAGTTCCTATCGGATACTCGGGGCACGAAGTCGGACTGTCGCCTTCTTGGGCTGCCGTAGCTCTCGGAGCTTCTTTCATCGAAAGACATATTACCTTGGACCGCGCAATGTGGGGAACAGATCAGGCTGCTTCTGTTGAAATAATCGGATTCATGAGGCTTGTTTCTAATATTCGCGACATTGAAAAAGCGCTCGGCGACGGCGTGAAAAAAGTTTACGACAGCGAGATTCAGCCGAAGAAAAAATTAAGAAGAGTTGATTCGCTCAAGGAAATCTATTCCGAAGCCGTTTAGTCCTTGAAATGAATATTGGAAATTTAAAGCTAATTACAACTGTTGCCGTTGTAATTTCAGCTTTGGTTTTAGTACTTCTCGAAAGAATTTTCCCTTACACCAAAAATCAAAAATTTCTCCGCGAAGGATTTAAGGAAGATTTTTTTTACTATACTTTTTTCCAAAATTATATTCTCGGTCTGGTGATTGCGTGGATAATTAGTTTCATTAATTCTTTCTTCCATTTATCATCTCACAGACTTATCGGAAGATTCTCTTTATTAGAACAGCTTATTTTCTTTTTTGTAATTCACGACTTCTACATTTACTGGTTCCACAGGCTTCAGCATAATTCAAAAATTCTTTGGCACATTCACGAGGCGCACCATTCAAACAGGCAGGTTGATTGGCTTTCAGGCAGCCGTTCTCACGCTCTTGAAATTTTAATTAACCAGACGATTGAATTTCTTCCCATTGTTTTATTGGGCGCGGCGCCTGCGGTTGCTGTGTTAAAAGGCGCGATTGATGCTGTTTGGGGAATGTATATTCATTCCAATATAGATGTAAAATCCGGACGGCTGCAATATTTTATTAACGGACCTGAGATGCACCGTTGGCATCACGCGGATAAAAATAACAACGCTTACAATAAAAACTTCGCGACCAAACTAGCAATTTGGGATTGGCTTTTTAACACAGCATATAATCCCCGCGGTCAGAAGCCGGAATACTTTGGATTGTCGGACATTAACTTCCCGGTGAATTATTTTAAACAGCAAGTTTTTGCTTTTAGAAAATTTTATAAGGAAGGATAAATCAAATTGCTTGAAGCCGGTAATCTCTAATTACCGCAGCCTCCTGATAAGCTTCACTTTCATAAGCGGAAATAGTTTCAATGTTTATTTCAGTTGAAGCTTCGGAAATATCAACGATATTAATTTTAAGTTCGTCCTTTACATTTCCCTTTAAGCTGGCACCTGCATTTGAAAAGAAGATTCCCTTGCGCCGGTACTTACTTGACTCATGGTAATGCCCGTGCAGAACGATCTCAACTCCGTACTGCTTAAATAATTTCAAAAGCTTTTTCTTCTTTCTAAGCTTCATCGTCTGCTTTTCAATCTTCTGCCAGAAGTTTAAAGTGCTGCCGTTTACGGCTTTTATTTTATTAAAGTGATGATGGATCAAAACAACTTTTTTATATTCATTAAATCTTTCAAAGATTTTTTGGATGTCATTAAATTGATGCCTGTTCACTTTACCATTTGACGCAAAAGGGTTAGTAATTTTAGAATACTTCGCGATTGAATTTGCGCCGACGATTAAAAAGTCATTTATGATTTTTGCGAATGGAAAAATTCTCTTCGGATCAAAATGAACACAGCCTTCAAACAGCTCCGGGAAATATTGATAAAACTCTTTTACCTTTCTATGATAATTAATCCGGCTGCATTTTACAGGGAATTTTATAATATCTTCGGCAGTCTGTACTCCGCCGAAAATATCGTGGTTCCCTATTACAAGCGAAAGCTTTTTAGTATCAAGCAAATTAAGCTCGGCGAACAATTTTCTTAATATGCCGAAATCCTTTTTATCGGCGTTATCAGTAAGATCGCCGGTAATAACAATATGGTCGCAGCCGGAATCAATAGTATGTCTAAGCACTTTTTCAATTTGAAAAAGATTATCATCCTTAAAGAAAGTAGTAAAGTGAAGATCGGCTATATGTGCAATTCTCATAACGATTAAAATTATTTTGCCGAAACATAGCCAGCCTATGTTAAGAAACTATAAATGATTGATAAAGAAATTGTTAAGGAATTCCGCCCCATTTGTAGGCATTTGATTTATCAAATGCTTTCCAAATAAAATCCTCGACTCATTTCATCAATCCCTATGGCTTTAATTAAATGCTGCGCTTCAATTCTATCGATAAATATTTTCTACCTAACGGGACAACTAAGATTTGTATAATTACTAAGCATTCTAATAACCTCACGACGTCAAAGCTTTTAATAATTGATCAGCACCTTATCCCTTTTGGATAACAAAGCCATTTACAATTTATTCATTGACTTAATCCCGTTAGGGATTACATATTTAATGTCCTCTATAATGAAAAATATATTCTATCGGATATTAATTAACTTTCATTTCGTCCCTACGGGACTTTCTATATGTTATCTCATATTCTTTCTATAAATATTTTGTCCCTAACGGGACAAAAAAGATTTGAATAATTAATAAGCACTCTTATCCCTTTAGGGCATCAAAATGTTTAACAATTGATCAGCACCTTGCCCTCTTTGGATAATAAAGCCTTTAATAATTTATTGGCTGGCTTATTCTTCTTTGGATAACAAGCCCTTAATAATTTATTTGTTGACTTAATCCCGTTAGGGATTATATATTTATAGAAACATAAAAAAAAATAATTGAGTCCCTTTAGGGACGATATATTTCCAAAAAATAAATAATTAAAATTTATATATCCCCTCAGAGACGAAAGGAGAACAACATGGCTAATACATATACCCAAATTTATTTGCATATTGTCTTCGCAGTTCAAAACAGACTCTCTCTTATCCGGATTGAATGGAAAGACGAATTATTTAAATACATAACTGGAATTATCCAAAACAACGGACATAAATTAATTATAATCAACGGAATGCCGAACCATCTTCATATCGCTGTCGGCTACAAACCGCATCAGCTTATTCCGGACTTACTCCAGGATATAAAAGGAAACTCCTCCACCTGGATAAATAATAAAAATTTCGTTGCAGGAAAATTTACCTGGCAACCTGGATACGGCGCATTTTCTTTTTCACATTCTCAGATAGACTCCGTTGTAAAGTATATTAATAACCAGGAAATCCATCATAAAAAATTATCATTCAAAGAAGAATACCTTAACATGTTAATAAAATATAATGTCCTCTATAATGAAAAATATATTCTATCGGATATTAATTAACTTTCATTTCGTCCCTACGGGACTTTCTATATGTTATCTCATATCCTTTCTATAAATATTTTGTCCCTAACGGGACAACTATGATTTGATTAATTTATAAACATTCTAATTCCTTCAGACAAAAAACAAAAAATGATTGATCAGTACCTTATCCCTTTTGGGATAACAAAGTCATTTGCAATTTATTCATTGTCTTAATCCCGTTAGGGATTATATATTTATAGAAACATAAAAAAAACAAAAAATGATTGATCAGCACCTTATCCCTTTTG
>JAKAKL010000014.1:0-13808 GCA_021824565.1 Bacteroidota bacterium | reverse complement strand
ACCTTATCCCTTTTGGGATAACAAAGTCATTTGCAATTTATTCATTGTCTTAATCCCGTTAGGGATTATATATTTATAGAAACATAAAAAAAACAAAAAATGATTGATCAGCACCTTATCCCTTTTGGGATAACAAAGTCATTTGCAATTTATTCATTGTCTTAATCCCGTTAGGGATTATATATTTATAGAAACATAAAAAAAACAAAAAATGATTGATCAGCACCTTATCCCTTTTGGGATAACAAAGTCATTTGCAATTTATTCATTGTCTTAATCCCGTTAGGGATTATATATTTATAGAAACATAAAAAAAACAAAATTGAGTCCCTTTAGGGACGATATATTTCCCTGCAGCCAATATATCTTATACATCCTCTGAAATTATTTTAACCGATCGCTCTTCCATTCTGTATTCCACATTATAAACTCCCTTCCCTCAATATTTTTCCTTGCCTTTTAGCAACTATAATAATTAATATTATTTTAAAATAATTTGCAATTAATCCTAAAATTTTGCTTAACTTTGTAGCGTATCTAAGTTTTCATTTTATAATTTAATGGAGATATAAAATTATGGCAACTTCTGAAACAGGTCATGCTAAAAACGTGGCAAACTTTGAAACCCTCTATACCTTCTGTACAGGTTATGGTACAAGTTACAACCCCTCTAATGAAGCTATCAGCTTAAATTCTATTGGTACCGTTTTAACTAACTCTCAAAACTCAGTTAAAATTGTTAATTCCGCCCTTACCAATTCCTCGAATGCCATTGCCGCAAGAGAGATTCTCTTTGCCCCTCTCGGCAAACTCGTAACTCGTGTTGTTAACGCCGCCGCCTCTTCCGAAATTGCTGAACAGGTAGTCGATAACATTAAAACCGTTGCCCGCAAGCTGCAAGGCAAAAGAGCTGATGATAATAATGATACTCCGCCGCCTGCTGACCCTAATGCGCCTCCCGGCGATGATTCAAATAATATCTCGGTTTCACAATTGAGCTGCGACAACAAAGTCAGCAATATGCAAAAATTGATTGCGTTCCTTTCCGCTCAAACTGCTTACGCTCCCAACGAAGTTGACTTAACCGTAGCCAATTTAACCGGTCTCTATACAAGAATGGACAATGTAAACAAACTTGTGAAAAGTACGGGAAGAGATCTCAGCAACGCGCGCATTGCCCGAAACGAAATATTATATAAAGAAAAATCCGGCTTAATTTATATTGCTGCTACTGCAAAAACCTATGTAAAAAGCGCCTTTGGCGCATCTAGCCCGCAATATAAGCAAATAAGTAAGATCCAGTTTACTAATTTAGATAATAAATAAACTCACCATTTGAGCTTTGAGGATGCCCTAAACGTCCTCAAAGCTGCTAAATAATACTTTGTCCTTTGAACTATGCTTCAAAAATCACAAATTCTATCGCTTCCCTTCAGATATTCCCTACTGTATTTATGAAATAGTCGGCTGGGAACTGGAAACACTGAACCTGAAAAAGGAAACACTGAACCTGCAAAAGGAAACACCGAACCTGGAAAAGGAAACACCGAACCTGGAAAAGGAAACAGCGAACTACGAAAAGGAAACAGCGAACTACGAAAAGGAAACTGCGAGCTACGAAAAGGAAACAGCGAGCTACGAAAAGGAAACAGCGAGCTACGAAAAGGAAACAGCTAGCTACGAAAAGGAAACTGCGAACCTGGAAAAGGAAACACCGAACCTGGAAAAGGAAACAGCGAGCTACGAAAAGGAAACAGCGAGCCGGGAAAGTAAATGAGGCGGCTGCTGTGATAAAGTAACCAGTTCAATCTTCAAGATGACATCTCTCAAAGAGATGTCATCTTTATATTAAACGAAAATTCATCCTATTGCCCATGAAATTACCGATTAAAAAAAATTGTGATAATAAGATAATTGATTTAATCAAACATTGACTATTTAATCCGTCAACTTTATTTTTTCAAATAAAATATGCGGAAAATTGTTAACCACGATTTTTCCACGGCAGCACAACTGAAAATGTGGTTCTAAAAACTCTAACTCTGCATTAAACCTATTTATTAATTATACCGGAGATTCTCATGAAGAAACTGGCTCTTTTATCTTTCAACCTTTTACTAATATTATTTTTTACACGCGGAATCTTTGCGCAAACTATGGATTCAGCCGCTGTAAAGCCTTTCAACGACGGCTTGGCTAAAATTCAAAAAGCAGACTACAAGGGCGCCCTTGCGGATTTTGAAAATGCTTTGAAAGTCGAAAAAGATTATAGGATCTATTACCAGATCGGTTTTGCTCAGCAGAACCTGAACAATCCGGATGAGGCTATTTCAGCCTACAAAAATACTATCAAGGAAAAGCCTGACTTTGACGCTGCCTATAATAACCTCGGTAATGTTTATTTCAGCCAGGGTAAATATCAGGATGCTATTGATAACTTTGATAAAGTCTTAAGCATCTCGAAGAACGATACCGTTCAGAATACCGTTAAGTATAATATCGCTCTATGCTACACAAGCCTTGCCCAGGCTGCCGAGAAAAGCAAGAATAATAAAAAGGCTGTCGAGCTTCTAAAGAAAGCTGTAAGCAATTATGATTACGACGCCGCGTATTTTTATCTTGCAAGAGATTATTTTATTATGAACCAGTTTGATAATTCAATTAAAGCAGGCGAGAATGCTATTAAGTATAGAAAATCTATCAGCGAAGGAAGCATATATTACTACATGGGAGTCGCGTACAGCAAAAAGAACGATACGAAAAAAGCTAAAGAATATTTGGAAAAGGCAAAAGCTGATCCGGTTTACAAAACCTACGCCGAAACAGTCCTTAAATCTTTAAAATAAATATTTCCTTTTCTTTCCCGTCCTCTAAAAATGAATAAAAAAACCGGCAAGTTTTTACAGCATGCCGGTTTTTTATTTAATTACATTACAACATTTATATTTTTGCTGCCATTCGCAGAACCAAAAATTCCACCGCAAAGGCAAGAACTAATACAATAATAGTTATAATACGTTTCTTTACTTTTTCTTTCTTCCTTAATGCCTTAATATCAAGATGATGCTTTTCGTAAGATCGGATGTAATCTCCTTTCCCTATTGACCATCTTTCAGTTTCAGGTAATTTACCCATTGATTGCGACCCTTCTATTTTTTTATCAGTAAAAGTATTTTGCATTACTAATTTATTTCTCTTAAGATTAATTAACAAATTTTACAGCTTTAAATAAGGACATAAATCATGCCGGTTCTAAAACTTTAATTTCTCTCTCTTTACCAAGTTTTTAAGATATTAAGTTGCCTGAGAAAACGAAATAATTGCCTGATTTAGATAATAATTACTCATAACCTTCATTCTATAAATTGAATTAGATTAAAAAAGATTTTATTTTGCAGCGCAAATCGATGCTTAAGATAATTAAAAGTACATTGGATTTAATATTCGACCAGAGCCAAAGTTGCTGCGGCTTTCTTATTAAAGCCGAACGCGGCTCCTATGAAATATTATCTTCTTTACCGCATGTTAAAAAAGATTTTGCCGATCTAAATGATTCCGTACTTCGATTTCTAAAAAAAGAAAATCCTTCGTTCGCTCAATTAAAGAAATCAAAATTGTTGATAGAGCTTGCTAATCGCGATGATCTCCATTCTATTTTTATTAATGAATTTAAAATTAGCGGCGCAGATAATATTTCATTTTATCTTTTCCTTTTTTCCAAAGAAGAAAAATATTTTAACAAAAATAAATCAAGCTCGTTTAAACTGCCGCTCGACCTTCTGCATAAGGAACTTGAGAAACATTTTGCGGCAGCCGCTAACCGCGAAGAAATAATTCAACCAATTGATTTTGAATTCTATAAAAATAATTTTGATCCGCTTTGTGAAGTCTCAAATGAGTTCTGTTTTCTGCTCGACCGTGAGGGTTATTTTATTAAAATTAATCCCTGCGGCGCATCTGCGCTTGATTATGAGCCGCAGGAAATGACCGGCATGCATTTTATCGATTTGGTTTCCGCAAAAGTTAAATCTGAAACCGTAAAATCATTCGGCGATATGATCGGCACGAAAAGTACTGCCTTCTTCAATAGCACTTTCATTTCAAAACTGGGAAATGAAATCATGCTTGATATAATTATAAAACCATTAATCAAGAATGGCGGTATCGAAGGCATTATCGGCGCGGGCAAAAACATTACCGGCTTTAATTCATTTAAAGAAAAAATTAAAAACCTCGAGTCAAAATTATTGGAAGCAGAAAGGATAATCTCAACAGAGCGGATGCGTTCAAAAAGACAAAAGGCTTTCCTCGATGAATTAAACAAAATGAAGATGGATTTCATTTCAAATATTTCTCACGAGCTTAGAACTCCGCTCGCATCGATTATCGGCTTCACCGAAACTATTTTTTCCGAGCCGGATATGGAATCAGCTATGAGGAACGAGTTTATTGAAACGATATTAACCGAAGGAAAGAGGCTTGCAAAGCTTGTTAACGAGCTGCTTGATATTTCCCGCTTCGACAACAGCAAACTTGAGATAGCAAAGTCGGAATTTAATATTACCGATCTTTTAAACGAAGTAATTAACGCCAATGTCAAAAAGATCGCAGAAAAAAATATAACTCTTACACGTGATCTTCACGATGAAAATGTTATTTTAAACGCAGATAAAGAAAAAGTTTTTCAGGCGCTCGACGGAATAATAAAGAATGCCGTCAAATATACTTCAGATGACGGGCGAATTTACATTTCTTCACAAAGCCTGTTTAAAGAGTTCGAGATAATCGTAAGCGATACCGGCGCGGGTATTTCTGAAAAAGATCTGGATTCAATCTTTAAGAAATTCCAGCGCGTAAAATTCCTTGATCAGGAAATTGAAGACACAGGATTAAGCTTGGTTTTTATTAAACAAATTGTAGATTTGCATAAAGGATTTATCACGGTTCAGAGTAATGAGAAGAAAGGCACTTCAGTGATAATTAAATTGCCGAGGGAATTAAAGAGTTCAATAAATTGAGGAACATTTGTGAACAAATTAATCTTTATAGTTGATGACGAGCAGTCCATTTCAAAGCTGCTGACTTACTGGGTAAAAGATAAATGGAAATACGACGTTGAAGTTTTTACTAACGGCGAGGATGTGCTGCGCCGTATCGGTGCAAAACCCGATCTGATACTTCTCGATATTATGCTTCCCGGCATGAACGGAATTGATATCTTAAAACGTGTAAAACAAATTGACGAGAATCTTCCTGTAATTATTCTTTCGGCTCAAGGAAGCATTGAAGTTGCGGTCGAAGCTTTGAAGTTCGGCGCTTTTGACTATTTCTCAAAACCGATTGACACGCAGCGCCTTGAACCTGCCATTAAAAATGCAATCAAAGGCTACGATCTTACAAAAGAACTTGAGAATCTTAAAGAAAATGTTAAGAAAGAATACAGCTTCGATAATATTATTTCTGCAGACGGGAAAATGCAGGATGTATTTAAGCTCGTCTCAAAAGTATTGAACAATGATATAACTGTTCTTATTCACGGAGAAAGCGGCACAGGCAAAGAATTAATAGCGCGCGCCATTCATTACAACGGGAAAAGGAAAGACAATCCTTTTATCGTTGTTAACTGCGCTTCAATTCCGAGGGAACTTTTGGAAAGCGAATTGTTCGGACATGAAAAAGGATCATTTACCGGCGCGCATCAGCGCAAGCTGGGAAAGTTTGAAATAGCAAACGGCGGCACATTATTCCTTGACGAAGTCGGCGAGCTTGAAATGCTTCTGCAGGCGAAACTTCTGCGCGTAATCCAGGAGCGCGAGTTTGAACGTGTCGGCGGAACTGAATTAATTAAAACCGACGTTAGAATTATTTCGGCGACAAACCGGGATTTAAAAAAAGCTGTGGATGAAAAAAACTTCCGTGAAGATTTATATTACCGCTTAAATTCCTTCCCGATAAATATTCCGCCGCTCCGGCAGAGACGTGGAGACATTTTAGTTTTAGCCCAGCATTTTCTCGATACAATTAACAAGAAACTAAATAAAAACATTAAAGGCTTTTCCAAGAAAGCAATTAAATTAATTTATGAATACAACTGGCCCGGCAATATTAGAGAAATGGAAAACACTATTGAACGATGTATGATAATTGCCGAAAACGATGTTATTGAATTAGATGACCTTCCGGCTCACATAAAAGCTGCAGAGCCTTCAAGCAGCTACGAGCTTTCCGGCTCGCTGTTCGGAGATGAAAACATCATTCCGTTTGAAAAATTAAAAGAAGAATCTATTCGACACGCATTAAAAATAACAGATGGAAATATCGTTGAAGCGGCAAAAAAGCTTCAACTTGGAAGAGCTACAATTTATAGATTGATGGAAAAATATAAAATTGAAAACCGTCAGGCAGAATAATTTTAAAGATTAATTAATAACAAGGTTAAAAAATGGATTTCGTTAGAGAGAAGTATGGAGACATTATAGTTGAGGTTGTAAACTTATCAAGAGCAACTTTAAAAGAAGCAGAAGAGTTTAAGCAGACGCTGACGCAGGATATTGAAATGGGCGTAAGGAAAATTGTAGTCGATCTTACCGAATGTGAATTTATAGATTCAACCTTTCTTGGCGCTCTGGTTGTCTCTCTTAAAAAAATTACCGGGCTTGGCGGAGATTTGAGACTTGTCGGTTTCCAGCCCGCGGTTCATTCTATGTTTGAGCTTACCCGAATGTACCGTGTCTTTGAAGCTTTCAAGACAAAGGAAGAAGCGTTAAGCAGCTTTAAATAAAAGCTGTCAGCTTTAATCACTAAAAAATAATATCAGTTTTTTATTATTTTAGCAGAAAGATCTTTCTCAATTATAAGGGAGAAAGTTCAAATAAGTTTAAACTATTATTTGTTGTTATATGAACGATGCCGATTCTAAATCCATCCTGATTGTTGATGACGACATAACCATAAGAAAAATTCTCAGCCATCATTTAACAAAAAAAAATTATCTGGTAGTTGAAGCTGAAAATGCACAAAACGGATTTGACAGGTTAGCAGCCAACAAGATTGATCTTGTCCTTTGTGATGTTACAATGGACGATATGGACGGGTTTGCCTTTTGTAAAAAAGTGCGCGAAAATGAAAACTACCGCGTGCTTCCTTTCGTTTTCGTTACCGCTAAAAATTCTATGGAAGATAAATCAAAAGCGCTTGAAGCGGGCGGCGACGATATTATTACCAAGCCTTTCAATGTAGAAGAACTGACGCTAAAAGTTCAAGCTTTGATACGGCGTTCGGAGATATATAAAGTTTACGGCGTTAAGAAAAATCTTGAACAATCATTCGCTAAGAATACAACAAAAATCTTGCTGGTAGACGATGATCTAACGCTTGCAAAACTTTTTCAATATAATCTTAACAAAGCAGGCTTTGAATGCGAAACCGCTTCCGGAGTTGAAGAAGGCTTCGGTAAAGCAAAATCTAATACCCCGGATTTAATTATTTCCGATATAATGATGCCGAACATCGACGGCTTCCAATTTAGAAAAATGCTTCTTGCTGACGAACAGCTTAAATCCGTACCTTTTGTCTTCCTTTCTTCCAAAAGCGAAGAGGATGATATTCTGGGCGGCTATGACCTCGGCATTACTGATTATGTCCTGAAAACAGCCGGACCCCGCGTTGTTGTTGCAAAGGTAACTGCGATAGTCCAAAGCCTTGGCAAAGAAAGACAAAAGATTGTAAGCGAGCTTCACAGCGCGGCTGATTCTCTTAGAGTTAAAGTAGTACCGGATAACTTCCCCTCTTTTTCCGGGTTCAGCATAAGACATTGGCATCAGCCTTTTCAAGGAATTCCCGGAGGGGATTTTATTGATTACTTCGCGCTCGATGAAAATAATTTTGCTGTTATTCTCGGCGACGTTATGGGAAAAAGATGGGGAGCGTGGTACTTTGCTTTTGCTTATGCCGGTTATGTTAGAAGCGCAATCCGCGTTACGCTTGAAACAACAAAGGAATATATACCGAGCAGAATCTTGCAGCAAGTAAATAAATCCGTTTATCAAGACGCTAAAATTTCAGAAGTGTTTGCAACACTGTCTATTGTAATTTTGAATAATAAAACCAACTCGCTTAAATACAGCGGAGCCGGCGATCTGCCGATTATTTTCAGGAACAGCAAGACCGGCGAAGTAAATAAGCTTCAATCGAAAGGCTTGCTGCTCGGCTTTACCGAACAGGGAAATTATGAAGATGTCTCTGTAAATATTGAAAATAACGATTTAATTTTTTTGGTAACTGACGGAATAATCGAATCGAGAAATCCAGAAGGAAAACAATTCGGTTCTGAAAAATTGACCGAGGCATTGCAAAATCTTTCTCCCGGAAAGGATGAATTGCTTGAAATTAGAGAGCAATTTGAACTTTTTACTCAAAAAAAGTTTGAAGATGACATAAGCCTGATCGCTATAAAATTATCTTAGTACATTTCCCAAAACTTATTTTTTTGGGCTACTATTAATCAAAAGATAATTTGATTTATTAATTACCGTGGATTAGTTTTTATGCAAATGATTTTCTATTATAAAAGTGGAACTAAATATGATAGAATTTGAACACTACCAAGAACCGGTAAAGAAAGTTGAGAGGAATTTTAAGAATATTGTAGCCGTTCCATTTATGTATGGATTATTAGGATTAATAGGTTTTTTTATTGTTCTGGCTGCAGCAAAATTTTTGGGATACCTCATAGGAACCGTAGAAGTTTTTTCAATTGATTTGGAAGACTTTTATCTCTGCCTTGTTGGTTTCTTTTTATCGTTTTTAATAAAGTTCATAGAAAGTTTTCAAAAGACATAACAGCAGATAGAATTAAATTTCTGAGCTTGCCTGAAGCTTTTCGGTTCTATCTGCAAGTTTCAATTGTTCAATCAATTCATGAAGATCGCCTTCCATAATATTCGAGAGATTGTAAAGTGTTAATCCAATTCTATGGTCGGTAACTCTATTTTGAGGATAGTTATAGGTTCTAATCTTATCGCTTCTGTCGCCGCTTCCCACCATTGATTTTCGTTTAGCAGAAATTTCTTCATTCTGTTCTTTAATTTTTGCGTCATACAAACGTGCACGCAAAACTTTCATAGCTTTCTGGCGATTTTTCAACTGTGATCTTTCATCCTGGCACGTAACCACAATGCCGGTAGGAATGTGAGTTAGTCTCACGGCAGTTTCAACTTTGTTAACGTTCTGTCCGCCGGCGCCTCCGGATCTAAAAATATCAACGCGAATATCATTTGGATTAATATCAACCTGCACATCTTCAGCTTCCATAAGAACCGCAACTGATGCGGCAGAAGTATGTACCCGTCCGTTTGTTTCAGTTGCCGGCACTCTTTGAACGCGGTGAACGCCGCTTTCAAATTTAAAATCACCAAAAACATTTACACCGCTTATTGAAAAAATAACTTCTTTAATTCCACCAAGACCGGTATCGTTTATATCAACAAGCTCAACGCGCCAGCCTTTTGTTTCCGCATAGCGGGAATACATTCTAAATAATTCTCCTGCGAACAACGCTGCTTCCTCGCCGCCCGTACCCGCACGGACTTCCATGATAATATCTTTATTATCGTTCGGATCTTTTGGCAGCAGCAAGTATTTAATCTCTTCTTCAAGCTTTTCTTTTTCCGGTTCAAGTTCTTCCAATTCCGCCTCTGCTAAAGAACTTAATTCTTTATCTAAACCCGATTCTATTATTTCCTTGTTGCCTTTAATATTTTTTATGATTGCAGAATATTTATCGAAAGCATTTACAATTTCTACAAGATCGCTCCGCTCTTTGCTTAATGAAATAATTTTATCTCTTTCATTTAAGAAGGAAGGATCGGCAAGCTGCTGATTTATTCTATCAAACTTTTCTTTTATCTTATTTAATTTTTCAAGCAAATCCATTTTCGTATTGATATTATTTATTATAGTCTTTCGTCATTAAATAAAAAACCCTACCGGAAATTTACGTAGGGTTGAATTTTTTTGGATATATAAAGTAAATCTTCAATGCTCAAAATTAAATTCTTTTCGTCTAATATCAAAAGCCGCGAGTTGACAATAAGAATACCTTATTAGGAAGCTGCAATTTTTCTTTCTGAAAATAATTCTTTCAAAAATATAATTATAACCGGAGTGTATTCAAAAATAAGGACCATAATATATTCCTGCCATACGCCGTTAAGTCTGTAATTTAGAACCGTAAATGCTGTCAGGCTAATTAGTCCGGCATAAACAATACCGCTCGGTTTTGGTATAAAAGGAAGCATGATTATAAGCCAGCTAATATACCAAGGATGAACAACGGGAGAAAAAATAAATAGCAGCATAAGAGAAATGTAAATTTTATTAAGAATTTCTTTCTTACTAAAAATTACGGGCAGATAAGTAATCAAAAGTAAAGCAGCACATATTAGTCTCGTTATTTGATTGTTGTGTATAAAGGAGTCGAGAATATCAAAGACAACCCCGTTGAATGTCCAATTCTCAGTGAATTTTAGCAGCGCCTGGAAAGGCGTTCCGCTAAAAATAAACGGAAGATAAAATAGTACACAAATTAAAACAGGAATTAATACAGATTTTACTTTCTCATAAATTAGCTTCTCGTTTAGGAAATAAATAGGAAGCACGATTAATCCAAGCGGCTTTATACAAATTGAAAGCCCGATGAATAAAAAACTCAGCAGCTTTTTGCCGGACAAATAATAGTATAAAGAAAATATCATAAAGGTAAGACCGAAGCCGTCCACGTGTGCGTCAATGAAAAACTGGAAAAGCGGAAGAGGAGCTAGAACATAAATAAGCAAATTTTTTAGAGGAAGGTTTAGTTTTTTAAGGATTAGAAAAATTCCAAAGATCGTAAGAAGATCGAACATGAATTGAAATATTTTCAATCCATAATAACTCTCGCCGCTGATTAAGTATGAAGCGTAAAATATCGCCTGGCTGACAGGAGGATAAATCGTTTTCATATCGGGATAATTAACCAGCTTGGGAAGAATGCCGGAATGCAATCCGGCGAGCGCGGAATCGTCCGGTGCATATTTATATGGATTTATTCCGTTTGCTTCAACTTTTCCATCCCATAAATATCTGTAATAGTCATCTGAACCGGCTGGATGAACCGGAATTAATATCAGCCGCAATAAGATAGCCGCCGAGAACAAAAAAATAATATGCTTCTTTGAAATTTCATTTTTTAAAATATAAAAAACAAGAAGGATAAAGATTAATGAAGAAAATATGTAAGAAATTGTATAGACTACTACGGATTTATAATTTCCAAGAAATAAAGGTAAAAATGATAATAAAAATAATACTTCAAGCAAGCTGAAGTATTTCCAGGAAGCAAGTTTCATCTGCTTTTTCTAATTAAATTTAAAAATTTTCGGACGATTAAATATCATTCAATTTTATTCGATAATCAATTAGAGACTTTATGCACTTTTGCAGAAGTATAACCGAATTTATAATTGTTTTTTTTACAAATAACTGAAAATGAACAAGTCAATAGAATATAACGAAGAATTTGAAAGCAAGGACCTCGGCGAAATTATTTCGTCAAAGTTTAAAAGCCTTGCTAAAGAATATTTTCAGTTAGACGTCTCAAACGGAACTGACCGTGAAAAATCGTTAAAAGAAAGCGCTAAATTTTATGCGTTCAATCTGCCGCCGGAAATAAACGAAATGTTTATCCGGTTTGAAGACGCGCCTTTGTTTTGGGTTTTCAGATCGCCGTTAATTACACAGCTTGAAGAATTTTATAAATTATCTCTTTCCAATTTAAGCGGAAGAAATTATTACAAGACCGTAAGAGACTTTTATTTAAAGTGGGTACTTATAAATTCCACCGAAGAAAAAAGATATTTTTCATCTTCGGCAATAAATTATATCGACAAGAGATCGAATAATAACAACGTGCTTCATTTAATATTCCATTCGATGATCCTTGCTTACGATGAATATTTCTACGATCCTTTAAAATCGTTTGAGCTTCTTGAAAGAGCAAAAGAAATTGTTGCACAATCCGGCTTAAACAGCGAAATTAAGAACGAGCTATTGTACCTGATAAATGTTTATGAAGGCTTCGTCTTCCTAAAACAAAACGAATATAAGTTAGCTCAGAACTATTTTAACGCCGCTGTTCCTTTTAAGTCAGGAGGAATAACCGCCAGGTTTTATATTTCATATACATCGACATTAATTGAGAACGGACATTTCCCGGAAGAATTTTTATCAGAAATTTTTAAACATGATATTGCCCGGCTAGAATTCGGCATCGAGAAAAATAATCTCGACATGGTGGAATATTTTTTAAAGTTTCCAATTTTTACCAATCTTTTAATCGCGCAGGATCTTCCCCAGTCGTATGAATCCATTTCGGACTTTTTGCGCGATTCAAAAGGAGCAGGAACTTATGATCTAAATAGTTTGAAAGCTAATGTCAATAATTTTAAAAATCTAAACCTGGAAGAATATTATTCCGATTCCATTGTAGCCGGCATAAACTATCTTGATAAAATCATGCAGAATTATTCAAAGAATGAAAATGTTTTGTTTAAGGGCGCATCAGACAAACTGCATAACAAGTTCACTCAAATTTTAGAATTGATCTTAAATAAGATTAAAGAAAAATACAACGAACAAATAGCATCGAAGCTGCAAATCTATGAAAGTGAAATTCAAAACAAGCTCAATGAAATCCAGGCGTACTCAAAAGAGCGCGAAGAAAGCAAAGTTAGGATTAAAGAACGGACGGCTGCAACAATCAGCAGCATAGAGAAAAGAACGGCAGATAACATTGCGGTTGTAGAAGAAAAAATAAACAACCTCCAGTTCATTCCTAATTTTGATCCGAGAGCCGCTTTTAAGAATGCAATGACATATAATTTTATTCTATCGTTTACAGTTTTTCTTCTTGGCGGATGCGCGGGCTATACTAACAGTTCTCTCACAGGAATGGGCTCGCTCAATTCAGCAATGGCAATCATTTTAGTTAACGGTTTAAAGTGGGGCGTAATTGCTTTTGCAATCGGTTTATTAATTTCTCTAATAACGGCAGGCTTGGCAGCGTTTGAAGGTTCCAGCCAAAAACAAAAACTATTGCAGGTAATAAACAACTTAAAAAAAGAAAAAGATTACCAGATAGATTATTTAAAGAAAGAAGCAGATAACTCCGAAAAATTAAGCGAAGAGAGATTTAATAAAAGTATAGAAGACAAGAAACGGTATATAGATAAACTGCGCAGCGAGCGTGATATGCAGGAGAAAAAATACAGAGACGAGGCAACAAAGCATCTGGATGAGGAATGCAAGCCCATACTAAAGCTTATGGAATCTTAGTTTACTTTTACGTCTTTATAAACAATCGGTAGTTCCCTTTACCTTCTCAAGATAGATTTGTTATGCTTATCTAATTAGAAATAGCAATTGCCTGCAAAAAGTAATTTGCAGGCAATCGTTACTATCTTCAAAAAATATTTTTCGTAAACTCCTTATGAAAGAAAGTAAAAATTATTTTGAATAACCGTATTCAGAGCCTAAATTCTTTATTTGTGAGCTTGATTTTGAATAGCCGTATTCAGAACCTAAATTCTTTATTTGCGAGCTTGATTTTGAATAGCCGTATTCAGAACCTAAATTCTTTATTTGCGAGCTTGATTTTGAATAGCCGTATTCAGAACCTAAATTCTTTATTTGCGAGCTTGATTTTGAATAGCCGTATTCAGAACCTAAATTCTTTATTTGCGAGCTTGATTTTGAATAGCCGTATTCAGAAC
>JAKAKL010000134.1 GCA_021824565.1 Bacteroidota bacterium | reverse complement strand
CATGCAGACCGAACCCGCCGGAGTTGCAGAATGCGTCTATTACCTTTTTATCTTTTGAAATTCTTTCTATAAAAAATCTGTTGTCGCTTTGATCAAAATAAAAACCGGTCTTATGCGATCTTTCAAAATTAATCTCATACTTAATTGCGCCGTCGTCAATAATTTCCGTTTTCTGTACGCCCAAAAATATTTCGTCTTCATCCGGCAAGCCTTCCAGAGTCCTAAAGTAGCTCTCGTTCTTTGTAAAAATATTTTTAGCTCCAAATTTATTTTGAAGAATTGAAACAATGTCCGAAATATTTTTTTGCATTCCTGCTGAATAAACCTGCAGTACAAATGTATCGTTATATTTGTCTATAATTAATCCCGGCAGAAAATCGCTTTCGCTGAAAACAAGCCTGAGTGAATTCCTTTCGGGATAAAATATTTGTCTTAAACTAAATGCTGCTTCAATTTTATTTTCCGCAAAATTTTTGAACGCATCTATTTTTACATTATCTAAAATCCTAACTGCAATCAAAGAGTTTTTGTTATAAAATCCCGTGCCGATAAAATTATTATGTGCGTCGTATACTTCCACAATATCGCCGTTATCCGCGTCTCCCAATTTCTTGTCAATCTCATTGCTGAATACCCAGAGATGACCCAGCCTGATTCTTTTCTCTTCGTTCTTTTTTAATATTATTTTAGGATTCATTGTTTTCTATTTTATTTTCTGATAGATTTTTTTAGCTTAATTTATAAATCAAAAATACCGATTTAAAAATGAAAAGAATAATCTTACTGATGATGTTTTTCAGTCATTCGCTGTTTTGCTTTGCTCAAAATTCAGAAGCGCAAGACTCGACCGGAATTACAAATTATAATACAAATATTATATGGACAAAAAATATCGGCGATACATTAATTCATTTAACTGCCGGTGGAAATAAAATATTTGCTTCCGCCGCCGACGGAAAGGTTTTTTGCTTTGACCTGAACGGGAACCTCTTGTGGCAATATAATTCACATAAGAAAATCATAAGCAGCCCTTTAGACTATAATGGAAATTTAATACTTGCTGCACTCAGCGGAGATTTAATTTCATTAAATGATTCAACCGGAGATGTTGTCCAATCAATCGGTCTTGATGAACCTTTAACTGCACCACTAGTAAATTTTGGGACAAATTATAACGGACAGCAGACTGAAGCCGTCCTGGCAGGCTCTTCAATAGGAAGCATTTTTTGTTATGATATTAATTCATTTGAAATGCTCTGGGAAAATCAATCGGCAAAAGGCGAAATATTATCCGCACCTTTGGAAATAAATCATAAAATAATTTATACATCAGTAGATGGTTTTCTTTATTGTGTCGATTCGCGCAGCGGAATGCTTATCTGGAAATGGTCGCCTGAAAAAGATAATAAGATTTCTTTCGCTGAATGCTCGCCCGTTTCCGATGGTAAAAGCGTCTTTATCTGCACACCCGCCGGTTCTCTTTTTTCAATTGATCTAATGCTTGGAACTACCAACTGGGAAAATAACTCATACAATTGTTATCCTTCTCTTTCAATTTCTGAAAATAAAGAATTTTTGCTCTTAAAAAGTCGGAATGATTATTTCTATTTTGTAAACACAAAGAACGGAAGGGAGAGAAAAAGACTTTCATTAAATTATGGAGAAGATAATTCAATTGCTCAGTTGCTTGTGTTTAATGGTAATGTCTTATTCGGGACTCAAATTGGAAACTTATATCTCATTGGAAAAACTTTCAACTGGACGATGCTTTTTTCAACTCCGAATTCGCAGGTGCAAAGCTTAGTATATGTAGCTGATAACACTTTCGCTGCTGTTAATAGTTCGGGTGATCTAATCCTATTCAGACTAAAATAAAGTTGTTCCCATTTGAACAGCCGATTCTTTCACATCATGATTAATTATTAATTCTAATAATAGCTCCTATCCCGGTTCTATTATTTTCTACGTAACTCACAGATACAAACTCATGTTGATATTTTAACAATTCTTCTCTTAGATCATCCGAAAATTTAAGAAAATGAATTTCAATCGGAGTCCTTATAAGTACAATATCAGTGAAAGGCTTGCAAGTAATTATATATGCTTTGCCATACACTTCTTTTACTGCATTAAGCATTCTGCATTAGAAAATATTTATAAAGAAAATTATGCTGGACTAATTAAGTACAATGTAAACTTTACAAACTTATCTGAGATAGTAGCTCTATTTGATTTTCAATTAAGAACGTTGAAAAATAATTTATATCTTTTATTGAAAATTCTTAATCCGAAAATATTTGTTACTGTAAAAATGCTGCTCAATTTTTTATGCTAACTAAGAGTCCCTTTTATTTATTATTCTTTTCTTATTAACTGTGTAGATTATTTTAATAGTATTAATTTTTTTGTGAGATTTAAATTGCCTGCGCTCAAAGTATAAAAGTAAACTCCGCTTGAAACTTTTAGGTTTTTGTTATTTGTGCCGTCCCACGTTATATTATGTTGACCTGCTTCCTCAAAGCTGTTAACTAACGTTTTTATTTCTTTACCGCTAATATCATATATAACCATTCTTATGTTCCTGCTTTCGGGCAAAGAATATTGGATGTTCGTACTAGGATTAAACGGATTAGGATAATTTTGTGATAGTTCAAAAGAGGCTGGCAGCTTTGTGTTTGCATTATCAACTCCTGTAGCGCCTGGAATAACTGCTGAAAACAATCCTCTTCCATGCGTAGCTGCAAAAATCTTATTATCACTGGCTCTGTATCGTAAATCGGAAACAGGAACATTGCTCATTCCGCTGCCGTCCACAACCCAGTTAACCCCGCTGTCTGTTGTCGAAAATATCCCAAGGTCTGTTCCAATAAATAAATTTTGAACATTGTTCGGATTAACTACTAAACTGGTTACCGGAATGTTTGGCAGATCGCCTGAGATATTTGTCCAGCTTTTTCCAAAATCTGTAGATTTATAAACCTTGCTGCCTGTTAAATAGCCTGAAAATGTAGCGTATATTATTCCTGCATTATCAGGCTCCGTTGTTAAACTAGTACACCACGCATAAGGAAGCGTCTTATCTATCTCCGTCCAATTAGAATTTATACCAGCCGATGCATTTTGTGTAACCCATATTTTTCCATTAGAACATCCGGCATAAATAACATTGGAATTTCCTTTTGCTATTGTTATTGCCGTAATATAATTTCCGAAATTTCCCGGACCATCTCCTGTCAAATCTAAAGTTATTCCTTGCCAACTTTTTGCTCCGTCTGTTGTTATGTATACAAGAAAAGTCCCTGCTGCCAAAATATTAGGATTATTAGGATCCATCGCCACAGGTGTTACGAAAGATGTCCTGTCTGAAACCTGATAAGGATTGAGTTGAGGAATTCCGTCCATTGCATAGTTAAATGAACTTCCTCCATCTGTTGATTTTACAAATGTAAAAAAAGGAAACTCACCGTAAACATTACGGGTATTATTATAATCAACATTAACAACACCTCCATCTCCAGGTAATATCTGATACCAGTTAGTTGAACCGCTCGATTTCAATGTATAATTATCCTGTGTGCCTCCGTAATATGTGGAGCCAGTAGGCGTAACAGCGCATGAATAAAATTGAGTTATAAATAAATTATTGTTTATAGCTCTCCACGTGTTTCCCCGGTCATTTGATACAAACACTCCTCCGTCGCACCCTAAATAAATAACATTATGATTTGAAGGCGCATAAACCAGCGTATGAATATCTGAGTGAACATTGGGAAGCAAACTTGATGGATCATATGCATTTGTTTTTTGCACCCAAGCTATCCCATTGTTGGTACTTTTCCATGTGTCTATTCCGGCAACAAGCAGATTTGAAGCACTGTCGGGGTCAACTGTTACCGCATTATTGTACCAGCCCTGGTTAGCCGTATAAGTAACAGGACCTTCGGAACTATTTTGAGGGACACTGTCGTCAGCCCAGGTATTTCCGCCATCCATTGTTTCCTTTATATAAAAAATTTCATAGCTATATATATCCATGAATGAAGCATATGCAACTTGCGGGTTTGATTGCGATGTGGCAAGCTCAATTCTTCCTGTTCCAGGCGTTTTATAATTAAAATGAAAAGTACTTCCGCCGTCAATGCTGCGCCATATTTGCGACTGTAAAAACTCCCCGAATGTAGCATAAATTGTTGTCGGCTTTGTATAGCTGATTGCGACGTCAAGACAAGCTCCGGTATTTCCAATTTGGGCGAATGACACTTTCTGCATAAAAGTATTTCCACCGTCCGTAGACATAAACAAACCGTATCTGGTTGAAGCAAAAATATTCCCGTTTGTACTGTCGATTACTAATCTGTTTACGAAATAAAAATTACTGTCTGCCGTAGAACTTAACTGCCCCCAGGTTAAGCCGCTATCGGTAGACTTAAATATTCCCGCACCTTGAATTGCATCATAATTAGCGAAACCTTCTCCTGTCCCTGCATAAATTATGTTCGGGTTTTTGGGGTCAATCACCAATGAACAAACTGCAAGATCAGACATACCATTACCAAGCGGGAACCACGATGTTCCTCCGTTAGTTGTCTTCCACACTCCGCCGCTTACTGATCCAATATATACAGTATTAGGATCAGTAGGGCTTACAACGATTGCTCTTACCCTGCCGCCTATATTGCCGGGTCCTAATTGACTCCAGCTTAAGCTGTTTGCGCTCGAAGTTTTTTCAAGCAATTTCGGCTGATTATACATCGCGATGTGCTTGTATGCTTCTTCTCTCCAATTATTTGGTATTTTTCCGTAAGGATATGCACGTTGCTGATAATACCACTTTGCTGCTTCTAATGCATAACCGCTCTCGGTTTTTTCATCCTCCCTTTCATTAAAAGCAGTCTGCGATTTCTTTTTTTCATATTTCCAATTTGTAGTATTAGTAAAGTATATAAACGCTACTATGATTGGGAAAATGAAGAGTATAGTTAATTGTATTATTCTCGCTGATACCGAATTTTTGCTTGTCATTGTATGATAATTCTTAGAGTTATTTTTTGTTAATTTATATTTTCTGATAGAAATAATAATCCTATTGGTAATAGATTATTTTATCAGCATTAATTTTTTAATACTATCGTAAGAACCGGTTTTTAATTCATAGAAATAAATTCCGCTTGATAAATTTGACGCGTTGAATGTAATACTGTGCGTCCCTGCGTCCTGAAATTGATTTACAAGCGTGCTAACTTCCCTTCCCGTTATATCGAATACCTTCAGGCTTACAAGTCCTTCTTTTGGTATTTCATAATTAATTACTGTAGTAGGGTTAAAAGGATTTGGATAATTTTGATTTAAAGAAAATCCATGAACTAAAGAAGTGCCGCTTACTTCAATAACCTGACTGTATCTAAATTGTCCGTTGTTGTCAATTTGTTTTAGGCGATAATAATTTATTCCTGAACTTACATTTTTGTCAGAGAAAGAATATGACTTAGGTGAATTGCTGCTGCCGGAACCTTTAATAAATCCTATCTTGTTATAATTATTATTATCAGCAGATTTTTCTATTTCAAAACCGTAGCTATTTATTTCAGTCGATGTTTTCCAGTTTAATATTGCAGTAGTGCCGTTTAGTTCTGCGGAGAAAGAAGTCAGTTCAACCGGCAGAGCAGCATCACCAGGATTTGTTACTACTCCGAAATCTGAGCTTGTAGCGCTTAAAATATTGGAGAAGCCTCCTCCGAGATATACATATTGACTTAGCGGATCTGGGAAAATTGAATAAACATATCCATCAGGATTTGGGTCCCATGATGTAGCGTTTCCAGTAGAAGCATCAATAGCAGCAAGATCATTTCTTGTAGTAACTCCAACAGTATTGAATAATGTTCCGCCGGCATAAACTGTTGTACCGTTTACCGCTATACAATAAATTTGAGGTGTAACTCCTCCATTAGTATTAGTAATATCCGGATTCCAGGAAGTTGCAAGTCCAGTTGTTGCGTCTAAGGCAGCCAAATTATTTCTTGATTGTCCGCCGATTGCTGTGAATGCTCCTCCGGCATAAACAGTAGAGCCGGAAACTGCCAAAACAGTAACACCGCCTGTAACGCCCGGGTTCCATGTCGTTGCTAATCCGGTGGATGCATCTAACGCCGCTAAGCCACTTCGTGCCTGACCTCCAATATTTGCAAAACTTCCGCATGCATATACAGTTGAGCCAGACGTAACAAGGTTTTGAACAACTCCATCCGCATTAGGATTCCACGAGAACACTCCTGCTGTTGACGCAGTATCGATTGCAGCTATATAATTTCTTGTTGAGTCTCCAGCACCTATTCCGCCGATAGCAGTAAAATACCCGCCGACATAAAGTTTGCCTGAATTAACTGCTAATGTGTTTACCTGCGAACTTGCATTTGCCTGCCAGTTTGTTGCTAAACCGCTCGCAGTATCTATTCCTGCCACATAGCTTCGTGACTGTCCGCCAATAGATGAGAAATAACCTCCCGCAAAAAGCGTTGTTCCTGAAACTGCTAATGTACTAACCGTGTTATTTGAATTAGCATCCCATGAAGTGACATTGCCGCTTGCTGCATTTACTTCGCAAATATTATTTCTTGTATATCCATTTAACGAAGTAAATTGACCGCCTGCATATAATGTACTTCCTTGAATAGCCATTGTAGTTACGTTTGATGAAGCAAAAGGATTCCATGAAGTTGCTGTTCCGGTACCCGATTGGCTTGCAGCGGCGATATAATTTCTATTATAAGTAGTATTGTTTACAGTGGTAAAATTTCCGCCAAAATAAACAACGCCGTTTGCCACAGCTATTGAGCTTACATAATTATTATCCGGAGTTATAGCATTTCCAAATGAGCTGCCTGCTGAAATTGGTATATTTGGATCCCACGTACTAAGCACAGTGTTGGTTGAAATTAGACCGGCAGCAATATGGTTCCTTGTATAGCTTGTTGCACCTGTAGAACCGCCCGCAAAAGTAAGAAATTCACCTCCAACAAACATTGTATCGCCCGAAATTGCGATGTTGTAAATCGGACCGTTATACGTCTTTGGCGCTGTACGATTACTAAAATATTCATTAAAAGTAAAAGAGCTGTAGCTGTGGTCTGCTTGATTTCCAGAGTTGCCTTCATACGCAGGGGAAGTAAAAGCGATAGTATCAAATGCACATATATAACGATGATTGGTGCCAACTATAAAACTACCTCCAGCTATTAGTAAACTGTCATGCAACTGCATTGTATAAACAGCTGGATTGCTTAGTGTATGCCCGTATGGATCTGTGAAGCCCGAAATGTTGCCCGTACCAAACGTCTGTATCCATTGTGTTAAGATATTTTGCCCCGTAAAAATTTGCGCTATGCAGCTTCTTGCGTTATTGGTGTATGTTGTGCCGGTAGTAGTATCTGTAGCGCCCCCAAAAGTAGTAAATGCGCCGCCAAGATATGTGTATCTTGGCGTAACTATAATTGAATAAACATAACTGTTTGGATTAGGAGCCCAGCTATTTGCAAGCCCTGTTGCAGAATCTATTGCAGCCACGTTAATTCTGTTTGTACTGCCGACATAATTAAAAAGTCCGCCAACGTATATTAGAGAACCGGCTTTTGTAATAGTCATTACTTCGCTAGCGTTGCCTGATCCGTCATTAATATTAGGGTTCCAGCTGCCTACGGTTTTATCTGCTTTTATATGAGCAAGAGAGTTTCTTGCTTGTCCTCCTACCATTGTAAAATCTCCGCCAATGTACCAGCCGCCGGCACTGTCCGATACTACTGCATTAACCTTACCGTTCACATCCGGAAACCCGCTTATATAGTTGCCAGTGGTTGGATCAATTCCAACTCCGCGCCCGGTATTTGGACCTGCATAAGTAAAGCTTCCTCCTAGAAATATATTGCTGCCGGATTTCGCGATCGAGTAGACTATACCGTTGGTGACTGGAAAATTCGTTTGCAAAGTCTGCCCTATCGTTAACGTAGTGAGCATCATGAATAGAATCAAACAATTCTTGTAGTAAGGTTTCATTATAGTTCCTTAATTATTTGAATAAAAAATTTTATTTATATTTTTATTTTGCTATCAATTATTTGTTTCTGCTTATCTATTTTATTATTAAGCATATGACAGACAGTATTTTTAAAATTCTATTTAAGAAGCATCATCTTTTTTGATTGCGAAAAATTTCCTGCCACAATCCTATAAATGTATGCGCCGCTGGAAACCACGTTTCCGTTATTGTCGCGCCCATTCCATTGCATAGAATATGAGCCCGGCTTAACCTGCTCTTCTACAAGTGTGCGAACAACTTGCCCGAGCATGTTATAAATTTTTAACGTAACAAATGATGTCTTAGTTAATGAGTATTTTATAATCGTAGATGGATTAAAAGGATTTGGATAATTCTGCATCAGCTCAAAACTGCGAGGAGTTTGCTGCTGATTGCTAACTGAATTAATTCCTCCTAAAGACGGATCGGTTACTGCTGCAAAATATGATTGAGTTTCATCGTTTACATTATCAAAATAGCCGCACATATATACCAGGCCTGAGGATTTATCAACTATCATCTTGAATACATCACCATTTATTTTCGCCCCCCACATTGTAGGTTCTGCGGTGGAGATATTTATTGACCCGACTCCTCCCTCTGAATACCCTCCTATTCCAGTAATTGGACCACATATATAGAGTGTTGAATCAGCAATTTCTATATCATTTGGATTATAGTCACCAGTCAAACTAGAATTATGACCTATAAAAATATTTGGATCCCAATTGGCAACAGCACCTGTAAATCTATCTATCTTTGCAATATAATTTTGATTGTTGCCATTTACGGCTGTGAAATTTCCTATCGTATATATGTAGTTCCCGGAAACCAGCAATTTAATAGCCGAATTTACATTTGGGTTGAAAGGTAATACCGCACCTGTATTCATGTTAATAGCGCCAAAAGTTCTCATTACAGTATCTGTTGGCAGACCAAATCGACCAACAAAGTAAAGTGTTGAATCCGCAGCTGCGAAATCTACTACCAATGCATTTCCTAAATGAGGATTAAAAAAAGTAAACGGATTAAGTGAAGAGATTTGATTTGTTGTCAAATCTATAGAAGCAAGTCCATGCCTTGCAGAATCGCCCACACTCAGTATTACATTGCCCCCGATATAGAGAGTGTTATTATGTATATACATGGCATCAACGGAGTATTCCACTTGCGGTAAGCCTTTTATTAGTTTGCCTGAAAACTTATTAACTGCTGCCAGGCAATTTTGAGTATCGCTGCCGACTGTATTAAATACTCCTCCTATAAATAATGTTGAATCCTTCATCGCCAAACATAGCGGCCAAGGAGCTCCAACATTCGGGTTGAAAGGTAGAATCTTGTTAGTGCTTAAATCTATTGCAGCAACTCGATTTCTAACCACACCATTCATTGCTGTAAAGGCTCCCGCTGCAAACACGTGGCTGCCTGATGGGACAATAGAATTCACTACATCGGATGCTTGCGGGCTCCAATTCGTTAATGAATCAGTGCTAAGATCAATGGAAGCTAAGTTATGTCTTTCTTGTGTGCCTGCTGTATCGAAAGAACCTGCTACATAAAGCTTATTCCCGCTTATTGCCAATGCGTTTATTTGTGCCGGATCGTAAGTATTATAAGCTTGATCCCAAAATGTTTTTGTCTTGCCAAAATAATGGTTCCATGGCAACACTAAACCTGTAGATTTGCTTACGAGAGCTAGCCCGGTTCTGATATAAGCTCCGAAGTGAGCAAAATTACCGCCAATAAATATCGAATCGCCTTGCATTAGAAACGATGATATTAATGTTGATGTCGGTTCACCTCTCACCCATGGATTTGATTGCGGATTCCATCTTGTAACGTAACTTCCTGATGTTGTAGCAGTAGTATAAAGAGAACCGATTCCTTCTCTTGTGTAGCCGTCAAGCGTACTAATATTACCCCATACATATAAAGTTGTATCGTCAAGATATAAGCCATAAATTTCTTCGGGGTTATATCCATCGCGTATTTGAATGACAGGATTCCATGGTGTTGCGTTTCCAGAGGTATCAATACATGCGATAGCAGCTCTCTGATACTTACCTGCATCTACTGAATGGAAATTGCCGCCAATATATATTACTGAATCTGTTGGGGCAAAAGCAGTGACAAAACCCGATATATCAATCTGCGGATCCCATGGAAGTACAGTATCGCCTTCTAAAGCTGCCACATTATACCTTGGGGTGCTATTAATTTTATTGAACACTCCTCCTATATATATTTTATTCTTAAACGGAGCGATTGTATAAACAGTTCCGGAACCAGCAACTCCGTCTATGGTTACACTTGGATTCCATGTATCAACTGTTCCATCTTTTAAAATATGAGCTATAGAGTTACGATAGAAATCTCCTACCTTTGTAAAGCTTCCACCAATATACCAGCCGCCGTTTCCGTCGGATACACATACTTTTACTAATCCATTAACTTTTGGGAAATTCGGATCCAACAATCCTGTTGATGTGTCTACATAAGCTGTTCTTCCAGTGCTTTGTCCTACAAATGTAAATTCACCCGCTAAGTACATCGTGGTGCTGTCTTTCAGCATGGCATTTACAATACCGTTGGTAACGGGCAGATTGCGCTGCAGCGTTTGAGCAAAATTAATTTTGCTTATGATGAATAAAGCTAAAAGACTAAGGAATGAATTGAAACCAAAATGATTTATTAACTTAAACCGCTGTATAATTTCTTTCATTTTTTCCTCAAAATTTTTTTTTTGAATATGTATGTTGACTTTGACTGAAACATTTTTATAACGGGTGGTAACTTAAAGTGACCGTTAAGAAACAACAATGCCGCAAATGAGGTGTTTTTGATTCAATCGTAAAATTTTTATTCTGATATTGGAAATATTTAATTTCTTGTTGGCTTAATATTATTTCCGATCTTCCCTCCTTTCGCTAAAATAATCGTGCTGAATAATTACTTTGCATATTGTTAGTTTTTGTAATTTCTCTAATCCTCTTTCTCTTAACAACCGGCAAAACAACGAAACATATTCTTTTAGGCATGACTTGTAAAAATATTTTTCCCCCGAGACGTCGTTGAGTGGATTTAAATTCGGTAGTATTGCCCTGAACTTATATATTTAGATATATTCTTCTCTTTTAATCTCGCTATCAACGGAGAAGCTTTAAATATAAATCGCAATACTACCGTCACCAATAAAGTAATTGTATTAGTATATTACTTATTAAGATATATCATCCGACGAGATACTATTTTAACAATATTAGTTTTCTAATGCTGTTGTAACTACCGGATTTAAGTTGATAGAAATAAATCCCGCTGGATAAATTGTAAGCATTAAATGTCACATTATAACTACCAGCCGTCTGATACTTATTTACAAGTGTCGATACTTCTCTGCCTATTATATCAAACACCTTCAAGCTTACCAAACCATCTTTTGGAATTTCATAACTAATTACTGTTGAAGGGTTGAAAGGGTTAGGGTAGTTCTGAGCAAGAGAAAATTTATCCGGAGTTAAACCAGCCTTAATCTCTACTATGTTGCTGTATTTAAATTGTCCATTGTTATCGATTTGTTTTATACGATAATAATATTTACCTGTAAAAATTTTGCTGTCATTGAAAGAATATTTTTTGGGCGAACTACTATTGTCGGCTCCCTTCACAAATCCGATCTTATTAAAATGAATATTATCTGTTGATTTTTCAATTTCAAAACCATAGCTATTTATTTCAGTTGAAGTTTTCCAGGTTAATATCGCAGTGGAACCGTCTAATGTTGCTGAGAAAGATGTCAGTTCTACAGGCAAAGCAGCATCTCCAGGATTTGTTACTACACCAAAATTAGAGCTTGTAGCGCTAAAAATATCGGAGAATGCCCCTCCTATATATACAACCTGACTTGTTGGATCCGGGACAACTGAATAAACATAACTGTCTGGATTTGGACTCCATGTTGTTGCAAGCCCGGTGGAAGCATCTATGGCAGCAAGATTATCTCTTACCGATGCGCCAACGCTGCCAAACGCTCCGCCGGCGTATATAGTCGAACCATTAACAAAAATTGTATTAACCACCGGCGTACCTGTGCTTGTTATATTCGGATTCCATGTTGTGGTTGTGCCTGTATCCGCAATATTTATCGCTGCAATACAGTTTCGCGTACTCGATCCCATTTGAGTAAAATTTCCGCCTGCATAAAGAATTGAACCGGATACTGCAATAGAATTTACTAAGCCATTTGCAGTTGGATTCCATGATGTAGCCGTACCCGTTGTCGCATCTAATGCGGCAATATCATTTCTTAATTGACCACCGATATTTGAAAAGCTTCCTCCTGCATAAACGTTTGAACCGGATACTGCTAAACTATAAACTGTTCCATCAGCGCTGGGATTCCAAGCAGACACTGCGCCAGTCGTTAGGTCAAGCGCTGCAATATCATTTCTTGTTGAATCACCGGAGCTTACCCCGCCAATCGCAGAAAAAGTACCGCCGACATACAACTGACTATTTCCAACCGCCAGGCATGAAATACCTCCGCCTGAATTTGCCTGCCATGAAGTTGCAAGCCCCGTAGCTGTGTCTATCGCTGCCAGGTACTGCCGCGACTGTCCACCGATACTTGTAAAGTTTCCCGCCGCAAATAATGTAGTACCAGAATGCGTCAACGCATTGATAAATGAATTTGGATTAGGGTTCCATGATGTAAGAGTTCCTGATGCTGCATTTATCTCACAAAGATTGTTTCTTGTTTGTCCGTTTACTGATGTAAAATTACCACCGGCATATAATGTACTACCTTGCAGGGCAATAGAATGTACTTCTGCAGAAGCATTTGGATTCCACGAAGTTACCGTGCCTGTGCCCGATTGGCTTATTGCTGCCATATTCCATCTGGAAACGCTTGTGTTTATAGTGATGAATTTGCCGGAAACGTATAAAGTACCATTTGCAACAACTATAGAATTGACATAGTATGGATTGCTGATTTCATTTGAGGAAGATACATTGATCGCAATATTAGGATTCCAAGTTGATATAGCAGCCTTTGTCGAGATGAGCACGGCTGCAATATGGTTCTTTACGGCGCTGAGAGCTCCAAAATATAAAAATTGTCCTCCTACAAAAATTGTGTCTCCTGAAATAGCCATTGCGGTCACGGGCCGAAATTTCAGAGTTGTATTTTTGTTCGGAGTAAAACCCGTAGCAGTTAATGTATAGCTGTTAATTGTATCTATCGAAGTAAGCCCATATGTGCTGTTGTTTCCTAATGAGCTAAAATTTCCTGCACAATAGAGATAGCCGTTTACTAATTGCATAGCATACACACTCGTAACATTTGTCAATCCATATGGATTAACCCCATTAGTTACTCCGCCTGCAATGTTTGCAATCCACTGTGTAAGAATGGTTGTCCCCGTAAATAACTCTGCTACGCCTTGTCTTTTGTTAATTGGATATGAACCAGGAATATTCCCAGGACTTGTCGTGTCGGATGCACCATTAAAATAAGTAAAACTGCCTCCTAAGAATGTATATTGAGGTGTTACTACTATTGAATAAACAACATTGTCAGGTGATGGATTCCAACTGTTCGCAAGCCCAGTGGAAGAATCAATTGCAGCAACATTAGTTCTGAGTGTACTACCAACTTGTGTGAATATTCCTCCAACATAGATGAGGGAACCAGATTTAACTATTGTATAAACCGGTTGATTATTCCCAAGACCATCATTTATATTAGGATTCCACGTATCAACAGTTTTATCCGATTTAATATGCGCTAGAGAATTTCTTGCTTGCCCGCCTACCATTGTAAAATCTCCTCCTATATACCATCCTCCAGCACTGTCGGAAGCCACCGCATATACTGGACCGTTAATATCCGGGAAACCTGATATATAATTTCCCGTTGCTGTATCTATAGCTACTCCCCTGCCTGTATTAGGACCTACATAACTAAAACTCCCGCCTAAATAAATATTGCCTCCCGAATTTACAACAGCATTTACGCTTCCATTAGTTACTGGAAAGTTTGTTTGCAATGTTTGAGGCATTACTGATATGCAAGAAAGAATTAGGAATGTGCACAAAACGTAGCAGTTAAATTTCATACTAACTCCTTTGAATTTTATTTGTTTAACATTCTGTATTTTAAGTTTTTATAATCGTATTTAGTAAACAGAATCTTGCTCAATTAAGATTTTTTATTTTAGAAGCAGCATCTTCTTTGTACTTATATTTCGATCGCTGCTCAACCGGTAGTAATAGACCCCGGAAGCCAATCTTCCTGCATCAAATGTCACGCTATAACTCCCTGCTGATTGATGTTCATCTACAAGCGTTGAAACTATTTGTCCAAGAACGTTAAATACTTGTAATTTAACGTGACCTGGTTTTGAGATTGTGTACGAAATATTTGTACTTGGATTAAAAGGATTAGGATAGTTTTGGTTAAGTGAAAATTCTTGTGGCAGCAATTTCTCTTTTTGTACTGAAGTAACTCCAGTAAGTGATGGATCGATATAACCGGCAAAATAGGATTGAGATTCATCTTTGAAGTTTGAAAAAAATCCGCCGACGTATACGGTGCTTGTGGCTGAATCAATAACCAGTTTATAAACTTCACCGTCTGTATATGGAACATTATTGGTGGGTTGGTCTGTAGCCAGGTTAATTTCTGCAATACCCTGGCGTGCGCTTCCAGCTTGAGACCCTATCGGACCTACTAAATAAAGTAACGAATCTGTAATAGTCATATCATTTACTCCCGGAATTCCATCCACCCCGGAATTAGTGGTGACGAGTTGAGAATTCCACGGTGAAATTACACCGCTATTTCTATCTATCTTTACCGCATAGCTTAGAGATGTTCCGCCTATCGTAGTGAATCCGCCTCCGACATATACTAAGTTTCCATCCACAGCAATCTTACGTATTTTACCATCAATATTGCCAGGACGGGTTGGCTCCCATGGCAGTACCGAGCCTGTATTTATATTAAGCGCAGCCAAACATTGGCGGACACTATCTCCAACGTTACCGAAGCTCCCGCCGATAAAAAGGGTTGAGTCTGATAATGCTAAAGTATATACTGTATTATAGTCCATTGAAGAGTTATTACTAGTGTTTGGATTCCAACCAGTAACTTTTTTTGTCGCAAGGTCAATAGAAGCTAAACCATAACGTGAAGAATCGCCTACTGTGAACAGTGTTCCGCCGATATAAAGCTGATTGTTATGTATTAATAAATCTTGTATTTCCGGATATACATTCGGCATTCCAGGAATCAATGAACCGGTGTATTTATTAATAGCTGCAAGACTCTGCACAGTGTCCCCCCCTATCGAAGAGAAATATCCACCGGCATACAGGACTGAATCCGCAATTACCATTGAATTAACGTAACTGATTCCAACGTTTGGATTCCACGATAAAACGGATTTTGATTTTAGATCAATAGCAGCAAGCCCGTTTCTCATCACGCCATTTACAGATGTAAAATTTCCTCCTGCGTATACATTGTTCCCGGAAGCGGATACTGTATTAACCTCATCAGAAGCATTAGGATTCCAATTGGTTAATGAATCGTTTATTAAATTGAAAGCCGCAAGATTGTTTCTAGATAAGCCGTCTACTGAATAAAATGAGCCGCCTGCATATAAGGTATTCCCGTTTACGCTAAGACTATTTACAATTGTTTGTGCACCTCCAACATATGTTGATGCGGGTCCAACTACATTTGGCTTCCAGAGTAAAATTTGACCTGAAGTTTTACTAACGGCGGCTATTCTTGATTTAGATACCGGACCGAATCTTGTAAAATTTCCTCCTATAAATATTGTATCGCCTTTCATTGCAAAAGCCGCTGCATACACTGGGGGATATGAAAAACCCCAATTATCATTTTGCGGGTTCCATGGTGTAACGTATCTACCGGGTATTGTATTATTGGTGTATAACGCACCTACACCATACCGGAACTTATAATCCATAGTGTTAAAGTTACCCCAGACATATAGCGTAGTGTCTGAAAGACATAAACCATAAACAGCAAAAGGAAGATTTATTGTACCTCCATAGACATCAGGCGCCCATGCAGTAGGAAGATTTGTTACAGGATCAACGGCAGCAATATTTGTACGCGGAATTGTATGATTAATTAAGTAGGAAAATGTACCGCCGAAATAAATTACTGAGTCTGTTGGAACGATCGCAAAGATTGGTCCATTGGGATCGGGGTTCCACCCAGTTACATTTCCATTTTCATAAGCGCCAATAAAATTTCTTGTAGAGTCGCCTATGTGGTCAAACTCTCCGCCAAAATAAAAAGTATTTCCATTCCGGACGATAGTTTCAACAACTCCGGCAGCATAAACACCTTTAATTAAGGTAACCATTCTTATGTTAGGGTTCCATGAGTCCACTGTCCCATCTGCTAAAATATGAGCAGCTGAATTACGAAATGAATTTCCTACTTTAGTAAATTCTCCGCCAATGTACCAGCCGCCCTGGCTGTCGGATACGCAAACATTAATTGTCCCGTTTACTTTAGGAAAATTCGAATTGTAAATTCCGGTTGAATCATTTAATTCAACACCTCTGCCTGTGCTTGGACCAATATAATTAAACACTCCGCCTAGATAGAGAGTGTTGTCATCCTTGAGCATTGAAGTAACGGCACCGTTCGTAACGGGTAGATTGCTATCCAATGTCTGAGCAAAATTTATTTTGCAGATACTAATTATAATAAGGAGAGTAAATGCGAAGCTATAAAAAATATAATCTGAAAAAGCGAATCCCTGTAACTTTTTTTTCATTTTTGCCTCAATAAAAAATTTTTTATCCAACCAAATTGGTTTATACCAATCCAGGTTTTTTAATAATTGGTGATTAACATAAGGTCGTCATTAAAAAACATCAATGCCGCAAATGAGGTGTTTTTGATTCAATTAAAAAATTTTTTCTATGAAATCCTAATGTAGTATTACATAAAGCAGCAGAATTATCTTTTGTAGTCTCTTTTCTCTCTAAAATGATCGAGTCGGAATGTTCTCCCTTTATAATAACTTTTAAAGTAGTAAGCGCAATTTTTAAATCTAAACTTAATGACTTATTTTTTTCGTAGTAGCTGTCAAGCGTTATTAGGTTTGTTATACCTTCAGAGCGGTTTCCGAAAATTTGCCATAACCCGGTTATGCCCGGCTTTGATTTCAATTTATTTCTTAAGAGGTATGATTCCTTGTCTTCACGTCTTATTTTCGCAAGATCTTCTATTAACAATGGACGCGGACCTATCAAACTCATTTCACTTTTTATGACATTCATTAACTGAGGCAGTTCATCTAATCCTCTTTTTCTTAACCACCTGCAAAACAACGGTACGTATTCTGCAAGGTACGGCTTTGAAAAAATATTTTCCTCGCTCCGATCTTTGTCTCGATTATATTTCGGCAGCATTGTTCTGAACTTATAGATCTTAAATATTTTGTTTTCCATCGTAATCCCTCTCTCCTGAGCTATCAACGGAGAAGCCTTAAATAAGACTATCAATACTGCCGTCACTAATAAAGTGAATGGTAAAGTAATTAGTATTAGAAAAATACCTATTAAGAAGTCTGCCTTGTTTTTTATCGACAAATATTCCTGTTCAGGCATCGCTCGGCTAATTATATCTTGCTTTTATAAAATCTTTGGCTTTTTCTATACTGTCAAATCGAATCTTCCTGCTCATAAAAAATTTTTTTTCTCTTTCAGTCGACCAGAAATAGTAAAACAAGATTCTCTTTTTCCTTTGGACCAAATATTCCGGAATGCCGGCTATTACCTCAATGACGATTCTCTTGGATAACTGTTGTGAATTATTTGCTATCATGTTTTTACCTCACGTAAAAATTAGCCCCGAATACACTCGGGGCTTAAATAATTCTTATTTTTTAAATAGATATTACGTTTGTATCAGGCTTTATTTAAGAAAAATCATTTTTTTGCTTTGTTCTAAATTCCCATATCTAACATTATATATATATACTCCCGAAGGAAGACTTCCCGCATTAAAATTGAGTTTGTAGTTACCTGCATCCTGAAATTTATTTACTAACGTTTCTACTTTTTGACCGAGCATATTGTATATCTCAACTACAACATGGTTAGCCTTAGGAATAGAATAAGAGATTAATGTCGAAGGATTAAAAGGATTCGGATAATTTTGGTTCACATTAAACTTGGCAGGCATTAATTCTACTTCTTTCGAAACGCCTGTAGTTTTGTAATGCACATAGGCCCTGATTAAATATACTGCCACACTGTCTCCAGTCGGGTTAGTAAAATAGTACCAGCCAGGAGTTGAAATGTTTTGATCTGAAGTCTGCAAGTATGTATAATTATAATATGGCGATGAGCCCGGATAATATGAGACCATTAAAGCGGGAGCAGTTGGTACTTTCCCTACAGTAAAAGCGACAGCAAAGGGATTGTCTGTACTCATTGAATAAGATCTCAAATCAATAGTAGTCCAGTTTTGATATGGAACCGGATACGGCACTGTAGTTTCTGTAGATATCGTCGCTGTTATAGGATTTATTATCGGTGTGCCTAATGGAGAAGTAGGCGATCCGCTGTATTCCCACACACCGCCTCTTGTTGATCCAGCTCTTCTGAGCGCTACTCTGATCGAATCAAGTACGCCTCCGGCGAATGAATTAAAAATTACGCATTGCGTATCGCCGGTTGAAATATTGTAATAACCTATTGGTTCATTTTCATCCCACTGAAGAACGGTTTCACCCTTAATGTCCGCGGATGATTGATAGGAATAATATGCGTAATTACTAGTATCCGGATTAATTACCATAAACTGGATCGATTTATAAGTACTGCCAAAAAGAGGCTCGGAAAACTGCTGGTTCAATGGCACATCAACAATATTATATGAAGTACTGTCCTTCTCAAGAGCTTTTACAATTAAATTTGAGCCGGAAGTAAATTCGATCTTCAAATTTGAACCGGTAGTATAATTTAAATTATCGACTGCATTATTGTATACAAATAAATTTGAATCGCTCACTATAGGAAACGGAATCGTAGTTCCTTTAATACGGGTTAAATATGAATGATCATAGCCGTAAGCCGGATTTATTGTTTTATCATTTATAGAATTTGCAATACACCAGTTAACAAAAATTTGATTGAGAGATGCACTAACGCCGTATCCCGTTAACGCATTCTGTAATCCTGCAACCCCCGTAACACTATCCTGTACTATCCGCTTGGATAATCCTATACCGAATTGATTTTTCAGATATACAAAATACCTTGCGGCTCTAGAATAATCATTTAGAACATCACTCGTTGTTCCCCAGCTGAATAAAGGCTTATTAACGTCATTTGCGTATGAATCGAAATCAAGCGGATAACCGCAATTATCTGTCGCTTGCTGTGAAAGTCCCTCGTTTATAAAAGTAAGTTCAGGATCTGTTTGATGATAATTCCAGTTTATCATGTGTTGAAATTCATGCGCCGTAGTACCCATGGCTAATGTAATGCCGTTTGCCGTTGTTAGGTCGGTAGGATTACAATCTACATAATATATTTCTGCTTTGTTGCTGTACGGCTGATTGATTTCATTGACGGGATTAAAATATCCCGCAATATAAGCGCCGCTGCCGTTAAAGCCGTCTTTAATATCTAAGATCAAAATTATTATTTTAGGATCACCATCAACATCGGGAGGGTTTCCAAAATCGTCAACATCTGTTTGATATATTCCTTTTGAAGTGTCTGCAGGCGTACTGCTGTCAAAAGCCTTTGAAACAGAATCTACTGCTGCTTGATTTACTGTTGTTCCCCAATCCGAATTTTCAACAAACACATACGAATATTTATTAACAGCTCTGCACGTAGAAGGAACTTGATAATATAATCCAGTTGTCATGTCTACTGACCACCACGATTGGGTTGATCCTACCGTGAACGTCCATGAAGTTTTTTTCATAGTCTTTCTTTTTAGTGCATCCGGATTTTGCTTCAGATACAACGCAACTTGATTATACTCTTTGGATAATAGTGGCGTTCCGTCTATCGGATGGCTTTCTTTTGCGGTTTCTATAAGCGGACGCATTACGGCTTTGTTTTGAGCTTTCGATGCGCATGCTAAGAAAGCAAAAAGAAATAAGAACAAGTAAAATTTTTTAGTGTTCATTTTTACCTTTCTATAATTAAGTAAGGCAGGTTTTCTTAACCTGACCTGTTATTTGTTATTGTTTAGGAGACATTTTCCAATAAACTATTTTTGTAGAATAGTCCTTATCGGCAGTGCTAATTTTTCTGATGAGAAACTTAATTTCAGCGGCGAGATTCTACAATGCCGCAAATGAGGTGTTTTTCTATTGTAGTGTTAAAATTTTTTTTTTGAAAATATGCGGATGGGATTTTATAACTTTGTTCATCTTAATTTTTTATAATGAAAAACTTTGCTTACCGCTTCTGTCTTGGAATGGACATGAAGTTTCTGATATATATTTTTCAAATGACCTCTTACTGTTTCAGGACTAATGAATAAGTTCTCCGCAATTTGCTTATGAGTAAATCCTTTCGCAAGATGATCAAGAATCTCCTTTTCACGTTTTGATAGTATTTGTGTCTCGTCTTCTTCCAGGTTTGGTCTGAATTTATCAAGAACACGCTTGGCAATCTGGTTGCTCATTGGCGCACCGCCGTTCAGTACGTCGTTTAACGCATCTATTATCTTGGGAGCGGGATCTTTCTTTAATAGATAACCATCTGCTCCTGCGATTATTGAATCGAATACTCTTTCGTCATCTTCAAAAATTGTCAACATTACTACTAATACATCCTGCATATTTTGCTTTACCTGACGAAGACATTCGATACCATTAATTCCAGGCAAACCTATATCCATTAATATTATCCTGGGATTTATAGATTTAACATTTTCAAGCATCAGCTCTCCGCTTGGGAAAGAGCCTGAGCATTGATAACCTAGCTGGTCATCTAAAATATTTGCAATACCATCTCTGATCAGATCGTCGTCTTCTACTATTATAACCTTAATAGTTTCCAATTATATTCCTTATAAATTTGTATGTGAAAATAAACTAATTTTCTTCACTGGCAATACCTCAAATGGGTTAAAATGAATGCAATGGTATACTTATTTTTATTGTTGTGCCCTGACCAGGTATTGATTCTATCTTTAGCTCGGCGTTGATAGATTCGGCTCTGTCCTTTATATTTTTTAACCCGAAGCCTACTTTGTTCAAATCGGAATTCATCGGCTCTTTGATGCCGACACCGTTATCAGCCGCTTCAAAGCTTAAGTAACTATCCTTATATGATAGTAAAAAAGAAACATTAGAAGCATTTGCATGCTTAATAATGTTATTCACGATTTCCTTTATAATTAGAAATGTGTTTCTTCTGAAGTCCGGGCTTAAGACAAAATAAGGCAGCGCCTCGGGCATTTCAATTGTATACTTAATTTCTGTTGGCTCAAACATTGAATTTATAAAATGCCTGGTATAATTAATTAAACTCTCGAGATTGTCCTGTTTAGGACTTAATGACCAGATAATTTCGTTCATCGTATCTATCACTTCTCTTGCTGTTGAGCCGATTAATTCAGTCCACTTTTGAATCATGCTGTTTTCATCTTCGGTTACAGCTTTATTTTGCACTTGCCCGGTTACGCGGTCGCTTAATATTGCGATCCTCGTGAGGCTTGACCCCACCGTATCATGCATGTCCTGCGAAATTCTTGATCTTTCTCTTTCTAATAATTTTTGTCTCTCTAACAACACCAGTTGCTTTTTTAATTTCTGCGCTATGATCAGCCTGTTAATGTAATAAATTATCCCGATGAAAATGATAAACAAAATTATTAAGAACCACGGCTCTCTCCAGAACGGGGGCTTTATTACAAAAGTAAATTCTGCGGGTCCGCTTATATTTCCGGCGTAATCCTTACCCCACACTTTAAATACATATTTTCCGCTCGGCAGGTTAGTATATTCTTTTATAAAATTATTTGACCAGTTGTTTGGCGTGGCTTCATAGGGTGTTAACTGCGTCCGATAAAGAGTTTTTGATTCCTTGAAATAAGACAATAAAGCATACTCAAACGAGATGTTGTTTTGGTAATAATTAAGATTAATACCATCCACAATTAAACTATCCTTTGGAAATTTCTTTACCGACATTTTTTCAATTAGAATATTCTTCGGCAGAGTGTCAGGCACTTCGTCCGACGGATTAAAATATGCTAAACCCTTTGTCGTTCCCACCCATATTCTTCCTTTTGAATCAACGATTTCGGCTCTCACCATTCCTTCATTCCCGGGCAGCCCGTCCTCTACAGAAAAATTTTCTATCGAATTTATGCCCGGCTCTTCATCTTGATTACTATTATTATCATTCGCCCAAACAGTGCGCGAAAACCTGGTTACTCCCCTATTAGTTAAGATATACAGCCTGCCGTATTTGTCTTCAACAACCTGAGATATGACGTTGTTTGGTAAAGCATTTTTAGTTGTATCATTAAAAGTTTCCCACGTATTTTTTCCCGGGTCAAATTTAGAAAGTCCGCTGCTTGTAGTACCAAACCATATTGAACCGTCTGAAGCGCCGTTAATGCATTGGACTACATTGCCGCAAAGACCGTTAGAAGAATTGTAATTTATAATATGACCATTATACAGTCTGCTCAGCCCTGACCGCGTACCAAACCATATTGAACCGTCCGACGATTGATATAACGACATTACTTGATCGCCTGCCAATCCGTCGGCAGTAGTAAACTTTGACCAGCGACCGTTATAAAATTTGGAAACGCCAATTGCAGTTGAAGCCCAGATCGCACCGTCCTTTGATTCAAGCAAAGAATAAACAAGGTTATTAGTCAAACCGTTCTTGGTATCATAAACTTGCCACCTGCCGTGTACTAAATGATCGACTCCCCCGCCCAGCGTACCGACCCATATTGTACCGTCTTTAGATTCTATAACAGATTTGATAAAATTATTTGACAAACCAGTTTTGTCGTCAAACAATTTCCAGTTCCCATTATGATATTGTAAAAGCCCTCTCGGCGTTCCGAAGTAATAATCGCCTTTTGAACTTTGGAAAATATAGGTTATCGGAGTGTTCTTTATGCCTGATTCATCATTAATTATTTTCCACTTTCCAGGTATATATCTGAATAGCCCCAGCAGCGAGCCAAACCAAATCTCACCTCCGCGTGTTTCCTTTATGCTGAATATGTCTCCCATTTCGTTTTCAAAATCAGTTCCGGCAAAAAAAACTTCTACTTGACCGGTGGAATGTTTTATCCTGGCAATGCCGCTTGCTGAGCCAAACCATATATCGCCGTTGCTGCTTTCGTATAAGGCTAAAATCCGGCTGTTCTTTTCATCTTTAAATAAATTATAAATCTTCCATTGATTATTCATGTAACGAGCGGCAATATTATTTCCGCCAAACCATAAGGCTCCGTCCTTTGCTCGAATAATTTTATTGATATTGCTTCCTTCCATTTCTTTTGGAAGACTAAAAGTATGAAACTTACCTTCGCTGTACTGCGAAACTCCTTTGTTTGTACCTATCAGAAGCGTGTTGTCTGTTAAATTTAGGACATCATAAATGTAGCTGGATGCTAACGAACTATTTTTATCAGTAAATGTCGTCCATTTTCCTTTTGAAAATCTTGATAAGCCTAATGTAGTGCCGAACCAGTATGTGTTATCTTTTGTTTCTTTAATACTGTTGACGATGCTGCTGGCTAATCCATCTGCTGTACCGTATGATTTCCATTTCCCCGACTTTAATCTATGAACTTCTCCGCGATCAGCGCTAAACCAAATTGCACTGTCTTTTGCTACAAAAATAGTTTGGACATAATTTGAAATTGTTCTGTTTGGCAGGTTGACGATATTCCAGTTGCGACCGTCGTAATAAGCAGCTCCATCTTGAGTTCCAATCCACAAGTATCCTTCCTTATCTATTGCCATTGACATAATTGAACTTTGCGGCAATCCTTCGTCGGGTGTAAACACTTTCAAAAGCCGCTTCGAATATACTGATATGTCTTTACTATTATTTTCACCGGGCAGCTCAGCGCAATTAGCCTGTACGGTAAAGATTAACACAATAAAGAAAATCGGGAAAGACTTCTTCATAATATTATATAGAGTTAATTGACATTTAATAACCAGCAATTATCTTCCATAAATCTTTTGTGAATTTGACGAAACAAATTCTAACACGTCATTCTTAATTGAAAAACAAATACAATGTTTGATTAAAGATAATGAAAAAAATGGAACTACAATAATTGAGGAATTATTTCATCTTCATTTTTTTATTTTTTTTCAGCGAATTCTACGTCTATTTTTATGTCAGCCTTCATGCAGGTTAGTCCCCTGGTGATAAACAATTTTCCAATCATTTCCGTAGCGCCGCCAAATCGTAGCCCTTCTTGTTATCCTGTCGCCCTGGATCAGAGTGTAAGTCAATAGATAATTATCCTTCGCTATCTCGACGCAATAAAAATCTTTTGTCTCCCATTTATCTTCATGCGGCGAGGCATAGCGTTTCTCTAAAACGTCAAGTATATATTCACGGCTGTACCGGCTGCCGGAAGCTCCGACTTCCCAGAATGTTGATTCTGTCATGCTCTCAAATTCTTTACGTGTTGTCCCGTATTCAGGTCTATGGAATATCGGCTCACGCTTTATCAATTCATTCTGAACTTCTATGTCTTCCGGCGCCGTTACTAATTTTGGCTCCATCATCAACTGCTCATTCGCATAAGTTTTTTAAGATGTACTTAAATTAATCAGCAGCTAAATTAAAATATCCAAAAGCCGCATGATATTAACCTGACTTCTTATTTCAACAAGATTAATTTTTTCGTTTGTGCAAAATTTCCTGCCTCCAGCCTGTAGAAATATACTCCGCTTGCCAGATTGCCTGCATTAAATTCGACACTGTATTTCCCCTGTATTTGTTCGTTATTTACCAGCGTCCTTATCTCTCTTCCTAACACGTCATATATCTTAAGCGTTACTTTCTCTGCTTTCGGAATCGAGTATTCTATTATAGTAGTCGGATTAAATGGATTAGGATAATTCTGGGATAACGAAAAATCTTTTATTACATTGCCCGGCTGCTGCGATATTCCCATTACTCCGTTGCCGAGGAATGTATATTTATCCACGCCTACCTGCAATGGATTATTGTAAATAATTTTTATGTCGTCTCCGGTAGTGAAAACAGATTTAAAGAAAGCCCAGTTCCATGTTGCGCTGTCTGCAACAACGGTAGAAGTTTGATTTATTACGCTGCTGACGTACTTTGTATTTACAACCCAGGTATAAACTCTGTCAACTGTGTTCCATACTTGAAATCCATCTTTAGTTGGATCGTTTAGTTTACTTGCGTTCCTGTCATAAACCAACAAATTAACTTGCTCATTCTTATCAATATTCCACACCTCAAAAGGTATTCTAATTAAGAATGGATTATTGCTGCCGGGAGTAGGATTTAAAGGATGATCAGCAATCTTATAGTTGCTTGCTCCGAAGAGAGTTGCGTATGATCCTCCGGATTTAGTTATAACTACAGTATGACCATTTATTGTTGTATCTCCGGTAACGCCTGTCCATTTTAATTCGTAGTCCTGTTCCAGATCACCGGGTGTAGTTGTGCCGCCGGCACCTCCATATAAAGGTAAGGAAGTCGCTGCAGTACCGTTACCGTATCCAAAAGCTGTAAAATCATAAATTGTGTAATTTGAGTTCAAATCGTAGATTGGCAGAATATTATTATTTAATAATAGTTTCCCTATTGTAGTAGGAGCATCAAAACCGCCGTTAATATCTATTTTAAGTCCGCTAAATACAGGATCCCCGACATTAGCAGAGAAGCTTCCGGATGATCCGCCGGGACCTTGTACAGAATGCGTCATTGAATAATAACCCTTAGCATAAATATCAAGACCGCCGTATATTGTCTGGTTCTTCAAGACAACTGTGTTAGTATTAATATCTGTTAAGTTCCACTGATGCTGCGTTAAATAACTTTCGGATACTGTACTCAAAGTATCGGCACTGTTCACGTCAACTACAGGAGTTCCATAGCCGTCATCATACATTGTGTATTTGGTTATTAACGGAAGCGTCGCAGAATTAACAACTATTCTTATATCTTCACCGCCTGCAAATAGCCCGTTACCGTCTCTACTGCTATCGCCAAAAAATATTGTATTGGCAGCCTTGTTATATGTATAAGGTATTTTATACCCGTTATTATTGCTTACCGGGCTGTATATTGAATCCACAACCACGCTTAATGGTAATTTCAGAACGATACCGTTGCACCAATCGTAAGTTGTCGATACAACATTTACTGTGTAATGAATATCGATGCTGTTTTGTGTTTCTCCCCATACAGCAGTATTTATTAAACTTGATCCAGTTAAATCGCTGACCTTACCCATCCGCTTGCTTGCGGAAGTAATATCAGTCCATACTCCATTGGAACCAAGCACAAACAGTTCATCATGAAAATCTATCCGGTATTGATGATTGGTTATCTTTGAAGGATCGTCTACTATAACATTTATTCCGGCATCAGATTGACCGGCATTATGTGTTACCTTTAAATAATCTCCATAGTTTGGACCGGGAAGGTTATAATTATATGCGACTGTATTTGCTATAAACTTGCTCTCGGTATTACTTGGATTTGCATTTGAGGCTGGATCATAAGAATAAGCTGTAACAGCAAAATAATATTTTTTACCCTTTACAAAAGGAACGTCATTTATGTAATCCTTGCTGGCTGTGAATTTATACTCAAGTCCCGAATCAGTTCCAAATTGCTGCTGCTGCGTTATTACCTGGTCTGTAGCCGGATCAAGAGCTTTCCCGAATATTGAAGCTATTCCATCTACTTTATCAAACGTCGCAATTAGCTTAGCTGCTTCTTTTGACGCGATAGCCGACGGCAGTTGATATACATTGTAACCTTCAAAAGTAGAACCGGATTGATTGAAACTCTCCGCATTGTTCTGCCACTGAATTTGTACAGCATTGCTGTCATTAGTTACAGAAGTAATCGGCGCAGCCGGAAAAGAAGGATAATCAATCCCCTTAATCATATCATTATAAGCTAAAGATAAATTATACCAATATTGTTTTACTGTATATACAGAATGCCTGTAGTCCGTTCCTTCTCCTGCTACCTCTGCAAATACAACTTCTTGAGTATCGCCCGGGGCAAATGTAAAAGGTCCGGATGCCATTCCCTGTCTTCTATCGGCTGGAGGATTTGTAATACCATCGAGCCAGCCGGTTTGTGCTACTGGATCACCTGTAAAAACAAATTTTGTAGGAAGATTTTTTATAGGTTCAATATACATTCGACCTGTAAGACCATACTCTCCATTAAAGAAATTATAAAATTGCGTTGATCCTGAAACATTACCCTGCGGTGGGTCGCCGAAATTTGCATCCCCGTTTACAAAGAAATAGGATGCGGTCATAGGTAGATTTTTTTTGCCTGCGACTTTCTTTCCCTTAAATATTGCTGTGTCTGTCTGGCTGCCGTTAACCATCGGTCCCTGCAAGAATGTAAAGCCAACAGAAGGCGGAGTATCGGGTGCATAAACTGCATCAACCGGTTCGCCGTTATATGTGTATATCAAACTTAACGTAGTATCTGTTCCGACTAAATCATCATTAGCATTTCCCAAATCCGGATCAGCCCAGAATGAAATGAACATGCTGTCAACAGTATTATGCTGGTATCCTTTATTTATTAATGTGTACTTTTTGAAATATGTATTTCCTAAAGCGCCCGGCGCATTGTATGCCCAGTATGTCGCATGTAATTCTATCCCTAATGGATCTGTTCCATATAATATTTTTGTATTGGTAGAATCTAAATCATTAGCCACATAATAAATTGTTTGATTCGCTCCAGGAACACCGGGAATATCAATGTTCGGTTCATACTTTCCGTCTCCGTTGACATCAGTAAACGGCGCACCGAGATCATTTACAGTACCAGCCGCAGGCCATTCAGTCCAGTCTGCTTCATATTGACTGCGCAATACGTCTGAAGTTGTGCCTTCTAATTGCGCATCGCCGGATAAATCTACTGCTGGACCACCAGGATATACATCCGGTCGTACTCTGTATATTCGCCAGCGCGGATCGGTATATGGATTTGGTGCTGCCTGTCCATTAGATAATATTGGACCAGGCTGCAGCCCGCTGATATAAGCAGAACCTCCTACTCTAACCTGAGGATCACCGGATACAAAACCTCCCCAGAGTAAGCCGGTCTCATAGACAATATTCTTGCCGCTTCCTTTAGGAAATTCCATCCCTTCCAAATTAGAATTTAAATTATAATCACTGAATCCAAAGTTTGATTCAAGCGCTTTAAGATTGTTTATATCGAGATATGTGCTGCTTACTGCCGTGCTGGTTGTGCGCTGCGGATTTTTCTTACTGTGCGAGTCTTGTTTTGCGCTTATACTATTTGACATAAGTATAAGGAATATAAAAAGAGTTACAAATAAACTTTGTTTATTTTTAACCATAACTGCCCTCTCATTTTATTAATGTAAATAAATTATTTAGTTGTTTAATACAAAGCCTAACCATTTACCTTCCTATGGAAGGAAATGGACTTCCTAAAAAGATTCTTCTTTTTATTATACTAAGAACAACAGATTATTAGAAGATATTTTTGCCGGCTCATATTCACCTTTCGTCTTTCCCTAACTCATCGTAACTTATTTTTACATTATACTCTTGCAAACATGTGTGGAAATTATAAAATAAATTAATCATTTGCTACAAAAATTTTTAAAATATTTATGCCGGATAATTCTTACGCAGCGATTTAAATTTCTATTCAACATATAATTTTTAACCCTCAAATATCAAAGATATGATTGCTTAATATCATTTAGGCTTGTCCTACTATTCCTTCCAATTACTCTGCTTCGCCTTCCGGTTACAATGTGATGCCTTCGACTTACTCCGCTTTGCCTTAGCGTTACTCTGTGATGCCTTAGACTTACTCTGCTTCGCCTTAGCGTTACTCTGTGATGCCTTAGACTTACTCTGCTTCGCCTTAGCGTTACTCTGTGATGCCTTAGACTTACTCTGCTTCGCCTTAGCGTTACTCTGTGATGCCTTAGACTTACTCTGCTTCGCCTTAGCGTTACTCTGTGACGCCTTAGACTTACTCCGCCTTGCCTTAGCGTTACTCTGTGATGCCTTAGACTTACTCCGCCTTGCCTTAGCGTTACTCTGTGACGCCTTAGACTTACTCCGCTTCGCCTTAGCGTTACTCTGTGATGCCTTAGACTTACTCCGCCTTGCCTTAGCGTTACTCTGTGACGCCTTAGACTTACTCTGGTCTTCCTTAAATTGATTTTAAATTCAAGATATGCTCATTTAAACATTAGAATGACCATTTTGCCCGTTTAAATTTAATAACTCACGTTACGCAAAAAATTAAATTGAATAGCCCCGCCCTTCAGAGGTTGTGTTAAAATAAATTGCCATAAAGGAACTCACTCTAAATCCCTCTCTTAAAAAGAGAGGGACTTTAAGAACAAATTTAAATCTCTCCCCTTCTCTTTTTAAGAGAAGGGGCCGGTGTCTTGTCCTGAAATAGGTTGACAGAAAGGATAAGAAAAAATGGAAGGACAAGAAGAGAAAAAAGTAGTAATATACAGTGAAGCATTTAGAAGGAAAGTAGTAGAAGAA
>JAKAKL010000037.1 GCA_021824565.1 Bacteroidota bacterium | reverse complement strand
CTCCTGGCTTCATAATGTTCGTTACCTTACACTATGCAGGATTTAGTTACATGCAGATTGCTAATCTTTACATGTATCGGATTTTCACCGATTAGATACGCCGAGCTTTGCTTGGCACACAGGAATTTATTTGCACCTGTCAGCCTATGGCTGAGTCTTGAACTTTTGTTACTTTTCTTTCAAGAGAAAAGTAAAGGAAAATGTTCCTTTCCCAATTCTACATTACATCCTTAACTCTTAATCCCTTTCTTTGCCTCAAAAAAAGATAAAACCATGAAACAAAAACTTTTTTATATCGCCGTCATCATTATTGTCCTATCCGTCCTCTATGTCCTATTCCGTCCTATTAAAAAGTCTATTCCGGAAATCCAAACCAAAACCGAAACAACATATTCCTGAGGCAAGACGCAACTGCTATACAAGCAAGGCAAAGACTCAGTAACAACCAAAACAAAATCCCTGCACGAAAAAATTATCCTTCAACCGTATGAAAAAGATTCATCATACAACTGTTCTTTAAAAGATAGCAGCTATAAACTTTCACTAAATCTAAAACCTGATTCAACCGGGAAGATTTCGCTAGATTACCTTTTAGAACTTACTACAAAAGACTTAATCCGGATCGACACAATTTATCAACTCCGTGTTGACACACTTAAAATCAAAGAAACGATTTTTGAAAGAAGCAATCCGCCTTTTTACAACACCTTCTTATTCGGTGCGCTGACAACAACTATAGTAGTAATTTTATTGATTCACTTTATCCTTTAATTCACCATTGACTAATGTCCATTGACTAATCCCCCGTATGGCACACGAAGACAAAATAAAACTCGCAGTTGAACTAATAAAATTTTTCTTGTACATCGTTACACTTATCATTTCAATTGCATTTGCATTTAACTCCATGGACAAGCGCATCTCCATCATCGAATCTGAAATGAAATACAAAGTCAACACCACACTTCTCTTAGAAAAGCTCGATCAAGTCAAAGACGAAATCAACAAAAAGATCGAATCTGAAATCTCAAAAGTAAAAAACTAATTGTTTTTATAATGAAGAATTTCTTAATTTAAACTCAAGCTAATATTTCAAGTACTTATGCAAATTTGAATATGAGATATAAACTAAAATTCATTTTCTTATTTCTAACAATTTTTTATTCCACTGGCTTTTCTCAATCGCAATCAAAAAAGTTACCTATTGAGGTTACATGTAGGAAATCCTTTTTGGGTGGCTCGTATGTTTTACAAATAAAGAACACGTCCACAGCGCCATTAAACATTTGGCTTACTGCCAGAGAAAAATATGCAGAATACACAATACTTCCAGCATCTATTAAAGATATTGGCTGGGTGCAAGGTTTCAGATTTGATGAAAACGATGTATTCTTTATAGGTTCGGATGGATATGATACTTTAAAACAAGTTATGCCAAGTACAGGTCTTCATGATATAAGAATCGATTTTGCAGACAACGGAGCTTTAACAGTTAATCTGTCTCAAACAGAATTACAAAAAGTCGCAAATAAATATTTAAAAGTGCCTTTTAAGCAAAGCTATCCAAACTTCGCTGACTTTGAAATTACTGAAGTGCCGCAAATACTTCTAAAAAATGGATCCAACAAAATTTATCTTAATGCCGTAATACACGTTGTTATCTTTTCCGGAAAAGTTAATATTCCAGTCAACATTGCTGGATCTTTTATTCCTTACTATATTCCGTCAACCGGTGCTGTTATGTCATCTCAATTAACTTTAGAAAACATCAATATCAGCAACCTATCTGGAGAAGTTTTTGATAAGGTTAAATCCATCGTAAATGAACTAGTTCCAATTTGGTTTTCAAATTTACAACTTTACAAAGTCAACAACACGATATTGAAGTATTGCAAATTTTTCAATGTCCACAAAATAAGCGTTCAGAACAATAGATTAGTAATAGAACTTCTTTAACTAAGGACATTAAACCACTTAACTAATGTCTTCAGAAAAGCACTCATCCAAAGAACCTCAAATAACCGTTCCTGTTCCGGTATAGTTCCGGTTTATCGGGGAACGAAGTGGATTAAATAATTTTATGTAATAAAGCGCCTGCCCGGTTCTGGCGAGAAAAAGGTACAAAGAAAAATATCTTTTACTAAGAAAACCCATTAGTTAAAGAAAACTCATTTCCTTTAACTAACCAAGTTCTTGTAAAATGCTGCATTCTAACAACTACATTTATTATTTCCGTTGCTCCTGCAGCTTCGCTTCGCTAAGTCGAATCGCCTTAGCTCGCTCATTGCACTTAAGCCCTCACTTATTCACGAAGTCCTAAGCTCGTTCCTAAGCCGTCGCAACTTTCATTTCCTTTAAACTTAGCCTCTCCAATTATTATTGTTTGTATAATAGAAACTTAATAAATATATTTTGCTATGATTATTAATATTTACATCATCTTATTCATTTTTGAAATTCAATTTTAGCTTAATTGATTGATTACCATGGCGAAAAAGAAAAACAATACTTCTATCCCGGATAAAAATTATAGTTCTCTTATTAATGATATTTCCTTAGTACTTGAAACAGCAAGAAGAACCTCTGCAAGAGCGGTTAACACAATTCTTACTGCGACATATTGGGAAGTAGGAAGGAGAATTGTTGAGTATGAACAACACGGCTCTGAACATGCAGTTTACGGTAATAAACTTTTACTAAATCTCTCTTCCGATCTAACTAAAAATTTTGGTAGAGGCTTTTCTGAAAGAAACCTCGAGTTAATGCGTCTCTTTTATATCTCCCATTCAATTTCGCAGACACTGTCTGCGAAATCTCTTATTGGCGAAAACAATTCGCAGACATCGTCTGCACAATTTTTATTATCTGAACTGTCAAAATTATTTCCATTACCCTGGTCTCATTACGTTCGCCTATTATCTGTTAAAGATTCAGAAGCAAGAATGTTTTATGAATCCGAAGCTCTCCGCAGTGGCTGGTCTGTTCGCCAATTAGATAGACAAATCTCAACACAATTTTATGAACGAACACTGCTCTCTAAAAACAAATCAGCAATGCTTAAGAAAGGCGAAAGACCAATAGCTGATGACTTTGTTAGTCCGGAAGAAGAAATAAAGGATCCTTTTGTTTTAGAGTTTCTAGGCTTGAAAGATGAGTACTCCGAAAACGATTTGGAAGAAGCATTAATAAAACATTTGGAAAATTTCCTGTTAGAACTTGGCGGTGACTTTGCATTTATAGGTCGGCAAAAAAGATTAAGAATAGGAGGCACCTGGTATAGGGTCGATTTGCTTTTCTTTCACCGGAAACTCAAATGCCTTGTTGTTATAGATTTGAAAGTAGGAAAATTTACACATGCCGCCGCCGGACAAATGCACATGTACTTAAACTATGCAAAAGCACATTGGACTAACAACGATGAAAACCCACCGGTTGGATTAATACTTTGTGCAGAAAAAGATTCTGCGGTAGCAAAGTACGCTTTGGAAGGTTTGCCGAATAAAGTTCTTGCAGCAGAGTACAAGTTAAAACTACCTGATGAAAAAATTCTTGCTAAAGAAGTTGAGCATACAAGAAAAATGTTGGAGAGCAGAAATATTAATAAATAACACTACGTTCCGTTCGGGCATATTTTTCGCTGCTGCACTTCGCAAATAAAAAAGAAAGTGAGAAAATAATTTACTTCTTTTTTCTATTGCTTCGTTCCGCTGACAAAAAATCCGCCCTCACTTCACTTTCGCAAAAAAACAGAATCCAAGAAAGCACAAATCCCATATTTACATACAAGCTTGACATGAGATGAACTCACCTCATCCTGACATTGACAGCCAGATTTACATAAGGCACATTATAGTACAGAGTAATCATCTTTACCTTTCCTTCTCTTTCTGTCGACCGTCCTATAATGTGGTCTTATGTAAACTCGGCACGAAACCTAATCACCTCATCATCGCTGCATTCCGGGGCGGTGATCGCTCTCTCCGTTCGCCTGCGCCCCTCCATTCCGCTTACATTTGTAAAAACGGCGGCGGGTCGAATACTCCGCTCAGCTCCATAAGAGTATTTGCTTTAAATTTTAATTCTCAGTTGAATGCAAATAAACTTATTCCGCTTCGCCTGCCGCCGCCTTACGAAAGCCCATCACCATTTACTTTTCCTTGTCATCCAAATCTTTTTTTACTTTAAATCCTGAACACAAAATCTCTAAAACAATTTCAATCTATTTAATCAGCGTAAATCCGTGTCATCAGCGTTATCCGCGTGCTCTTGCCTTTACTTTCAAACAACAGAAAACAAACCACTACAATAAATCGTTGCAAGATTCAATCACTCAAAATATCTTTCTCTCAAAAAAGATTCGTTATGAAAAAATTAAAACTAATTTTTCTGGTTGCACTTCTTTTATTACTTTTCAACACCGGCAACTGCCAAACATTACCGCAGCATCTACCTTACGGTTATTCAATTAAATCCACAGTTGCAAGAGTAATAGACGGTGATACTTTTGTATTATCAGATTCAACCCACGTAAGAATGCTCGGAATAAATTCTCCGGAAACTGCAAAGTTCGGTAAACCATCAGAACCATTCGCCGATTCTGCTTTCCACTTCACTAAAAACCTAATTGAAAGAAAACAAATCAAACTCACCTTCGATGAAAATACATATGATGTTTTCGGAAGAGTATTAGCCTATACTTGGTTAATTAATATTGATGGAAAAGATTCCCTTTTCATTCAAGCAGAACTTATAAAATCCGGACTAGCAAGAATCAGTCATTACCCCAAAGATAAACGCTATTACGATTTATTCTACAACCTTCGCCGCACCGCCAGAAGAAACAATTTAGGTATTTGGTCCAATGACTAAACAATTATCATATCGTCATTCCCACGAAAGCGGGAATCCAGTTCCTCCTCTTTGTCATTCCGACGAAGGCTCGTCTCGTGGCCAGACGGATCGGAATCTCAATTCCTTGAATGTTTCCGAACTTCTTACCAATCCCTTATTCATTCAAATCCAATCCTACGGATTGATTGATGAAATAGCATTACGCAATCTCATCATCAAAAACGAATACAGAAATTTGCGCAGCAAACTTCATTTAGGAGATGCAGTTTACGCACTCTCACAAAAATACTTCCTCTCAGAATACGCAATTAATAAAATTTTATTCCGCAAGCGGAACAAAAAACCAATCTCATTTCCGGCAATAAAATTTTAACTTATAAACCTTCAATGTCACTGCATTGTACGTTGAAGGTTACTCTCTTACTACCCATAGTCAACTCCACCTCTAACAAGCCTCTGCTCCGCATCTGCCCCGCCTCCTTCACCTTTTCATTCTTCATTCCAAATGCTTTCTAAATACTACAGTGTTTTCAGTAAAGCCAAAACATATAATTGCCACGTAATTCGATTTACTCAATACTAAAGTATTTCGTTTTACTTAATTCACTTTATTTCATAACTAAAAAATGGAGTTTCCATGGCTATCCTAAATGGTAACGTAATCGGAAACATGAGAGGCAGACTTGGCAACCTGTCTGCTCGCACCGTAGACGGCAAAACCATCATGTCGGCTCGTCCTTCCAGCTTTAACGTTAATAACGATCCCGCAGTAACCTCAGTTAGACAAAAGTTCTCTGTCACTGTTGCTCTTGCAAAGTCGATTCTGGCTCTTGCTACTCTTGCTGCGATCTGGAAGACCGTTAAAGAATCCGGTATGACCGTGTTCAACACAATCTTCAAAAGCAACTTCCAGTACTCCGGTACTGATAAACCAACCACGGATAATATAATTACCCCAGGCGGTTTCAGTCTCCCGGTTAATGTTGCAGCAGTTGCTGCAGATAAGATCACTGCTTCTCTTCTTGCCTTGAATACTGAATCTGTAT
>JAKAKL010000082.1 GCA_021824565.1 Bacteroidota bacterium | reverse complement strand
CTGTAATAGGTAATTGCCCGGGATGATTATAAGGGAAAACTGCATGCTGCGCTCCGTACTTATCAATTACCTGGCGGAAATAACCTTGTTGATATAAAAGTCCGATGCCGATAACCGGAACGCCAAGATCACTTGTTGCTTTTAGCTGATCTCCGGCAACATTGCCGAGACCTCCGGCGTAAATTGGCAATGCTTCACTCAACATAAATTCCATGCTAAAATACGCAACGCTGTTTAGCGGAGCTTTTGGATAAGCATGTTGAAACCATGCTGGTTTTTCAGATGATTGTCTTTTCCCCTTTTGTAAATTATCAACCTTTTTCCGAAACGCAGGATCCTTTAAGAGATTTTCAATTCTATCTTTTGAAACAGTCTGCAAAATTCCCCAGGGGTTATGAGTCAGCTTCCAAAGTTCAGGATCAATCTGTCTCCAGATTTCATCGGCAGAATGATTCCATGAAAAATGTAGATCCAATGCCAGCTCTGATAAAGATTCAAAGCCTTCTACGTTGTATGCTAAAAAACTGTTTATGTTGTGTTTGGTTGTTTCCGTTTGTTTGCTCATTAATTTTTTATCCTTATTAAAAAAAATAAAGAGCGGCTTTTCAGCCGCCCGTTAGAGTGTAGATATTTTATCATTCTTACAAGCCAAACATAATGCTTGCATAAGTATTCCAGTAGCTAAGATTATCATTGTTATACTGGTATTTTGTTGAAAGGTCGAGTCCGATATTTTCGCTTAGAGGGATTGCGTAGCCAGTACCAACGCTAAAGCCCCATTCTGTTTTTGAATCTGAAATACTGTTAGGGCCAGTCAAGCTAAAGAAGTGAACGCCGGTTTCAACCAAGCTGTACCATCCGCCGACAAAATACAATTTAGTACCAACAACTAAAGGTACTGCAGAATAAGTGTAACCATTGCTTTCACCAAAACCCAAGTAACCGCTGGTTACTGTACCATTCCATGGGCCACCAAGATGAAATTCGTATTGACCAGTAACGCCCCAGCCAGTAGTAGCTGCGTTAGAGAAATCGCTCATCGGGAAATTGAGCTGAGTGCCGATGCTTACGATGTTAGGACTCTGAAGAGATTGTGCGTTTGAAATGCCAACTAAAAATAATATGCCAAATACGATAGGAAGTAACTTTTTCCCCGCTTTGCGGGATTTCATTTGATTCAACATTTTTTTATTCCTTATGTTTTTTTCATATCTGTCCAAAATAAATATATGAACAAGTTAAGAATGTATTAAACAATGAGATATTAAATTCAGATGCTCATAATTTTAATTGGGATCTCGAACTCATCCCCTTCACTTCCCCTTCCCTTACAAAGGGAAAGGGACAGAGGGGTTGAGTTCGAGATTACTAAATAAATAGTGATTCAATTCTATGGTTATAATTTTTTCCATGATATAAAAATATTTTGGACAGCAATGGTTTTTTTTGTGATCGATTTTCTCTTTAACATTTTTTTTTATTAAAGAACTATCATTAATGTTTCAACAGATGTGCCAAAATTTTCCCCCATGTTTATCTTATTGGTATTTAATGAGTTAAAGAAATGCTATTGGTGAAATAATTTTTGGTGTGAAATGGGATTACGCTTTTGGAGTGATGTAAGTAGAAAAAAAATAAAAATATTGTTGAAAGAATATCTCGTGAAACGCTTCGAATTTTAATGAAGCATAGTTTCCCGGGAAATGTACGCGAATTGGAAAGTGCAATTCAACATACATTTGTAATGTGCCGTAAGGGTGTAATTTTGCCCGAACATTTACCGGAATCGATCCTTGACGAACATGTAATCTCTTCAGAGGAATCAGAATATTTAAAGAACGAAAAAGATCTTATAATTGAATCGCTGAAGAGAAACAACGGAAACAAATCAAAAGCTGCAGATGAATTAGGTATGCACCGTTCAACCCTTTGGAGAAAATTAAAAGGCTTGGATGCAAATATTTAAGTCTCCTATTACGAAATCCCAATCAAAATGCCTGATAGGAAAACAAGTAAGCCACCTACAACCACCTGGAATACTGCTGTTCCGAGCGGAGTATCCATATATTTGTTTCTAATCCAGGCAATCGCAAGCAACTCAACAAAAACAACTATTACAGCTACGGTAGTTGCCGTGTAAACATCCGGAATAAGATAGGGGAGCGTATGTCCAAGTCCGCCCAATGTTGTCATCAAGCCGGTAATGGCGCCGCGCATCCAGGGATGACCGCGCCCTGTAAGAGTGCCGTCATCCGAAAGTGCCTCGGCAAATCCCATGCTTATGCCCGCGCCTATTGCCGCCGCAAGCCCGATGAGAAAAGTATATAGACTGTTGTGAGTTGCAAAAGCCGCCGCAAATAAAGGAGCCAGAGTGGAAACCGAACCGTCCATCAATCCAACCAACCCGGGCTGCACAATTTGCAGAAGGAACAGCCGCTTTTGAGCTTCTTCTTCGGCATTAACATCTGCGGCTGCTTCCATTGATTGCGCCGTGTAAATATGCTTACGTTCTTCGTTTGCTAAATCGCCAAGCAGCTGCCTTATACCCGCATCTGTTGTCGTTTTAGAAACTGTTTCATAGAACCGCCTTGTTTCCAATTCCATCTGCTCAGCCATTTTCCGGGCAGAAGAAATCTTCATCGGGCGAATGCGCCACAATGGCTTTCTATCAACAAATCCTCTTACATCCTGACGCCTTATAAGAGGAATATGATCACCGAACTTACTGCGGTATAGATCGAGCAAACGGTGCCTGTGCCCGTCTTCTTCTTTACGCATTTCAATAAACTCGTTTGCCTGCTTAGGATAGTTGGTTCTCAAGCCTTCTGCAATATCGTCGTATATCCTGGCGTCTTCCTCTTCAAGCGAAATTGCCAGTGCAAGAATTTCCTGTTCGCTAAGGCTGTCAAAAGTTCTCATTGTTCCCTCAAAGAAAATATTTGTTGAATAAATATAATATTTATTATATCTAAAATGTCTTGAGCAGTTCTTTTATTTTATCACATGCAGATTATTTTCGATAGACTTCGCAATTTCTGCATTCCAATTTCTTATCGGCAGCACTTTCATGAAAACAGCTCCAGCAAGGCTTACCATGACATTTGAACGCTTCACACTCTTCTCTTTTCTCACGGCTGCATTTTAGAATGCTCCAGCAAGGTATCAATGAGTATATCGACTTAATTCCATTAATACTGATTTTAAATTCATTGATTGACTGCCTAATGCATGCAATCCTTTCAATGTCTGCTTTTGAGTATAGTCTTTGATGAGTCGACTTTTTAAAAGGAATAAATAATCCTTCCCGCTCGTACATCCGCATAGTGGGAATAGAAATATTTAGAATTTTCGCCGCTGCGCTGATTGTAAAAATCGGCTCCTCTAAATCTATTTCTATATTTTTCATTCCCGCACTTCTAAAAATTTTAATTTTGACTTGTCCATCGTTCCGCTTTTTAAATTCATCAATACGCATTTCTGAAAAGCAGTAGCACAAATCTTATTTTCTAAAAGAAAATCTATCCTAAAGAATATCATGTTATGAGGAATATTTTCTATGCGGATAATTCCGGTTGGATTATCATTCAGCTTAAGCTGCTTCTTGTACTCGATATTTGTAGAAACTACTACCGGGTATAAATTTATTTTGAGTAATTGATCTATCGGCAGTATCTGCTCAAACAGTTTGCACCGCAAATCTTCAAGCCACTTAACATAGACTATGTTGTTTACATGCCCGGCTGCATCGATCTCATAAGTTTTTATCTTAAAGTTAATAGATGCCTTATATTTTTCATTATCAAAATTCATTGCACAATTCTCTCTAAGGCAAAAGGATTGCAGCGGCAACAACCGTTGTCCATAATCCTGTCCTGTCGCCTTCGGCAGATTGAGTTATATTAAAAGTCTTAACAATCTTTTCCGACATTTTAAAAACCTGTTCCCGTTCATTCCAGTCAGCATCTGCATCAAACTCAACTCCCAATGTTGTTGCAAGCATTTGAGCTGCTAAATCCTCGGCATAATCTCCTGCAATCTTTTCTTTAACACCGTAAGGATGATGCTCTGATAAATATCCGTACTGTGAATTTTCAGCCGGGATAGCAACACCTATTGAAGACGTAATTAAACGGTTCGGTTCATTGGTGGAATTTCTCGCCATAACTGCAAAAGTAATCTGACCTGGTTTTATTTCCTTTAAACCGTCTTCTCTTGAAATTCTTTTGCATCCGGGCGGGAAAATGCTGCTGACCGCCACAAGGTTGCATATTTCTATTCCTGCGTTTCGCAAGGCAGCTTCAAATGAGCTGAGATAATCTTTATGCCTGCCTACGCCTTTTGTAAAAAATATTTTTGTAGGTATGTACAATTTTTAGCTCCTTCAAATTTGCGAATCAGCAATGATGATCATGATTATGCTCGTGCGCGCATACAGTATAGCCGCTAAGCTTTCCTTGAATAAAAAGATTTATTGCTTCTTCATAAAGAAGACCCGGAGCAGTTATTACGTCAATCCCGAACGATAAGAAATTTGAAACAGCTTTCTGTCCCATTCCGCCGGCAATAATTGTATTTACATTAAATTGTCTTACATATCCTGGTATCTGGCAGGCGCCGCCATGCTCGCCGGCTAACGGATTAAAATAAGTTTCATTCTTTGTTACTTGCTTTTGTTCATCAAGCTCGCATACATTGAATTTGGAACATCTGCCGAAATGTTCGGCAACCCTTTCTTTTTGACCTTCTTCCTCTATTGCTACTGCAATTCGTTGATTCATTTTTATTTTTCCTTTTTTGATTTGTTTATTGAATAATGTTTCCCGTGATTATTTTTTCTTCCGAATCTTTTTCGCTTTTTATTTTTACCCTGTTTACCAGCTTCGCCGTCGGCGGGTAAACCCGGAAAATTAGTTACTTCGATAGTAATCAAATTTCCTTCCGACAAATTTATAATCGCACCCTCAGCACTCCCGCCTTCAGAATGGTATACTTTTATTCCCGCAGAATATAAAATTCTAAAAGCAGTCCATCCAATTTGGTTAACAATAGCAGCATCGGCATTTTTTTCAATCAGCAATTGGGCGGTTTGAATACCCGCCCCGCCCAATGTTCCAAGAAAAGGGTTGCGAATTATTTGTTCTCTTTTACTTTCATTGTTATAGAACAAAAAGTATTCGCTTTTACCGAAGCTGTAAGAAACAGCAGAATGGATCTCAGTCTTCTCTATTGCAACTGCAATTTCCACTTTAGCATGCTTCAGATTGCTTAACCATTGAACCGTCTTCCACGACCCTGTCCCCTGCGGCTTCCTCCACCAAAGCGGTATCCAAAATTGCCGCCGAAACCGAAGCCGCCTCCTCGCGGTTGTCCACTGCGCCCGAGTCCGTAAACAACTTCTTTGGTTTCTGCTGTCTGTCCGCTTGTTCCTTCCGGAGCTGTTTTTACAGCTTGTGTATCGCGGCATCGGCCCATTCTCCATCCCGTCATCGCACCTTGTCCTATTGGACCTGTTCCATCTAAGTTTGGCATAATTGCCTCCTATTTATTGTTCATGAAATAAGTATTACCTAAATATTCTGTGGTTTTCAATATTTTTTTCCAATCAGATTATTTATCAAATCCCGGTTAGAATTTGCTTTGGATAAAAATTCTTCAACCGCATCTTTCCGCATTGGATGAACCGCAAGAATGCTTAACAATTCCTTTTCTATGTCTGAAGAAAAACTGAAATTTGTTCCTTCATTACCAGTTAACATTTCGGCACTTCCAATTATGCTGTTAAAAATTTGATACGCCGACGATAAACTATTTGTATCAGGTATTCCGGCAGAGGATTCAGCGGGCGGTCTTAAAGCAACTAGATATACGCCTTTTCGGGATGAATTTGTTTAATGAACTCAGCCGTTTTGTATAGCGATT
>JAKAKL010000056.1 GCA_021824565.1 Bacteroidota bacterium | reverse complement strand
GTATCTTGTAGCGACCAAAGGCAGCCACAAACAATTTAAACACAAAACAAAAAAGGTCGAGTAACAATCGCAGGATACCCTAATGACGAAGTCGCACAGGGTGCGCTGAATAGTATTCTAAAACAAGCTAAGTTGAAGGAGTAGGTTTCTATGCATAGGTTCTTAATCGTAATTGAAAAAACTGAGAACAATTATTCTGCATATTCACCTGATTTGGCGGGTTGTGTAGCAACCGGATCAACGTATGAGGAGACGGAAAAGAATATGCATGAAGCAATTAAATTTCATCTGGAAGGATTAAAAAAAGACAAGATTTCTATTCCGGAATCAAAATCATTTGCAGAATATATTGCCGTAGAATAAGGCATTATTATTATCTTATTTATTTTGACTCCGTCAAGTTTAATCCAGTACTTTCGTATGAGAAAGATTGTTTAATCACCTGGATGGTTGTACCGGCAAAGCTAACTTGATAGCAAACCGTTAAAAGACTATATTTAGTCCAATCAATGGAGTAATCTTATGAGATTAAGTGAATCTGTAAAGTCAATCAGCTATCTCAAGTCTAATGCGGCTAAATTGATTGAGGACGCCAATAAAAATCAAAAGACATTTGTCATCACCCAGAATGGCGAGGCAAAGGCTATTGTCCAGGACATTAAAGCCTACGAAAGAATGCAGGAAACTCTTGCTCTTCTAAAAATACTTGCTATGACAAGTGAGAATACCCGGAGGAAGGAAGCAAAAGGGATTAAAGAAACTTTTTCTGATATCCGAAAAGAATTAGGAATAAATAAGGGAAAATGAATTATAAATTACGAATAGATTCTTTTGCTAAAAGAGATATTATTGAGATTTATAACTATGTAAAGTTTAACGATTCGCGTGAAAATGCGGAGGAACTATTAGATAATTTGGAAAAGACTTATCTGAGTTTAGAAAAGCTTCCGCATAGAGGACATATACCAGAGGAATTAAAAGACACCGGAATAAAAAGGTTTTTAGAAATCCATTTCAAACCTTATAGAGTAATCTATGAAATAATTGGTAGCATCGTCTACGTGCATTGTATTTTTGATGGCAGAAGGAATCTACAGGAAATATTATATAATAGGTTATTAAGGTAAATTAGATTGTACCGGTTATGATCTCTAAACAGGGAAAGATATTAATTGTTGATGATGATGAAGACGTTCTCTTTTCAGCTCGCCTGCTGTTAAAGCAGTACTATTCTATTGTAAGGATTGAAAAAAATCCTGAACAAATTCCTTCCATTTTAAAAGACGATCACTATGATGTAATCCTTCTCGATATGAATTTTACCGGCGATGCAGCAACAGGAACAGAAGGCTTCAACTGGCTAAAAAAAATTCTTGAGATAGCTCCAGATGCAGTTGTAATCTTAATTACCGCATTCGGCAATATTGAAATGGCAGTAAAAGCTATAAAAGAAGGCGCAATGGATTTTGTTTTAAAACCCTGGCAGAATGAAAAATTGCTGGCGACTGTTTCGTCAGCTATGAAATTAAGCCAATCAAAGTACGAAATAAAAAATCTTCTTTCTAGACAAAAGCAGCTTAGCGAAGATATCGATCAGCAGTTCCACAATATTATCGGCAATTCCGATGAGATAAAAAAAATTTTCGGAACAATACAGAAAGTTGCGGACACCGAAGCGAATGTATTAATTCTTGGCGAGAACGGAACCGGGAAAGAATTAGCGGCTAGAGCAATACACCGTCAATCAAAGCGGAAAGACCAAATATTTTTAAGCGTAGATATGGGCGCTATAAGCGAATCACTTTTTGAAAGCGAATTATTCGGGTATACCAAAGGAGCTTTCACGGATGCAAAGGAAGATAAAGCCGGCAGGTTTGAAGTTGCTTCCGGCGGAACATTATTTCTAGATGAAATAGGCAACCTCTCTTTCAATCTCCAAATGAAATTGCTTACAGTCCTTCAGAGCAGGCAGGTTACAAGGATAGGCTCCAGCATATCACGCCCGATTGATATTAGATTAATTTGTGCAACTAACCTTCCGGTCGACGAGCTGGTTTCTGAAAAAAGATTCAGGCAGGATTTGCTGTACAGAATAAATACTGTTGAGATACATCTTCCTCCTCTTAGAAAACGCATCGAAGATATTCCTCTGCTTGCAGATCATTTCTTGAAAATCTATTGCAAAAAATACAACAAAGCGTTTAAGAAACTATCTCCTCAGTCTTTAAGAAAACTGGAACAATACCGCTGGCCCGGAAATATAAGGGAACTTCAGCATATGATAGAAAGAGTGGTGATAATGAGTGAGCCGGAAATTCTTCAGCCGGAAGATTTTTACTTCTCATCCAAAGATATTAAAGACGACGAGCTTTCATTCAATAACTACCACCTTGACGACGTTGAAAAAAAATTGATAATAAAAGTTATAAGCAAGCACGGAGGGAACCTTACAAAAGCGGCAAAAGAACTAGGACTAACAAGAGCTTCCCTTTATAGAAGATTGGAAAAGTATGGTCTATAAAAGATTCAGTCTTGTAATTTTTCTTAAGACACTTCTTCTTTGCATTTCCATTTTCGCTCTATTCTATTTATTAACCGAGATACATCTTTATGCGACGACATTTATCCTAGCACTTTTTATAGTCTTTCAGATTTATTCACTGCTTCGCTATGTGCAGAGGACGAATAGAGAGATAGCAAGATTTTTTAACTCGATAAAGTATTCCGATTTTTCACAAAGTTTCCGCACGAATATAAAAGGATCGTCGTTTGACGAATTAAGCGGCGCATTTGCAGATGTTATTGAGGAGTTCAAAAAAACCAGGACTGAAAAAGAAGAACACTTCAAATATCTGCAGACGGTAGTTCAGCATGTGGGCATAGGATTACTGGCATTTACCGATGAGGGTAATGTAGAACTACTAAATACAGCTGCTAAAAAACTGCTTAGAATTAACGGCTTAAAAAATATAACTGAATTAAAGAGCTTTAATGCGCAGATGGTAGAGGGACTGACAAAAATTAAAGCGGGAGACAGAATTTTAATAAAAGTTCTGGATAACAATGAATTGTCGCAGTTATCTATCTATGCCGCTGAGTTTAAGTTGAGGGGCAATCATTACACTCTCGTTTCAATCAGCAATATTCAGAATGAATTGGAAGAAAAAGAAATGGAAGCCTGGCAGAATCTGATAAGAGTCCTTACCCATGAGATAATGAATTCCGTTACTCCTATCGTTTCACTTTCCTCTACAGCCAGCGCCCTGCTCGATGAAATAAACGGCAAGCTTAAAAACAAGCATCAGCTTGACTCAAATGAGCTCGAAGATGTAACCGGAGCTCTTAATACAATACTTAAAAGAAGCAAGGGTCTTCTTCACTTTGTAGATGACTATAGAAATTTAACCCGCATACCGGCACCGAATTTTCAGATTATAAAAATTTCTTCTTTATTCGACAGGATAAAAAAATTATTCTTGGAGCAATTAAACGATAAAAAAATATTATTTAGCTATTCCGTACACCCACATGATCTTGAAGTCACCGCCGATCCCGATCTTATTGAACAGGTGCTTATTAATTTAATTTTAAATTCAGTTAAGGCACTGGCAGATACTTATCGGCCTGAAATAAAATTATTAGGCAAATTCGATTACCGCGGAAATATTATTATTCAGGTAATAGATAACGGCCACGGGGTAACAGAAGATTTATATGAGAAGATTTTCATCCCGTTCTTTACCACAAGGAAAGAGGGTTCCGGGATCGGATTAAGTTTATCGCGGCAAATAATGAGAGCGCACAAAGGCGGTATAACCGTAAGTTCTGTGCCTGGCAAAGAAACGGTTTTAACATTGAGATTTTGAAAAGTAAAATGCTTGCCCCACTAGCCCGGTTTAAAACCGGGCTATGTCAAAATTTAATTATCCGGTAAAAACTTTGCAGAAATTTTACCAGCTTTTTCTACCGCCGCCTTTATTGCTGCCGCTCCTTCTCTTATCGGTCTTTGGTCTTGCTTCATTTACAATTATTCTTTTGCCTTTAAACTCTTTGGTGTTCAACTCATCAAGAGCTTTTTGAGCTTCCGATTTGTCGTTCATCTCTACAAACCCGAAGCCTTTCGATTCTCCTGAAAATAAATCACGTATTATTTTAACGCTCCGGACCTTACCGTAGCCGGCAAACAAATCCTGTAGTTCGAAATCGGTAACATCCTTTGACAAGTTTCCAACGTAAATGTTCATTTTAATTGATCCTTTTTTTTATGTAATTACAGAATACTTATACCGGATGTGCCAATAAAGTATACTGATATTTAAATTATATTTTCTGATTTTACAAATCCGGAGGAGTATTAATAAAAAGTCTTTTGAAATCTGATAGGTTAACAGCAAGATTTTAAACAACTTCCAATTTATAGTAATTTATTCCTGCCCATCCAGCCTTTTATACGAATTTCGAAATAACCTTTATTTTTTTATTTACTGTTGCTATATTAAAACAATTTTTTTAATAAACCAATACTATTCCAATATATTTTCTGAATAACGGTTTTTTCTAGCAAGAATGCTTAAAAAATCACGCAAAAATTAATTTGATTAAGCCTTATAAAAGATATTTACCGTTAGCGAAGGATAGCCAAAAAAAATGCCTTTCTAAATTTAGAAAGGCATTCTAAGCGGGGCCGACGAGACTCGAACTCGCGACCTCCTGCGTGACAGGCAGTGGGATTTTTCTCTTTTTATTCGATTTTACCAACTTTTTAAGTTAGCCGGACATTGTGTCGGTACATCCGGAAGGAGTACCAACCATGTTTTTAACAAAAGATTCCAAATCGCCATACTTTCAATTAGTTTATTTTATCGATGGCAAGAGAACCAAAATTTCAACTAAGACAGCAGACAGAACAGAAGCAGAAAATTTTCTAAAGAATTTCAATCCTGCTGCAGTTTCCACTCCGCCAGCAGTCAATAATAAAATTACTCTTTACAAATTTGTAGATGAGTATAAAACATACGTCAAAAATACATTCTCAATTAAGTATCTAAAAAAAGCTGTTCACCCTTCATTTGTAGCATTCTTAAAATTTGTTCCAGACATTCCGCTCGAAAATATTTCGACTAAAATTATTGATCAATTTATTTCTTTAGTTGCTGCACATTCAAAATTTTCTGCCTCTCTTTATTATCGTACAATCAAAGCAGCTTTCAATAAAGCTTTAATTTGGAACTACGTTCAAGAAAATCCTTTTAATAAAATCAAAGCTCCAAAAACAACGCAGTCTTATCCGGCATTTGTTACCTTTGATGAACTTCAAATTATCGTTAATAATTCTGAAAGAGAATTTCTTAACCCTCTCTTTTATACTGCTTTCTTTACTGGTATGCGTCTCGGAGAATTAGTAAATATGAAATGGAACTGGATAGATTTCCCCAACAATTTTATTACGATAAAATGCGATGAATCATTCACGACAAAAAATAAAAAAGAAAGATTCATTCCAATCAATCAAACCCTAAAAAATATTTTATTAAATATTCAGCCAAAAGTTTTGAATATCAATAAAGATGATTTTGTTTTTTCTAATTCAATAGGTATTCAACTAAATGAAGACTTTGTAAGTAAAATTTTCAAACACGCAGTGAAGAAGTCAAACCTTAATAATAAAATTCACTTCCATTCTTTGCGTCATTCTTTTTGTTCAAACTTAGTTCAGAAAGGTGTTAGTCTATATGTTGTTAAAGATTTGGCAGGGCATCAAAATATTAAAACCACTCAAATTTATTCGCATCTGCAAAAACAAAATTTGATGGACGCAGTAAATTTATTATAATAAAAAATGCCCGAAGAATTTCGGGCATTTATTTATTAAAACTACTTGGAGGATCACTTTAGTAACAGCATCTTCTTTGTTGATATAAAATTTCCTGCTCTTAGTTGATAGAAATAAATTCCGCTTGCTAAGTTATCTGCATTGAAATTAATATCATACTTCCCTTT
>JAKAKL010000137.1 GCA_021824565.1 Bacteroidota bacterium | reverse complement strand
ATTACTGGAAAGAAAAAAATCAAGCAGCTTAATTTATGAATGATTTTTTCCACAATCTTTTTTTATTAAAAGTATCTTTTCCCTTGAAGCATTACACAACCGTAGCACAGACCTGTTTGCCGACAGGCAGGTTAGTAATCTGTTCTGCAGTAACTCGCACAGAATGCTATTCTGTGCTACGGGATTTTCCGATCTATTTAAATATGCGGGGAACTAATTTGGTTATATGAACTATTCGGCTTTTGGGGATTCGGATTAAATTTGTTTGCGGATAGTGTTTAACTTTGGATTTATTTCATAGAATAAAAATGAAATGCTTATTATTTTATTCAAAATTAAAATATTTATTATAGCATAGCTTCTAAAGCATTTAAGAACTTAAATTACGGAAGATTATTCTCAACATAGATTAATTATATTTAAGAAGGGACAGCCACCCAAACATAATTTTTGGCTTACACAAGATTGGCACCCATTATTTTCTAGCCTTTTTCTGGTCTCGTTAAATGATTTACTCTCAGTCCATATTTTTGTAAGACTATTTTTTCGCAAATCCTCTCCCTTATAATATTCATTCATGAACGAACAAGGATACATTTGTAAATCTTCAGAAATGTATGCCGAAAACCTAGCTGCCTCACAAGGTTCTATGTACAGAGAATTTACATTTTTCATATTCTTTACTACCCCTGAAACCATACAACTATCAAAACCTATTTTAAATGGATATTTTAGATCAGCTAAACTAAAAAATTCTTTTATGAGAGAACTATTATTTAAAAGCAATTTATTATTTTTAATTCTACCAACTGGTTTATAATTCAAAAAAATTACTGCATTACATTTATCTAAAACAGACCTATCTTCTTTCAACCAATGTATTGCTGTTCTAATTGTATTATTACTCAATAAAAAATGTATATTTGTTTTTATTTCGTATTCGTACAAAATATTTAATGAATTCATTAGTTCGTCATAAGGAAAATAAGCACTGATGGCAACTGCTCCACAATATTTTTTTGTTGCTATTAAAATATCATCAGTTAGACCGCGACCATTAGTAGTGTATGATGGAACGATATTATAGTTTTCTTTGGTCATACGGATAATATCAATAAAGTCAGGATGTTGATTAGGATTCCCCCCACCTAGAGCGACCTGGAAAACATTGCTTTTAGACGCATACTCCATTATTAATTTATAATCATCAAGTGTCATATTCCGCCCAAACTTGTCTGAACGTTTATAACAGAAAGAACATCCATTATCGCACCAATTTGTAATAGATATATCTAAGAGTTCCGGTCCTTTTTCCGCCCAGAAAGGTTCATTAAAAGATTTGTCTTCTATACGAGCGAAAAAACCAGTACTTTGATTAAAGATTACTTTATAATTCTGATGAGGATAATTACGAAATACTAAAGAACCCATTTATTACCAAAAACAATTTGTATAATTAAAATATATCTTTTCATTTTCTTCAATTAAATAGTCACAACAAATAAAACCTGTAAGCACTCCTTCTCCATCACTACTAAGATACCCGACATAAATCTTCTTATTATTTTTAATACCATCCAAATACTTGCTATATACTTCATCGGAATATTCTTCTTTTATATATAATTCGATATTATTATAAGTGCTACTATATTCTTCTTGATATGCTTTATTAATTTCTTTCATATTACTCTTAATATTATAAAATAATTCATTCACCATTTCATAAAAGTCAGATTCCTTTTCAACTCCCATTAAACTTAGAAAATCATCCTTTGTTAATTCATTTTCAGAAATAATGATAAATGAAGTAGATGAACTATTTGTTACAAAGTCTGATTTAATCTTCATATAATTCTTCTTGCAGTAATTTTTCTATTATGCTTTTGAAATTTTCGTCAGTATCAAAAAGGCTAAGTTGAACATAATCGTTATGTTTACTCATACTACCCTTCAATAATCTATATTTTTTTGTTTCTAATTTAGATAGAACAATTTCTATCTCTTCGTCATCTAGTGATGGAAATTTTTTATTTAGAAACTCTTTGAAGGAAACATATTCGTTATAATAGGTTTGATGCTCAATTTCTAAGTCTACAGACGGTTCAGTAAGTGCGACATAAATACTATCTAATAATCTAAAAAAATAACTGCCCCTAAGTACTTTTGCTCTTTTCAAGAATTTTTCTTTTGTAATATTTATTGGCATTAATACTAAATGTTCTTTATCATTAACATATCTTATCATAACTAAATTTCTTCACTAGAATTATAAAACTTTATTTTGCCCATTAAGAGTTTTAATCGAAAATCATTTCCATTTTCTTGAATTTTTTTAAAGTATATTTTTTGAAAGTTACTGAATTTTTCGGGATAATTTTTATAACATTCTTCTAAAAAAAAGAATTTATCCCTTTTTAAGAAATGATTCTCTTCTAATTTAGTATACTCTTCAAAAATATTCTGGCAAAATTCTGCTGTAAATTCTATTTTTTGTTCAGCAGCAAAATTAAATAGATGCCATATTCCAGACTGAATTTTTTGAATATTTATATTTCTATACTTGATTAATTTGGGAATTGCAACTTCCGGATATTTAGATAAATAGTCTTTAAGAAATTTTCTCAATTCATACACTGGTTTATCATAATCATTACCTTTAACCCCTAATAATAAAATTAACAATTCGCATATGTTATGATATTCTTGTTTAATATTAAAATCCTCAGTATTAAGTAATTCAGTTATTTCTTCTAATATATCTAATAGGAATCCGCTTCTAGTTCTTTCATATGAGTATCGGCTTTCTTTTATTTCAAAGTATGGATTAACCAATTTAAGATATTCATCATCACTAAGCTCAGAAATGAGTTTATATAATGTAAAAATATTGAGCTGCTTATAGTGATTTGTGCGATGTCTAAACATGAGGTAGCTAATAATTACTTCTGAATATTCTATACTTCGGTGAAAAAGATTCCTTACTTTATCTATATCTTGAATTGTAATATATTCATCGTTAACGGAGAATATATTATTCAAAAATAATTCATCATATATTTCTAATGATTCTATGAAATTTAATCTTTCTTTATATGCCTTCTTTTTTGATTTAAAAAATAAATACTTTATTAGCCCTTCCCGAACTACGTTATTATTACTTAAACTTTCTAATAACATTTTTATATCTTTTGAACTATTTGACAAAAAATCAGCTAAAAGATAATCCCTAAATTCATCAAAAGTAAAATTTACTACCTCATAATTTCCAAATACAGTTGTACTATCAATTATTATATCTTTTCTGAAAAATATATCTTCATCTATAATCTCATTTAATAATGCGATATTAAGGTCATCGATATTATTAAAAGTAATATTTACATATTGTCCATTTTCAATCATATATTTTAGAACTACTTCAAATAATTTCCTAAACTCTTGTTCTGTAAAATTATTTTTTTGCCTTATTTGGTCTGACTTATAATCAAAATAAAGTTTGAAAAGGTCATCTTTAAATATGTCGTAAACTTGTTCAGTTGGTGGATTAGGATTAGTTCTATATCCATATACTTCACAAAATACTCTCAAAAGGAGGAAATCATTAGCAAGTCTATTTTTTACATTTTGAAATACATAATTCTCAACTTTAAAAAATTGAAAATATGATGTTATTAGTCTGTCCTCTAAATATTCAGGTAATCCTTCATAATTATAGCTATGGATGCTATATTGTTTCATATAGTTTTCATCCAACAACAATATGTCCTTAAATGAAGGTTCTATAAACTCGTTAAATCTTTCCTTAAAATATTCTGAACGACATGTTAATATTATTCTAATAAACCTATAATTAAGAATTTTTTCGATAAAATTATATAGTTCAGTCGAAAACAATTTTATATTCGAATTTTCATTAAGTCCATCTATGATAATATTAAAAGTATAATTATTCTTCTTGCAAAGATGTTCAACATCAGTTAAAAAATCGTTAAATAAAATATTTTGCTCAAAACCAAAAATATTTTGCAATATAATAGTCTCTATATTATCTCTATCTATATTATTAAATTGGTTTCCAAATAAGAGCACACCTAATATTCTTTTCCTTTCCAATATTGTTTCCGCAAAATCGCAAACTAAATTGGTTTTGCCTTGTCCTGCTCTTTCTGTTAATATAACAATTCGCTTTTTCTCAATTAAATCTAACCTGTTAATAAAATCTTCTAATATCCACTTTATGCGTAAAGATGTACCTTCTTCTTTAATAAGTAATTTAAATTGTTCTGCCGGAAGTTTCTTTTCATAATCCTTACGTTCATGCAAATTTGGCAAGCTATGCATAATATTATTTAAAATATCATTTACTCGATTAGCTTTACTACTGACATTAGTAATATCAATTCCTTTTCCAAGATTTTTTGTTATCTCAATTTTTATTTCTGGAAGATTTACCTTTTTAAAAAAATTATTAAAATGAATGAAATTAACTTTTTGAACTTCTGCTAATATTTTTTTATAAAATAAAACTGGTTGTGATAAATACCTAAGATTTTCTTTAGTATCATTTAATTCAAGAAAAATATCTGGAATATATTTCTTATTATTTTTTTGCTTTTCGATACTCTTTACTATTTGATTATTGATATTATCTTCTAAATCTTTATAATATTTCTTCTTAAAAAAGACTTTTTTAAAAATTCTACTTGATTTAGCAACGGTAATTTTAATGAAATTTTTTTCAGTATTAAAGCTATTACTTATATTGTTGTTATCCCCAATAGTAATACTTTTATCGTCTCTCCCTATTAATCTCATTTTCTTTTACTATTTTTTTTAATAAATGAAGATTCATTATTAAAGCTATTATCAATTTTATTTCTCTTTCCAATTTTAATGCTTTTATCATCGCGCCCAACATATTTTATTATGAATTTCCCGCCAAAAAATATTGCAATTATGCTAATTATAATCTCTATAACTGTCAAAAAAGTATCCATAATCTTCGTTTATGTTTTATGTATTCTTTATTACTAATAATTTATTAACAAATCCATATTTCGTCAGTCACCCTAATCTAACCCTAAACATCAAATCATATTATTAATTCAGTCTAAACTTATCTTAAGCCGGAAACTTTTCAAAAGTCTCAATCTTTAATAATTCCGTTTTCTATACCCCGCCTTCTTCTCAAACAGCACCAACTGCTTTTGGTGCGGCTGCCTTTCTTCAAACTCATAAGCGGGAAATATCTCATCAAGGTTTTCAGTGAATATATAATCTTCACGGAACTTCGTAACATCATCGGATTTCCTATAATCGCTCAATCTCTTTTTTATAGTGTTATAGTTTTCTTCGTCTTTCTCTATCCCTATTGAGTTCCTCTTTAACTGTCTTGCCACAATGTTCGTCGTGCCCGTACCGGCAAAAGGATCAAATACTAAGTCTTCAATTTTGGTCGAGGAAAGTATAATCCTTGTCAGCAATTGCACCGGCGACTGCTGTTTATGGAATCTTTCTCCGTTCTTATGTCTTATAGGCTCATCGCCTGCAAAGTAACCGGAAGTAAGTTCCCTAATGTCATCCCAAACGTCCGTTACGTACATGCCTGTTGGTCTGCTGTATTTTTCCGTTACTAATAACGGCGGGTTTATTCTAAGCTTGTTAAATACTCCCGGCTTGCCTCCCTTTGTTGCAAACACTATTACCTGGTAATGTTTTCCAAACCTTTCGTTGGCGGGTACCGCGGAAGTCTTCTTCTTCCAAATTATTAAATTCTGGAAAGTCCATCCCGAATCTTCAAGTACTGAAATAACCTCTTTTACATTTTTCTCCCTCTGCATAAAATAAATTGCGCCGCCGTCTGAAGAAGCGTTAAAGATTAATCCGCATACATTACGCATCCAATCCCAGTACTCTTTGGGATGCATGTTGTCGTCATGGCTGTTATATTCTTTGCCCTGGTTAAACGGCGGATCTAAAAATGTTAAATCAAAATGATTCTTCCTGTTTGAAGTCAGATACTTAACACAATCGTCATTTATAATATCGCAGATCAATTCAAGCTACCTAATTAAAATAATGAGTCAATTTCCAGTTTATAATAATCTCTATCGTGCTCAATGAATTTGTTTTCCTCAAGCTTCTTCAGCAGGCTTTCCACATCAGCTCCGGCTACAATATAATTAACTTTTCCGATTAATTGCTTACTTTCTTCTTTGCTCTCACTAAGATAAAATAAAATCAAAGCCATTACAAATTCATCCTTGCCAACAATTCTTTTATGAAAGAATTCCATAAGCTTATTTGTTATTTTGGCAAGCTTCAACGCCGCTTTCTTTACTTCTATTTCCTTAGTCAAAATAAATTTTGCAAATAGCTCTTTAACCTCATTGCGTGTCTTTAACCCGAATGTACTTGAAAATAATTTTCCTACATCCGTCCTGATATTTTCAGAAATTACTTTTTCTATATTTATCCCTTGCAAAAATAGCGCATCAAAATCTTTTCTAGCATTTTTTAAAAGACTTCTTTCTTTGCATACCATTATAGTTTCAGTATTTCCTCTCCAATATCTTTTCGAAACGGGAGAAAAACCGAGATTCATTTTATTAAGGTTTACGGAGCCTACCAATAATAATTTATCGGTAATTAACAGCTTCGCATGCAGATCTGTTTCCATTGTTTTTACTTCAATATCATATGCAATCAATTCCCTGAACATTTTTTGTATTCTATCAGGGAAATCCATTGTCAAAGCTCCGCAGATAATCTTAACGGTTAATCCTTTAAGCTTCACTTTCATTAAAGCATTTGCAAAGTCGAAATCCGTAAAGCTTTCAGCCGATATATAAATAAATTCATCTGCGTCCTCAATCGCAGCCAAATATAAATCTCTGGCTCTGGCTTCGAAAGGGATTATATATAATTTTTCCTCCGGCTTATTTATAACCGGACAAATTGCCGCAGGATAATGCCTAATCCAATTTTTTAAATGCGTATCGGTTTGAATTACCGACGGAAGCGAAAAGATATCCTTATCTTTATCCGTTAGCTTTTCTTCGACAAGCTGTCTTATATCGCCGTCATATCCTGCATTTTCTTTTACAAATAATTCTACAAGCTCATCAAATTTATTATTGAATTCCTCAATCCTTTTAGAATTTTTCTCATAAATAATGCATGCATCTAATTCTAAAGTGGATGTAAAGTTCGCAGATAATATTATTGCGCTTTTATCGGTTACAATAAATTTGCCGTGGAAAGAATACCATCTTCCTACGGCAGTTGTTGTTCTCTCGGGATCGCCTACATTCCATTTGCAGAAATAAATTACGGCGCCTTTTTTCTTTAATGATTCAAGCCGGTTCGTAACTTCAATTGCAACGGATTCGTTTATGCTGTCATAAGGCAGTGTGAAAATCTCTACCTTTATCCCGTCTTTTAATTTTCTTTCCAGTAAATCAAAAAGCTTTGCAAGATGTATTTGGAAGACTGCTATCCTTATATATTTTTCCGCAGATTCAAGCTCGGTTAAAACTTTTTCAATTACAGTATCGCTAAGTACAAACTGGTTCATAGATTTCCCTTTCCCTTATAATGATTACAGTATAAGAATTTTTGTTAATATATGATATGGCATTATGTAATATGATTTTAAAAGCGATTTGAAATTATCGAATTCCCTTCTATTCGGCTCATGTCTGTAATAAGCCTTATCGACAGCTTTGAAAGGACTAATAAAAACTGGTACCATTTATCCCCGAACCAAGTAATTAAATAATTATTTATTCAAGTGATGCTGGAGTCTATAAAGATCTCCTATTTCAATACTTTATAATTTAACAATTATTTCAGTAAAAAACACTTAGACAATTTAGAATTCAGAATTTAGAATTAAGAATTAAAAATTATATCATCTGTTGCTTATTACCGGCGAGAAAATACCATTAAGCGGGCTTATCCCTGCCCCTCTCTGCTTATACTCTTCTTTGCTTCTGATTGGCTTCTTCTTCCTATTTTCTTGGCTTTATCTTGGTATCAAGAATTTCCTTTCCAAAACATCAATTACTTATTGCTCTTTAGTTCATGACTATCCTTGTCCAAAAATTTATGGTCAAGAGAATTCATCTTAAAAGCATTATCTCTTAGAATTTTTATTGTAGAGGTGTCAACATCAAATATTGAATTTAATCCTTGCGGCTCCTGAGGCGGATCACCTAAAAAAGGATCGCCCGGTCTCCATACATTATCTGAATTTCTACTTCTTCCCTCTCCACTCCATGCCCAAAAATCTGTTCCTGCAATAGGAGCGCCGCTGAATGAACTATCATAAACTAAAGTAAGAATCTTATTAAAATATTTATCGCGCATATTTGTCGGAGAACCCGGCTGGCATAATTCACTGTCCCTTGGCAAACCGAATTCTTCCATCACTATCGGTTTATTTAATTGACGAGCCAATTCAATTTGATCATTAATATAATTCACCGCTTTTTTTAATGCAGACGGATAAGTCTGCTGCGACTCCTTTGCATTGTACCAGCCCCAGTTCTTTGGCCATAAATGGAATGTAAGATAATCGATGTATTTTGTTTTGTGAGCATTAAAAAAAATAGTCGAATCTTGTAATGATCCAATTGTGCCTTCGCTTCCTGTGGATACTAAATGGTTGTGATCAATATTATGAATGAACTGTGCTGTCGTTTCAATCCAGCGGTAGTATTCGTCAAGCCAGAAAGTATTTCTTCCAGGACGAGGTTCATTTGCAAGCTGCCATGCCATGATAGTTGGATCCTCATTATAATTTATACCGGTGTATGTATTTTTTCTCGTCACTATCGAATATACATAATGAATATATAATTCCTGCGCTTTCTGATTTCCATAGAATGTTGCTGTGTAATCCATAACCGGGTCATAGTCGTCTCCCGATTCCTGAACGCCTTTACCATTTTCCGACCATGTGTTATACTCCGCCATCCCGCCGCTCCAGTTCCAGAAGTTATTTAAATATATAACAGCATGCATATTTCTCTTGTGCATTTCCATTAATAAAAAATCCAGTCCCTTTAAAATATCTTCGTTATAAACTCCCGGCTTTATCTGTATTGCAGGCTCTACTTCAGTCTTGAAATATGATTTCTCCGAAGCTCCTAATATTCTAAGGTTGGTTATTCCAATTGACTGCAATCTATCTAATTCTCTAATAAGTCTTTCACGGTCGCCGGTCTTTCCTTCCGCGCTGATGTAACATCCATACCACATATTTGCGCCGGCAAAGTAATACGGCTTGCCGGACAATTCCAGATGTATTCCGTTTACTTTGATGAACTCAGGGCTTCCCGTAACAAATAACGATGCACAGCCCTGAATAAAAAAGAAAAATATCACCGCGGAGAAAAGTTTTATTAATTTCATGAGTTAATATCCGCTTATATCAAAAATTTGTCGATAATTATTAAGGGGTAATCTTACCATTTTAGCTCAACAATATCAAATAAACAACACACATGGCGCATTCATTTTTACTGCAGAACTTTAATTCCATTAAAGTCGCTTCGATTATGTTTGATTTTTCTTTAAGCAAAATTTTTGCTTCGTCATTTTTTCTTTTTTATTTATCTTCTTCAGACGGCATATTCTTCATTATAGTTGTTTATATTTTTTGATTAAAATAGAATTAAGGTTATACACGGCAAAAGTTTTAAAGTGTCAATTATTTATCTTTTCTATATAAAATTAAAACTTTAATAATCTTGTCCCGGCATTAAATCAACAAAAATAATAATGACAATTGAAGAAATTATTAATAAAGTACTGTCAAAAAAGTTCAGCGCTTTCTTTTATACTCCTCCGTATTATAATAATTCATTTTGCTATTTGTTTGATGAACCGGCTAAAACATTTTCGGCAAAAACAAAAATTGAGTTTGAACAAAAAATAAAGATGTTTGAAGATGAATTGTCTCGCGGCTTAGCAGGCTATTGTTTGATTTCATACGAGGCTGGCTATTTGTTTGAAAAAAGTCTAACGGAATTATACGAGGACAAAGAAGAAACATTTAAGGGAGTTTTATTCGACAAGGTTTTAAAAATAAAATCTAAAGATATAGTTCATAATTTTAGCACCGGCAATTTAGATTTCTCTGTATCCGGTTTTAGACTGAATGTATCTGAAAATCAATATGCCGATAATATTGGCAAGATTAAAAAATATATTGAAGAAGGAGAAACATACCAGGTTAATTACACTGTAAAGGGTGAATTCCAATTTAAAGGCGATTATATTTCATTTTTCAGAAATTTAATTTTCAATCAATCGTCAAAGTATACTGCTGTAATTAACTGCGGCAGCAAGATAATAATTTCTTTGTCGCCTGAACTATTTTTTTCTACCGATAATAAGAGAAACATTACAGTCAAGCCTATGAAAGGGACAATTAAAAGAGGCAAGAATATAGAAGATGATCGGCATAATTTCGAGTTGCTGGAGAACAGCGAGAAAGATCTTGCCGAAAATGCAATGATAGTTGACTTATTAAGGAATGATCTCGGAAGAGTTTCTGAATTTGGAAGCGTAATAACTGAGGAAGTATTCGATGTAGAAAAGTATGAAACTGTTTTGCAAATGGTTTCAAAAGTTAAAGGAGTTTTAAAAAAGGATTGCAAGCTCGGTGAGATATTAAAAAATTTATTCCCATGCGGCTCGATCACCGGCGCTCCTAAGATTAGGACAATGGAAATAATACACAAATTGGAAAAGGAAAAAAGAGGGATCTATACTGGAAGTATCGGTTTAATACTGGAAGATAAAACTGTATTTAACGTAGCAATTAGGACTGTTGAAATTAATATTGAAACAGGGCTCGGCGTGATCGGTCTTGGAAGCGGAATTGTCTGGGACAGTGCTCCTTCGGAAGAATATAAGGAAACGTTATTGAAAGGGAAATTCCTTACGGAGTCAAAAAAATATTTTGAGATATTTGAAACATGCAAGGTTGAGAGTGGTGAGATATTATTGTTTGAGCAGCATATAAACAGGATGAAACAAGCAGCGGCGTATTTCCTTTTCCTCTTTGATGAAAAATATATTAGAAATAGAATTCAAGAAAGGATAAATAAACTCGACCGCAATTTAGTCTACAAAATAAAATTTTCTTTGAACAAAACCGGAGATCTAAAAATTGAAGAAGATAGTTTCCCTTCTATTCCTAAAAAAGCAAAGATTATTATCTCGGGTAAGAAAGTCGATTCCGCAAATAAATTTCAATACTTTAAAACTACTAACCGCGAACTCTATAACGAAGAGTTCAAACATTATAGTGTACAAGACTTTTTTGATGTTATTTTTCTAAATGAAACCGACCACCTCGCTGAAGGAGCAATCTCTAATATTTTCTTAAGAAAAAAAGGAAATTGGTTTACACCTCAAATCGATTGCGGTATATTACCGGGAGTATTTAGAGAGCATTTTATTCTCGAAAAGAAAAACATAACAGAATGCAAATTAACAATTTCAGATTTGCAATCAGCAGATGAAATTATTCTGACAAATTCTCTAAGAGGCATTGTCAGAGTTGATGAAATCTACGTTCAAGGGGAAAAAATAATAAAGATTTATCCTTCCACAGCGAACCCGATTTAAAATGCCGGATGTATATATAACTCTTTTACTACGTCAAACATTACAATACTCTTGCAATACTTATTGCTCTTCACTCCAAATTATTCTTATTATATTTTAGTTTACTTAGATGGCTTTAGTTAACCAAAATGAAAAGAAAATTGTTAACGCTATGGAAAGCAGAACGGCAAACGACAGTTCTGCCTTTTCCATATTCTTTTTATTTTTTCTAATCTTTTGAATATCTTTACCGGCGGGTAAATGTCTGCGGTAATCTCCCTGCCTTATTTCCCAGTTCTTTACAACAGGCAATAACTTCTTCTCACGCTTAGTTAAAATTAATTTGCTGTTGATATTATATATCTCCGCTGTTACCTTTTTAACGTTGTTGTCGTTCATGAATGTACTTCGCCACCATTCATGCGGTAAACTAATTATGGCAAACCGGTATCCTTTTGATTCTATCTCCGTTTTGTTTACCGCAGTCGATTGTTGTATTTCAATTGTATTAAACATCGCTTTTGTTACTTCATCATCCGTTATATCATGTCGACATCTAATTTCACACTGCTCGAATATTCCGACATACCGTATATTATAGCGTCCGAATGCATGCCTCTTAGGACTAAGGGGATGGTTTTAACAAATATTCTCACATCTATCATTATTGAAACCTTCTCATCATATTCAGCATCAAGATTAATAAGATTCTCGAATCCATCTTCTCTCCTGCCGGACGTCTGCCATAATCCTGTTATTCCGGGTTTTACTTTCAATGTGTTTCTTTTCGTATAATAAGCTTTGCCTTCCTCTTTAAGCAGGTCGAGATCGGACATCATTAAAGGACGAGGACCGATTAAACTCATCTCGCCCTTCATAACGTTTATCAACTGTGGAATTTCATCTAGCCCTGTTTTTCTAAGCCATCTGCAGTATGCGGGAATATATTTTTCAAGCGACGGTTTATAAAAAATATTTTTCTCTAAGCTTTTTCTACCTGCACTGAGTTTTATTGTTCTGAACTTTATAATCTTAAAAACCTTATTCTCTTTTGTAATCCCGCGTAGCTGTATCAAAAATGGGTTTGCCCTTAACATTATAGCAAGCACAAATGCATTCATCGCAATGAAAGGGAGTAGAACAAGCAGAATAAAAATGCTAAGAACAAAATCAACAATATTTTTTACATATCTATAATTTTTCATAAGAAGAATAATATGAAATAACCCACGATATTTTCTACCGTGGGTTATTTATACTATTTCATTATTTCTATGACTTACTTTAGCAGCATCATTTTCTTTGAGATTACATTCTTTCCCGTTGAGAGCTCATATATATACATTCCGCTCGCCAGATTCGTTCCATTGAAATTTACGTTATAAATTCCCTTCTCCTGTTTCTGATTTACAAGCGTCGCTACCTTCTCGCCTAACACGTTATATATACTCAACGTTACCACAGATGCCTCAGGCAATGAATAATTAATCACTGTCGTAGGGTTAAATGGATTTGGATAGTTCTGCACTCTAAAGCTTAATGGCTTATCTGAATTGTTTACCTCAATTACCTGTGAATACTTGAACGAGCCGTTGTTGTCTATTTGTTTAAGTCTGTACTGGAAATTTCCGTACAATGCATTATTATCAGTATATGAATAAGACTTAATACTGCTGCTGTTCCCGCTTCCTTTGACAAATCCAATTTTAGAAAATTGAGGAGTTGAGTTATTGTTTACTTCTGCTCTTTCAACTTCAAATCCATAGTTATTAAGTTCGGTAGCTGTCTGCCATTGTAGGTTTACACCCATAGAACTTACGGATGATGAGAATGAAGACAATTCTACTGGAAGCGCGTTAGTGCCGCCCGCATTATCTGCAAGAGTAAATACAGTGTTAGTTGTTAAGTCTGTAAAAGTATTTGAAGATGTTATTGTCCCAGTAGTATTTGCCGAACCTGAGCCACCTAAATCTACCCAAGTACTGCCGCCCGCGCTTGGTCCCTGGGCAATTCTTAAGTTTGTAGCATCTGAAACGCCGTCATCGGTATCATAACTTAACTGCAGTGTACCAGCTGTGAAAGCTGATCCGCCGCTTCCTTCAGAAACAACATAATATCTTACGGCTGAAACTCCATCAAGTGTTCCGGGCAATGTATTTGCTGTAGGTGCAGAGTTAAACATTTCAGCAGTATAGGTAGAAAGAGTTGCAGTAGTCTGATTTAATGAGAGTGTGAGAGATCTATAAAAGGATCCTTTCCCGACAGGAAAAGTTTTTGAAAAATTTCCTAAAGCAGTTGCATATAGAAATGACATCGGACCGTTTACATAACTTGTGGAACTGCCAGAAGCTGTTGGGCTAACTGTTCCAGAAGTCAATGCTGATCCTGTCCACCACCCCAATATTAAAGGATTTGTAGAAGAAGATGTTATAATCCCCCCATTAAGGTAAAGGGTAGTGACGTTAACAGATGAAAGTAAATTTACATTCGAATTAGTACTGACTTCTAATGGTAAAGCATTACCAGAGACAGTTGTAGGCACAATAGTCAAATTCTGAGTACCATTTTTTACGAATCTAAATTTTGCACCGTCAGGTGTTGTATTTGAGTTTTGCATAGTGCCAGCAGTTATGGAAACATTACCAGACAAATTAAATATCGAAGTGCCAACACCCCCCTGACTACCACGTGATATTGAAAAGTTTCCAGTCGTGTTAACACTAACATCCCCAATTACATTAACAGTATCATTTGTAGCTGAACTTGTCCCATTGAGTGTAAAATTTGAAGCACCAGAGATTTTAAGTTGTCCTAATATATTTAAGGTACCACTACTGCCACCGAAAAGTTGAAGACGTCCTGTTGTACCAGTAGCTGTTACGTTAAAATCCCCACTAATAGTATTATTAGTAAAGCCCCAACCAAAATTTCCGGTGCCTACAGCTGGTCCATAGTTTATATTATAAAAATTTTGTGAGTTTCCAGTTCCCCACCCCGTAGCAGATGATCCGCCCAAAGAATTTATATTTAATGTCGAGCCAGTTTGCCAGGTTGCCGTTGGTATAAACCCCTTGACACCACTAGTACTATTTGTTGCATTAATATTAACAATGCCACCGTTTGCAACAATAATTGAACCTGTGTTAGAGCCATCCGAAGCATAAACTACATTGTAAGGCGCAGCAGCATTTACTGTCCCGCCAATTGTAAACGTTCCGTTTATAGTAATTACAGCTGTAGTGGCAATTTTTATAGTAGATGTAGAAGAACAGGTCAGCGTAAGAGTTCCACCAGAGTTAACAGATAGACTGCCAATGCCAACACTTGCTGCAACTGTAATGTTGTGTCCGCTTAAAATAGTAACTGCCACATTTTGCGTTGAGTCTGGAGTTGAAGGAGCTGGGTTTACCCATTGAGTGCCATCCCATCTAGACCATGAATTCACATCACTCCAATTACCGGATTGAAATGACTGATAATCTCCAACAGATTGGCTGTACAAATTGACCGAATATAAAAACACGATCAATAGAAAAAAGGAAGTAAGTATTTTTTTCATAACTCACCTTTGAATTAAATTAATAAATAAATTAGTTAAAGAAAGAAGTTCGTTTGAAGTAATAGAATGGAACGGTCGATACGTATGTTGACAGATATATAATAAAATAAAATAGTAACCTGATATATTTTGCATTAAAGCCTGCTTTATAATTAAGAAGCAGAATAAATCATCAGCAAAAAGCTTCCAATAAATTTTAAACTATAATTTTCTTTATCGATAATTGTATCGTTAAAGTTATCGGTAACTAAATTGCAAATATTTTTTTTAAGATGCAAGTAAAAAGTGTATTTCCAAGATTAAATTTTGATATAGGATGGTTATGTATAAGTATTTTAAACAAAAAAAGGGGACCTTATATTTGTTTCCTCTCCTGCACAAAAATACTATTTTATCAGAATCATCTTTTTAGTCAGCATATAATTACCAGCCTGAAGTTTGTATAAATAAATTCCGCTGGAAATTGTTTTCTTCCCGGCAATCTGTTCCGAATTAAAAACGACAGAATGATTTCCCGCCTCTTGCCAACCGTTAACAAGTGTCTCAAGTTCCCTTCCAAGAACATCGTATATTTTTAATCTTACAAAAGAACCATTTGGAATTTGATACTTTATTATGGTGCTGGGATTGAATGGGTTTGGATAATTCTGCATTAAATTGAAGTTTATATTGTCAACTTTATCTTCTGGGCTAATTCCGGTTATTTTTCCATCTACCTGGAATATTAACCCGGGACCGGATTTAATATTAAAAAACATATTAGTCGTATCGATATCTGCATTTCTAATTACTAAACCAGTAGTAGAAGAAAAAGAAGTATTCTGGAAATTAATTCTATTTAAAAATTTTTCAGGAAGACCTACAACATAACCAATATAAGGTGAATTAGTTGAAATAAGATTAACAATATTAATATCATGATAATAAGGTGTTGCCAAATTTACAGTCTGCGCAGGATCAGATGGACCAGGAATATCTGGATAATATGAGGCTATCCAAATTGGATATTTTACCCCAATCATTGTAATGTTACTGTAAGTTAAACCTCGAATATTTCCCCCTCTTCCGCGTTCGGATTTTATTCTGATTCCGTTAGTTGTACCGTTGAAGGAGCAACTATCAACAAGCATACTGTCAACTCCGCCAACTGTATAGCTCCCTATTGAACATCCATGACCGTTAAGAAAAATACAATGCTTTATAATTATATCAGAGCTTGCTGCATCGGGCCAGGAAGGATCGGTGCTGCTTGATCCAACTGCAATATTATCATCCCCGTTATCAATCTTGCAGTAAGATATTCTAACATGATGGCATTCACCAGGATCAATACCATCTGTGTTTGGAGAATTAGACGGCGCAACGATAGTAATATGATTAACATTTACGTCATAACAATAATTAGGACAAAGATGAAACATAGGAGAATTTATCAGCGTAACACTGTCAACTAAAATATGCTGAGAATGGTCTATCTCAATTAATCTGGGGCGAAGCGGTAAAGTAGCATTTTTAGCTTTTGCTACATTCACTGAATCCCACCAGGGTTGTCCCTGTCCATCAATTGTGCCGCCTCCTGTAATTTTAATATTAACAGCATGATTTGCAGAAATAAAATTTTGTAGTGATGTCGGTGGTTTTGTTGTATCTGCACCAGGCTGATAATAATCATGTTCGTTTTGTGAGGCAAGAATTGTAGCACTGCTGTCAATCTGAAGAGTAACGTTACTCTTCAACACGAAAGGAGCAGATAAATATTTGCCATTTGAAAAATGTACTATACCTCCACCAATGTTTGAAACACTGTCTATTGCGGCTTGTATTGCTTTTGTATCGTAATGTATGCCATCTCCATACGCCCCGGGGATTGTATTGCCAGAATCTGCAAGTGTGCTGTTATTAATTAGAGCAAATTTGCTATAACCATAAACAGTACTTATTGCAAAGGTTAACACAATTATTAAGCAAGTACTAAAATTTAAAATTGATATAATCATCGGTCGATTTTTTTGATCTGGCATGAACAGTCTTTCTAATTAAATTAGCTATTTATTTTTTTTAAAATAATTTCTATAATTTCTTCAGGCGGGTTATTTACATCAACAACCAAAGAAAGCGCAGGCTCCTCTAGAGCATCGAATTGACTTTGAAGTAAATTTGTCTTCATAAAATGATTTTGTCTTTGGTTCATTCTCCTTTTTATCGTATCTAAACTTCCCTTTAGATACACAAATTTTACTTCATCATTTATTTGCAATATTTTTCTGTATGATTCTTTAAGTGCGGAACAAGATAGAATAATATTCTCATTTGCCGAAAGTGACTTTTCAATTATGCTTCTTAAGTTCAATAACCAGGGCTTTCTGTCTTCATCGTCAAGCGGAATACCACTTTGCATTTTTTGAATGTTGGACTTAGTATGATAATTATCTCCTTCGTAAAACCGCCACCCAAGCTTTTCTCCTAGCAATTTACCTACCGTCGACTTCCCCGATCCGGATACGCCCATAATAATTATTATCATACATTATCTCTAATTAAACTTATCCTTCGTCGACCATAAGCCAAGAGCCGGGTTAGATATATAAAATATTTCCTCGCCTCCGGGCATTATGTTTATCCCTTCGTGCAGTTTTTCCGGATTATATTTTTTCATCATTCCATTAAGATCTGCGTAATTAAAATTAACGCTTTCAATTTCTTCTTTACTAATATTTCCCGGGCTATATGTAATTGAAAATCTCCCTTCCGAAGAGCCGTGAATTAAATGCGCCGCAGCGCCAAGGCTGCTTTTAAGTTCATCAATGTTCCTTACAAACTCGAGAACATTGGCTGTCCCCGCATATCCGTATTTTCTTATAATTCTGTCATTGCCCTTGTCTTCGCCAAATTCTTTTAGCCCCGGCGCAAGAACTATCAACTCTCCGCCGTCCGCAATTGCCATCCGTGTTCTATAAATAGATTTGTTCCCGAGCCAAGTAGTCTTAAACTCTGATGGATCAAGATAAACCACTACTTTCTTCAGCGGCTTTTCAAGCAGTGTAAAATTCACTTTTAAAGAAAGCTCCGCCGCGAGATTAAAACACTCAATATCATCACCGACATATAATCCTTTTACAGATAACTTTCCTTCCTCGTCCTTTCCGACTACTGTTAGAACATAAATAATCGGAAGGTTTTTAGCAAAATTATCCGAGCCATAATTTAATACCCGCTTCACAGGAGTATCGGCTCTTCCCATGATTTTTTCCATACCGTATGCAGCTCCAAGAAAATGGCTTTTGTTTATTCCTTCAGAGCCGCCCGTTCCGATAAATATATTTTTATTATGATTTGCCATGCCGATTACTTCATGCGGAACTACCTGACCGATTGAAAGTATCATGTCATAATTTTCTTCGACTAAAATTTTATCTACTTGAATTGGGATGCTGTAATCAACTGCTCCGTTGGATACTTCTCTGACAAAGTTTGAAGGAACTTCACCAAGCGTTGTTAAACCACTTCTCCAGTCATGTACTCGAAATAAATTCAGCGGGATTTCTCCATACATTGTTTTTATTTCCTGCTCGGTCATTGGGTAATGAGTTCCGATTGCCGGAAGAACTGCATGCAGCTTTTCTTTGAAATATTCCCAGGTATATTGCGTCAAGATTCCCGCATGAGAATGGAAGCGTGTAATGTCTGGAGGAACGGCAATAATTTTTTTTCTATCGCTAATTTTTTCAAACGCTGTATATAGCCCTTCGCGCAAATCATCTTTAGTAAGATTTTCAACTACTGATCCTTTTGAGTAATATAGCATTATAACCTCATAAGAAATTTTTTCATCTTCCCATCCATCCGCCGTCGACTGTGATAACACTGCCGTTTAAATAATCGGAAGCATTGGAGCAAAGGAATAAGACTGCGCCCATTAGGTCTTCCGGGTTTCCCCATCTGCCGGCGGGTATTCTATCAACAATCGATCTGTTCCTGGCTTCATCCTCTCTCAGCGCCTTCGTATTATCAGTTGAAATATAACCAGGCGCTATAGCATTTACATTAATTCCTTTAGAAGCCCATTCGTTAGAAAGAGCCAATACAAGCTGCTTGATTCCTCCTTTTGAAGCTGAATAACTTGGGACTAAAATTCCTCCCTGGAATGAAAGCAGTGATGCGATAAATACAATTTTCCCATAACCATTCTGAATCATTTCTTTGCCTATTTCCCGTGTCAATATAAATTGAGATGATAAATTTGTCTCTATAATCCTATCCCAATATTCATCTGAATGCTCTTCAACCGGGCTGCGTAAAATTGTTCCAGCATTATTTACTAAAATATTTATGTTGGAAAAATCGGCTTTTACATTTTCAATAAATTGATAAAGAGATTTCCTGTCAGAAAAATCGCAAGTATAAGGATGAAACTTTTTTCCTCTTTCATTTATCAGCTTTTGTGTTTCCGAAAATTCTCCTTTAGCCGAAACGCCTATAATATCGGCACCAGCCTCTGCCAGAGCTACTGCAAGAGCTTGCCCTATTCCTTTACTTGAGCCGGTTACAAGCGCTGTTTTTCCATTAAGTTTAAATTTATCTAAAATCATTTTCTATATGAATTTTATTTTAATTGATCCATCGGCACTGCGTCCATGTCATCGAAAGCTTGATTTTCACCACCCATCGCCCATATAAAAGAATAACTTTGGGTGCCCGCTCCGGAATGTATCGACCAGCTTGGAGAAATCACTGCTTCATTGTTTCTTACAATAATATGTCTTGTATTTCCCGGTTCTCCCATCAGATGTACCGCGAATGAATTTTTAGGAAGATTAAAATACATATAAATTTCTGTCCGCCGCTGATGAGTATGAGACGGCATTGTATTCCATGTGCTGCCTTCGTCCAGCTCCGTAAGCCCCATAACAAGCTGACTGCTTTTAATTCCGCCGGCATGGATGAATTTGTGAATAGTTCTTTTATTTGCTTCAGTAACTGAGCCAAGTCTTGATGACTCTGCTTCGTTAAATTTTAGAAGTTGTGTTTTAAATTTATTATGCGAAGGATAGCTAACAAAATAAAACTTTGCCGGCTCTTCCGGATTCTCACTAGAAAATCTTATGTCCTTAGTTTCTTTAGCTATATAAAGGCAGTCCTTATATGACAACTGATATTCTTCTCCATCGGCTATTATATTCCCTTTACTGCCAACATTTATAATTCCTATCTCGCGTCTTTCCGAAAAATATTCCGAAGCTAGTTCTTTCCTGCTTGCTTCGAGTTTTAACGAAGCAGTTGCTGGCACAGCCGTTCCGACTATTGCACGATCAGCGTCTGTATATACCATTTCGATCCTCGAATTTGCAAACAGATTATCGATCAAAAATGATTTTCTTAATTCTTCAGTCGATTGTGTTTTATAATCGATGTAGTTCGGAGTGTATTTTACTTCCATTTTTAATTCTATTATAAATTGAGCTTATTCTTTTTCTTTAAATGGATTCATATGTTTCTGAAAATGCTTTACCAAGAGTTGATAGTGAAGCTCTTCGTTTTCAATAAGACACTGATAGATTTTATCTCTAAAAAGAAATTTCATGTCATCAATTTTCTCAGTTAGAACTCTTCCATACGTAACATGAAGCGCTTGTCTAACATCTGTTGTATCAAATAATTTTTCAAGCTCAGAATCCTTGTACAATTCAGCTTTTCTTATTTTTTTCATATCCGCAGATACGTGATAAGTTTTCTTTTCATTTTCATAAAGACCGACAGCAAAATTAAGTATATCTCTAAATAAATCCGGTTCCTTTATTGCAATCACTTTTAGTGCCTCAAGATAGCTTGTGCCGGCGGTTTTAATATGTATAAAACCCTTACCTACTTTAGAGACCGCTTCATATACTTTAAACTTGTCGCTTCCTGAATGAAAACTTATTTTATAAAAGCCAAAATATTCTGCGATCGCAACATGTTTTAAATATTCCTTTGTAAATAAGTCTATGTCACCTTTATAATCAATACCCTTTTCAAAATCGCCGACGAATCTCGGCGCAAGACTAACAAAGTTTACTTTTAATCTTCTTAATTCATTAACAATAAAATAATGTTCAAAGGGTGAAGTTACAGTATCGGTTTCATCAATAGAGACTTCAATTTCATGTTCGTATCCGTGGTAAGCATTATTTAAATAATCGCACATACGCTTTATGTGGATTATTGCCCTGCAATATTTTAAGCAAGCTTCAAGGACTTCATAAGTAGAAGGTTTTATCAAAATATTATAAGGAAGCTTAATTCCTTTATCTTCATAGCGTGTTAGTATATTAGCTGATGAATCTTGAAATTCATTCCATGGTAAGTCAAGAACTTTTTTCATCAAATCCAATTTATTTATTTCACTAACGCCGTTCATAATATGTTCGCTTGGATCGATTGTAATAGTTTTGTAACCGGCTTTAACCATCAGATCTATATCATGTGTAGTCTTTAAATGATCGGCGTCTGCACCAAACCCGCTTTCATAACCTTCCTGGAAAACAGCCCAAACAGAAGCAGCTAGAACTTCTTCAGGCGCGCGGTTTGTTCTTGTCAATTCTCTGATGGATTGCTGGGCAAAAATCGGTTTAAAATTATATCCCTTTAATGATCTTACATGACCGGCATTTGCAAGCCCTAATCTATCTCCAAAGCCAAATGAATCATTTAGACCAATCGGAACCGGTTTTGTAAATGAAAATATATTCTGAATGGCTAAAACATTTTTATGGTTCAAAAAGCATTTTTTAATTTCAACACTTCCGCCATTTAACTTAACCTTCTCTCCTTCAAACAAGTCAAGACTTTTATCTGTGAAATTTTCACTCAGAATATAAAGAGATTTAATTAAATTTCGGCGACCAATAAAAAACAAACTTCCATTATATTCTTTAACTGAATTTAAATAGATTTCAATTTGCAGTCCTTCTTCAAATTTAACGGTGAACAAATTTTGTTTGCCGTCCGTTTTTGAAAACATTTCTTTAATCATTTCAATATTCATGATTTTTTCCTACTTTAATAAAAATTTTCTTATAAAAAGATTTCTTGAGTGGTTAAAAGAATGCTGTTCCCACTATGATTTTTTTAATAATATAGCTTCATCTTCAAAAAATTCAAGATGAAGCTGAAATATTAATTAGAGTTTGTTGTCTAAAAGGATTTATTATAAATCAGTAATAGGTTTGTACTTGGGAACCAGCAGCTTCATTAAGCCCCAGCCAATCAAATATGCGATGCCGCAAATGATAAACATAATAAAATAAGCTGTGTGCGGAGTTGCAATAAACAAATCCGTTAACTTCCCTGCCAAAAGCTGTATCAGCACGCCGCCGATTCCTCCTGCCATTGTTCCGATTCCGGTAATTGATGCAACGGCTTTCTTGGGAAACATATCAGATACAGTTGTAAATAAATTTGCGGACCACGCTTGATGAGCCGCCGCTCCAATGCCTATAATAGCTATAACAAAGTACAGCGCCGCATTTCCAAACGTCGAAACATTTCCAAAATATTCAGTAAATAAAACCGTGAGAGGAAATACTGCTATTAAAATCATTGCCGTCATTCTAGCTTTATAGACTTCCATACCTCTGTTCATAAAAAACATCGGGATACCGCCGCCGTATATACTTCCGATAATTGATATACCGTAGACAATAAAGGTCGGCCAAATAACTTTCTCAAGAGGCATATTGAATTGTTTAATCAAATAATCAGGCAACCAGAAAAGATAAAACCACCAGATTCCGTCGGTTAAAAATTTTCCAGTTATAAACGACCATGTTTGACGATATTCAAAAAGCTTTTTCCACGGAACTTTGTTCTGAGACGATTTGTCTTGACTTATTTCTTCTCCTTCATTGATATAATCAAATTCAGCCTTTGTTAGTCTTTTCTGATTCTTTGGTGTTTCATAAAGCCAGAACCAGAATATTAACCAGACAAATCCAATTGCGCCGGTAACAATAAACGAGATTTTCCATCCCGCCTGTTCACCCCAATAGACCATTGCCCAGGGAACAAAGAGCGCTGCAATCATTGCACCCATATTTGAGCCGGCGTTAAAAACTCCGGTGGCAAGCGCGCGCTCCTTTTTTGGAAACCATTCGGCTACTGTTTTTATTGACGATGGAAAGTTGCCGGCTTCTCCTACTGCAAATACACTTCGTATGAAAATGTGAACTGTTAATGCGGCGCCCGCAAAAGCGTTTGCAATTCCTGAAAACGACCAAATAACTAAAGACCACGCTAATCCTTTCTTTGTTCCGATTCTATCAATGAGCCATCCGGCTAAGATTGTCATGCCGGCATAGAACGCAGTGAAGAACGATGTAAGATATGAAAAGTCGGAGTTAGTCCAGCCGAATCCTCCTTCTGCCGCCGGCTTGCAATAAAACGGATGCAGATAGCTTATCACCTGGCGATCCATGTAATTTATAGTAGTAGCAAAAAAAAGCAGTCCGCATATTGTCCATCTGTATGAACCGATCTTTCTTGCTGTCTCCGTTCTATTCTCAAAAGAAATCTTTTTCTCACTTGATGTATTTGTGTTCATTTTGTTCTCAAGTTTTTTATTAAATAAAAATTGAATTTATCATAGCAATTATTTCAGGAGTATCATTTTTTTTATGACAAAATTATTTCCTTCGCTTAATTTATAAAAATAAATTCCCGAAGTTAAATTTACTGCATTAAAAGAAACTGTATGATTTCCTGCCGATAAATTTTGATTGATAAGCTTTGCTACTTCTCTGCCAAGCATGTCATAAATAATTAATTCTGTCAGTCCGCTTTTATTAAGCATAAATGAGATAGTGGTGCTTGGATTAAAAGGATTAGGATAGTTTTGATATAATTTAAACTCATCCGGAGAAATGTTTTTTATATCGTTAATACCCGTAAAAGTTCCAGTTTCAAATGCCCCGAGATCAGGAGCTTTGCCATTAAATAAAATGCCAACATCTACGCCAGCATCAACTAAGCTGCTGCTTGGATTTAGTGTTAAAAAATTTGTTTTGGGAAGAGTTCCATCTGCCAGTCTTTGAACTCTTGCGAGTGAAGTATCAAGGCTAATAAAATCAGTATCTGTAACTGTAAATCCTACCCAGCTATTTGCTTGTAAAATGCAAGCGCTATTTAAATGCGTGTCTCCGCCGCTGCCAGCAGATTTATTCCATCCGCCTTTATAAGCAATATTATTTTTCAAAGTGTCTTCGCCGTTACCAGAGGATGGGGCATTTGGAAAAGAAAAATTATATGTCCCATTTCTAAATGAAGTACAATTGTAAAGCGTCACTCCATCGGTATTATTATTTTGGTCGAAACCTTTTATCACATTATCAAACGAAACACAATTTGTAACGCGATGTGGGCCTGGAACAAAATTACCGCCGAGCTTAAAACCGTTTCCATTACCCGTAAAATTCGGTATGTTCCAAAGATTATATCCGTTGTGAAAAGCCCAGCAGCTGTCAAAAATAACCTGATAAGAAGTTTGGTAACAGTCATATCCGTCATCAGCATTATCAAATACCCGGCAGCCTCTTAACACATTTCCAGGACCAGCGTCTAACTTTACATCAATACCATCAGCGTTCTGCCCATTTGTTGCCGGATCGTTATTATCATAAGCGTCACAATTATAAATATAATTATTATTACCACCGCTGCTAATTTGTAAACCAGTGTCTTTATTGTTATATATTTGACAATTTTCAACAATATTATAACCTCCACTAATATAAACTCCATTATCTCCTGCATTTCTAATTACAAGCCCTTTGACGTACATATAGTTGACAGAGATAGTCACGCCTCGAGAAGATGAACTGTAAGTTTCACCAGAAAAATCAAGAATAGGATGCTCACCCGGGTAAGCCCACAGTTTTATATATTTCCCTTGCGAACCGCTACGATTAAATTTTAAAGTTGATGTAAAACTATATATACCATCGCGCAGATAAATTGTTGTATCGGCATAAGCATAAGACAAAGCCTTTTGTATTGTGCGATATGGATTTATTATTGTCCCTGTTCCACTAGTATCATTGCCTTGCGGTGAAACGTAAATTTGTGCTTCTGCCGAGATTGATATTAATAAAAAAGAATAGAAAGTAATCAGGATATTTTTCACTTTGGTTCTCAGTTAATGTTTTAATAAAAAAATGTGGTAAAGTTTTTAATTGATAAGCTTTCCATTTATAAAAACATTTTTTAGTTGTATGTTTTTTGCATCGGAAATTTCATTATCTGTTTTTACGCCGTCAAACTTACAATCGGTTATAAAAACATTTTGGATTTCAGATTGCGGAAGTCCTGCGAAGTAAAATGCATTTTTACTTTTCTGACTTGTAACATTTTCAATAAAAATATTTTCCATTTTAGGATAGAAACTAAATCCATCGGCTTCTTTAGGATCATATTTCATATTTAATTCCACTATTGCTCCGGCTACCTGTCCGACCTTAATATTTTTGACAAAAATATTTTTAACAACGCCGCCCCGTTTGGAATTAGATTTTATCCTAAGCATTCTATCTAAAGCAGGGCTATCCATTTGACAATCTTCGACATAGATATTCCAGCAGCCTCCTGAGATTTCGCTACCGATAGAAACTCCACCGTGCCCGTCTTTCATGCTGCAATCTTCAATTAAAAAATTTTTACTTGGAATATTTATTTCTCTCCCGTCATTGTTGCGGCCTGATTTAATTGCAATGCAGTCATCGCCATCGTTAAAGGTACAGTTTTTTATAAGCACATCCGAACACGATTCCGGATCACAGCCGTCTGTGTTTGGTCCAATGCTATTCGTTTTTACTCCGTCTATAGTAATATTAGTGCTTAGTATCGGATGCATAAACCAGAAAGGAGAATCTTTTAGAGTTACGCCTTCAATCAAAATATTTTTGCATTTGTAAAATTCGATCATAGTAGGTCGCAGATAAAAGCCTTCGCCAAAAATTCTTTTTGTAAAAGGCACTTTATCGTCATTTAATTTTAATAAGCGCGGTCGGCTTTCCTTATCATTGCTTAGGTTTTTCCACTTCCACCAATTCTCTTCACTTGCCTGACCATCTATAATGCCTTTACCAGTAACAGCGATATTTTTTTGTCCGTATGCATAAATTAACGGCGAATAATTCATGCAATGTGAGCCTTCCCACCCGCATAAAACAACCGGCAGATAATCTTTAGGGTCGGTACTAAATTTTAAGACAGCCCCTTCAGAAATGTATAAATTAATATTATTCTTCAGATGAATCGCTCCTGTCAGAAATTCTCCTTTAGGAACAACTACTCTGCCTCCTCCTGCTTTACTACACTCATCTATCGCTTTTTTAAAAGCTTCAGTACAAAGTGTTTTACCGTCAGCTACAGCGCCGTATTTAATAATGTTAAAATCTTTTTCTTTAAATTTAGGTGCATTAATTCTTTTTAGGATAGGGTTGACGTTCTTCCAACCAAGCTTTGAGGCATTATCTCTTTGTGAATAGCCGTTTGTAATTAAGAGTAAAAAAATTAGTATAGAAGAAAATATTCTTTTCATTATCAGCGTCTCCACATCTTTTGTTTTATTACTTTTTTGCAAATATTATTTTATAACGACAGAATTTTTATCCACGTCTCCGGTATATATTATTGGCGCTTGGAAACTTTTTATATCAGTATTCTCAATTGAAATAGATTTAGTATCCTTGCCTGAAACATTCATAAAATTCTCAGAGGCATGTTGAAATGATATTTTGTTTAAAACAAAATCAGAACTCTGGTTAATTTTGAACAGCGGACCTTTCGCATTAACTAATTTTACATTATCAAATAGAATATTTTTTGCATTGTCAGTTTCCACACCTCGTTCAGCCGAAATATATGAATCAGCTATCTTAATATTTTGAATCGGCATTTCAGGCAGCCCGGTTATAGAAGCGGCAGATTTAGCGCCGGTGCAAAAAATACTATCAATATGAAAATCCTTAAACACTGGAGTCCGTTCTGTTACCGGGAACGATTTACCAGTATCTTTCTCATTCTCGTAGTAAGTATTAAATAATATAGCTTCGTTCAAAATGTCTTTCATAAAAATATTGCTGATAAAAATATTATCTACCAGGGCACCTCTATCTCTGCCGCTCTTAAATCTAAGCCCAACATCAGTACCGACAAAGTCACAATTTCTTACAAAAATATTATGAATGCCTCCGTCAGTATTGCTGCCAATAACAAAGCCTCCATGAGCGTGGTAGACTACACAATTCTCTATCACTATATTCTCGAGGGCAGGACCGATAGAGCTTTTGCCTTTACTTGATTTCATGCAGATGCCGTCGTCTCCTGCTGAGACTGTACAATTATAGACTAAAACATTTTTGCTCGACCCAATATCAATTCCATCGCCGTTCTGCGCCCAATATTCATTATTAATTTTTACATCTTTAATTACCATGTCTTCACAAAAATTGGGATTAAACGCGAAGGAAGGTGAATTTTCAAAAGTAACACCGTCAATTAAAATTCTTTTGCAGTTCATTAATGATATTAGCTTGGGTCTCATCGCATCACGGATCGAAAGCAGATCATCAGAGGTTATTTCCTTTTTATTCTTTTTAAATTGGACAAAGGTTTTATCGCCGTCTCTTGAAACTGCCGATGGAAACCAGGTAGAGCCGTCATCACTTAAAACTCCGCCAGAATTAACAAAGCTTTTCCACAAAGCGCTCGTTACTTTGGATTTTTTCACCGGTCGCCATGTGGTTCCGTTCCCATCAAATAAACCTTCACCGGTTATTGCAATATTTTCAAGATCATAACCATACACCGGAGAAGCAACTGCAAAACTTCCATGCGGGATTTTTACGATCGGATAGTCTTTATGATCCGGGCTGAACAAAATTAAAGCTCCTCGTTCCAAATGAAAATTTATATTACTTTTTAACTCGATTGGACCTGTCAGCCAAATTCCTGGCGGGACTATTACTCTGCCTCCTCCGGCTTCTGCACATGCTTCGACAGCTTTCTTGAAAGCTTCCGTATTCATTGTATAACCATCGCCTGCGGCTCCATAATCTTTAATATTATAATCCTTATCTTGAAATTTCGGAAGATTTATAGAGAAAGACCCAAACGGCAGATTAGCCAAGTAATGATTTACTTCTGCCTGAATATTTTGTTGTGCGAAGATATCGCCAATAAAAATTATACTAAAGAAAATTATTAAAATATTTCTTAAATGATTTTTTATTCCGATTAACTGCATAATTCCTCTACGAATAATGAATTTCATTTTCTCTTAAAAACTTTATTTAAAAAATTAATTGTAAGATTTAGTGTCTTATTAAACCAGGGATTAAAAAGCCAGAAAGTATGTATGGTTCCTGATAAAGTATGAGTTTCATAATAAACATGAAATGATTTCAACTTTTTTATCATTTCGTCCATGCCGGCATGAAAGCGAGGCACGTCGCTGTTTATAAAAATAATTGGCGGAGTATGAATACTTGTATGATTAAATGCTCCGGCATTTTTCCAAACTTCTGGATCTTTTTGAGCAGATACTCCAAACCAAAGCTGTGCTGCACTTGGTTTACCGGAAGGTTTAATTATCTCTTGAGATTCTTTGCCAAAAAAATCTACTACGCCGTCAACATTTACAATAGCTTGAACATCGCTTGAAAAATTATTGCAACCTTCTTCGCCTTCAAAATTTTTGTCGTCATTGGTTGTGCCGATTAAAGCAGCAAGCTGTCCGCCGGCCGAACAGCCGTAAACAGCAATTTTATTTGTATCAATGTTATATTTAGAAGCGTTCGCCCTCATCCATCTAACCGCTGCTTTCAGATCAAAAACAGCAGCCGGATAAAGTGCTTCGGGCGAAAGTCTATATTCGACAGTAACGGCAACATAACCTTTATCAGATATTCTTTCAGCCATCGGTATTACTAAGGATTCATCGCCTGAAGACCACCCACCGCCGTGAACCATTAATATACCGGGATATTTTCCATCCCTATTATTAGGGTAAAAAACATTTAAGTGAAGTTCCCGGTTTTTAATCTTTGCATAAATAATATTTTTTTCTACAATAACATTTGCCGGAAGTTGATCTGAAACAAGTTTAGCATCCGGAAATTTTTTATACATCTTTTTTGAAGCGCTAAATAACGTATAAGACGTATCGAGTTGAATTCCGTTTATTATTATCCGCTGTTGTGCTAATGCAAAACTTGAAATAAGCAAAACAATAAAAGGAATCTTTTGCAATTATTTCTCTGTTTCAGTTAATTTAAAATTTACTTTCCGCTCATTAATGCTTGCTTTAGTTCCGATCATTTTTCCATCTTCAATAATTCTCAATCCCTTTAAATCTTTTTCCGAAAATGACGAACTACAATCCAATTTAATTGTGTCTGAACCAGCGCCGGATCTATATAAATAAATTTTACCTGAATTTGATTTTAAAACCGGATTCCCAATTACTGTAATAGGTTCATCAAAAAAGAAAAGGACGTAGTTTTTATGAATTTTAAATTTCTTTATGGCAGGGCTTGTAATAGATTCAGGATTCCATATGCCGTCAAAAGTCCACAACGGCGTTATATCTTCCGGCTTGGGAGAACCTGCGGCAGAATTTAAATTATTATTGAACCAGTCAAAGCCGCCGCCTTCCTTTATGCAGTTGTAAAAATAATCTCTCTCTCCCCAATTAAACGGTCTGTTTTGAGTTGAATCTTTATATACCACCCGATATATAGGTTTGTCATCTAAATTTTTCGAGAAGCGGCAATTAATCAAATAAAACTGTGCTTCATAATGATGCCGACCGAGTTCAAAATTCTTTACCCCGTCGAATGAACAATTCTTTAATACAAATTTTTGATTGATATTATAACCGCCTGCGTGCCAGATAGAAGCTGTTGCCGTTTTCTCTTCAAAAAATTTTGATTTTTTTATAAAGCACCAGCCGCGGGGGCAAACAAAATCCACCGAACCTTCGAAGGTACAACCGGCATGATAATACATTCCATTTTTATAATTCCATAAAGAAACTGTATCTCCGCCTTTGCTAATAATTTTGCAATTCAAAATTATAGTTCTGGTTCCTGTGCCATATATTGCAAAAGCATGAGGACCAATTTCAGCCTGAGTATTTTTTATTGTAATGTAATGCTTCAAGGGAAAAGATACTTTTAATAAAAAAAGATTGTGGAAAAAATCATTCATAAATTAAGCTGCTTGATTTTTTTCTTTCCAGTAATTAAGTCTTAGCTGTTCGGCATTTTCAAGT
>JAKAKL010000093.1 GCA_021824565.1 Bacteroidota bacterium | reverse complement strand
CTCCCACAATAGTATTACAGCCCGCATTGGAAGACGACACAGACGGCGAAGGCTTTATCGTCAGCACAAGCTATGACCCGGATGCCGATATATATGAATGGGAAAAGGGAACCTCATCAGACCCGACGAAGACTGACACAACACCGGAACTAAAATTCTTCAAGGCTACGAAGAAGACAACATTTGTAGATGATGATGTAGCAAAAGGCGTGCGTGTATTTTACCGTGTAAGAGCTACGAACTCAGCGGGCAACGGGCCCTGGAGTCTCGCAGTCAGCAGAGTGCAATAGCATATAAAATAATTGTAGAGACGGGGCGGTGCCCCGTCTCATTGCCGCTAAATTGTAATTAAAAAAAGGGAGATGAATATTCGGCAACAAAGAGACGTCCCGCCGGCCTGCCCGTCCAGAAGGCGGGGACGTCTCTACATTTAAGTGGCTATGAATTTATTTGAGCAAAACAATTTTATTTACTTATTATGATAATACAAATGTAAAACTGAAAGACGGCAAACATTTCAGCCTTTAGGGCTGCCGCATCTCTTGTCTTTCTTCTGTTGTTGAAATTGTTTTTCATGGAATAACTTTTTTCTACTCTGTTGTTTGTAATTTAATAAGCGTTTAATTCATTTGAACAAACTCGCAATAATGAACCAGAACGTTTACCATATTATTATCCAGTAAATCATTTTCAAATTCTTTTTATCAAAAGTAATTCCTTTTGTATAGCCGTGTTTAAATTCACTTGGAAAGAAGTTATAATTTCCCAAAAATTCTTTTTGAAGAAATTCACCTTTCCCAGTATCAATAATGATTGTTTTCGTATCATTAGACAAACTATCTCCATATAGCGGGCTATACTTTTCATTGAAATCCGGGACTAAATAAATTCTGTTTTTAGAAAACACATCTTTATATTTTGAAAAATAAACTGAATCACTCTTTACTTTTATTTTAACAATTTGGCTGTCATTTACAAGCCCAACAAAAGAATTATTATTTATGCTTTTGTTATATTCTACATAGAATGACGAATCGGTTAATTTAGTAGTTATAAAAACCCCACAATAAGAAACATTATGTTTAAGTGCCTCAGGATATCTTACGTCAATAAATGTATTATTTCCTTTAATTGTTTGGGGAAAATTATTAAGTAATTTAGATGGGATTTTGTCTTTAAACTCATTGTAATCATCATTCATTTCCTTTATCCTATTAAACTTATGATTACATGCAGCGAATAAAGTAATTATAAATAAAAACAATACGGGATATTTTATTTGCATTAATAATATTCCGATTTTAAAATTAAATACAATTGCATTTCTTTTTGTCTGCTAATTGGCATTAGTTAATTTCTTAAGAAAGTTTAGTAAAATTTATAAAATCTGTTAGACATATTCCTATTGAAAATTATAACGAATAAAAAATAGGAAAATGTTCTAGTTAAAACAAAATAAAACATAACAGAGTTTTATAAAATAATTGTAGAGACGGGGCAGTGCCCCGTCTCAATGCCGGTGAATTGTAATTAAAAAAAGGGAGATGAATATTCGGCGATAAAGAGACGTCCCGCCGGGACGTCTCTACATTTAAATGTCTTTTTAATAGAACTATTTTCTTGCGATGAGAATTAGTATTACTTAAATGAAAGGGCACAATCTGGAGTGTATAATACAAAGCAGTTAACGCCGTTTTGCCGGTTTCTTTTTCGTAACTTTTTTATTGTTTTCTTTTTTGGTCTTTAATTTTTTTTCGGATAATAATTCTTTAAAAGTTAATAAGCGGTAACCCGATTCTTCCGATTTGGCTTTGATGGTTTTAATTGCAGCCAGAGATTCTTTAAACTCCAGTTGCGGCGATGAATGGCTGCTTCCCTTTTTCGTTTTTATTTTCTTTTGCTTTGACGGCGCTTTGTCATCAGTCTTTTGAAGACTGGAAATGCCGGATATGAAGAATAGAATAAAAATCCAGTCGATAAGATTTTCAAATCGCTCTTTGTTAAAGTAGATAACCCTGTCAAACTCATTTAGCTGAATGTAAGAAGAAATCTCATGGTTATTTATTAGCTCAGAAATAAAAATACTTTCTTTGCCGGCTGCAAAAATATTTTTGCTGTTAATAATGTCCTTCTTTGACAGCAAAGCTTTTATCAATGAAGCTTCCTCAAATATTTTTTCAACGTTATGCCCCGCTTCTTTAAATATTTCTACAAGCAGCTTTGGAAGCAATAATTCTTCAAAAAATTTTCCTATATGCTGCCCCGTATTCATTGAGCTTAGACAGCAATTTAAAATTATATAAGTATACAAAGTATCCTTTTCTGCCGTGTCTTTTACGCTGAATATTAAATCACGAAGCGGGAATTCATTTTTAGTAAGATGTTTCCCGTAACTTTCCAGAAAAGAAAAAGCAGTTCTTAAATTCGTCAGATGCAGCTTAATTCTTTCTATGGATTCTTCACCGTTTACCTCGATTTTTTTTAATTCCCTAATTTCATTTTCAGCTTTATAAATTTTGTCTTTCAGAAAATTAGGAATTGTAATATCATCATTACCTTTAAAACATGCGGAAGTAAATTCATCGAAAGTATCTTTGCTGAAAAGATCATTCAGCGCTTCGTGCAGCGGAGAGAGTTTCATTTCTTCCAGCTTTTGAGAGACAGATGCAACGCCTTCGCCGTTGATCAGTTGATACAGCTTTGCGTAATCTCCGTTAACATCAAAGATCTCATTGAAATTAATTAGAGCTTTATATTCATACCCGTTGAGCGAGAAGTACAACCCGCTTTCGCTTACGTCTTTTCCGCAAAGTAAATATTCAAGTCCGGTTCTTTGATCTTTACAAGAATAGAAATAAGACTGCGCAGACTTAATCTGCAGCGCCTCGAAGATCCGCACAATTCTTTTATTATTTGAGTGCGCATTTCCATCTATATTTTTTATAACCGAATAATTAATTCTACCTGCTGCTTGAGAATAAGAATTATTATAAACAACCAGCGCTCTTTCACCGGCTTCTGTGTTGGAATAAGCAAAAACATTTTCGTTAATACCCCCGGTGTCATTTATAAAATCATAGAATTCAAAATTAATTACCTGGCTGAATAAATATCTTTTCTTTATCAACGGGAATATTTCAGCTTCGTGTCTTCTGACCAAATTTTCGTCGACGGATTCATCATAATAAGCGCGCTTATATTCCATGCCGTACTTCTCCGCGAAACCTTCGATTTGTCCGTGGGCAAACATAGGCAGACCGGGAAGCGTAACCATCAAAATAGAAACTCCGAAATATTTATCACCTTTTCCAAATTGATTAACGGCAGTTTCTTCATCGGGATTGCTCATAAAATTAACATACCGTTTGAGTATTTCAGGATTGAAATCAAGCGTGTTCTTAATAAGCTCGCGGTACTTATCGTTTTCTTCTTTCATCAGCATGTGCATAAAAGCGCTGTTATAAACGCGGTGCATTCCGAGCGTGCGCACGAAATACCCTTCCATCAGCCAGAAAGCCTCAGCAAGAAGAAGAGTGCTCGGCATTTCAGAATTAATCCGGTCCACAACTTCGCGCCAAAATTCTTCAGGCATAGCATCGTCAAAAGCCTGGCGCGTCATTGCATAATCGGAACGCGAAGGTATTGCGCCGCCGGTTCCCGGCTGAGGAAACCATAACCGTTGATAATGTTTTTTCGCAAGCGTCATCGCAGCGTCAAAGCGAATAATAGGAAATTTTCTTGCGACGTGAAGTATAGTTTGTATTAATGATTCTTTAACTTCGGGATTGAGAAGATTCAGCTGCGCTGTATCGTTCCACGGCATGTGTGTGCCATCGTTGCCGTGGTAAATATATTTAACAGCGCCGGTGCGGGTATCTCTTCTTTGAAAAACTACAGCGGCGTCTTCTCTTGAATAATATTTATCTTCAATCCTGACTTCAACGCGGCTATCGTCAGAAAGATTTGGACTGTAAAAAGAATAATTAGGATAAGGCGGAGAATCTGTTTGGATAAAGTAATCCGGTTTTTCGATCATCCATTTTGAATAAATGCCCGTATGATTCGGGACCATATCGCTTGCTAATTTAATACCTCTTTGCGCCGCTCTATATTTTAGATTTTGAAACGCTTCTTCTCCGCCAAGGTCGTGAGCGATTATATAATCAAATAAAGAATAAGCCGAAGGCGCAGCGTCCGGGTTTCCGGTAAGCTGTTTTATTTTCCGCGAGGCGCTGCTTCTTTCCCAGATTCCAATCAGCCACAGTGCGGTAAAATTCCATCTTGCCAGCGTGTCAAGTTCTTCGTCGGGAATTTGATCGAGCCTTGTAATTTGCCGTTTATATTTTTTAGAAAGTTGATCGAGCCACACGTAGCTGTTTTTTGCAATCATAACTACCTTCGGCATCCAATCAATATCCTGAGTAAATTTTTCTATCTCGGAATTATAATACTGCTTTTCAATATCCGATAAAGTTTCACCGGCGGAAAGGCGCTCTTTAAGCTCATTAAAATAATCTTTATTAAAGTCGTAAACAGGCACCGGCGGCGTGGGTTTTTCAAAGCCGCCTTGCTGAATGAACAAACGCAAGTCCTCCATCATCAAATCTTTCCCGCTTAACAAACGATCCAGGAATTTATCCTTAATATAGATTCCCCAATTATCGCGAATAAATTCCAACTGTCCTTCCAGGCTATACGGACTTTCAAGAAGCGGTTTCTTTAGAAAGGAAATGAGCGATAGATTTTCTTTTCCGAAAGGTTTTTCCTGCATGAAAAAATATTCAAGCTTAACAATAAAATTCTGAAAATCTGTTTTGTCTTTTAACGGCTTGCTGGAATAAAGTTCTTCGAGCGCTGAAGCAGCCGGATTGCTGTTTTCCAGATACAACAAGATAAGTTCTTCGAGAATTATTTCTTTGTTGGATTTCGCTCCGGTAAATTGTTCAAGATATTCTTCCGCAGAAATTTTTCTTTGGTAAACCGGTATGGGAGAAAATTCTTTTGTAAAAGTGAGCAAGATATTTTTAAGATTATCTTCGCCTAAATTTTTAGTTAGAAAATTAATACCCCGTGAAAACACACCCGGGTTTTCATCATCTTCATAAATTCTAATTAAGTAATGGAATATTTCGTGCATCAATCCTACGGTGTTTAGCTGCCCGGCAGTAGTCATCTGGTGGGTATTGCCTTCGGATTTTCTCTTTTCATTTATCCTGCCTGCAAGGATTCTTGCAAGATGAAAGTTTACAATAATTAACTTCCCTCTTATCGAAAAAAGCGAGTCTTCGATTTTATATTTATTGCGTGAAGAATTTGAAACATGGAAATCAAATATTATTGTTTCCTTTTCTGCGGCAGAGATGAAATTGAGTTTCATTATTTTCTAATATACAATTGGATGATAAGCCAGGCTTGAGCCGACCCACGTTTTATTTTTATTATGATCGACACCCATCATTCTTCCCTTACTTAATCTAACAAGATTGTTAATCAAAATCGGGATGTCCTCCCATACAAACATCATTCTTATTTCAGCCTTGGAATAATCTTCCGGGGTTTTTATTACCGGCGCGTAATCAACTTTTGCTTGAAGTATATAATTCGACCTGTCTTTCAAACCGTCCAGCAATTTGGCTGTAACATCTAATTCAATACCGTGCCCGGCGAAAGAATACAAAGGTTTTAAAACAAAATTTTCAATATCAACAGGATACTCGTCAAGTTCGTCCAGGAAATAACATTCAGGCACAAAATCTCCGCTTAAAAACGGCAGGGTGTGTTTGCTGATTTTAAAAAACCAATTCGGGTGGCTTACCCATTCAACATCGAGATCATGTTTAAAGTCAAAGTGATATTCAACTTTTTCCCGCAGCAGCTCATCAAAGATTACTCTATTATAAATTCTATCAATCGGAATTTCTTTGCTTCCATTTTTATAATAAAGTTTATTCTTCTTTTGAATAATTTTTGTAATACAAACCGTGTTTATGCCGATCAGCTGCTCCGTCGCCGCAAAATCAATTCTCGTTTTTTGTTTTTCCGGTTTTATATCCATGAGGACAACATTTTCAGGATCGCTTTTGCCAATTATCAAATCTCTTAAAACCTTTATGTAAGATTTAGAGTCAATGCCGTTAAAAAAAGTGGAATAGTTTTTAGGAATTTTATGATGCTTCCTTGTCAGCTTATCTAAATAATATTGAAAGCCGTACATAGAAGGAAAGCCCTGGAGTTCAATCAGCCGCGGCACATATTTTCCGTCATCATCCATGCAAACGGCAAAATCTATTTGAAGGAATGCTGGATGATCTTTTTCATTCGGAACATTCAATTTATCCGGGACGGCGTTCTGGGAGTGCTGAACAAATTCCTCGCTCATAATTTGGTTCACAATTTCATGAGAAGAATTTATTAAGTCGATCGCAAAAGATTCAGTTAAGAATATAGGAGTTTCCGCAACTCTAAAATCTGCGGGATACTTCAGCGACGAATTTAAATCGGCTAAAAATTGTTTATAATTTTCTTCACTGAATTCAGAATTAAACTTTTCTCTTACTTTTGAGTTCATCTTGTCTCTTCTTGCTAAATAAAAATTATGTCCTTATAAAATTTAATTTTTCTATTGCGGAATTCAAAAAAGCCGGCAGAACTGTTTCTCTAGTTAATTTTATTTTATCCGGCTCTTCAAGCAATGAAATCATCTGATGGTATTTTGCTTCGCCGAATTTTTCCACAACATGTTTTTTCCTTTCTTCCTGCTTTAAGTGGAACAACATGCTGCTGGGATCTGCTTCCGGATGAAATTGAGTTCCGGCTATTTCATCAGAAATTCTAACAGCCATCACCGCGCTTTCGTGAACATGGTCGTCGATTTCTGTTGATAAAATCTTAGCGCCAAGCTCATCAATTATTTTTTTATCAGGCTGAACAACCTGGAACTGCCTGAAATCAGCCGCGTAAAACGGATCTACTAAGCCGGAAAGTATAAAATCTTTTTTGCCTTCATTCGTTCTGACAAAAGGCAGAACGCCAAATGATTTTTCATAACGCTCGGTAACGTCAGCAAACTTGAAAAATCTCGCCATCATTTGAAACGAGTGGCAGATAAAAAAAATATATTTCTTATTTTCTTTTTCATGCTGATTATAATTCCAAATTTCATCGAGCATCTTAAAATAATCCGCATCCCATTTTTGGTTTACTCCGTCAAAAGGGCTTCCGGGTCCGCCCGAGGAAATAAAAATATCATAGCTGGAGTCCGGCACTTCGTCTTTGTATCTGGTCTCGAAGCGGCGGCTGCTTATTTTGGCAGTATTATTTTTTTTTACGGCATCCGAAACAATTTCATTTATGCATCTAATGCCTTCGTTAACTTCATTGTTATACAGATCGATTATAGCGATCTTAATTTCTTTTTTCTTCATAATGCGTATTTAAATTCTTAATCCGAATACCGTTTCCTCAATCAAATAATCCACGACTTTCAAGAGATCATGCGTCTGCTCCCAAACATTTAATTGACGATCAGCTCCGGTGCCCATTTCCATAATCTTATTGATATAATTTATTTCATCGCGCGAGCCTAATTCATCGACAACATCATCAACAAATTCAATTAATTCATGCGCTAAAATTTTATATTCAACTTCTTCTTTCTTGCCGAAGTCTATCAGCTTTCCGCTTATTCCGTAGCGCGCCGCCCGCCATTTATTTTCAGAAATTAATAATCTTCTATAAAGCCTGAAACCGAGATTTTGTTTCAACAGCTTATAAAGCTTGGCAACAACAGCCTGGCACAACGCTGCAATTGCAATTGTTTCATCGACTCTCATCGGTATATCGCAAATCCTAAATTCAAGCGTATCAAAAAACGGATGCACGCGAATATCCCACCAAATTTTTTTTGCATTATCAATGCACTTGGTCTTTACAAGCAGATTAATATAATTATCATATTCAGCTACGCTTCCAAAATGATCGGGAATTCCGGTGCGCGGAAACCGGTCAAAAACTTTGCTTCGATAAGATTTAAATCCTGTGTTTCTTCCAAGCCAAAAAGGTGAATTCGTGGAGAGCGCAAAAATATGCGGCAAAAAATATCTTGCGGCGTTCATAATATGGATTGCAGTTTCTCTATCGTCTACGCCGACATGAACATGAAGTCCGAAAATTAAATTTGCCCTTGCCACTTGCTGCATATCGGAAACTATTTCATGGTAGCGCGGATGATCTGTAATTTTTTGATCTTTCCAGTGAGAAAAAGGATGCGTACCTGATGCAGCTATCCTTAAATTATTTTTTAACGCTAACTTTGCAAGATTTGTTCTTAGCTCGGTTACTTCGTTTTTTGCATCTCTGATGTCGCCGCATATTCCGGTTCCCATTTCAACGACAGACTGGTGCATTTCCGCTTTAACATTTTCAGCTAAAATTGATTTACCGTCTTCGAGTATTTGCTGGATATGAGATTTTAATTCCCGTGTTTCGGGATCAATAATTTGAAATTCTTCTTCAATGCCGAGCGTAAATAATTTTTTCTTTTCCATTATAATAATTCGTTTTTTACAAAAGAATTTATAAATGTTCCCCAGGTTAGATTATTTTTACCGGCAGCATGTTCCTTTGCTTTTCTAATTGCCATGTTTGCCGAGGCTTCAACTATCCATTCAAAGTTTTCTTCACCGACTGAATTTCTATCCGCGTCGGGAGCAGGATTACAGAAATCTATTGCATAAGGAATTCCATCGCGAACTGCAAACTCTACAGTATTAAAATCATAACCAAGCCCTTGATTTAATTTTAAAACTCCTTCTTCAATTTTTGATAATAATTTTTTCTCGGTATTCATTTCGCCTTTTACGTATCTTAAATGATGCGGCTGTTTTGGATCGTACTGCATTATATGGACGTCTTTTCTATCAATGCAATAACAGCGGAAATATTCTGAAAAAATTATTTCTTCCTGAAGCATCATCACCAATTGACCGGTCTCATTGTATGCCTTAAAGAATTCATCGGAGTTATTAAGTTTGTATACATTTTTCCACCCTCCCCCGGAAAACGGTTTGAAGTAAGCCGGAAATCCGACGTAAGAAAATATTCCTTCCCAGTCCAAAGGATAAGCAAGGTTCCTAAAAGAATTTGAATTAGTATCGGGCGGATGTTGATTTGAGGGCAGCAAAACAGTCTTTGGAACTGCGACTTTTAGTTTTGTGGCTAAAGCATTGTTAAAAAATTTTTCATCTGCGCTCCACCAAAAAGGATTATTGATTACTGCGGTTCCGTTCAATGCGGCATTCTTCAAATAACCGCGGTAGAAAGGAACATCCTGTGAAATTCTGTCGATGATAACATCATAACCGCACGGCTCGCCTTGAATTACTTTATCTATTTTTACAAACTCTGCAGAAATCCCGCTTTCATTTTTGGAATTAACTCTGTCAACAAAAGCCTGAGGGAAAGTATTTTCCTGACCAAATAGGATGCCAATTTTTTTCATAATTACTCGAAAAGAAATTTATATTAACAGAAATGTAAACAGCAAAAAGAAATAGAATTAAAAAATCACTCGTGAATTTTTTCAAGATAAGCCGGCAGCATTTCGCGCCACCACTGCCAATCATGACCAGCGCCTTGCCTAATATCAAGCCAATGGCTAATACCTTTTCCGCTAAGAATATTAGAAAGTCTTTTATTTTCATCAAGACACATATCCCATTCGCCGGTGCCAAGGATGATTCCCATCTCTTTAATTCTTGAGAGATACCATTCATCTTTTAATTCCGGCAAATAGTCCGGAGGATTATTATAGTAACAGTTGTCGTCGTAATAACCCATAACAAATTGCTTAATATCAAAGCAGCCGCTCATGCTGAAGAGATAACCAACTCTATCCGGATGCCTGAATGCAATATTAGCGGCGTGATAGCCTCCAAAGCTGCATCCGCCCACGGCTACTTTTTGTCTGCCGGTTTCATGCTTAGCAAATTCAATTACGTCATATAGGATTACATTCTCATAACCGTTATGGGATTTTACTCTATCGGAAGGATGGATTGAATAATTATACCAGCTTTCTTCATCAATACTATCTGGACAATAAATTTTTATTCTTCCTTCATCCAATAATTTTGCAGCGCTTCCGACTAAGCCAAAATCTTTGTTCTCAAAATATTTTCCTTTAGATGTAGGAAATAATATTACCGGATAACCGTCATGACCAAAAACCAGCATTTCAAACTCGCGCTCATAATACTGGGAGTGCCATTTATGGTATTCTTCTTTCACTTTGGTTTCTCTATTTATGATTGATTAAAAGACTGTTAAGCACTGCTTTTTTATTACAAATATATAAAATTAAATTCTCTTTTCAAGCTGGCTGACAGTTAAATCATTCTTAAATAAATGCCTATTATTATTGGTCAAGCGAATTTTTTTTAAAAAATTTTTACAGCTCGGTGATTAAATCAAAATTGATATTCTTTTCATATTGCGGTATTTTTAATAGCCTAAATTTGGAGCTATGCAGCAAACACCTTTAATGTCGCAGTATAATAAGATTAAAGCTGCTCATCCCGACACGATATTACTTTTCAGGATGGGTGACTTTTTTGAAACTTTTGAAGAAGACGCAAAAATTGCTTCAAAAGTTTTGGGAATTACTTTAACCAAACGTGCAAATGGCGCTGCCGAAGATGTTCCGCTTGCGGGCTTTCCGCATCATGCGCTTGACGCTTATTTACCAAAATTAGTCCGCGCCGGCTATCGTGTTGCTGTTTGCGAGCAGATGGAAAATCCAAAGTTTGCCAAGGGAATAGTTAAACGAGAGGTCATTGAAGTAATTACGCCGGGCGTTGCTTTTTCGGACAAGCTTTTAGACCACAAAAAAAATAATTATCTCCTTAGTATCTGCATCAAAGAGAATATTGCAGGAATATCCTTTTGCGATATTTCAACGGGAGAATTTTATGCATACGAAATTCCTTCAGATAATATCAACCAGCAAATTGAATCGATCTCTCCCTCGGAGATTTTAATTCAGAAAAAGGATAAGGACTGGCTCTCCGCTGTAATTCAAAAAATTAATCCGTCTATTCGCGTTACAAAAATTGACGATTGGGTTTTTAATTACGAATATGCAAAAGAGCTTTTAGTTATGCAGTTCAAAACTGTAAATTTAAAAGGCTTCGGAATAGATAATTTAGTAGCTGGAATAACCGCTGCAGGAGCGCTTTTAAGCTATTTGCAGGAAACTCAGAAGCAAAATCTTTCGCACTTAAATAAAATTTCCGAATATAATCCGTCAGATTATATGGCGCTGGATTATTCAACCAAAAGAAATTTGGAAATAACTTTCTCAATGAACGACGGCGGCAGAGAAGGTTCGCTGATTTCTTTTCTTGATAAGACCGAAACAGCGATGGGCGGAAGACTTTTGAAGAAATGGATTTCGACACCGCTTAGGAAATTAGAGCAAATTCAAAAAAGGCAGGACAGCGTTGAGGAGCTTGTTCAAAATAAATCTTTAAGGAAAAATCTCCTCAATGAGTTGAAAGAAATCGGCGATCTTGAAAGATTAATTTCAAAAATATGCACCGGCAGAGCAAATCCACGCGAGGTTGTTTCTTTAAAATTTTCTTTGATGAAACTGCCTTTAATAAAAGAAAAACTGTCTCTAGTAAAAGTTAAGACTTTAATTTTGATAAAAGATAATTTATCTCCGCTAGAAAAGCTTGTAGAAAAAATTCATAATGCAATTGTTGATTCGCCTCCGCTCAGTTTGAATGAAGGCGGCATAATTAAAAACGGCTTCAGCATCGAATTGGACGAGCTAAGAAATATTGCGTTCCACGGAAAAGATTGGATAGCAAATCTTCAAAAAACGGAGCGTGAAAGAACCGGGATTTCATCTTTGAAAGTCAGCTACAACAAAGTCTTCGGCTATTATATAGAGATCAGCCATGCTAACAAAGACAAAGTGCCGGCAGATTATATCCGCAAACAAACTCTGGTAAATTCGGAAAGATTTATTACGCCGGACTTAAAAGATTATGAAGATAAAATTCTTAATGCCGAAGAGAAAATTTACGAGCTTGAATCCCAGCTATTTAACGAAGTACGACTGCTCATCGCTCATGAAGCGGAAGCGATTCAGCAGGACGCAAAAATGATTGCGATGCTCGATTGCTTTTTATCTTTCGCTGAATGTGCCGCCGAATTTAATTACGTTAAGCCGGAACTAAGCGAAGAAAATGAAATTGAAATTATCGAAGGAAGGCATCCGGTAGTTGAAAGGATTTTACCTCCCGGTGAAAAATTCACCGCAAATAGCTGCCGGCTTGACGGAGAAAAAAATCAGATTATAATTTTAACCGGTCCGAATATGGCGGGAAAGTCTGTTTACTTAAGGCAAATCGGGCTTATTGTTTTGCTTGCGCAAATCGGATCGTTCGTTCCGTCAAAGAAAGCGAAGATAGGATTGGTCGACAGAATTTTTACAAGAGTTGGAGCAAGCGATAATATCTCTGCTGGAGAAAGTACCTTTCTTGTCGAGATGCAGGAGGCAGCTAATATTTTAAATAACGCTTCTTCAAAAAGTTTGATCTTGCTTGATGAGATTGGACGAGGAACAAGCACGTTTGACGGCATTTCAATCGCATGGGCATTAACGGAATTTCTCCACGAGAATCCTGAAGTTCGCGCTAAAACTTTGTTTGCAACTCATTACCATGAACTTAATGAAATGTCTGAAATTTTTAATCGAATAAAAAATTACAAAGTAGAAGTTAGGGAGATTGAAGACAAAGTAATTTTTCTTCACAAAGTGTCTCAAGGCGGCGCTGATCATAGCTATGGAATTCAAGTTGCGCAGATGGCTGGTCTTCCTCTTTTTGTAACGAACCGCGCTAAAGAAATTTTACAAAATTTAGAGAGTAAAGAATTAACTCCTTATGAAGTTAAAAAAGAGAAATTAAAAAAGATTAAGGACGAAAATGATTCCCAAATAAGTCTATTCGAGTTTAGAGATGATAACATCCGAAAGGAAATTGACGAGATTGAGTTGAATAATCTTACGCCGATTGATGCGTTAAATAAATTGAACGAACTGAAAAAGAGAGTAAAAAAAGATGCAAACGCGCAATGATAAATTAAAGAAATATTTTTTTATAATTTTTCTCTCTTCAATACTATTAAGTTCCTGCGGCAAAAAATACACACCGGAACAATTAACTTATATTCATGGGATCGAAAAACTCCGGCAGGAAAAAGATAATTATATGAAGAACGCTCCGGATTCACCTTTTCAGCGGGATAAGAATGTTAAATTTCATCCGCTGAATTATTACCCGGTTGATCCTGATTATGTTTTTCACAGCAAGCTTTTCAGGTATGATAAAAAAGACACGGTAAGTGTTTTCGGCACAAAAGGCGAAGAAAGAAAAATAGTCCGGTTTGGCTATGTAGCTTTTAACATGAATCATAATTCATATAAGTTAAATGTTTACCAGGGTACAACGAAAGACGGAATGTCTTATTATACAATTTGGTTCACAGATAAAACAACCGGAGATGAGACTTACGGTGTGGGGCGATATCTTGATTTTGATTTGAGCAGAGACACAAATTATATTTATACAATTGACTTTAATATGGCATATAATCCTTACTGCTCCTATACACCGATGTATTCATGTGCCATTCCTCGCAAAGAAGATCATGTTGACGCAGCTATTAAAGCAGGCGAAAAGAAATTTCATTAAAATAGACTTAGAAGGAGATACAGTGGTAGTAGTTCTTGAAAAAAATGTTTCGGATAAGCAAATTGAAAACGTAATAAAACATCTGGAGGATTTTGGATTTGCAGTTCATAAATCAACCGGAGTAGAGCAAATAATTCTCGGAGCAATCGGTGTAAAGCCGAATTTTGATACGCGGCAGATAAAAATTCTTGACGGCGTTGCCGAAGTATATCGAATAACAGAGCCATTCAAACTTGCAAGCCGCAGTTTCAAAAAAGAAAATACAGAGATAAAAATTAAAGACGTGGTAATCGGCGGAAACGAAGTAGTAATGATGGCTGGTCCATGCTCAGTTGAAAACGAAGATCAAATTTTTGCTGTTGCAGAAATTGTCGCAAAATCCGGAGCAAAGATTTTAAGAGGCGGTGCGTTTAAGCCTCGTACTTCCCCGTATTCATTTCAAGGACTTGGGGAAGAAGGATTAAAGCTTCTTAGAAAGGCGGCAGATAAATTTAATCTTCTTGTTATTACGGAAGTCATGGAATCTGCACAGATAAGCTTGATAGAAGAATATACTGACATATTTCAAGTTGGTGCTCGTAACATGCAAAACTTTTCTCTGCTTCGAGACCTTGGGAAAACATCAACTCCGATAATGTTAAAAAGAGGTCTCTCAGCTACTGTTGAAGATTGGCTGATGTCGGCAGAATATATTTTATCGAACGGCAACAAGGAAGTAATGTTATGCGAAAGAGGCATTAGAACTTTTGAAACTTTCACGAGAAATACATTTGATCTTTCCGCAATTCCGGTTGTTCATAAAAGAAGCCATCTTCCAGTAATAGCTGATCCGTCGCATGCGACGGGGCTTCGCGATAAAGTATTGCCAATGGCTCGCGCGGCTGTTGCTGCCGGTGCGGACGGCTTGATGGTTGAAGTTCATAATGATCCTGAAAAAGCGCTGTCTGATGGACCACAGGCCTTGCTCCCTGAACAATTTGAAGATCTCATGAAGCAGGTTAAATTAATTGCGGAAGTAATCGGAAGAAAAATGTAAAGAATAAATAAAAGGCTTTAATTGACTTCAAAAAAAATTTCCATAATTGGCTTAGGTTTAATTGGCGGATCAATTGCAAAATCCTTAAAGAATAGTTCTGCGCATTTTTTTATAAACGCTTTTGACAAAAGAGAAGTTTTAAATTCCGCAAAACATCAAAATATTATTGATGATGAACTACTTAAAATTGAAGACGCTGCAAATTCGGATTACATTTTTTTATGTTTGCCGACCGATCTTTCAATAAAAGCACTTACTCTGCTTGCTCCTCTTGTGAATAAAAAAACTATTATATCCGATGTTGCAGGAGTTAAAAATATTTTCGAGCAGAAATGGAAAAAGTTAAAGAGTTGCGGGATCTATATCGGCGGTCATCCTATGACAGGTAAAGAAAATGGAGGCTTTGAAAATTCCGACCCATTACTATTTGAAAATTCCATTTATATTTTATCAGATACATTTAAGAATGACGCGGCTCCTTTAGTCGAAATTATCAAAATATTGGGAGCGCGAATAAAATTTTTAAATCCGCACGCTCACGATAAGATAGTTGCAAAGGTTAGTCATATACCCCAGCTACTTGCAGTAAATCTTGTTAACTCTTTGCCGGGTCAAAACGAAAAAATGAATTATCTTGATTTTGCTGCAGGCGGCTTTCGAGATATGACGCGAATTGCTTCAAGTAATTTTAATATTTGGCAGCCGGTTATTGAGTTGAACAAAAAAAATATTATCAAATCAATTAAGGATATCCAAAAGAAGCTAAGCGATATTGAAAAATGCATCGAAAAAGAAAATTGGAAGAAATTAAACAGGTCTTTTGAGACAGCACGAGTAAAACGAGATGAGATTCCAAGAAATAACAAAGGATTTATAAACCCACTTTTTGATATTTATGTTTTCGTTAACGATAAACCTGGTGTATTAAGCAGACTAACAACTTTATTATTTACCTCCGGAATAAATATTAAAGATATTGAGCTGTTAAAAATCCGTGAAGGAACAGGAGGAACGTTTAGAATTTCATTTGACTCGGAATCTACTGCGAAAAAAGCAAAACAGTTAATTGAAAAGTTTGGTTTTGTTGTAAAAAAATAATCATTAGCTATCCAGTAGTCGGATTAAGAGATATTACGTAAAGCGCTGACAAGGAATTGTTTTTATGCTGTCAAAAAGATATATTTGAAATCTCTATTTTATAAAAGTTTTTAATTGAAATAACTCGGGGCGTAGCGTAGCCCGGTTCATCGCGCCTGCTTTGGGAGCAGGAGGTCGCAGGTTCGAATCCTGCCGCCCCGACTTTATCAATTCAGAATGTATAATTTAAACATCCTGAATTTCAGATTGAGAAGCGCCCATAGCTCAATTGGATAGAGCAACAGCCTTCTAAGCTGTAGGTTAGTGGTTCGATTCCACTTGGGCGTACTAAAATTCAAAAATCAGAATTATCAGTTATTGATTCTATAAATCTAAATTGATTAAATGGTGAGCGTAGCTCAGCTGGTTAGAGTATCAGGTTGTGGCCCTGAGGGTCATGGGTTCAAATCCCATCGCTCACCCAAAAAATATTGTTTGATGGCCCCATCGTCTAATGGTTAGGACATCGCCCTTTCACGGCGGTAATATGGGTTCGAATCCCGTTGGGGTCACATAAACAAAAAAAGTCTCACATAGATGAGACTTTTTTTTGTTTAAATGCGTTTAGAAATTATGATAGCAAAATTTTTATTCGTACTTCTTAACTTCTTTCAGAATGTACGTCGCAACTGCCTTTGCTTCAGCAGGTTTTAAACCTGGATTCGGCATTGGAGGATAGCCCGGGTTATTTTGAGTTGGATGTAATATAAACGCAACGAGTTTATCTACATCGCCTTTATATTTTGGAAGAGTTTGTTTATATGGAGGACCAACTACTTTATGATCAAAGCTGTGGCAGGATGAACAAATATTTTTATAAATATCCTCCCCGCTGATTTTGGGAGCAGCACCTTCGCCGGTAAGTTTCTGCATTACCTCTGCATATTGAGCACCCATTTCTACTGTTCGAAGCTCACTCGCATTTGCTAATGAAAGTTGATCTTTCACAACACTAAAAACAATCACTAATATTAGTGTAATAAAAACATGAAGCGTATACTTTAAATTTTGATTTCTTATCATCACATAGAGATAATGGTAAGCAGCAAAAATTAATGCCAAAGCAAGACTTGTGTATACAAACACTGAAGCAGATAAGGTATTATTCGGAAGAATAACGAGATCAATCAATAAGAATAAAGGTAAGATTATAATAGAAACAAACGTTAACCTTATGCTAAAATTTTTTACAAAGCCAAGATAAGATGCATCGTCGTCTTTCTTTCCTCCATCCCAATAGAAATATATGAAAAGAAGTGTTGCTCCAGTAAATGCGCATGCAATCAAAAGCACCGGAATAAATCTCGAAATGACCAGCCACGAAAGTAATATGGTTAAAATATTTTTGTTTGCCATCGAATCAGAATAAGTCGGAAGAGTTACACCGGCAACAAACATCCATATAGAAATGAAAATGAAAATAAATCCGGATACGCCGGATCTCATGCTAAGGTTTGTATTACTTCTGCGAAGTTCTTGAATTTCGCTTTCAACAGCTTTGTCCTGAGTATGGAAATCTTTAATCGCTTCAAATAAATCCGAAAACTTTAGTGAATGGCGATAAGTGTATATTAGCACCAAACCGATAATCATCAAGAGCAAAGAAATAAATAAAAACGTAATTGCGTAGGCTGCGCTCGCAGAATATAACTGAATAAAAACCAGTATCGAAGTTAGCAGAGTTAAAACACCAAGTACTATTCCCATGCTTTTATTTATAGTAACAACCTCAACAATTTCTTTAGAAAACTTTATAAGGTGATGATTATTTTCTTTTAATCCTCTATTTCTAAAATATAAAGAAAAGAAAATGCCGCCGCTCAAAATGCTTATAAAAGGAATGAATAAAGAGAAAATCAGCATCAACATATAATGTAAAAGCAAAATGTGCTGTGGTGAAAGCGGTAAGACCAATTTATTAAGAAAATCCATTTTTTCTCACTATTGTTTCATTATATAAAAAGTTTGTCGAACGATAATATTATAACTACAAGTATTGCAAAAATATTTATATCCATAAATGCCGTTCTAAAAGATATTTTTCTTTTTGCCACTTTAAGCAAGCTTAAAGAATTTATGATAAGCCAAAAGCCAGGGGCAAGCAGAAGAAACTGAACAACCGGGCTTTTAACCAATCCGAAAACAGGTATTAAAAAGCTTGTTATTGCAGTTGAAATAATCCACATAAAAGTTATTCTCGATAATTGCGAATCGTTAAAAATCTGCGTTAAAGTTGGGAAGCCCGCTTGCTCATAATCTTTTCCGAACACCAAAAGCAAAAGCCAGAAATGAGGTATTTGCCAAATAAAAAAGAAGAAGGCTAAAATCATTAATTGCATATTGAATAAACTGCCGCCGCCTGCTACCCAGCCTATTGCGGGCGGAATAGCTCCCACCAACGAACCGGGTATAATTGCAAGAGCAAAAACTTTTTTTAACGGCGTATAGATTCCGTTGTACCAGAAAAGATTTAACAATCCTAATAAAAAAGCTATTTGCCCTACCCCAAAATAAAGTATCATCGAACCCGAAAAAATTAAAATAAGCGAAATTGCCAAAGCGTTGTTTGCCGAAATTCTACCGGAAGGAATCGGGCGATTTTTTGTTCTATCCATTAAAGCGTCGGTATTTCTTTCTTGATAATGATTGACCGCCGCCGAACCGGATGACAAAAGCAGTACTCCGATTAAAGGTGTCAAGACCGCAGTTGTCAACTTCCCTTCAGCACAGATAAAACCAAAAAGCGTAGTAAGCGTTACAAAAGATGTAATCCTAAATTTTGTAAGCTCAATAAGAATATTAATCTTACCTTTCAATTGGGCTGATAAAAATTTCGAGTCGATATTTTTTAAAGTAAGTGACAACATTATAATTTCACTGCAGAAGTTGTATCGTTATCTTTTTGTTTCTCCTCCTGCGCTGAAAGCCATGTATCAAAATCTTTTTGCTTCATTACTACTACTGCACTATACATATATGAATGTCTCAAGCCGCAATATTCAGCACAGAAAACATCAAATTTGCCAAGCTTTTCTGGAAGAAACCAAGCCGTATTATTCCTATTTGGAATAACATCTTTCTTAAATTTGAATGCCGGCACATAAAAAGAATGGTCAACGTCCTGTGAATGGAGTAAAACTTTTACAGGTTTATTTATCGGAACATACAGTGTATCGGTTTTAACTCCGTTAGGATATTCGAATTTCCAACTCCACATTTGTGCAGTAACTTTAATAACCATAGAGTTTGCAGGAGCGTTCACCATCAATGTATAACCTTCCCACCCAAAATAAAACATAATAATAACCAAAATAGTCGGGATGACTGTCCAGGTTATCTCTAACGGCACGCTTCCGTGAATATTAACTGCTTTTTTATTTTTCTTTCTATTGTATTTGAAAACAAAGATTATCATCATTGTTGTTATCAACGCTAAAAAGAAAACGCAGACAGAGACTATAAAAATAAAAGTACTATTAACAGACTGTACAAAACTTGATGCATCAGCAAACATTTTTTCTCCTTTAATAAAAAGAATAATCCGAAAATAAAAGCACTATCAAAATGGTGAAGAATAGAATTGCCACAATTACAAATATTCTAAAAGCTCTCATCTCAAATTTAAGGTGCATAAATTCCGTTAAAACTAAGTACGATTTCACAGCGGCGATAATTAATGCAACAACGATGCTTAACTTGCCGAAGTTAACGCCAGCTACAGTGGCTGTAAGCGCTGTCAAGGTAATTAAAGCAAGCCAGACATAGAAATAAATTCCGTATCCGGGAGTATGTACATGCTGAACTTTATTTTCTTCCATTCAAAATCCTCAAGTAATGAGATAAAATAAGGGAAACAAAAAAATCCAGATTATATCAACTAAATGCCAATATAATCCTGCAGCTTCCAATTTAACATAATTGTCTTTTGTAATGATTCCTTTAATAGTGAATCTAATCATAAAGGCAATCACCGTCATACCGGCAATAACATGCACGCCGTGAAGCCCAACCATAGTATAATATAAGCCATAGTATAAAATCTGTCCGCTGGGTTTTGCTGTAAGTATTGGTGAACCTGGATAATTACCTTCGCGGAATTCAGCGCTCCATTCAAAAAATTTGTTGACTAAGAATGCTAATCCGAATAAGAAAGTAATTATTTGCAGCGACAGTGAAAGTATCTTCTTGCCTTTCTGCATAGCGGTAATAGCAAGAGCCATCGTCAAACTGCTAGTTAAAAGGATAATAGTATTAGCAGTACCTAAGAAAATATTCATACCTTCTGCGGCGATATGGAAATCATGCTGATGTGTATATCTATAAACCGAATACATCAGGAATAAGCCTCCGAACAATAACAGCTCGGAAAACAGGAAAAACCACATGCCCATTTTAGTGGCAACATCGTCGCGATGAACGTGTACAGAAGCTTGATTTTCTGCGCTCAAAGTACTTCCTCCTTTTCTAAAAATTCTTCTTCATTTTGTTTGTATTCATAAGGAGCTTCATTAACTACAGGAATATCTACAAAATTTTCTGTAATAGGAGGCGTTTGAGTTTGCCACTCGAGTGATTCCCCGCCCCAAATATTTTTCTCTGTAACTACTTTGCCTGATCTAATTGACTTCAGTAGATTGAAAAACATAATTATCAATCCGAGTACTAAAATCCATGAGCCGACAGTTGCGATAACATGATATACCTGGAACCTAGGAAGATAATGATATGATCTTCTCGGCATTCCAAGCCAACCTAAAATCAAAAATGGGAAATAGAGAATATTAAATCCAACAAAAATAATCCAGAAGGCAACTTTGGCTACTTTTTTATTATACATCCTTCCGAACATTTTCGGAAGCCAATAGTGAAGTGCCGCAAATATTCCAATACCTGTTCCGCCAAATACAACATAATGAATATGACCTACAATAAAATATGTATCCGTTAAATAAATATCTACGTTCAGAGCACCCTGGATAATTCCTGTGAGACCTCCGATCGAAAATAAAAATATGAACGCTAGCGCGTAAAGCATTGGAGGCTCAAGCTCAATCGAGCCTTTGTATAAAGTAGCAGTCCAGTTAAAAACTTTTATTGCGCTGGGAATTGCTACAAGAAAAGTTAAAAGCGAAAAAACAAATTCGGCATTATTGCTCATTCCGACAGCAAACATGTGATGCGCCCAAACCAGCGACCCGAATACAGCTATACCAATACTTGAAAATGCTATAAACTTGTAGCCAAAAATTGTTCTACGAGAAAAGACGGGAATGATTTCTGAGATTACTCCCATAGCAGGAACAATAATTATATATACAGCAGGGTGAGAATACATCCAGAACATGTGCTGAAATAATATTGGATCTCCGCCTAATGTTGGATCAAAAAGCCCTACACCGAAGACTCTCTCAATAATTACTAACAATAAAGTAATACCGACGATAGGAGTTGCAAGAACTTGAATCCAGCCGGTTGCATATAATGACCATGCAAACAGCGGCATCTTAAACCAGCCCATTCCCGGGGCACGCAATCTGTGTATGGTAGTTAAAAAATTCACACCTGTAAGAATAGAAGAAAATCCTAAAATGAAAACGGCGGTTAAAGTGAAAATCATGTTGGTGCCGGTTCTTACGCTGTACGGGATATAGAATGTCCATCCAGTATCTGCGGCACCGCCGGGAAGAACAATTGAAAGAAGAATCATTATACTGCCAACAACGTATAAATACCACGAAAGTAAATTTAGCCTTGGGAAAGCAACATCTTTTGCTCCAAGCATTATTGGCAAAAAGAAATTTCCAAAAATACTAGGTATCGCCGGAACGACAACGATGAATATCATTATTACTCCGTGCAGAGTAAAGAATTCATTGTATGCCTGGGGATTTACAATCGTGCCTTGAGGCGTTAATAATTCAAGCCTTATTAAAAAGCCAAGCGTAACTCCAACGGCAAAGAAACTAAGGAGCGCGATCATGTACATAATCCCGATCCTTTTATGATCTGTTGAAAGAAGCCAGGCTAATATTCCTTTTCGCTTTCCTTCATCAATAAGATAGCTTGGCAGATTTCCGCTTTTATCAACTGCCAATGAATTACTCGACATAAATTCTACCTCGCATGTGTTTCATTTTAAATTCCATTATTTCATTTTGTTAGTTTTTAATACAAAATTGTCTTTAGGTCGTTTAAGCAATACAAATTTTATAAACGCTCCAACCATCAAAAGCATAAAAACTCCTATGCCTGCAAATAAGTAATTTACAAGCATCTCGTTCTTAGGCTGAAAAGCAAAACAAAATCTTAACACCTGATCAATCACAGGGATTGCCTGCCCTCTGGCAGCGTCTATAACCGACATCTTAAAATCTAAAGGAAGTATCTGGAAATTTCCTTGCGTGTCGTAGCCCGGCTCAAGGTAACGGCAAATTTTTCCTTCTTTTGAAATAAAAATAAGTAGACCGGTATGAAGGAAAGTATTTCCTTGCTTTTCAAAATGGAAGCCAGCAGCATCTGTCAAAGCCTTGATTGTAACACTGTCGCCTGTTAAAAATCTCCATGAAGCATCCGGCACTTTTTCATTAATTAAAGCAAACATTTCCTTCTTTTTATTTTCTGCATCAGCGGAAGTTTCCGCAGGGTTAATACTTACAGTCAGGATATTATAATCTTTGCCCGGCTTTAAATCTACTTTACCAACAACGTCTGCAATCTCAGTCATCAAAGGCGTACAGATGCCTGTGCATTTATAATAGGCAAAATCAATAACGGTCGGTTTAGTAACTAAATCTTTTAGCAAAACTTTTTGACCATTAGAATCATTGAAATAGAGGTTAAGTGGAACGGTCTCTCCTAATTTCTTTTCAACTCCTACATGCGAATTTATTTCCGCTGCAAATTGAGTTTGAGCGAAAACTAAACAAAGAATTATTAGACCATATGTAATAAATCTTTTCATCTAGAAAAACTTATTCATATAATTATAAAAAACATTCCAGTCCGATTTAGACAAATCATAAACATTTCCGTTGAAGCCATCTTGGTTTACATTATTCACTATAACGTTCACAAAAGTATTTACGTTTTTGTGCCAATCGCTCGAATTACTGAGCGTTATAAGCGCCTTCATTTTATTGTTGGTCACCTTAGCAAATATTTCGGCGCCCGGCTGCGAATCGTTAGCAATATTCTTCAAAACATTTAGTATATCTTCATACTTGGTCTCATTATCGTTTGCAGCCAATATCATTGCGTCTTTAATTGGAATCTGTCCGGGATTTTTTTGCTTTTCACCAAGATGAAAAGTCTGCACTAAATTACTAATATCGTCTGGAGTATCTTGAGGTGGATCAGGAACAAAAGTTTTTCTAATATATTGTGCAAGCGCAAATTTATCAGCCGGCGAGAAATTTGAAAACGCAACCATTGCGCTCCCTGTAATTCCTTCCGATAACGTTTTATAGATACCCGACAACTTTGGTCCATTTATCCATCCCTCTTTGCTGGTAAAATTTCTAGGCTTTGGATTCAATGCCGCAGCAGCTACTCCATCTCCTTTGCCGTTCGCGCCATGGCACGCAACGCAAGAAGCAGTAAACAAAGATTTACCTTTGTTTATTAAATCCGGAGTAGGTGTTGTTAGTGAGCTAATATCTCCACTGACACTTTCGCTTGGCATAATCAATGGCAAATCTTTCGATTGACTTGCGGCAGGCAGACTCGGCGGAATAGTAGATTCTTCTATATAATTAATTTTATACAGATAAAAAATTCCGACAGCTAAACCGACAAGCAATATGTATGGATATATTAATCCAAAAATTTTAGTCGGATTATTTTTTATATCTGTTAAGAAATCCTGAATTATTTTTTTTGTGTTATCCATAAAATTCTTATTACGTTTTTCTTATAACTTAAAGATGAAAATCTAAACCTCTTTTAAGCTTAGGATCGCCAACAGGCAAAAGATTATATTTTTTACTAAGGGATTTAAATAATAGTATAACAAAGCCAACCGCAGCTACAGGATAAACGATGTCCATCCAGCTAAATGAATATTGGAAACCATTTAGGTTCATACTTGGCATTACCATCCAGTATATGTCGAGGAAATGAGAACACATTATCCAAACGGCAATAAATTTTAACTTCTTCGCGTTCGTCTTTGATTTATAAGACAGCAGATAGAAAAAAGGGACTACAAAATGGGTTAACACAATAAGGATTGAAATCACTTTCCAGCCTCCAACCCATCTATGCATAAACCAAATTGTTTCATCGGGAATGTCTGCGTACCATGTTAATAAATATTGCGAGAAGGCGATGTATCCCCAAAAAGCTGTAAAGGCAAACATCAATACACCCAAAGTGTAATAATGATCAGTTGTTATTTTCGAATGTAGAAATCCGTTTTCATTCAGTAATACTACCGTCAGCGTAAGGGCTGCCAGCGCACACCAAATAGTACCCGCAAAAAAGTAAACTCCAAAAATTGTTGAGAACCAGCTTGGCTCTAAACTCATCAGCCAATCAAAAGCGATAACTGTAATAGATAATGCAAACACCGGCATAAACCCGGAAGAAATTTTGATATTCTTTCCCGTTAATGCCTGGTCTTTAGAAGTATCCTGCATTCTGGAATTTTTTATAATAAAGAAATAAAAAATCCACCAAATAAAAATTACACCGATTGAACGCGCTACAAAAAAAGGAATATTCAGATAAGAAGTTTTTCCTTTAAGAAGTTCGCTGCCGTCAACAATATTTTTATGAGTCCAAGAAAAAAGATTGTGCATGTTGAATAAAAGCGGAATAATAAGCAGCAGCAAAAAAGGTATTACAGCTGAAAAGAATTCACTAACGCGGCGGAATGGAGTGCTCCAGTCGGCTCCCGCAGCATATTCTAAAGCCACGAGAAACAGCGAGCCTATCCCAATGCTTACTAAAAATAAAAATGCAGCTAGATAACTAAATACAGCTCTTTGAGGGTCAATGAGAAAACCAAGCAAACCAAGAACTGCACCTGCCGCTAAGAGGATAACTCCTAAAGTTTTTAATTTATCTGGTAAATCTCTTTTTATGTATCCAATTTCAGTTGACGACATTTTTTCCGGACTCCTTTTTTAACTGACTAATAGCTTGGAAATCAGATGGCTTTGGATTTTGCGCTCTTTGCAAAACTCTTATGTAATCGATTATAGCCCAGCGCTGCTCACGTGGGATTTGATAAGCGTAAGAAGGCATTGCATTCTGTCCATTCGTAATAATATTGTATATCATGCCGTCACTGTATCCTATAATTTTATCAGAGTGCAATGTCGGTCCCGGAGGAAATTGTCCTCTAAGCCGGCTGTTTCCATCGGCATAATTTCCATGACACGGGCTGCAGAAGGTTAAAAACTTTCGCTGACCAAGTTCTAGAATTTCCTTTGTCGGCAATGTTGGATTTGATAAAACTTCGTTCGGTTGAGCTTGACCTTGATAAGGATAAGGCATAAAGCCTTTAGCAATAGTTCCCTTAACAGGCATCCTCATAGCGAAGCCGTCATGGAAAAAAGTTGTTTCGCTTTGGGGATTTGACTTGCTTTGTCTATCCATCCAATTGAACGGGATAACATACATTAACTTATTAAGTGTAACATATGTGCCGCCTGAAGTTAAAATAGCAACCAATGCTAAAAACACCATGAATTTAGGTTGAAGAATTTTAAATTCTTCTTTTTCAGGTTCGTAAATATATTCTATTGTTGATGCGCCAAGACTTTTTAGAAACTCAACTACTTTTTCCTTATCGAATTTTTCATTGGCGGCTTGAATTAAAATACCAAACTTGTCAGTAGAAACCTGTTTTAAATAGTCAGAATCCTGTATCGGATCATTTAGCGAGGGCAAATTAAAAAACACTGCTAACATACCAACAATAGTTGCTATCGAGCCACTAAGGACAGTAACTTCAAAAGTTATTGGTATAAAAGCAGGGAAAGAAAAAAATGGCTTGCCACCAACGACATACGGATAATTCATTGCCATAGTCCATCCCATAAAGAGAAAAATAAAAATGGCTCCTGAAAAACCAAAGAATAAAGTTATCCATCCGATTTTCGACTGTCCCAATCCCATTGCTTTGTCCATACCATGGACCGGATATGGTGTATTGACATCAAATTTTTTATAGCCGGCATCCTTTACCTTATTTGCGGCATTAATAATTTTCTCCGGAGTGTCAAATAAAGCAGCGACGGAATGTAAATTTTTAGTTTCCATTTTTACCTCCGTTTAAAGCGGCACCAACTCCGGCTGTAATATTCGCATGACCGGCACCAACTTCGCCATTATGATCATCATTGTAATGATGCGGCTGAGAGCCTTCTAAAACTGATTTTGTTTCAACCATTGATACTACCGGTAATGTTTTGGCAAAAAGCAAAACTAAAGTGAAGAACAATCCAAAGCTTCCTGTTAAAACTCCAAAGTCTACAAGAGTTGGAGTAAACATGTGCCAGCTTGACGGCAGGAAATCTCTGCTAAGCGACTGAACAATAATTACGAATCTTTCAAACCACATTCCAATATTCGCGCAGATAGAAATTATAAACAGTATTGGGACCGAACGTCTAATTTTTTTAAACCAGATTAATTGAGGAATTAAAAAGTTGCAGCTTATCATGAAATACCAAGCCCATCTATATGGACCGACAACTCTTGCCCAAAAATCATATTGTTCTGAGGGCACCTGGCTGTACCATGCAATAAAAAATTCCATCAAATAAGAGTATGCTACCATAGAACTTGTAAGAAGCATAACCTTCGCCATTCGTTCAAGATGATTTAACGTGATCAAATTTTCCATATCGAAAATTTTTCTGACAAAAATTAAAACCGTCATCACCATTGCAAATCCGGAATAGATAGCACCTGCGACAAAGTAAGGCGGAAAAATTGTTGTATGCCAACCTGGAATCAGTGAAACTGCAAAGTCAAAGCTTACTATTGTGTGAACCGACAGTACAAGCGGAGTTGCCAAACCAGCTAATATCATATAAACTTTTTCATAGTGTCTCCAATGCCGGTTTGAATGCCTCCAGCCTAAGCTAAAAACAGAGTAAATAGTTTTCTTAACTTTTGAAACCGTTCTATCTCTTAAGATTGCAAAGTCAGGAATTAATCCCATATACCAGAACAAGAGCGAAACAGTAAAGTAAGTTGAAACGGCAAAAACATCCCACAGCAGAGGCGATATAAAATTGGGCCACAGCAAATGCTGGTTTGGATAAGGGATCAAATAGCCAGCAAGCCAGGGTCTGCCAGTGTGAATAACGGGGAATATACCTGCAGTCATTACAGCAAAAATTGTCATAGCTTCGGCAAAGCGGGCTATACCCGTTCGCCATCTCTGACGGAGCAAAAATAATATAGCCGAGATAAGTGTCCCTGCATGACCGATACCAATCCAGAAGACAAAGTTCGTAATGTCAAAAGCCCAGCCTACCGGGACATTGTTTCCCCACATCCCTATTCCATAATACAGCGTAAGCCAAAGCGAATAAACTCCGATTAGCAAAGCTGTCCCACTTATAGAAAGAGCTATGTAATATTTTTTTGTGACTGGTTGAGTTAATGGTCGTGAAATTAGTTCGTCTATATCAGCTAATCTTGGGTTTCCCTCGACAAGAGCTAATTCCTTAGTATAATCGATATTCACTTATGCTTCCTCCGAGTGAGTATTTCTTAATTTAGCAAGATAAGTAACGTTTGGTCTTACGTTTAAATTTTCCAAAACATAATATCCTAATTCGTGATTACGATATTTATAAAACTCGGATTCTTTATCATTCATATCTCCGAATTTTATAGCTTCTGTGTTGCAGGCATCCTGGCAAGCGGTTCTTACATCCGACCCTTTGAATGGTATGTGTTCTCGAATCGCAGCAGCTCTCGCATCCATAATTCTCTGTATACAGAAAGTACATTTTTCCATTACGCCTCGCGAGCGAACCGTTACCTCAGGGTTATAGACAAGATCAAATAAATTACTTTGCTGGTAGCCATCTCTAAAATGATCTCTAAAATTGAAGAAGTTAAATCTTCTAACTTTATAAGGACAGTTGTTTGAACAATATCTTGTACCAACACAGCGGTTATAAACCATTTGGTTCAAACCATCATCACTATGATTGGTTGCGGCAACAGGACAAACATTTTCGCATGGCGCATGATCGCACTGCTGGCAAAGCATCGGCTCAAGGCTTATCTTGGGATTTTCTGCGCTGCCGGAATAGTACCTGTCTATTCTGATCCATTGCATTTCTCTGCTTACTTTAACTTGATCTTTTCCAACTACCGGAATATTATTTTCAGCATTACATGAGACAACACATTCTCCGCAGCCTGTACATTTATTTAAGTCGATTGACATTCCCCACTTTACACCGGGATAATCATGAGGATTATAAAGGCTCTTTGTATTTTCAGGCCGCTGCTCTTGGATAAAATTAGGATTCTTCTTATAACCGAGCACGGTGCCTTCAAGAATAATTTTTCTTTCTTTGACAACACCGGATACGAGCGGATCATTTATCGGATGATGTTCCATTGTCGATATAATTTCATAAGTATCACCGGTTTTTTTGATCTCAGCAGAAGTATATATCCATGGCGAAACATCTCCGTCTTTCGACAGTAAAACATTCGCATTAAATCCAGTACCCAATCCGACAATGCCACATTTTGTTCTGCCATAACCAAGTTCAATTGTAATTGTATTATCGGACGAGCCGGGCTGAATAACTACAGGAATATTTAGTTTCCTACTTCCAATTGAAATTTCAATTACGTCTCTTTCTTCAACGTTTAATTGCTTTGCAGTTGCAACCGAAACGGAAGCATAATTATCCCATGTAACTTTTGTAACAGGATGAGGTAATTCCTGGAGCCAACCATTGTTTGCATATTTCCCATCGCCTGCTGAATAACTTTCTCTCAAACAAACAACATAACCTGTGTTTGTTTTTGGTTTTTCACTTAGAGAATTAAGAGAAGTTTTATCAAAGGAGCCAACATGCTTCGCATCAACCGAGGTTTTCACAATTCCTCGTTGAAGCGCGCCAAGCCAGAATCGATTGAAGTCAAGCATCTCGTTTAGGGCAGGATAAATATTTTTCTGCCAATTATTCATCATATAATCATGATAAATATTTTCCTTATAATTTCCAGTTACCCAAGCCAGCAGCACTTCTTCTTTCTGTCTGGTATAAAACAAAGGAGAAATTACGGGCTGTTGCAATGAGTAATATCCTGAACGAGTTTGAGCATCTCCCCACGATTCAAAAGGATGGCTTATCGGAATAACATAATTTGCAAATTCCGAAGTTTCATTCTCGCTCTCGCTTAGTGAAATTACAAGCGGTACTTTCTTTAACGCATCTGAAAATCCAAAATCAGATGCAAGATGATAAACAGGATTAGCGTCAAAGCTAATTACAGCGCCAACGCTGCCGGAGTTCATCGACTGGATTAAGTTTTCAAGCTCTTCTTTGTTACTAAGCGAATAATCATTCTGCTCAACAGTGTCCTGTGTATATAATTTTGTATTACCTAGAATTTCATTTAAAAGATTTACCGCGATGTGAACATTTTCAGGAAGAGTTCTGCCTGCATAAATAATTGAAGCACTTTTGTTTTTCAACAAATCCTTCACAAGTAATTCCAGGATATTTCCGTACAAAGAATTCTTCTGCGCAAATTCATAAAGGTTATACTGATTCATGACAGCAGAGTCAATTATTGTGCTGTCAGTGTGTTTAGAAATTTCATTCAGCAAGGACATTACAAATTCAAATTGTAAATCGGGACGCAGACGCATTCTGTAATCAGCATTTATTCCGGTTAAAGAAAGATTTCCCTCAACGGCATAAAGGCGGTTGAAATTATCGAGATCTGAATTATTCCTTCGCTGAGCATATAACCTTGACGCTTCAACTTTGTTTCCATCAGTACCAAGGAAATCCGATTCCAAAGCCAAAATTATTTTTGCTTGATCCCATTTCACCGTTGGGAAAACTTTATCGCCGTAACATTTCTGCCATGCAGTATTTCTAATCGATTCGTTAAACAACTCATAAGAATATACTTTAGCTGACGGATATTTCTGCTTAAAATCATTCAGAGTCTGTGCGGATGTCGGCGAAACAATTTTATGAGAGATAATTGAAATTTCTTTTCCGTTTATCGAGGCAAGCTTATTTGAAATTTCATTATCAATGTGCTGCCACGTAGATTTCATTAGAATACCGGAACTGTTTTTCCTCAGCGGCTGCTGTAGTCTTTCCGGGTCGTACAAACTTAATATAGCAGCTTGAGCTTTAGCAGAAGTTTTTCCTTTACTAGCTGGATGATCGGGATTTCCGTCAACTTTGATCGGCCTTCCTTCTCGAGTCTTAATCAATATTCCATAGTCCTGTCCATTCTCAACATAAGTAGATGCATAATAGTCAGGAACCCCTAAAGTTATTTCTTCGGGTTTTGTTCTGTATGGAATTATTTTACCATTTCCGCGATAATCGGAACAGCCTGCCGCAGCAAGGGCCGCAGATGCGCTGACGAGCGCAATAAATTTTCTTCTCGAAACGTTTGATAATTTTGAAAGGTCAAAATCATCCGTTACACCTTTGCTAAACTCGTGTTTTTTTGCTTCGGTAAACGAAATGTCATTATATAAATCTTTAAAACTTTGCCAGTAATTCGGGTCGGTTCTTTTTTGTTCTAAGTTATCCTGACCGTCAATATTTTCAGCCATTATTTTCACCTATTTTTTTTCTACTAACCGCAAGAGGATTGATTCTTACTTTTATTTTTTGTGAACTGTCTTTGAATTTCAATTTATTCTTAACAAATAAATTGAAAGGAAAATTTTTCAATAATAATAATCCGCCGAATGCAAGA
>JAKAKL010000074.1 GCA_021824565.1 Bacteroidota bacterium | reverse complement strand
CAAATGTTTCACTAATCCATCTTACAGTTACCGGAGGACCTTCCTGATGAGGCAGCAGTTCAACACCGTAAATTACAATGAAGATAACTACTGCAAGCCATCCTAAAATTGTGGTTAGTTTTATTTTCCCATTCATCCCCGCAGAGCCTGCCTTGTCAGCAGACAGGCGCGATTTCACTTCATTCAACATTTTTGTAACTCCTTCAATTTGTTCATCTTCTAAATCTTTCTTTGCTGATTTCACTTGTTAATTCGATATCTCCCGGAACCTCTTTATTATCATAAGAATAAATCCAATTGACATTAGAAGCACTCCGGACCAAACAAGATTTATTAATGGTTTTTCTCTGTATTCAACTGACAATGTTTCGGCTTTAACTACTTCTTTATTGTTTAAATTCGTGACGTCAAATTTAATTGTTCCGCTTACATCAAAGCTTTCAGCCGTAAAATGTAAACCTTCCTCTTTTATCTGGAAACGGTTTTGCGATTGATTATTAACAATGATGTCAAAGTTTTTTGAAATCCCGTTAGAAGTAACTTTCATCTTAGCCCGGATATCAAACGGCTCTTTGTTCATCATCTTTTGCATAGCATCCGGTGGAAGATCAAATTTTTCAAACAGAATTTCGGAATTACCTATTTTATACGGCTCTCCTTTTTTTAAATCAATTTCTTTAACTCCTGCATTTTCACCTTCAGTAAAACCTAAAGGAGAAATATATAAGTCGCGTGAAGCGCTAATTAAAATATCCGGTTCTCTCATTAAGCTGTTATTATAATCGGATATATACATAACCGGTTTCGATATGAAGGTATTTTCACCTTCTTCTACATTAACAGTGAAAGCATATTTTTTGCCGTTATCTATCGGTTCATTCCCCAAATAAGTTAGCTTTTTATTAAATACTATTTGGCTTTTATTTTTCGGAAGGTCAACAGTTTCAGATAATGATAACAGACCGCTTAAAATTGCACCGATAAGAAAAAGTGCAAAACCAATATGTGCAATATGACCGCCCATTAAAATTAAGCTCTTGTTGAATTTGAAAATAAATACAAGGTTAACAGCGATTGTAAAAACTGACGCAAATAAAATAAGAGAGTAAAGAATATCGGAAATGCCTGCTAAATATATAATGATGACAGAAACAATTACAGCAGCCACACCGGTAATTGTTATATTTTTTATGAACTCTTTAATGTCTGTGTTCTGCCAGTAAAAGTATAATGTTATTCCAATCAATGGAACCATAAAAATTGCAAGCAGCGAGTTAACCCGGTTATAAAAACTTAAGTCAACCGAGCTGCCGAATATTGGCGCAGAAGTTCCGACAAGAATTGCGATGCCAGAACCAACTAACAGCATTGAACCATAGAACAATCCCATATCCCGCGAAAAAATATTTTGCGATAGTTCCTGCCGGTTATTTAAAGTTTTTCTTCTCTTATAAATTCCAACAAATACTGATAGGGAGAACCCTATCAGAAATATTAGCAGCACAGAATAAACAAACGAACCCGGGTCGCTGAAAGAATGGACAGAAGCTTCGGAAAGGATTCCGCTGCGCGTAAGGAAAGTGCTGTAAACGACCAGCACAAAAGTGAAAACCGACAATATCAAATTTGTTCTTGTCAAGCTGCCCAGCTTATGCTTGGTTTGAGAATATTTTTGGACTATCAGCGTATGTATTAAAGCTATTGAGAATATCCACGGAATGAGACTTGAATTTTCCACCGGGTCCCACGCCCAATAGCCGCCCCAACCTAAAACACCATAAGCCCAGTAGCCGCCAATCATTATTCCAAGAACCAGAACTAATGCAGTAGCTAATGCCCATACTAAATTTAATTTAATCCACACCCTGTATTCATTTTTAATTAATGCACCTATTGCAAAAGCAAATTGCGTCGAAGCGAGCGCGAACCCTAAAAACAAGAAAGGCGGATGAATTTGCATCCAGAAGTTTTGCAACAATGGATTCAGCCCTTTACCCTGAACTATTAAATTATCTATTGATAAACCGTTTTGCTTAATTGCATTAATCAGCTCTTCACTTATTTTGACGAAAGTTTTGCCGGCGTCTTTATCCTGAAAAATAAAATTTTGCATAAATGAATATCCTAAGATATTCTGATTAATAAATTTTGTATCAACAAAAGTTGGATCAGTCCATAAATAATTAAAGGGACTTTTCAATAATGGATTTATCATAACCAGCAGAAAGATAACGACAAGCAGAAAAGGCATCATAACCTGTGCTTCAAAATTTTTTTCTTTAGAAGCCTGGTTCATAACCACCAAACCAATCAGCACAGTAAATAAAAGCCAAAGTAAAAAACTTCCTTCCTGCCCGCCAAAAAATGAAGAGATTAATAAACCGGTAGAAAGCTCGCTGCTGCTGTATTCAAAAATATATTTATATTGATATTGATGTTTAAGTATGTAAAGCAGTAATAAGAACGAAGCAATTAAAACCGATATCGTTGTTAAATGATAACCAATCCTGGCTTTACCAATTGTTGCGGATCCTTTATATGCCTTATAATACATTAACAATGAATATAAAGCTAACAGTAACGCTGCAACCAAAAGAATATTACCTAACATAAACGTCTCTCAGATTAATTAATAAATTTTTCTAATACTTTATCATTTGATAATTGTAATTTTCGCAGCCACAAGACTATTCCCGTGCATATGCCCAAGCAGTTCAACAACTTCTGCATTAGCAATTTCCGGTGGTATAGGTTCATGTGAAGTAACCTGAACTTCAACATTGTTTTTATCCGCTGCATAAAAAGAAGTAATGCTGCCGTTTGCATCTCTTTCAAATCCTTTGGATTTAACAACGAATAGATTTATCTCCTGGTTAATCTCACTCCCCGGGCTGAATTTATCTAATGAACCTACTTCATCCGTTCTGGCAAAATATGTAAAATACATTATGGCTATAACCACTATAAAGATTACGGGCAAAATTAATTTTGATAACTTTTTCATTAGCTCTCCTTTCATCTGTTTATTGTCTTATTAATCACATTTCAATTTACCGGCATATTCAAATAGATTGACCCGATGCCGCTTTCACCGGTTTCAAATTTTACATTACCGTCGTGAGAACTTATAATTGAAGACGCGAGTGCAAACGAGTATCCTTTCTCCGGGTTAGATATTAAATCAAAAACTTCTGTCCCTTTATTTTTTACAGATTTTTTCTTTCCATTCATAGTTAAAGATATTTCAACCATCTCATTGTTTTTTGCTGCCGATATTACAAGCTCTTTTTTTCCTGCGCTTTGTTCAATGAAGCTTTGTAAAATTTGCTTAACAGCAAATTCGATTTGCCTTACATCCATATAGACCGCGGGTAGTTTTGCTTCATTCTTAAAAGAAAAATTAAAACCGGGATTGTTCTGGATAATTTCATTCGCACATTTTTTAGTAAGATGGAAAAGATTGTATTTGACTTTCTTCATAGGTTTAGGCGCAGCAAGATTAGATAAATGTGATATGTGCGAACCCAAACGCTGCAATTTTTCCGATAACAATTTTACAGTAAAAGAATTTCCATCACCATTATTATAAATTTTGGTGAGGGATTTCGTTAACCCTTCACAAGCAGAATAGTCATTCATTAAATCATTATTAACAACATTGATAACGGTTGATACTTTTTCTAATGCTGCTAACCGTGCTTTTTCAGTCTGAACTTTTTTTAATCTATCTATCAGCACGCCGGCTATTATTCCAACTGTCCAGATTAATATTAATTCAGAAAGATTTTCTGCAATATAGAACTTTGAAAAAAGACCAGTGTTTATAGAGTGGGGCAGATATAATAATGAGACTGCCATTGCCAGCTTTATTGCTCCGTTTTTACCCAGAAATAATGCAGCTAAAAGAACCGGCAGAAAATATAACTTCGTTAAAAGCTGGTGCAGAAAATCAAGATATATTTCTTCCCGGGAGAAAGTTAAGAAGTGAACAAGACTAATTACTATTGCTAATAGAACGGTTCCGCTTAATATTTTTTTCTCTTTATTCCCGGCAATTTTGTTCTTCATTGGTAAAATCAATTTTGATAAATTATTCATTCTTTCAGTCTCATCTGTTCATTTCATTTCTGCATTGAAAAAAATATTTATGCTTAACTCTAAGCTTGCTTGGGGGTTTTGCTTCGTAATTGCCGATGCCTCTTCAAATTCAAATTCTGCCTTGTCATTATCTCCGCAAATTTCATAAAGGACACCAAGAAGATAATGCGATTCAGCTTGAGTTGAATTTTCTTCTTCATCCAGCTTGGCATATTTCATTGCTTTCTCATAATTTTTTTTCTTAAAATAAACATCAGCAAGAAGCAGATCCATACGGTTAAACCGCAATCCAAGCGAGTTCATTTCACTTATCACAGCAAGAACATTATCATAATCTTTAAGCAGCCAGTAAGCAAGAGATTTTCCCAAATAACTTTCGGTATCTTTATTATCTCTCATCAAAGCAAGATTAAAAGATTCTATCGCTTCGTTGAGCTTTTCATTCTGCAAATAAATAATTCCCAATTGCCGGATTGAGTTTGGACTTTTCGAATCAAGCTCGGCAGCTTTATTAAGATTATTAACTCCTTCATCAAGATTTCCTATTATGCTGTTGAGAATGCCAAGGTTATGGTATGCTCTTGCTCTTTTAGGATGGAACTTTACTGCTTTCTCAAAATAGCCGAGTGATTTTTCCATATTCTCTCTGCCTCCGGCGGACTGATAAATTACTCCAAGGTTAGTAAGTGCATCGTAGTTCGTGCTGTCTTCTTCAAGAATTTTTTCATAATACTTGCGAACACTCTCAATGGAATTTACTTCATCAAAAATCTGCTTTATTAGTTTATCCTGTTCCATTGTTTTATTTACAGAACCATTCACACTCTGCGCAATTATCACGGCATTTAAAGCCGTTAAAAACCAACAGACAAAAAGAAGAATTTCTGAGTAATGTTTTTTCACAACTTCATCTCATTAAATCTCTATTATTTTTCATTTTTCATCTTCTCCAGCAAAGCGGGGTTTCCCCGCCAATTGGCGGGTCAACATCTTCCATTTTCCATTATATAGCTTCTTCTCCTCTTTCATTTGTTCTAATCTTAATCACATCTCCAACATCATACACAAATATTTTCCCATCGCCGGGATTGCCGGTATGGGCATTCTCTTGAATCGAATTCATAACAGTTTCTACAAGATCATCTTGAACAACAATTTCTATTTTGTTCTTCGGGATAAACTCGTAAACGCCATCATCACTTATTTCTTTTTCCTTACTCCCGCGAGTTTTGCCAAATCCTTTTATTTCCGAAATAGTTATTCCCGGAAGCCCTTCAATTTTATGAAGGGCCGTTACTACTCTTGTTAACATAAACGGCTGAATTATTGCTTTGATCTCTTTCATTTTATGTTCCTTTCTGTTTTATAATTCTTCCTCTGCTTTCTTTTTTATGATCCATGCATATACTGTGGGCAGAACCACCAAAGTCAGCAGTGTAGAAGTAATCAATCCTCCTATTACAACCGTTGCCAGCGGTCTTTGCACTTCTGCGCCGGCAGAAGTTGAAACTGCCATTGGAATAAATCCCAAACTTGCAACCAAAGCTGTTGTGATAACCGGTCGCAATCGTATCTCGGATCCCTTAATTACCGCTTCACTAATGCTCATTCCTTCCTGTATCAGTTTGTTATAATAAGTAAGCATAACAACACCGTTTAGAACAGCAACGCCAAAGAGTGCAATGAATCCAACTCCTGCGGAAATTGAGAACGGCATATCCCGCAGCCACAAAGCAACAACACCTCCAACTACTGCGAAGGGAATTCCGCTAAAAATAATAAGCGCTTGTTTAATTGAATTCACAGAAGCAAATAATAGTAAGAAGATTAATCCAAGCGAAATGGGGACAACAAGCGCCAATCTATCGCTCGCCCGCTGGAGGTTTTCGAATTCGCCGCCGTATTTAATTTGGTAGCCTGCCGGCATCTTTATTTTTCCATTCATCTTTTCTTGAAGTTCTTTCACAAAGCTTTCAATATCTCTTTCCCGCACGTTGCATTCCGTAACGA
>JAKAKL010000125.1 GCA_021824565.1 Bacteroidota bacterium | reverse complement strand
AAGGGGAGACCCATAAAACGGTAAAACAAATAGCTACCTGCGTAGCTTCCAACTGTTTTATCTGCTGCAAAAAGGTCGGCGATGTTCGATGAGAAATAAACAACAACGACTGAAACAATAATTCCAATTGTAACTGCTATAAATATAGATGAATTTAAAACACTTCCGCATTCCTCATAATTTTTGCTTCCGTAATTTCTTGAGACTAAAATTTGAGTGCCGTTAGATAAGCTTGAGAAAAAGCTTATAACAGCCCACGTGGCATAAAAGGCAATACCGAGAGCGGCAAGCGCAAACTTAGCATCCGGCAGTCTTCCGATTATTGCGGTGTCAACTAACGAAAGTATCATCTGAACCGATAAACCAGCAATGACCGGCAGAGCCAATTGTAGTATAATTTTTTTATTTTCTCCTACTCTAAGTATCATAATCTTATTTTCTTTTTCATTTTATTTTTATGGGCACAGGAGTTATCTTATCTTCTCCGGAAATTATTTTTGAATCTATATATATTTCTTTGTTGACAGCATTGCGTATTACTTTTGAGTTTCTATGCATCTCGTTACGGAACTGAATAAATAATATGATTGGTGCAAAAATGGAATCAAACAATTTGAATTTACCTTTCGGCATACCTTCTTTAAAGTATGGTTTTGGTCTACGGAAAAATCTTGAAAAGCTGACATAAAATTTTCTGTAACTTTTTATAATCAGCTTTTGCGCTTCAAGCGGCGATAGATTATTAAGCTTTATCGTCGGATGCAGTGCATCGAACAGCCGCCAATCTTTATGTAAGAATTTATTTTCTTTCTTCATGTCCACGTAAAGCTGCGTTCCGGGAAAAGGGACAAGCAGAGAAAATTGGGCGAGCTGCGGATTCATTTTCTTCGCCCAGTTTACCGTTTTCATCACCATTTCTTTTGTCTCATTCATATCGCCGATAATAAAACTGCCGTGAATTCCAATGCCGTACTTTCTTAAAATATTAATTGCTTCTTTTTGCTGATTGTTTTCAATGCCTTTTCCATAATTGTCTAATACGCTTTCGTTAACGCTTTCTAATCCAAGAAAAACTCTGTACGCGCCGACCTCAGCCATCCTTTTAACCATCGGTTCATTTTTAGCAATCGTATCAACTCGGGCAAAGCACCACCAAATTATATCGGTCATGTTCCGCTTTTCTAATTCATCGGCAAACTCAAATATTCTTTTTTTACTCAACGTAAAGTTGTCGTCAAGAAATTCAAACGCTCTATATCCGTATCGATTGCGCAACATCTCCATTTCGTCAACAATATTCTTTGCGCTTCGTGAGCGCCATTTTATGCCGCCGAATTTTGAAGAAGCGCAAAAATAGCAGTTGTACGGGCAGCCTCTGCTTGTAATTAAATTCGCGGAAGGAACGCCGTTCAAAGTGGTTCGGTATTTTCTTATAGGCAGTAAATCTCTTGCGGGAAATGGAAGCAGGTCTAATTTTTGAGGCGGAAGAGCATCATCATTTCTAATGAATATTTTATCATCTATGTATGAAATGCCGGGAATATTTTTTAGTGCGGTATTGTTTTCCAAAGCGTTTAATAAATTCAAAAATATCTCTTCACCTTCGCCTCTAACTACAAAATCGACTAAGCCAGTAGATAATACTTCTTCATCCAAAAAAGTTACGTGATAGCCGCCCATTACAATTAGTTTACCGGATTTTTTTATTTCTTTTGCAATCCCTAGAGCCTCGTAATAGCGCGGTGTATCTGTTGTAATTCCAACTACATCAAAATGATTTAGATTTATTTTTTCAAGCGCCTTCTTCTCGACATTCAAATCTACAACTTTTACACTATGCCCGCCTTCTCTTGCAACAGCAGCGAGATAAGCAATCCCTAATGGCGGAAGATTTGCTTCTACTTTGCTGTATATGTTAGACGCACCGGGATTTATTAATAAAACATTCATGTTAATTTCAATTATTAGATTACTGAGTTAATCTCTTTACACAAGATTACACATAACAATAAAGGAGTATTGGAGTGATGGAGTAGTACTTCATTCCAGCATTCCACTATTCCAATATCCCATTACTCCTCCCAAAGAACTCTTCTATTAAAAATTCTAACTTGCCTAAGGTGCCTTATCATCATTGTTCATTAACGGTTTCTTCAACCTCCGCAAACTCATTATCTTCAATTTCTGCCTCGCCATTTCCATTTCTTTTAATATCTTTCCTGGAAAGGACAAGCTCGTTACCGATAAATTCTCGCTGCCAGATTGGATCCATTAACGCTGAGAACTTTTTGTTGTAAGCCGTTAATCCATTATAATATTCTTGATCAACAACAGCCTCGGCAGCGCTTTCATCAATCGGCATCGGCTTGGTTGTTTCAAGATGCTTGCGAGTAAATTCATAATGGTCTCTTATTCCGCAAGGCGCGATTAAATTGTTAACTTCTTTGCCTTTCTTTCCGAAGCCGTAATCCTTTTGCCATTTCCTTATACCTACCATCAAATCGGATTTTAATGCATCATTTATATTCCCGCCGTTTGCATAAATATCTTTGATATTATTTTTTGAATAAGGATAGAATACGCACGGAGTAATGTTGCCGTTCCATTCAATGTAGATGTAGCCTCCGGATCTTCCGCCCGCTAAGCAGCCACTTGAATAAACACCGCCGTTCCAGAAGTCGGGTAAGAAAACATGTCTGTCGTGAATAATATGTTTCTCCTGCTCGTACATCCACTTGCGCTGTTCCGGTGTAACCATTAAATCGAGAGTTTGCGCACGACCAATCGGCATGTATTGGAATATCCATCCGTAAATTGCGCCCTGCTCGTTATAGAAGAAGTCAACAAATTTATCTGAAACAATTTTTTCAACGTTGTGTCTTGTTGCAGTTACAGAAATTCCAAACGGCACGCCTACTTCTCTTAAGTTAGCCATTGCTTCAAGAATTTTTTTGAATACACCTTTACCGCGCCTTTCATCAGTTTCTTCGGCAAATCCTTCTACTGAAATAGCCGGGGTTAGGTTGCCGACTTCAGCTAAGCGCTGTGCCATTTTTTTGTCTATCAATGTTCCATTGGTGTAAAACATAAAATAGTTGTCGGGATTATCTTTTGCTAAGTCCAGCAAGTCTTTGCCTTCCGATTTCCAAAGCAACGGTTCGCCGCCAGAGATAACAGTAAAGAAGGAATTCCATAATTTGGTTTTTTCTTTTACTATTCTATCAACTAACGAGTAATCGAGTTTCTCAACGTTTGCGCCGCTGCTGGATGCATAGCAGCCGATACATTTTAGGTTGCATTTTTTAGTCGGACTGATGGTTACAAATCCCGGAGGTTCCTGCCCGAATTCTTTTATAAAGGCCTGGACTGATTGTTGATTTTTATCTGCCTCAACAAAAACTCTTCCAATAAATGTATTAAGGAGTTTTTTCCTTACAGAAGCAGAAATGTTTTTGTTGGTTAGAGCTTTTTCAAGCGTACCGACTAAGTTGGAAAGGATTGTATATCTTTCAAACCGGATTTGCTTAGTGAACTCATCATCTTCTTCAACAATTACCTTATACATATACTTCCGCGCATAGTCGGCGGCTTTTTTTCGCAGAATGCTGCTGCCGAGCATTGTACTTATCACATCAGGCGCAGACTTACGAAATTGTTTTTGTAAAAAGTTCATTTTGAACCTCCTTAATTCAGTTATTAAAAATTATGTTTAGGCGGTCATTACTCAGGGCAAGGGCACTTAGCAGTTTGGGGCGACCATAACTATAGACCGCCTAAACGCAAATAGTTTTATAAAATCTTAATTGCGATGGGAAGAGGAAATTAAGAATGCACTCAAAATTATTTTTGGAATTAACCAATCTGTGGAGTGAATTCTCAATGTACATTTTCTTCTTCCCATCTGAATATTTTTTGTTATTATTAGTTATCATAATTTTTAATACTAATTCCCAACATACATGCCATAGGCTTTATGTCATTTCAATTCTTTATTTAATAATAAGTTATAAAGGAGAGAAGTTTTTTATGAGTTATGGTGCGAAGTGCGATTGCCTAAATAGTCATTAAAAATGATTCTTTAGATTTTGTGGAGACAGTTCAGTGCGAAATTTAATTACCTAAGTTTGCAGTTTATTTTAAGCAGTATTTCACTGCAGATATAAATATTATTTTCTAAAAGTATAGGTTATCGGTTTCTTAATTTGAATTTCTTTCCCATAATTTATATATTCAACTACTCAATTGAATAATTATCTTAGAGTGGATTATGACGGGCAGAGAATTTAAGGATATTACTTTTCAGCAGCTTGCTAACGTTGCTGCGGCGTTCGCAAGTCCTAAAAGACTTGAAATATTGGACCTTCTATCGCAAGGCGAAAAGGATGTTGATTCTTTAACTAAAGAAACCAATATGAATTTCGCCAACACTTCCCGGCATCTTCAAATATTGAAGAATGCAAAAATTGTTCAAACTAGGAAAGAAGGAATTCGCGTTATCTATTCTCTTGCATCTGACGAAGTAATAAAATACTGGAAAAGCCTGCAGGCACTCGCTGAGCAAAGCGCAGCAGAATTAAGAGAAGCTGTAAAATCATTCCTTGAGGAGAGAAGCGTTTTAGAACCTATATCATTAAAAGAATTGCAGTCAAAAATTAAAAAAAGTGATATTACTATAATTGACGTAAGACCGAAAGAAGAATATCTAAACGGACATCTGCCCGGCGCAGTTTCCATTCCGATGTCTGAATTGAAAAGTAAAATAAAAAGCCTGCCGGCTGGTAAAGAGGTTATAGCTTACTGCCGCGGTAAATACTGTGTAATGGCTCCGGATGCAGCAAAGATTTTAATTGCTAAGGGATATAAGACAACAATTATGCAGGATGATGTTAACTCCTGGCGCTTTGCCGGATTAAAGATTGAAACTAATTAACAGTCAGAATAGATGAAAAAATGATGCATTCAAATTCAAATGAGCTAATCGCCGGACTCTTTTCCGATTCACTTAATATACAAATAATATGTTCAATTTATGAAAACGAAGTAAGTGCCCAAATGATTGCAAATATATTAAGTTTAGATGAGGAGGATATTTCAAGACATCTGGAAATATTGAGCAGCCAGTTCTTAGTCAGCAAAAAACAAAGAGGAAAAGAGATGGTATACAGTTTAATCAATCCGAAAGTATGTGATTCCATTTTAATGTTAAGAGATGCCGTTGAGCATAAGTAAAAGAAATGATTTTAAGATAATGAAGTAAATGAATAATAGATATACCATGCAAAAGAAAAACATAGTTATTCTCGGCGCCGGAATCGGAGGCATAATTACAGCCAATAACCTTAGGAACAAATTACCCGGTGATGTTTCTATTACTATCATAGAAAAAAATCCTGTTCACACTTTTCCGGCTTCGTATTTATGGCTAATGGTCAATAAAAGAAGACCAAAACAAATTAAATCACCGTTACAAAATCTTTTGAATAGCAGTATCAATCTTAAAATTGCCAGCATACTGCATATTGATGTTAAATCAAAAAAAATTACTACTGATAAAGAAGTTATTGATTACGATTTTCTTGTAATAAGTCTTGGAGCTGAACTTGATTTTTCATCCTGTGATATTAAGGATGACAATATTTGTAGTTTTTATAATTTTGACGGTGCAATTAAGCTGCGCGATTCTTTACTAAATTTCAAAGGGGGAAAAATAGTAATAGCAATTTCATCACTGCCTTATAAATGCCCCGGCGCACCCTATGAAGGTGCAATGTTGATTCACGAATTTTTACAGAAAAGAAATTTAGCGATAACATCTTCAGTAAGTCTTTATTCACCGGAGCCTCATCCTCTCCCGATTGCCGGACCAATACTCGGCAATACAGTGGCTGAGATGCTGGCAAAGAAACAAATATCATACTTCCCACTGCATGCTTCGACATCGATTGATTCAACTCAAAAAATTATTAAGTTTAGTAATGATGCAAGGGCTGAATATGATTTGTTGGTAATTATTCCTCAACACAAAGCACCGCACGCAATATTGAATTCTAGTTTAAATGATGAATCAGGCTGGATTCCGGTTGGCAGGGAAACGCTTGAAACAAAAAATGAAAACGTATTTGCGATAGGCGATGTAACTTCTGTTACGATGCCCGGCAGATGGAGTCCCGATAAACCTCTTAAACTTCCTAAAGCCGGAGTGTTTGCACATTCTCAAGCCTTAATCGTTTCAGAAATAATTG
>JAKAKL010000031.1 GCA_021824565.1 Bacteroidota bacterium | reverse complement strand
CGTGTGAGACATATGGTTTCTCGGAATCATAAATAATGTTCCGGTTATACTGTTCAGAAATCTTAGTGCATGTTGGTCTAAAATTTCTAAAACATATCGCATTTACATAAGCGATTAAGGCTGTTTGAAAAATTAGTCTTTTCATCATATACTAATTTAACACCTTATTTCGCTTATGTTTATATTCTTTGCGTAACTTCAGGAAGTAATTATTATTAATGAATAATCAATTCTTTTAAATATCAAAATCAAAATTAGGATTATAATTATAAGGGAATAGGCGGCGTTAGTGTAAAGCTTATTTATATCTTTTCTTATGTATTCTGTTTTGTCTATCTCTTTTTTAATCTGAAAACCGGGCGGGAAATTACGGCTTAATTCTTTGATCTTTTCATAAGTTATATCTGCTGTTTCAACTATATTACTGCCGGCTTCTTTATCTACCTGGATGAAGACTGCTTCTTTTCCGTTTATACGGTAATAGTTTGTTGTCTCTGCATAAGAATCGGAAACATTTCCAATTTCTCCAAGGCGAATAATTTTACCGTCATCTAAAACTTTTACTGGCTGCGCCAATAACTCCGATACATAATTTATTTTATTCGATATACTAACAACAATCCGGCCTTTGTTATTATTTACTTCACCGGCGGATTTATATATTTCCGAATTAGATAACGCCTGCAAAATTTCCGGGTTTGTTATACCAAAATATTTTGCTTTATCATAATCAATACTTACAATTATTTGTCTTTCATTTCCGCCGTTTATATTTACATTTGAAACTCCGGGTACAGAAAGCAAAGGGGCTTTTAAGAAATCATTTGCATATTTCTTAATTTCATTTGAAGAAACATTTGCAGATAATGTGTAAGTTAAAAATCCCTGAAGCTCCCTAAAGTCCTTAGGTATATACGGCGATATTCTTGGCGGAGAAACGCCTTCCGGCAGTTCTTCTTTTAATGAGCTTAACTTTTCGCTTATCTCTACTTTAGCAAAATCCATATTCACATCCGGCTGCAGCTCAATATCAATAGAACATGAACCCTGGGATGAAGAAGATGTAATCTTTTTTATTCCTTGAATTGTAGATAAAACCGATTCCATTGGCGAAGTTAAATAAGCTTCAACTGCTTCAGGCGATACTCCCTGCCAGGCTGCAGTTACGGTTAAGCGCGGATATTCTACTTCAGGTGTAAGCTCAACCGGCAATTTAGAAAACGCTGCTATTCCTAAAATAATTACCGCAAGGAAAAGCATTCCTGTAGTTACAGGATGAGTTAAAAATATGTAAACAATCTTTTTCATTAAGACTAATACACTACCTACTTGAACTTTGCGCAAATTTTTCAAAAATCTTTTATTTAGTAAAAATTTGACCTCTTGTTTTACGAGAGGTTAGAATTATTCTTTTTTTACCAGAACTATCTCCTCTCTTTATTTAATTTTTTTGTTTCCATTTTTATTTCATCTTGAGGGTGACCAAAAAGTAATATTTTTCTGAAAAATAGAACACGGATGACGCAGATTTGAAGGATTTACACAGATTTTCTAACAGAATATTACTTTAGGGTCACCCTCTATATTTACAGAACAGATTATAACCGCAAGACACCTTAGAGTCCCCCAAGGGACGCAATAAAGTTATTTTTTTCTAGAGATATTTCGCCCCTGACGGGGCTTTCAGAATTATTCCATTTTTATTTATTCTGTCATTGGTTGATAATACGTCTTAAAAAAATGCCTCCAGTTTCAGTCTTTAACATATTCTCTCTTTTCGTATTTTATTTCATATATTTTTTTCATAAAACTTCTGGTACTACACTTTGCGGCAAAGGCTCATCAACCCTTGGTTGAAATCTTGAACCTGCTTGCAGCAGGCAAGCTTGAACTTATTCTATTACATTTATCTTTGCGTCATGAGCAAGGTTATAATTCCCCTGCACAATAACCGAATCACCGGGCTGCACACCGTTTTTTATTTCTATATATTTATCATTGCCTTCGCCAATATCTACATAATGCCATTTTGCTAAATTGCCGTTTGCAATAAAAACCAAATTCCGCTGGTCTCTAACAAGCAGAGCATCTTTAAGCACCAATATCTTATCATGTTCAATTCTTGATTGAATTTTTACCGTTGCAAACATTCCAGGTTTAATTTCGTTATCCGTATTTATTATTTCAATTGTTACCCGGCATGTCTTTGTTGACGGATCTACAGTTGGATTAATAAACAGTATCTTACCGGGAAAAGTCTTATCCGGAATTGCGTTTATAGTTACCTCTGCAATGTTTCCGGCTCTTAAATTAATTATCTCATTTTCTAAAACCCCAACATTAACTTTGAATTTTGAAATATCCAGCAGCTTGAAAAGCTTTTCGCCAGCATTAATTCTTTGTCCCCTAGATAAATTAAAGTCTGCAATTACACCATTAAAAGGGGAAATTACTAAAGTATACTCCAAATTTAGTTTAGCCCTATTAAGCTGATTAATAGCAGATGCCAATCCACTCTTATTGAGCATTACTTCATTCCTTTTGGCTCCTGTAAAAATAAGCTTAAGCTCAAGGTCATTTTGTCTTTTAATATATTCGTCTTCCTTTATAGTTCTATCATGAAATTTTTTTTCATTTATTACAATAAGTTTTTTTAATGAGTCTATTACATCCTTATTCCCATTATTATTTAATTCTTCATTTGGTGCTTCCTTTTGCAAGAAGCCGTAATTAATCTGTGCTTCAACAATTTTATTCTGTGCTTCATCTATTGCTATTTGATATTCACGGTCATCTAAACGAATTAAGGTATCATTTTTGTTAACAAGTTTGCCGTTGTAAATATTAACATAATTTACAGTTCCGGAAATGTTCGGGACAATATCTACTTCGTCGAAAGCCTTTATGGTTCCATTTGCTGTAACATACTTTATTAAATCTCCTCTAACCGCCTTCGCTACTTTCACCGGGAAAATTACATCATTCAGTTTTTCATAATTTACTTCTGCAGCTTTATTGTCCGGTTTGTCATTCTCTATATTCACCGGCATTAAAGAAATTATTACTACTGCAATGATTATAACAGCAAAAAATATTACAATAAATTTTTTATTTATTTTCATTATAGCACCATTAGGTTTAATTACCGGGAAGCTGACAAAAAAAATAACTATTATCGTTGCGTCTTAGCGACTTTGCGGTTTTCTTAACATCTTTTACCGCCGAGACGCTAAGGAGCAAAGCCTTTTGAGTCAGCCTCAACAAAATTCTTAATTGTTTATTACTTCAAAATTCTTCCTTGAATATTTTTCCAAGTAAGAATATAGCACCGGGATTATTATTAACGTTAAAAAAGTTGAAGATACTAATCCGCCTGCAATAGCTAATGAAAGAGAAACACGTAATTGAGTGCCTGCGCCTATACCTATCATCATAGGAATTAATCCGAATATTACTGTGAATGAATTCATAACAATGGGGCGAAACCTCTGCTGCCCTGCTTCTAAGATTGCTTTTCTTATAGGCAGACCTTCCTTACGTTTCCGTATTATGTATTCAACTTTTACAACTGCATCATTATCTGCAATACCTACAAGAATTATCAAGCCCATTATAGAAATAATATTTATACTTTGTCCGAATATATAAAGAATTAAAATTCCTCCAATTAAGCCTAACGGTACCGAAAAGATTATTATGAAAGGGAACAACAAAGACTCAAATTCAGATGCAAGTACTATAAACATTAATAAAACCGATATAATTAATGCAGCATATAATTCACTAAAAGATTCGTTTATTTCCTTATTAGTTCCTTCAACCGAGATCATTTCCCCGGCGTACTTTGGAATATGATTAATTATATTATTTAAATGCGTGGCAATCTTATCAACACTTTCACTTGTAACGGCGTAAATATATACCGTTCTTGCTTGATTCTCTCTCCAAATTTCGCTGTAACTATTTGACAATTTATAACTAACTAAATTTTTCAATGGTATTTTCTCTTTCCCGTTTATAACATTAAAAGATAAAATCTTTTCTAATTCATTTATATCATTAGGCGGGCTTATAATATTAACTGCAATCTTTTTATCGAAGTCTGTAAAATACGTTGCATTCATTCCCTTTACCATATTAACTAACTGATTGGAAACATCATTTACATTAACACCGTATGCTAAACACTTTTCCCTGTCTATTGTAATTTGATATTCCGGCTCGCCGGCTTCAAGTCCGATTCGTAAATCCGAAATATTTTTTACGCCGCTTGCCTTAATGTTTTTGATAATCAGCCCGGCTTTGTTTACGGCGGCGTCTATGTTTTTATTCTTTACCTTTATTATTATATCATTGTCTGAACTGTTAAGTACTTGTGTGTATGCCGTCTTTACTTTTTGAAATGAATACTTTACAGTCTTCATTCCCCTTAGCATATTACGAAGTTCATTTTGCGCGGTGTAGTAGTAATCGCTAGAGGCAAGCTTAACGGTTATGTTTGTTTTGTCAATCGATATTTGGTCTCTATTCAAATAATCGAATTCATTCACACGACCAATATTCGCTAATTCACCGGTTACACCTTTAATTTGAAGTATCTTATTTTCTATCCGGTAAGTTGTGCCTGCATTTCCTAAAAGCGATGTACCTTTGGGAAATTCTAATTGCACTACAAATTCATTGCCTGCGCCTTCCGGAATAAATTCTTTTTTCATATCTACAGCAGCTATTATTGTTATTGCAATGAGAAACAAGGTTATAAATAAAACCTTCACCCGGTTATCGAGCGCCCATTGCAATAGCTGTTCGTAATAAATTATTGTTGTATCTAAAAGTTTATTAACTCTTATAAAAAACTTATCGAAGAATCTCTTAAGCAATTTCGAGATTATATCGAACAGATAGGAAAATGCATACAAAAAGGATTTTACAGCAAATACAAAAGGAAGCTTAAGCCAAAATTTTATTTTACCGGAAAAATTATTGGATGCGGATCGCTTTATAACCAGGTAATCATCCCGCAAATATTTTTCAGAATTAACAAACTTAAACTTCTCTCTAGATGCAAGCATCGGTATTAATGTTATTGCAGTAACAATTGAAGCGCCGAGAGAAAATACAATAGCATAAGATTGGTCCTTAAATAATTCGCCGGCAATTCCTTTTATAAAAACAAGCGGAAGAAAAACAGCTATAGTTGTTAATGTGGCTGCCACAACCGGCATCTCTACTTCTGCTGAACCCTTAATTGCGGCATCACGCAACGAATAGCCTTCTTCCCTTAGACTGATAACATTTTCAATTACTATTATTGCATTATCTAAAAGCATACCCACGCCCAATGCCATTCCGCCGAGGGAAACAATATTAAAATTGATGTTAAACAAATACATCATCAAAACTGTAAGCGCTAAAGAGGCAGGTATTGTTGCCCCAATAATAAATACGCTTCTTAAGTTATTCAGGAAAAAGAACAGCACAAAAAAGGCAAGTATACCGCCGTAAATAATTTCCTGCTCAACATTTTGGATAGCGTTTACTATAAACTGCGAGTAATCCGAAACTACAACTAAGTGGTAATCCGGGTATTCCTTATTTAATTCTAAAACTGCTTTATTAATTCTATTCGATATATCGACCGTATTCGATTGCGGCTCCTTATAAATAAGTATACCAACGGTTTCATTACCGTTAAACCTTGTTAGTCCTTCCCTATCCTTAAAGCTTTCCTTAACGTTTGCAATATCTTTTAAATAAACAACACTGCCGTTTTCACTTCGCTTTATAATTGTATTCTTAATATCGGTTACATTTTTAAATTCCCCGGCAGCCCGCAGAGAATATCTAAACAGTCCGTTTAAAATTGTTCCGGCAGGTAAATTAACATTAGCAGCTTTAAGAGAAGCTGCAATTTCTGAGTAGGTCAAGTTATATTCGGTTAGTTTTCCGGGATCAATTTCTACATCTATTTCTCTTTCGAGCCCGCCGGTAAGCGCTGCCTGAGCCACTCCTTCTATTTGTTCTAATCGTCTCTTAAAAATAACCCTGGCTGCTTCCTTCAGATCTATCAGCTTCTTTATGTCGCCTTCACTTGAAGTGTAATTAACAAAATTAATTTTGGTTTGATTTGTTCTCTTATATGTTAGAACCAAATCTAATATGGGAGTTGATGAAGGATTTATTCTTATTATGGTTGGTCTTTCAGCTTCCCGCGGTAAAAGGAAACGGACGTTGTCAAGCTTCTCCCGCATTGAAAGCATTGCGTAATCCATATTCGTTCCCCATGTAAAATCAATAGAGATAACGGATATCCCTTGCTTTGAAACGGACGAAATATTCTTTACTCCGTTAACAGTTCCAACTGCAGATTCAAGCGGCTCGGTAACTAATTTCTCTACTTCTTCCGGCGTTGCATCCGGGTATGAAGTCTGAACCAGCAAATGGGGAATATTTACGTTCGGTAATAAATCTACCCCTATTCTGCTAAAGGCATAAATACTTATTAACGCAATGCCCAGGTAGAACATGGTTACAGTAACCGGGCGCTTTATGGATGTTGACGGAAGCGGCAATTATCTCTCCAACCCGTTTTATAATAGGATGCTTTTCGTAAGCTAAACTTAACATAAATTTATGTTAATTATCTTGGAAAAGAATCTAATAATTTATCAGAGTCATAAAACTCTTGTGCAGTAATTCCAATTTGGTTATAATATGCACTATCTATATTATCTTCTCTATAATAATCTATTCCTCTTCCATAATATGAAGCAATTAATTTTACAGAGGGCACCCTTTTAAATTTATTAAATAACTTATCCCGAATTAATTTAATATAAAAAACGGAATACAATGTATTTGTAGAATCATTTATTAATTTGTCAACAAGTTCATCGTAATTATTACTTTTATAAATAAATTTATTATCTGAATATTTATCCTCAATCCATTCAGCAGTAGAAACTTTTATTTGAGCAAATCCAACTGAGGGATCCATACCGATTTTTGCTCTAAGATTATCAAATTTATCCCATTTGTCAAAATTATTTTTTAGTTCACCATAAATAATACTAATATAAATTCTATGCTTAATACCTAACCTTTTACAGTCAATATTTATATAAGGATTACTTAAAAACTCAGAATCGAAATCGTGATTATCTTTGTTTATAAAAGCCCATATAATAATTATACCCATTAAAAGAATTAATAATATAATTACAGATAGGTGCTTTCTTTTTTTTGACATCAAATGTATAATAAGGGCACTTCTAAAAACTAACAATTATAATTGATTTGTTATGCAAATTTATTTTTTTCAAAAAAACAGTGAAAATTTTTGTAAATTATTTCCGTTTATTCCCTTTATTATAAGGGAACTGTCATCATTTGGGAGGATTTTTTCCTCCAGAGCATAGCTCACCCCACTAGTTGAAGGTATCTACTGATATTGTATGTTAAATTCATTAGACCTATGACTCCGCTTGCTCTCTTCTTTCCAATCGTACGCAAGTATATTCCGCCCATACTGTTTGTCATATAAGCAAACACATGTTCTACTCTGGCTCTTATCTTTGACTTCTTTCGATTCCTTTCCAATTGTGATTCCGTTAGCGGCGTGTGGCTATATCCCTTTTCATGTATTCTGTTGCGTATCTTTTTCTTATCTAACAGCATGGATATCTGATCTCCCGAATAGGCACTGTCGGCATACATCTCATGGTGAGTATCTCCCTTATCTAACAAGTCCTCTACTGCTTGTGAATCATGTACGCTTGCATCGGTTACCTTGTATTTGCTTATCAATTTGCTCTTTCGGCATATCTTTACATGATTCTTATATCCATAATATCTCTCACCGTTCTTCTTTAGCCACCTTGCATCTGTATCTTTCTGACGTAACATATTTGCGTTGTCTTTCCATTCCTCCGGTATTTCTCCCTTTTTGATTTGTTCATTGTCTTGTCGGCTGTTTCTTTGTCTCGGCGCTTCTACTATCGTTGCATCTATTATTGAGCCTTCTTTTAGCAGATATCCTTCCGTCTGTAAATAACTGTCAAACTTATTGAATAATTTTTCTATTACTCCTTTTTCTATCAGATTCTCCCGAAACAACCAGATTGTGTTTTGATCCGGTACTTTGTCTCCCAGGCTCAATCCTAAAAATCTCATGAATGTTAGACGGTCATTTATCTGGAATTCCATTTGCTCGTCCGATACATTATACAGACGCTGAAGTATTAGTACCTTAAACATCATTATATAATCATATGCCGGACGCCCTCCGGTTCCTCTTGTTATTTTTTTCATAGCTCTTGCTATTACCGGGCGAAACTTTTCCCATTCTATCATTGCTGACAGTTTTAATAACGGATCTTTTTTCTGTGTTAATTTTGTTAGCCTGCTCTCTTCGTCGAAAAAACTGTTTTGTCCCGGCTGCTTCATTACTTTGCTCTCATCTTTTTTATTGTTATTGCTTTTATTAATATAACAATAATTATTTATCTTGCACTAAATCTTTTAATGGTTTTTAGAAGTGCCCTTGATTTATTTTTTCTGCGACCATATCTCTCGTAATCATAATTTCTTGTGTCCTTTATCGATGGGAAATTTTTCATGCACTTCAATTAAACTTCTCTTATTCATATTTAGCTGAGAAAATATACTGATGATAAATTACATTTTGATTATTTATTTTTCAACATGTATAAATTCTTAATAGTATTTTGAATTACATCCGGAACTTTTATAAAATTATGATTATTTTTTCTTAACTTTAAACAAAAATTTTTAATAAGAATTTAATGCCTCTTACAGATAAAATTTTTAACGCCGGAGTTGTAGGCGCCGGCGGTGCGGGGTTTCCAACGCACGTTAAAGCTGGGTCCAAACCGGAAATTGTAATTGCAAACGGCGCCGAGTGCGAGCCGCTGATTCATAAAGACTACGAACTGATGGTTAACTTTCCCGAAGAGATTGTTAATGGGATGAAGCTTATACTTGAATCGACTTCCGCAAAGAAAGGTTACTTTGGGATAAAATCTAAAAATGCAAGTGCAATCGATGCAATACGAAGCCGACTGGAAGGCAGCAGAATTGAAATTGCGGAGCTCGGCGATTTCTATCCTTCCGGCGACGAATATGAGCTTGTCTATTCGGCAACGAAAAGATTAATCCCTCCTGCCGGCATTCCGCTGGACGTTGGCTGCGTTGTTAATAATGTGGAGACTTTTTATAACGTAGCAAAAGCAAATGAAGGTTTGCCCGTAACCGAAAAATTTGTTTGTATTGCCGGAGCTGTTAATAAGCCATCTTCATTTTTTACACCGGTAGGAATTTCATTTAAAGAAATAATTGAGCATGCGGGCGGAGCTTCTGTAAAAGATTTCGGAGTCTTCGTCGGCGGAATTATGATGGGCAGTTTAACCTTCGATCTTGATGAAGTAGTTACTAAAACAACAACAGGATTAATTATACTTCCCAAAGAACATTATCTAATCAAAAGAAAAAATCAGCCGCCGCAGAACTGGCACCGCATAGGTAAATCTGCTTGCGACCAGTGCAGCTACTGCACAGAGTTTTGTCCCCGCTACTTGCTGGGCTACGAAGTACAGCCGCACAAGGTGATGAGATCGCTCGGCTTTACAAAGACCGGCGCTAATGTTTGGAACCAGATGGCTGAGCTTTGCTGCAGTTGCGGACTTTGCACACTGTACGCCTGCCCGGAAGATTTATATCCCAAAGAAGCCTGCGATAATGCTAAATCCGAAATGCGCGCAGAAGGAATTAAGTTCGTTCAAACAAAGCCTGTAAAAGTACATCCGGTAAAAGAAGGCAGAAGAGTTCCGCTTAAACAGCTAATAAAAAGGCTAAACGTGCAGGACTATAATGCGCCTACTCCTTTTAATAAAATTTTACCGGAAACTTCAAGTGTGAAGATTCTACTTAAACAACATATCGGTGAAGCTGCAGTTCCTCTGGTAAAAATTGGAGACAAGGCTGCAAAGGGAAGCTTAATCGGAAAAGTGCCTGATGGTAAATTGGGTGCAAATGTTCATGCATCAATTAAAGGGATAGTATCTCAAGTAACGAAGGAATATATTAGAATAAATAAACAGGAATTACAATGATGGAAATGAATTCAATAGGACTGATTGAAATGGGAAGCATTGCTTCCGGAATGCAGGCTGCTGATATAATGCTTAAGACTTCAGATGTAGAATTAATTTTATCGAGAACAATTTGTTCCGGCAAGTATATGACTTTAATAGGCGGCGACGTTGCTGCCGTTAATTCGGCTGTAACAAATGCAGTTGAAACTATCGGGTTCGGAGTAATAGATAATTTTGTAATTCCAAATGTTCATCGGTCGATATTCCCTGCAATATCCGGGCATAACAATGTAGACATGCTTGAGGCATTGGGAATAGTTGAATCTTATTCCGTTGCTTCGCTTATAGAAGGAGCGGATGCCGCGGTTAAAGCTGCTAACGTAAAATTAATTGAAGTCCGCTTGGCGATGGCTTTAGGCGGGAAGGCATTCTTTACGGTAACCGGCGAAGTAGCCGCAGTTGCCAGCGCCGTTGAAGCAGGCGCTAAGGTAGTGGGAGATAAAGGACTTCTTGTAAACAAAGTTGTAATTGCAAATCCCAGGCAGGAACTGCTTTCCGAGATGATTTGATCTTGCACTTCCTTTGTTTTAATTCCGTAAAAGCTTCTTTGCCAAAGTATCCATTTTTGTCCTAACTTCCTCTTTTTGTACGTCTGTTAATTTTAATGACCGGATGGTTTTAAAATCATCATATGCATCTTCGTTTAATCCCAAGTTGTAAAGAATATTGGCAAAATAAATTCTAAACGCCGCAATAGAATTTGTCTCTGGATACTTCCTGAAAGTTTCCCTTGCAAATACAACGGCAGATTCCTTTAATCCGCTTTCCGCAAGCTGAACAGCGCCGTTCAGTCTTTTAATCCCGAAATTATCCGATTCAACTATAGGAGGCTTTATGCCGTTAACCTCTGCGCCGTAAACTGCCGTATTTTTTGAATACAGATTCTCGTTCTTCTTAGGAGCGTTAAGCATATCCTCCATTGCGAGTGCCAGAATCAATTCATTGACCGTCATTTTCTTTATGCTTGTTAACTTTACGGCAGAGGAACCTTTAATCAATAAATTTATATTGTTTCCCTGAAGCCATACCTGCGAGTTCTTTGAAGTTGAAACCGTTGAGCTGGCCGGAAGAAACTGTCCGTTGTTTACAATAGTCCAGTTCTCGCTTGTCCCGATTTGTGCGGTTACCTGTCCTTCAACCTGTTCAGCTCTAAAGGATTGAGCGGATAATATTGCCGCCGAAAATATTATTATTAAAAAAACATTTTTCATTTAATTACTTCCTAACTTCATATTGATTAAATATGTAAGACGTATAAACGTAAGATGTGGAAACGGGAGACGGATAAACGACAAATGAATGGTAAAAATAAATTATGCTTTTTATCGTTTTCATGTTTTCCGTCTTTCGTCTTTCCGTCTTCACGTCTTTCGTCTTTCCGTCTTCACGTCTTTCGTCTTTCCGTCTTCACGTCTTTCCGTCTTCACGTCTTTCGTTTTCACGTTTTCCGTCTCCCGTCAATACACATCCACAATCTCCACCGTATTTTTAGCAAGCCCAAGATTGTTGATTGCATCTTCATTAAATTTTTGAGTACCGATATCCCACGCCTTATCAAAGTTAGTTAAGGAAGTAGTTTCAACAGGAATCCAAACTTCTTCTGCACCTGACTCGTTTTTTCTTATAAAGTATTTGCTGTCGTTATTGGTAATAAGTCTTGCCTGTTCCGGTGAAAGCTGTGTATCTACCAGGACGTTAACGTGTCCTATCCCGTTTACCGGCTTATAATCAACAAGTGCAGTTTGAATGCCCACGCTTTCGAGCAAGGAGCTGTAGCATACGCTCAGGTCGTCGCAGTTGCCTCCTCTCAGCTTTATTGTTTCGTGCGGAAACTGCACGTAGTCGGCTTCGGCCCTGGGATTTGATGTGTAGACAAGATCCTTTACAAAGTTATTGAATATAATTTTCGCCTCGTAAAAAATAGAAAGGGCATATGACAGTGTATCCAGCTCGCTCTTATATCGGCTTAAAATATTCTTAGCGTAATCCATTGAGAACGGGTAATCTCTTTTTATATAATATCGCAGGTTGATCACTTTGCCGTCCCACATATTTATTCCATTAACAAGGATCGGCTTTTGCAGGCTTGCATCCGCACCGCTCTTTTCAGTTTTAACATTGAATACCACGTAAGAGATGCCCGCCTTTTCCTTATTGAACGATTGAGGAATTATAGTATAAAACGAGATCGAGGCGGTATCCTTCGGACCGATTACAACGGATGGGGATTCGATTGCATCATTATTTATTCCTTCAATTTTGCTGGATGGCTTTACGGTTACCGGCGAATTGGTGAGATTAACAACCGTACCGGTTGCAAACGGTTTGGTAAGATAATGATCGGTTAATGCAGGATAAATGCTTGTTAGAATATCCGCATCAAGCAGCTCAATGGTTTTATCAGGTATCGTATTTAACGTTAGTGTAAAAGTAACAAAGGCTCTGTCGCTGCTGTATCTTGTATTTACTATGTTGTCTATTCCGTTATTTAAAAAATCGGAAAGCGGGTAAGAGGTATTCCGGTTGGAGAAATATTTTATCCCGGAGAATGCTACTCCGAACATCTTAGACGAAAAAGTTATTGCCGGTTCGATGCCCGCGAAGTAAGGGCTCTGATAACGGTCGTGGAATGCGGTAATTCCGAAGCCGATTGTACCGCCGAATGCATCCAAGAAGGTGTTGCAGCCTACTTGAAAAGAGCCGCCGGTTTCATACAGCAGATTTAACCCTGCTTGCTTAACCGGTGTAAAGGAAAGACTGAAAAGCGCGTCTTTGTTTTTCTTTATTTCATAAGGCACTACTTCGGAGTCAACGTTGTTCTCATTGGCGTCAATTAAATTTATGGAAGAGAGTGACAGCGAAAGCTCTTCGGACGGCGAATAAAAAATACCCAAATCGCCCCGCCAGTAATTCGCCTTTTCAACCTGGCTTTCCCTTATAAGATAAAGAGTATCGGAAAATACCGGCAGCACGGCTTCCTGGTTAAATTCCTGGTTGAAGTATCTCAAGGTGAATCCGGCGCTTAAATTATCCGTAAACCTGTACGAATAGCCCAAACCGAATAATTCCTTGTAGGTGAATTTTGAATCTAAAGACTGCACGCTTGAATCGTGCAGTACAATTGACTGCCCGTTGTTGAATACAAAATCTTTCTGAAAGCCCGGTGTGTAGCGCAGGGATAAATAGTGGTCGCCTATCCTTTTGGACAACGAGATCATGTAAAGGTTGGATGTTGTAATACTGGAAAATTCACTGCCGTAAGACATTATCAGTCCCCAGTCCTTAAGGGACAAGTGGTTGGATGGATTACTCTCAAAGCTGTTCATCAGGCTTATGGAACCTTCATTGGGAGACCAATACCCGGAATAACCGAATGAGCTTTGGGCAAATGTTTTCATGGCTAAAAGCATTATTAAAACGATATAAAAATTTTTACAGTTTTTTCTCAAGGAATATCTATGATTATACTATGAATACTTTGTGATAATACATAAAGGTCGTTGCCTTTTTCGGTTATCTGCTTGTCATACTTCCGGACGAAAGTAAAAACAATCTTATCATACTTTCCGGGCGGAATAGAATTAAGGAGCTTTGCCGGGATGATAAGCCTGCCGTTATCGCTTACCTCCATTTTATAGAGCGGAATTGCAAGCAGCTGTCCTTTAGGAATTACGCCGAGGATAACCTCAATCTGCTTCTGGTTCGATTTATTCCACAGCAGGGTTGCGCTTAAATTCCCGTTCGCTCTTCTGCCCGCAAGCCTAACCTGTCCTATAATCTCTTGAGGCGTTTGAATGTCGAACGAAACCGGTGCGCCGTGCATCGGGATGTATTGAAAGTTTACCGAAGAATTATATTCAAAATTAAACTGGCTTAAAACTTTGCCCGGACCGCTGCTGAGGGCGTACTGCAAGCCAAGTATGGAATCAATCCTTATACCTCTGCTGTTGAACACTACATGATACGGTATCATTCCGGCGCGTATGTTATTAAACCGTATCACCCCCGGCGTCATAGTGTGGTATCCTATCAGCTTTCCGCCTTGTTCGTGCACTGGAGAAGATTTATCGAAGAAGATTGCCTGAGCGAACGAGCTGTTAATAGTTATTGAGTTCCTTGTAACTTTTGTCCCGCTCACGTTTATAAAATTCGTATAGCCTGTAAGGCTGCCTGCAACGCCGCTAGTATCGAAGCCGTTAGTGTAATAAGCATCGCCTGTATCTTTTGCAATTACCTCTACCTGCACCGGATTCTGATCTGTACTGTTATCCTGGACTAATTGAGTAGGAGCGGGGCTGTCGCATCCGTTAAACAACGCTATGCCGGTAATAAAAATAATGATGCCGTATATAAATATATTTTTCATTTTGCTTAACATAATATCGACCCCGTTAATATTCAATCTAAATTATGGTGCTGAAGCCGCCGCTCCTATTTTAATATATGTATTATTACAAATAAAATTCTCCCTGCCGAAGCACGCAGGGAGAATTTCCAGACTATTTATTAATCCTATCCTTTTTTTCTAGCATAGCACTGTTTACCATTTAACAAAATACGGTATTCCCCAGGAGTTACTTTCTACGGGTGTTGAATCATCGGTAATTACCTGTTTGGGGAATGCGTTTATAACTGCGTGGAAATAACCCGGCCATTGGTGCGTAATAAAGGTTTGCTGATAAACCTTATCGTATCCGTTTCCGTTAGGCGTTGAGGATATTAAATCGAACTTCATTTTTTCCCTGTGCATGCCTTTCAGATCGCCGCCGTTAGTTAAGGTTACAAAATCAGTATCCGCATATGCGCTTGAAATTTCGACTTGAACCGTTACGGGCTTATTTCTGTCAATATGCGGAATGGCTCTCCACCAGCCTAGTCCTCTGGATAAGTAATAGCTGTTTGGATCGGTTACTACAAGAGTATCGCCGCTGCTTAAGAAAACCGTAACCTTTGTTATTACTACATTTGAATTTAAAGTGCCGCCTTCCGGCAAAGAGATGGCTGCAATCCTCCACTTTAATTGAGGAAGAGTGGTATCTCCCGTCCGGACGAAAATTATATTCCTTGTAATAACGGTAGTAAACGGCTTTTGTATAACCGTATCCTTTTGGCGGCTTGTGGAGTCGTACGATGCGACAATATAAAGCACGCCTTCAAATGTGTTGGATAAAGTTCCGTAAGCGGTATCGCCGGACATAGTGTAGGTAAAGTTTCTGGATACCATGCGCATCTTTTGTCCTACTTTAAGCGGATAGATTGCAGTGGCAGTTTTTCCCAATATGTTCATTGCCTGGTCTTCGTTATAGTTCGGCTCAAATGAAGCAATTGCCGAATCGGAATCTACTGCTTTTAACATAGCTTGCTGATCCGATGAAGATTGAGGTGTGTTCGGTCCGGTCGGCGAGCTTTGGCATCCCGCCAGCAAAATTAACGTTACGGCAAACAATAAAGCCGGCAATATTCCCGAGAACAATCTTTTCTTAAACATTTTCTTACTCCTTAATTTATTCGTGAATCTTTTCTTCTTCTGCCCAAAAGTGTTTGTCTGGACACCTTATAAGCATACATAAAACCATGCCAAGTGGCTTATTTATTTTTAATTGTTTATTTTATAACGGCTTACATTTTTCCGTAAAATATAGCCTGTACCTGGAAAGCCAAATGATCTGCCTGGAGGAAATATTTCAGGCAGAAAAAGGTGAAAAAATTACGGGTTAAGAACAAATAATTCGGTTCATTTCAAATTAGTGCCGGTATTTTTCTAACCGGATCCGGCTTAGCAAAGCCGTAATTGGAGACCGGGATAGATAATTTTTAAAATAACTATGAGTACTAAAACAGGAGTAAAGGTTATGTTCAGAGAATTTAAAGAATTTGCACTTAAGGGAAATGTACTGGATATGGCCGTCGGTATAATCATCGGTGCGGCATTCGGTACAATTGTTAAATCCCTGGTAAGCGATATAATTATGCCGCCGTTCGGCCTTGTTCTGGGTAATGTGGACTTTACAAACTTGTTTGTAGTGTTAAAGCACGGCTTAAAGGATGCCGGGCCGTATGCAACTCTTAAAGATGCCGAGTCGGCCGGAGCGGTAACCATAAATTACGGCTTGTTCGTTAATAATGTAATCAGCTTTGTAATTGTTGCATTCTCAATTTTCATAGTTATAAAAGGATTTCAGCGGCTAAAGAGAAAAGATGTTCCTGCCCCTGCTGCCGTACCTGCAACCAAAGAATGTCCTTTTTGTTTATCGCAGGTTCCGGCTAAGGCTGCCAAGTGCGCATACTGCACTTCCGAACTATCGAACCAATAATTTTCTCTAACCGGCATATCGAACTATTCGAAGGATGGAACTTACTATGATTGAAATAAAACGAAAAGCATTCGGCTGCATTTTAATACTTTTGCTATTTATGCCTTCTGCTGCTTTTTCGCAAAGCAAAAACGAAAAAACAGTTTTCCAATCGGCGCCCATAATAGCTTTAATGAACGGAGTAATGAACGATAATTTTAAAGTGGGTGAAATAAGCAAATACGGAAACTTCGGTCTGGGCACCTTTAACGGGGTTGACGGCGAGATGATAGTTCTGCACGGAATTACATACAGGGTTAATAACGAGGGCAAAGCGGTTATTCCCGGGCCTGATGTAAAGACTCCTTTTGTTACCGTCACTTTCTTTAAGACCGATAAAACAATTCGGTCTAAGGATACATTAAGCTACAAAAGTCTAACTGATTTTATTGATGCAAATCTGCCGTCTAAGAATTTAATTTATGCAGTAAAGGTTAATGGTGAATTCAGCTATATGGAAACCAGGAGTGAACCGAAGCAGACAAAAAGTTATTCGAATCTTGCGGATGTTCTGAAAAATCAATCGGTTTTTAAGTTTCAAAATGTTAAAGGAACGATGGTCGGATTTAAGTACCCTGCTTATATGGGCGGAGTAAATGTTCCGGGCTATCATTTTCATTTCTTAACCATAGATAAAAAAGAAGGCGGACATGTTTTAAATTTGACAGCTAATAATGTTAAAATTGAAATTGAATATATCCGCAAAATAAATTTGAATCTGCCGGCAAGCAAAGAATTTGATAAAGCTGATTTGAGCGGAAAAGTAAAAGACTAATTCTTTAATAAACATATTAGCTGGTAGTAACCTCGAAGGTCACCGGCTTCAGACCTTCGAGGTTACTTAATTATTTTGTTTACGTTTCATTGCAACCTTCGAGGTCTAAAACAGCGGCATCGAAGGTTTGTATTATCATTTTAGCAGCAGCCCCGATCGAATCGGGATTATTGATTAAACTCGCATTGCTATTTAATCAATAACATTTTCTTGCTTATACTAAAATTAGTACCCGTCAATCTGTAAACGTATATACCGCTCGGCAGACTGCTGCCGTCAAAGTTTATTCTGTGTTCTCCTTCTGTTTGAATACCGTCTACAAGTTTAGCTACTTCTTTACCTAAAATATCATATACGATTAATTTAATTTGACCACGTTCTTTTAAATTATAAGCTATCAACGTTGTGGGATTGAAGGGATTGGGATAATTGGATAATGTATATTGCACTTTATCTCCGATGTCGTTCTGCTTTGTACTTATTACAATTTGTTTAACAGACTTATTATTTAGTTCATCCGGAAGCAGAAGTGTATAAAGTTCATCTGACGTTGCTTTTCCAAGTTTACCATTTATATCATCGAGTATTTTTAAAGCACTATTATTATCCCTTATGCCTAATGCATACACTAAATATTTGTCAATAATAGCTTTTTCTTTACCGGATGATATTTGCTCATCTATTAGTTTTAATGCTTTATCATATTCCTTATCCTCATAATAAATACTAACTAAAGCACCTTTATATATATTGCTTGCATCTCTATCTTTTACTTTCGATATTAAATTTTCAAGATATGTTTTTATTTCGGGATCTTTTGATTTATAATATAATCTTAATAGAGGATTTACCGCTCTATTTATACTCTTTTTATCTATTAGATCTTTTAATATTTGTTTTGCTTCAGCGTAGCTGCCTTTTTTAGTTAGGCTTCTTGCATTTATCATTGCCAATTCATTTTCATTAAAACTTGGGCTTCCTATTTTTAACGGAGGCAGTGGATCACTACCAAGATATGGTTCCCAATATACATAAGAGCTAGCATCATTATTTAATTTCGCTTCATTCGGCGGATAACTTCCAAGCCAATCGTTTTGCGCATATATAGTTGAAGTATTCCCTGCAGATAACAAATAATTCGTAATGTTTCTTATGCTATTATGGTCTGCTAAATAACCTCCCCAATATTGACCCGCAATGATTGTACTGTTATCGTCCGCTACCAATCCATATGAACAGCCGTCTGCAAGATTGTTATCTTCAAATATATCCGGTCCATAATCGCTTCCAAAGTCCATATCGGAATAATGCTGTGCAAAATATCCAAACATACTGTTTGATACTTTGTTTTTATATGCGGTTATTGCAGAGTTATACGTCCTAATGCCGGTATATTGATGCGTAATATAACCGTTGTTTCTCAAGTAATTCTCATAAACTTCAACGTAGCCTGTACTGTTGGAATAAACGGATATGCCATGATAATAATTATTATTGATTGTATTGCCTGAAATTATTGCTGAAGAACCGCCCTCAACAGTAATACCGTTTCCGTTTGAACAAAATGAAATTGTGTTATTTCTTATTGTCGCGTTTGTACCATACAATTTAATACCGTTATAAATTCCGTCTATTGTATTATGTTCTATCAAAGGCCACCAGCCCCCTTCTATATAAATTCCATCTGAGCCGTAACCGGGTCCAAAATTTTCGATAGTACAATTTTGTATAGACGAATTATATGAATCATAGAGCTTTATTCCTTTCCAAGAATTGGAGCTTGTAAAGGTAGCGCCGTCCGCATATAATGTCCCTTCAACAATTAGGCTTGTTCCAGAACTAAAATTAATAACTGAACCTGATTCTATTGTTAAAGCAATGCCATAAGGAACGATAATATTCCCTACAACATTATGTGTACCAGACCAAGTTGCGCTAGCAGGTAATTCACCAGCTGCAAGCATACCATCTTCCATACCATTAAGAACTGTCGCTCCAGTGTTATCAGGATCTAGCCAATCTTTAAGTTGAGCTGATGAACTCCCCCCGTAATTCCATGACATAGAAAATTTTCCAAAATAATCCGCACCATTGGGATTTGTACATGAAGCAAGTCCTCCATGAAGCTGTCCAACAACTCTATGATCTGGATTTATTAACGGGGCACCAGATGATCCAGGTTCTGTTGTACCGTCGTCCCAAACAACTTGCCAATGTGAATTTGCCGGAGTTCCTGACCAAGTAGATGAAGCTGCTGCATCGTCGTCATATGAAATCTTCTTTATATCACCTGAAGGGTGATGAATGCAAACTGTGCTTGAAGGTGCTGTATTGATGTTTGACCATCCATTATAATATACATTATAACTAAGGGGAGGTGTTTCACTAAGCATTAAAAGAGCAAAGTCGGAAGCTGAATTGTTTGCCTTAAACGTAGCCCCTGATATCGTTTGAGCCATAGGTTCGGTTGCCGGATTATCACATGTACTGCTTTCATAATTAAAATAGAAGACCCAAGTACTTACATCTGTATTATCCTCATAAACATGGTTTGCTGTCAAAAAATAAGGGGCGTAGTTACTTTTTACATTATTTATTAATGAACCCGATCCGGCATAGTTTCCTAATATTATCTTCGCAACTGAATGTACTTCATTTACCCACGGTTCTGCTTTCGTACAATATACATTATTATTGCAAGATCCAGCATCACCAAAACCGTTTATCTTATTTAATCCACTTTTATTATTATAATTGAAAAAATTTCTGTAAGCATGAATAACTTTAGAAATATTAATTTCACCAGGTAGGTTGACATCTTTAGGCTCATAATATTCTAGAATAATTTGTTCACCTTTTACTAATTCTGTTGCGAATTTTCCATTCGGTTTGTTATTACGGGACGTGTAAGCTCCAATTATCATATTTCTATCGTTATTATAAATGAAGAACCTTGCACCTTCTGGCAGCCAGAACTTGTCATAAATTAAATTTATAGAGTATGCTCCTTGTGAAAATATTTTTAAACGCCATAATTTGCTTCCATCATTTAATTTCACCCAGGTACCTGAATTTAATAAGTTGTATGATACATTAAAGCTATATCCAAAACGATAGGGTGCATCTTTAGATGCAACTGAATCTTCATGAAGTAGAGTTGTAACATCAACAGATGGCATTTCTTTAATTGCTATGGAGGATGACAATTGATGAGTAAAAGAGTATGGTTTTCCTCCCTGACTTATTTGTGCATAAACACATGAAAAATAATAGAAAATCACCATAACAATAACTAGCCTAAATGATTTTCGTTTCATAATTTTTTTCCTCCTTTATTTGTAATTAATAACAATGATATCATTCTGCTTTAAAATATAATTTAGAATTATTTCCGTACTGAATATATAGTTCATTTTTATTGATTTCATATGATCTTGCATCATGAATAGCGTTATAATACTCTTCATCAAGAGATTCTTTACCACAGTATACCTTAGTAGTAACTATGTTTTCGATATTTAAGGAATTTAATGAATCAACTGTAAAATGACCGTTGATCTCATTGCAATCACTCTTTCCGGAAAACGTCCCGTCTTCTAAAAATTTTATATTGTATACTTGATCTTGTGCCGGTACTGTAATCCCAACATTATTTTCAAATGATTTTAAATTCCATACGGTTTTCAACAGTGGTTTTTTCTCTTGATCATTGGTAATTGAATTATTGCAAGACAGAAAAAAGAAATTTAAGCCGCTTAAAAAAACTACTAATAATTTCATTTCTATTTCCTTATAATAATGTTCAATATTTGAATTCAATTTTTATTTTAATCCTCCCTACTGCACCCTGCTAACCGCCTCGCTCCACGGACCTGCACCGGCGGTGTTTGTAGCTCTTACTCTATAAAAATATCTTACTCCTTTTACTACATCATCATCTACATAAGTTGTCTTCTTCGTTGCCTTAAAAAACTTTAATTCCGGGATTACATCCGTTTTGGTTGGGTCATCCGCCTTACCTTTTTCCCATTCGTACATGTCGGCAGATGCATCATAGCTTGCCGTAACTATAAATCCTTCTCCGTCCGTATCGTCTTGAAGAGTTACTTGCAGTACATCTACCGGCACCGTCTTTTTTGCGGGGGCTTTCTTAAGCTTTATGCCGTATTCGTTAAGCTTGGCAGGGTCGCCTTTCTCCAGTCCTATTGCTAGGTTCTCTATGCTGGCGGCTTCCTTGTCGGCGGCTTTCTGCAGCGCACGCGCTTCGGCAAGCTTGGAGGATGCCTGGCTCTGCAAATCTTCCACCGCTTTACCTATACTGTTCAGCCCGTCTATTTGGGTTTGTATACTCTCCGGTGTTACAGCCTGGTTCGTCCAGGTTCCCGGGTTCTTTACTATCCCGTCTTTTAACTTGCTAAGACGGTCGCTGGTTTCGGAAATGTACTTTAACATGGTAGTGCCCTTTTATGTTTGTGAATGAATTTATTATTTATGTAACATCCACAACCTCCAAGGTCACTGGCTTCAGACCCTCGAGGTTACTTAATTATTTTGTTTACGTTTCATTGCAACCTTCGAGGTCTAAAACAGCGACCTCGAAGGTTTGTATTATCATTTTAGCAGCAGCCCCGATCGAATCGGGATTATTGATTAAACTCGCATTGCTCATTTAATCAATAACATTTTCTTGCTTATATTAAAATTTGTACCCGTAAGTCTGTATATGTATATACCGCTTGGCAGACTGCTGCCGTCAAAGTTTATTGAATGCTCTCCTTCTGTTTGTATACCGTCTACAAGCCTTGTTACTTCTTTACCCAAAATATCAAACACAATTAGAGTAATATGATCTCTTTCTTTTAGCGTGTACGATATTGTTGTTGTTGGATTGAATGGATTGGGATAGTTTGATAATTCTACTTTGCCTTTTGCTGAAGTTGATGAAGCTGATATTTTCTTACCTATTGCAAGTCCCATATTCTTTAATTGATAAGAAGCCAAATTTATCATGTCATAGCTAACATTATTTTTAACAATTGAAGAAAAACATTCTTCTGCTTTCTGGTTATTATTCAGAATGTATTCATAAATGATTCCCTTTTCATATAGTAATTCATCTGTTAATTCAGTATCCAAATTATTTAGTGTCATTACTTCGTTTGCCGCACCTATTGCTTTTTCATAATCTTTTATCGAAGTATAGCAACTCACCATTTGTCTATCGGCATATTGTTTTATCGTGCCGTATTTTTTGTCTTTGGTAATTTCTCCAATATAATTTCTCAAGCCTTCAAAGTCCTTTATACGGATATAGGAACCCGCAATCTTTGATAAAATATATTTTGCTAAATCAGATTCGGGATAATTAACAAGTACATTTTTAAATTTATTTATAACATTGTCATACTCACTTTTGTATTTTGTTAAATCCGTATTTTTATTCGTTCGTGCCTCATTATTAACTTTTACAATTAATTCGAGCAGCAGGCTGTCTGCAAAAGTATAATCGCTGTATGCAGGATCGCTCATATAATTTTTTATATTTGATGCAAGTATATTTCTTTTCGGCATTCCACCTTCGCAAATTGATGACGTACCGCCATAAACTACATAGCCATAATTACTGCTCGATGGGTCTCGGCTAAATGTATTATCTACTGCATGTGCCATTCCGCTTTGTACCCATATATCCATACCATTTGAACAGTAGTAATTATTGTCTGAATGAAAGCTTGCACCATTGCTAACGTAAGCTGCTGTTTCTTGCCCTGTTATATCGCTGTTTTGCATGGTCGTTCCACTTGATGCATTAATTAGAAGATCAGGATCAATAGTATCGAAGCCGTTAGAGGACCAGCTATCTATATCTGCACCACCATAACCATATAACGATATACTAGTGGCATCATCATTATCCGTATTTAAATTTGATATTATTGGGTAGCTATTAGTTGCACTAATTCTATAAAATTCCCCGAGTTTTAAGTCTTGAATATAAATATAACTTGAATACGTCAAGTTTATGTCTCCATTTATAACCGTTCCCGTACCCTGGCCTTTAATTATTCTGTTGTCTAAGTCTGTAATATTTACAGTAATGTTGTAAGTTGTTGCTAACAGTTCTATCGTTTGACCTGAGGATGAATTATCAACAGCGGATTGTATTGAGCTACAGTAACCTTTTATTGTTGTACCGTCTTTTAAATAAGCCGCTAAGCCGCTTATTGTTGCACCGACTTCTACGTTGATTGTACCGCCAGTTAAGATAATTGAATGACCATTTAAATTTGCCGTGTAATTTGAACTAATCAGACACGAGTAACCTGAAGGTATTGATAAATCACCACTTAAAGTCACGGTTATATTATCTAAATTATCTAACCAAACTTGATTTTCAGAAAGACTTCCAGATGTTTGAGGGTTAAAATAAATATAACGCGTACCATTTTCATCATCCGTTTCGAGGCTTCTTTTCTTTGTCTCTCCATTATCTGAATAACCATACATAGTTTTATCAACATCACTACCTCCATATAAATCCGCAAGACCAACACTATGCCCCAATTCATGTGTAACAATATCCTGCACATCCATTTTTCCTGCCGACCCGTTATCCGACCAAGTATCATATTCCCCATTAAGAGAAATATCTGTTTCATATATGGTTCCAGAGCCATACCACGTAACTGTAACTCCAATATCATTACTTGAAAACATATCAGTCCAATTACTTTCAACCCACATTATTAGATTAGTTCCGTCATAAGTAGCATAATTATTATTTGCAGTCGTACCACTATAAGTGAATCGATTATAAGCAGTCGTAACATCATTCCAAGTATTAATTGAGTTTTGGATTGCTTCAAATTCATTGGAACAATCAGGGGTTCCAGCTTGGTTAACATAAAAAGTCGGCATTCCATTACTTGGCCATCTACGACCCGTGTATTCAAATCCTAATACCGGTTTATTTAAGAAACTTAAATAAACGAATATTATCAAAATATATTTTATACTTATATTTTTCATATTTCCTCCAGAATTCATAACTTGACTTTGAAGAGATCACAATTAAAATTTATTTGGATTTATTTAAACTTTTTATCCTCTGAATAAAAAACATTTTGGGGAATCTTGTTTCTTTATTCATCCAGTAGTCATTTGTAAGAGTATATTTGCCATTATGCCAATCAAAAACTGTGTAATTCCCATCAGGACGTTTTTTCAAGAATAAAAATGTTTGCTCATTAGAATTAAACTTAGGTACACCAGATACGTCCATTGTAATATCACCAACTTTTCCGCCTATAATTTTGATGGTAATTTCATTCGTACTCTTGGTACCCTTCAAATATTCAGTTGGCACAATTGTTATATAAGTCCAAATTCTCGCCTTATTCGCATCCCACCGACTGATAACTTTTGTAACATTCCCTGTAATAATTAGGTCCGACTTTTGGGAAAGTTCTTCTAAAATAGACTGTGTTTGTGCATAGTGAAAAGCATTAAAATACGATACCAATAAAATGAAAAGAATTATATGTTTCATAAATCCTCCTTATTTAATATATTTTTTTGTTTATATGAGTTGAGATGATTTCTCATCGCTCGTTATTATCTTAAAAAAATCATCTTTATAACATTCTTTGTTTTGGGAGTCTTGGCATATAAAAAATATACGCCTGATGCAACTGTTTGTCCTGCATCATTTGTTCCATTCCACATACTAAAATGATTACCAGCAGATATTTTATCGTCAACTATTTTCTTAACCTCCCTTCCTATTAGATCATAAATAGCAATAGTAATGTGCCCTCCATTTTGCTGTGACCAAGATATAATCGTTTCATTATTAAATGGATTTGGATAATTCTGAAAAAGCTCTAAAGAAGAGGCGGTTTTCTTGGTCGTATCAATAGTAAAAATTGTCCATTCCATAGAATAGGCAGATTTTTGCCAGCTCCCGTTTATCATCTTTGTATTAACATAAGACCAAAATATTATATAATAAATCTTGTGATTAGCAAGCGGTATTGGAATTGTGTCAATTAAAATCGAATTATTTAGATTCGCATAATTCTTTTTCCAAATTATTCCCTCAAGTTTTTGTCCTATAACCGGCGTCTTTTCTAAAAGAATAATTTGACAGCCATCGACATTTTGATCAATTGACAATGCAATCGAAGGAGTCGTGGTTGTTACATCCTGATTATATGTAGGAGAAATGATAATAGGTGGTTTAGGTATATAATTAAGCGGATATGTAAGTATTGAATAATTAATCCCTAATGAATCTAAACAGCAAACATTAATTTCATAATCATCAGTCTTAAATTCATTTAAATCCGTCAGGAGATAATTTGAATAGATACCATCATCTTTTCCGTTATCAAAATGATTACCGTCATCTTCTAATATTATAATTTTGCTATGGCTATCGCTTTTGTAAATTGCTAAAACGCTTCTAGGATAATAGGAGGAATCCCACCTAGAATCTTTATGTATATTGTAATAAGAATTTCTTAAATAATTTTTTGATGTGCCTAATTCCTTTTTAATCCTATCAGAAATTTTGATATATCTATCTTCAAAAATATAATTATAACTAAATAAATCGGTTGTCTCACGACTTTGTCCAAAGAGATTATAGAAAATTTAGACAGCTGAAAAAGCAAACTACCAGAATTTTTAGGGGACTATAACTTTTTCTAAGAAGCATTATGGTTTTTAGCCTTCCATCTCATTATTAAATAATACTCTTTTCTATATTGTCAAATCAAAAGTATTGGCTACAACGATAGCTAAATCTCGATCCCGAATTAAAACTTAATAAACAAATTATAGCTTTGTCATTCCTTCGGAAATCTATTCTGCAATCTATACTATGTATTACTTACTTTTTACTACCTACTTTTTACTGCACCTTGCTAACAGCTTCGCTCCATGGTACTGCACCAGTAATGTTAATGGCTCTTACTAACGGCACAGCCATTCCCCCAGCGTAAAAATATTTTACGCCATAAGCGTTTTTATATGTTACTTCAATTCTGCGCCGGCGCCGGCGGCTCATCTATATTTGCTTTTTTCTTTAGTATGGATTCATCAAAAAAGTTTGCCGCCTTATCAGGCTCCTCCGCATATATAAGCAGAAGCGTTAATAAATTTTTATATAACTGCACGCCAAGCTTGTAACGCTTTTCATCGGAATCCGTCATACCTTCCTTTACCTTGCCCATAGACTGAAGCTGCGCCTTCCTGAGCGCTAAATAATTATTGTATTTTTCATTGGCTTCCGTTAGTGCCGCAGGGTCAAAATCACTCTTATGGTTTTCGAGTGCAGTGTTGAAGCGCTTAAAAAGCGTATCGGCACTTTTCTTTGTCGCTGTTGTGTACTCTGTTTTTCCGTGAGGGAAAAATTCCTCGTAAACAGGCGAGCCGTTAGGATATTTATCGGCTATTACACCTTCCTTGCGGGATATAAATGCCTTCATCTCGGAAATTGAATCATCAACGCTTATTGTTCTGCCTTCCTTCTGAGATGTTTCCGCAGCCTTTATATCAACTGTCGATTTCCATGTGTTGTAGCAAGCTTGCGTATCAGTGATCATGGTGTTAAAGATTGTAGAGACAGCCACGCCGTAAAGCGTATCTGCCGGTACGGGAATACCTGCAGTCAATCTTTCAATATGTGTTGACGAATATTTATTAAAATTATCATTGCTTATCCTTTCGGCAATGAACGGATTATTAAGATGGAATGATATCATTTTAAGCCTCCTAATATTTTATATGAATGAAAATGGATTACACATCCTATAAAACTTTTTTACTTGGACTGCAATCCTTTGTATAACTGCAAAAAATGTTTTATACTTTGCCGCTGCCTCTTACAAGCCGGTCAAAAATATTTTTTAATATGCTGCAAACCGCTGCATCCATATTAAAATTAGCTTTATAATGGCTTTAACCTTTTGCATCCCTATTTAAGCCATTTTTTAACTTACCGCAGCCTCTTACATGCCGGTTAAAAATGTTTTTTCCCATACTGCATCATCTTTGTTATTATTAAAGAAGATATAACCATCCTTAGATATTTCAACAATAATACCTCTGCATTTTTATATGGCTTATACGGAAGGTTGGTAATGTATGACGGCTTTATAAAAGCTGTGTTGTTTGCTGCGGTTCCAATTTTAGAAATAATCATTACAACAATAACCCCTTTGTAAATTATTTATTACTCTTACCTGCATGAAGAACTTAAGTAATTAGGTCCTATTTGTCAATCAGGGATTCCCTGTTTTTATTTTTTAAATATAATCTTAACTGATTTTACAGTTGATGAACCTATGTATCCATATGCATTTTCTATATTTAATTTGTCTATACCTTCAAAAAAATATTTATACGTATTTAAATCATACGCTCCAACGGTAATGTACATAGAATCGGATTTACTGTCTATGCTAACTATTTTAGATAAATAATTCACATTAAATAAAGTATCGGTAGTTATAATATAGTTATCATTTCGACTAAGAGTAGCCAGGATCCTAGTTCCCCCGTATATTATGGAGTCCTTAAAAAAATAAATTATATTTAGCTGATAAAACATTGTTCCGGGGCATTTATCCCATGAGATATTATAGCTGCTACCGGCAACTTTTTCAACACTCAATATTTCAAAACTACCGATTGTAATTGTGCTTCCTCTTATTACCTGCCCGTTCGATTCAACTTCGATAGAATATTTTTGATTTGGTCTAATTATTAATTCACTTGCATTTGTATAATATCTTTTTGTAAAAATGGTGTCTTCCTGGACAAGTTCAAAATTACTGTACTCACTATTCTCATTAATTATCTTAATCTTAGCGTTTTCAGCAATAAATTTATCATAATTTATAAAGGGAGGCGGATCTTCAAAAGAATAATTTACCGGATATGTATTGTATATATATATTTTCTGTTTGGAATTGCCTGTAGTTAAATTAAATAAGACACTATTTTTAAATTTAATCTTCCCGGGATCATTTAAATTTTCGCATGATTCCAAAGAAAACATAAAGCAAATTGATAAATATATAAGTGATTTTATTTTCATTTTTAAAATTCAATAGTTAAGCCAATTGTTGGGACAATAAATGAGCCTCTCTCGGAACCTTCTTCAATACTTGAATCATTTGGGGTTGGTTTATAGTTAAAAGGATTTTTACTCATATATACATTCATTATTTGCAAAAAAGGTTTTACAATTATTTTACTCCACATAAAATTACCGACTATTCCAATATCAAGCCTGTTATAATTTTCATATCTTAAGGAGTTTTTTCTACCGTATGCAATTTCAAAAGTTCTGCCAAAAGAACCGTAATATGAACCACTTATATATTTACCTACAGCGGGGGTTAAAGGCAATCCGGTGGAGTAAAACCAAAAGGCATTTATATCCCAAGTTTCCGACAAATTATAATTCAACAAAACTTTAACATTATGTGTCCTGTCAAAATTAGCAAAGTATTTATAATCAGTACCGAACATAACAGACCTTGAATAAGAATAAGACAGCCAGCCTGTAATGTTGCCTGTTTCTTTTTTTAATAATACGTCAATCCCTGCCGCATATCCGTTTGCAAATGAAGAACTTTGTGTCAGTTCATCAGATGTATAAATATTATCTCTTTTCTTGAAATAGCCTTCCGCTTCTAATTTAATCGATGGTAAAAGATCCCTTATTTTTAGTCCTAGGCTAAAATGATCCGAGGTAGGCATTGGTGATTGATTATCTGAAATAAAATACATTGCAAAAGGAGAATAATAAGTTTGATTAGTTAACTCCTTTCTTGTAAAAAAGTATTCATAATATCTACCATAGCCTGCGGTCAATTTTATATTCTCATTAAAATTATAATTAATAAGGATATATGCCGAGTTAAATACTCTATCCGTTTTCTTTATATATATAGCTCTAAAGCCCGGGGTTAGGTTAAATGAAGGCGATAGCTGTATTTTATCCGATGAATAAGCCGAGATTACCGGCGAATTATCTTTGGCTGAATAAATATTGGGAGCAAAATCAAAAAAGATACCTTCGAAATTTCCATTAATCAAATTTGATATTTCACGTTCTTTAAGATCCCACTTATATGAAGTTGATAAATCTCTATACTCTAATCCCAGGCATAGTTCCTGGCCTGTAAAATTTATATCAAATTCTGATTTAAAAGAAAAATCGCTGATATTATTATTTATATAAATATGCTCTAGAGCATCAAGTGAATCTCCCTGTGAATAATAATATGTATTTCTAAATGAAAAACCTTTCGCATCAGCAACAAAAAACGAGTTTGAATAAGAAAGGTCTAATTTTAGTATTGCATCGCTGAAAAAATGATTATAGGAAATTTTTGCAATTTTGTTGCCCCAGTTTAAATCCTTTTGCTTATCAATAACAAGCGCATTCTCATCTACAAACAATCTGTAAATATCTTTGGAATAAAAGCCTGAAATAGAGAATAAGTTTTTATCATCTAACAGGATTAAATATTTACCGAAAAAATCATAAAAATAATATGGAAAAGTATTTTTAAATAATAAGTTCAAAAGCAAATCGGGATAAGTTCTACGTGCAGAAAATACAAAATTACCCTTTGCTAAAGGTCCTTCTAAAAATAATCTAGAAGAAACCAGGCTTACCGAACCGGTACCTTTTAGTTTTTCGTTATTACCGTTTTTGGTTTTTATATCCAGGATCCCCGATAAAACACCATGAAAGTTCACAGGGTAATTGGAAGGATAAAGTATTTCTTTATAAACAATATCTGGATTAAACGAACCGAAAATGCCGCCTAAATGATATGAGTTATAAACGGGCACATTATCCAGGGAAATTAAAGTTTCATCAAAATTTCCCCCTCTTAAATAAATTAAAGAAGATAAATCGTGAAGTGCCGTAACACCCGGCAGCGCTTGAACTGCCCTTAAAGCATCAGATTCAAGACAGACTGGAATATTTTTTAAATCTCCCGCTTGTAGTTCATAAGTTTTAAATTGTTCCAATTCCTTATACCTATTGCCGGTAACAGTAACCTTGTTTATCACGATGGGTTTCGAAACTAAATAGAAAAATAAATTTATTTTACTGTCAGTTTTATTTAAAATTATTTTCTTAATTGAATTTTCATAACCTAAATATTTACATTCAATTTTATATTTACCGGGTTTTAATAAAAAGCTATAATAGCCGGAGGAATCGGTGAGTGCAACACCACTTACTCCGGCTAGAATTATGGCTCCGCTTATTATTTCATTTGTTTTGCTGTCTTTAACTAAACCGTTTATTTCAACGTTATTTAATTGAGCATAAATATTATTTGTATTAACAAAAATAAAACCTATAAATACAAAGCATCTCTTCAAATAATAATTCAAATCTTGGAACATAAGATTCATTAATTCTTTGTTAACCACATAGTATCATAATCTGCACTCCCTAAAACACCATCATATGTTGAGATATCCTTTCCCCATAAACCTTGACTGGTATATTGGAATTCCGATGTAGGACCTGCCCAATCGTCCCATGCACCAGTATCACCATTCCCAAGTCTATAATTATCATAATATTCGTCAGCAACAAAATCATCGTTACCACTTCCCCAACCGTCATCTTCCCAGATTTCTATTTTAATATAATAATCTTCACTTTGTGAACTAATTAAATTAACACCTGGATTAAAATACTTAGCACTATTAGCGTTCAAATCCCCCAATTGGGTTTCTGACCACCCTCCATAAGTTCCATTTGCGCCTATTTTCATCTTTACTTTTACATATATTTCCATAGCACCATCTAACCAACTTTCGTAATTTTTCTTTACATATATCCCCCGAATATTGAAATTATAATTAGTAGTTGTTTTTGCTAATTTATTTTGAGGGATTTTTTGAATAAAATTATAATTTCCTCTTTTTTCACTAAATGAAACAACTAGTACTGGAATCTCGGTTTCAGTCTTTGTTGATAAGGTGGTTTCTTCTCCGTTTTTATCATATGCAATAGTTGTCGGTACATCTTCTATTTCTTTTGGATTAACTGGAGCAACTAATAAGTCTTCATTTTTATTCCATTTATCTCTATGCTTGATCGAAGGGAAATAAATATCAACCAAACCAAAACTAAGTTTATTTGATAATTTTATGAATTCATTGTTTTTATCCACTTTGGATAATTCGTTATAAATGGTTGTTTTTAATAATTCCCCTTTATTATTAACTGAAGTTACGCAAAGAATATAAACATAAGCGAAATAAGGTGTTAAATTAGTATATGATGAAAAGACTAATTTTCCAAACAGCCTTAATCGCTTATGTAAATGCGATATGTTTTAGAAATTTTAGACCAACATGCACTAAGATTTCTGAACAGTATAACCGGAACATTATTTATGATTCCGAGAAACCATATGTCTCACACG